>CALUPF010000001.1 GCA_944322545.1 Candidatus Gastranaerophilales bacterium
GGTTAAACATATGGAAACATTTTTGGACAATAGTCGCACCACATTCAAGGGCGGCATCCACCATATACTTTTCTACTTTATCAATACTGTTTAATGTGTTTGGATCACATTCAAAAAATTCTGCTAAAACATGTTGTCCTAAGTGGATCTCTTTTTTGCCGTTCTCTTGAAACGCTGTGAAAGGTGATGTTATTGCCAATTCATGTGCCTCCTTATAAATGTATATCTATCTACTACAAATGTGTTATTACACAATTAACATATTACAATAAAAATTAAAAAATATGTAAATTTTACACTTTTTATTTTAAATTTTACAAAACTTATAAAACAAATATGCTCAAAAAGCTTATAAAATGGATTAATCAAACGGCTAATTAGTTTTAATATTTTTTAACATAATAAGTTGAATTTTTATTCTGTTAAATATAGAATTCAAATATGAATAAAATATTAGTAATAGATGACGATTTAGCTATAAACGAATTAATCAAAGTAAATTTAGAATTATGCGGTTATAAAGTAATTCAAGCTTTTGACGGAACAAAGGGCTTTGCTTTGTGTAAACAAGAGCTACCTTCTCTTGTGGTACTAGATGTTATGATGCCAGAAGTAGATGGATATACAGTAGCTCAGAGAATTAGAAAAAATAATTCTACAAAAAACATTCCAATACTTATGCTTACAGCGCTTTCTCAAATCAATGATAAAGTTAAAGGTTTTGATATTGGGGTTGATGATTACTTGGTAAAACCTTTTGAAATGGAAGAATTACAAGTAAGAGTAAGAGCTCTGTTAAAAAGAACCAGACAAATACCTGAAAGTGCTTCAACAAGAGAAATTTTAACACTCGAAAACATAACAATATTACCTGAAGCATATAGTGTAAAAATTGATGATAAAATTGCAAAATTGACTCCAATTGAATTTGAAATATTTAATCTTCTATTCCAAAACCATGGAACCATGGTATCTTCAGCTCAACTCTTAAAAGAGGTGTGGGGATATTCTCCTGATGATGACATTGAAACAATAAGAGTTCATATCAGACATCTTAGAACCAAACTAGATAAAATATCTAACGGAAGAAAATATATCGAGACAATATATGGTGGCGGATACAAACTGAACATATAAGATAATATTTTTAGTTAAGTTATTTTTCTTGCTCGTATCCGAATTCTTTTAAGGAGCTTTGTTTTTTACGCCAGTCTTTTTCAACTTTTACTTCTAAACCAAGAAAGACCTTTTTTTCAACAATCTTTTCTAATTCAATACGAGCTTCTGAGCCAATCGTTTTCAACATACTACCATTTTTCCCGATAAGAATTCCTTTTTGGCTTTTTGTTTCGCAGTAAATAGTAGCATATATCCTATCAATATCTTCAGATTCAGAATAACTCTCAATTTTCACTGCAACCGAATGAGGTATTTCATCAGAAGTATTAAGAAGAATTTTCTCTCTGACAATTTCTTCTGCCACATCACGCATAGTTTCTTCTGTTACAACATCTTCAGGATACAGAAGTTCTCCTTCAGGCAAATATTTATAAATATTTTTTATTAAAGTATCAATGTTGCGACCGGTTTTTGCAGAAACTTTTACCATCGGATAATTTTTTTCAAACAAAACTTTATAGCTTAAAAGATTTTGCTCTACCTTTTGCATATTTTTTATTTTATCAACTTTATTCATAACTATCAGTACAGGAATATCAGTTTGCAAAATATTTTGAACAATCCATTTATCTCCTTTTCCAGCAGGTTCAGAACCATCAACTAAAAACAAAATCAAATCAGCATCAGGCACTGCGATTTTTGCTTCATCAAGAAGAAATTCCCCCAACTTATTCAGCGGTTTATGAACTCCAGGGGTATCTATAAAAACAATTTGACCTTTTTCTGTGGTATATATGCCTTTTATTCTTTTTCGAGTTGTTTGAGCTTTATCCGTTGTAATAACTATCTTTTGTCCTAAGATTTGATTTAAAATAGTTGACTTTCCAACATTAGGTCTTCCAATTATTGCTACAAAACCGCTTTTCATTTAAATTACCTCTATTTTTTTAATAATTGTAACACAAATTTATCAATTTATTAAGAATTTGGCAATTTTTTACAACTCAAAGTATTATATATATTATAGGGAAAAATTAGTTAACGGTAGAAGATGGTGAAAAAGTCCAATATATTTGGAATAGCATTATTGCTCGGTTTGACATTGACAAATGTAAACTTAGCATCAGCAGGTGATAACAACCTCGTTCAACTTGATTTGCACAAATCTAGTAATAACGCGGTTGATTTGACATTTTTTACAACAAACTCCTATCAAGACAACATTGTTGTAAGAAAAAAATCAGACAACAAATATGTTGTACTTATGCCAAGAGTCCTTTCCTCTGGATATTCAGCTCCTGACTTAGGCAGCGTAAAAGATCTTGTGTCCCATGTTGACGTAAAAAGCGTTAATGAAAGTGGCAACGAATACACAAAAGTAACATTAATTACAACAAAACCAATAAACATAAAAACAAAAACTCAAAAGTCAGGTCCTATAACTGCTGAGGAAAAAGAATACAAAACCCTTATTGCAGAAGCAAATACAATAAAAAATAATATTGGTAAAAACAGTACAATAAAACAAGAAAACATCCAAAGAAAGACAAATATAACAGTAAATAAAGTACAAACTCAACCTGCAATAGTTGACAATAAAAAAGTACAACCAAAAGCGAACGCAAAAAAACAAGAAACAAAAACAGACACAAATACAAGAATCGCTCAAGAAAAGAAAAATCCTGTTACAGAAATTACAAAAAAAATCGAAACAAAAACAAACAGTATAAGAGATAACCTTGAAAACAAGTATCCTGATCAGCAACAGGATTTAGAAAACATTGTTCCAACAATTACTCAAACAGAACAACAAGCACAAACAACTCAATCTGTACAAAACACAGAGTCAATATCAAAAGAAATCAGTAAAGAAAAAACTTTACCGTCACATATACTTGTGCTAAATTCTACAATAGAACAATGTAAGCAAACAATTCAAGAGGTTTTAAATAACATGCCTGCAGGAGTTACTGCGATTTTAATGTTTATCCTATTACCAATAATTGGTTTATTGGTAGTCGCACGTATTATAAAAGCTGCTCTTGTAAACTCTAAAATTCTTAAAGAATCATTTTTAAATCACCTTGCAGAACGACCAACTTCTTTGAATACATTAAAATACAATAACATTGTAAATAACAAAGACTTAAACTGGCAACAAAAATACCAAAGATATCTTGATGCATCCGCAAAACCAGTATCCAGAGGAACAAATAAAGGAAATTATACATTTATAAAACAACCTGCTCCTGAAGAAATCATCGAGCAAAAACGTCAACAACTGGAGCAAATGGTTGCAGATATGGCACCCCAAGACCGAGATATTAATCCTGAAATAATAGAAATTCATAATGAAGAAAATGTAATTCATGATGAGCTTCAAAAAACAGTTAAACTAAAAGCTTTTGATTCAATGGCATCTCTTTCTATGTCACACAGAGGAGGAATTAAAAGCAGATTCAAGAAGTATGAACAATCAACAAAATTAAAAGAATCTAAAAATGTAGAACTTGGTTCCTCTGCACTTCACACAAACAAAAGAAGAATGAAAGATTCTAATTTAAATGTTGCAGAAATTCAAGCACTAAAACAAAGAGCTAAAGAAATGAATATAGATGAAAATGATTACGTAATGTCTTCTATGGAAGAATATTTTTCAATACTTGATAAAGAACAAACAGCTAAAGCTGAATATGAAAAAAGAAAGGCAACAAGTCCTATATCAAAAAGTATTGCAAAAATAAGACCAACACTAGACAGACAACACGATATTGCAGGCATAATGCAGCCTTCAAAGAGTCAAATCCAATTAGAAAAAACAGAAACAGCAAAACCTGAAGAAAAACAGACTTTGCAATCAAACCCTATTGAAAAACTTCGAAATGAAACAAAAGACTCATACATAAACGGCTTAATCGTAAAATCCGGATTCAATATCGATAACAATAAAGGATTTTACATCGTAAACCATGAAGGAAAATCAGCCTTAATCGGTCGAGTAAATGAAGAAGTATTTGTTTTGAAAAAATTTGATAAAAATATAGACAAACCTATCCAAGTAAGACATGATAATGCTAATGTCTATATGGTAAAAGCAGATAACTTCAAATCTTTAGTTGAAGTAAACGATAATAAAATGGGTGTCTTAATAGAATTATAGACAATAATTAGAGAGCAGCTAAGTGAAAACAGTTATAAAAAAACTTCTACTAATTACAACACTAGTATGTAGTTGTACGCTATGTGGATGTTCTAATAAAATTGATAATAAAGTGACTATTCAATTTGCAAGTTGGGGATCAAAATCTGAAATAGAAATTCTTGAGCCACTGCTTAAAGATTTTGAAAGCACAAATCCTGATATAAAAGTGGATTTTATGCACATCCCGCAGAACTATTTTCAAAAAATACACCTACTGTTTGCATCAAATACAGCACCTGATGTTATTTTTATAAACAACTTATATCTACCTATTTATGCAAATGCTGGAGTACTAAAAGAAATTCCAACATCTTCATATCAAGAACTCAAAAATACATACTATGAAAACTCTTTAAAAGCACTTAGCTACAAAGGGAAATTATACGCAATACCAAGGGATGTATCAAATTTAGTTATATACTACAACAAAGATATATTTGATAAAAAGCACATTCCATACCCTAATTCAAATTGGACACTTGAAGATTTAATAAAAATAGGACAAAAATTAACAGACAAAGATACTTTTGCAATAAGCTTTGAACAAGACCCTATGTTTTTCCTTCCTTATTTAATGAGTGAAGGAGGTGGTATTCTATCAGATAATCTTGATGAAA
>CALUPF010000002.1 GCA_944322545.1 Candidatus Gastranaerophilales bacterium
CGTCTTGCTATTGTTCAACAAAGCGGGATGGGCGCTTTGACTTATAAGCCAGAACACAGATTTGAAACTAAAAATAATATTGACGATTATGACCTTCTTGCTCAAGAGTGTTCAAAAATACTGGAATCACAAGATTCGGACAACTTAGATGAACTTTTTCAACTGGGCGGCTCATCAGGCGGAACAAGACCAAAAATTTTAACTTCTATAGATAACGAAGATTGGATAATTAAATTTCCGTCATCTGTCGACCCTAAAAATATTGGCGAAAAAGAGTATCAATATTCATTATGTGCAAAAGATTGCGGAATAAATATGCCTGAAACAAGGCTTTTCCCGTCAAAAATTTGTTCGGGGTATTTTGGAGTAAAAAGATTTGACCGCAAAAACGGTAAAAAAATCCATATGGTATCGGCAAGCGGGCTATTAGAAACAAGCCACAGGCTTCCTAACCTTGATTATAATATATTGATGAAACTCACACTTGAGATTACAAGAAATTACCAAGATATTGAACAACTACTCAGGCTGATGTGTTTCAATGTCTTTGCGCACAATAGAGATGATCATTCAAAGAATTTTTCTTATCTTTATGATGACAATAAAAAAGAATGGCACCTGTCTCCTGCGTATGATCTGACTTACAGTTCTTCTTTCAATGGAGAACATGCAACAACAATCAACGGAGAAGGGAAAAATCCTGATTTAGATGATATTTTAGCAGTTGCAAAAAATATAGGGCTCAAGGAAAAATTCGCAAAAGATATTGCATCAGATATTCAAGAAAAGTGCTCGAAATTATTTTAATTAATCTCATCTTTTTGCCTATTTAATCTTTAAATAGAAGCTTCTTTAAAATTGCCTATTTTTTGTGTTATATAAGCTCATTTTTGTATTTAAGAGTAGACTGAGATATAAAAATTTATCAGTGAAATTTAGATACTAATCAAAAATTTAAAAATTCAGCTAATGTTAAATTGAAAGCCTTTGCTATTTTGTTTAATTTGGAAAAGGTCACATCATTTTGAGCAGTTTCAATATTACCTAAAGTTGAGCGTGCAATTTGGGCTAAATCCGCTAAATCATCTTGAGTATATTTATGTAATTTTCTCAACTCTTTTATACGATTTGCTAATTTTTGTAATAAAGCCTTGTCCATAATTAAATTGTCCGCTATAATGACAATACGAACAAACTGTGTGACGGACAAAATTACTTATGTTTACTAAAAAGATACTTATTGATTTAGATGGTGTTTTAAATGAATATGGAAAAGAAAAATTTAATGAAAATCATATTCCTGAAATTAAAATCGGGGCTTATGAATTTTTAGAAACTTTATCACAAAATGCGGAATTGTATCTTTTTACATCAAGAAATTTAATGCTTGCAACTAAATGGCTGATTAATAACAATTTGGATAAATTTTTTAAAGATGTGACTAACATAAAATTACCGTCTTATCTTTATATTGATGATAGGACGATTTGTTTCAAAGGGGATTATCATAAAACTCTTGAAGAAATTGCAAAATTTAAAGTTTATTGGAAATAAAACAAAAAGGCAGTTATTTTAAAATAACTGCCTTTTTAGTCTTTAATTCAAATTTTGTTAATTTTTATCTTCTTTGTTTAAAGTGAGTTGTCTTGTATTTTCTTCTATTTTGATTAATACAGGCAAGAATAAAAGAATTGAGAAAATTAATAAGCTGATGGCAATAACTCCTGCGGCAATGCTTTTAACTATCATGTTCTCAGTTTCAGTTGCAGATTTATTGCTAATCGCATTTTCAAAAGCTTCTGTGTAGCCAATAACAATACCGAACGTAAAGAATTTTGAATATGTATTGTCTGAATCTATATAATTGGTTGTTGCATCTACATAATCGCTATTAGTTGGATAATAGACCAATCTGTCTACAACTTTGCGAAGCATTTTGTTTCTTTCTTTTTTGTTCTTGTCATTAGAATAATATTTTATAGAGTCTGAGCAATACGCATTTAAACCTTTTATATATTGTTCCATATACTGAGGATAAATTGGTGAATTATCAGCGAGAGCATCTTTGAGTATATTCATTATTTCTTTGTTTAATTTGTATTTATCTGTGATTTTATCAATCTCTTTTATGTAATTTTCCTCAATTTCTGTTTTTGTGTCTTCAGCATTTGTTGTTGTTTCTTTTGTAATTTCAGTTGTTTTTACTTCAAATTTTGGAGTTTTAACATTTGAACCATTTATGCTAATTAATACAACTGCTGAAATTACAATAACTAATGAAACTAAAAGTAACATAAATGCAGAAAAGACTTTGCCAATTTTGAAACTTAAATTTAAAAATTTATTCAAAAACTCTGCTAATTTATTTTGTATTGTTTTAGTTTCAATGTTTTTAGTTTCTTGGTTGTCTGTATTTTGGTTTTCTTCAAGAAACTTACCGCAATATCTGCATTTTTTTGCTATTGCTTTAATTTCTTTGCCGCAAAATGGGCAGTTTTTCATGTCTTCTGTCATTTTTAACTCCTTTTTTATGTATATGATGGTAATTCTCCGTATTCTTCATTAACTTTTTCATAGAATGCATCGGAACTTCTATAATTGTGTGATTTAAGAATTTCATAACAATCTTTTACAACTTTATATTCTTTTGTTTCTTTGTCAGCTTTATCTAAGAAGTATTCATAAGCTTTTTTTGCTTGTGATGACAAAGATGGTTCGATTCCGTATTCGTATGAATCCCAAGTTTGATATGTGTCGACTATTAAATCTCTTGTTAAGAAATCTATGTGTTTTTTTAAGTAATCTGAGTTTTCAGTAAATTCAGGATATTTTTTTCTAAACTCAAGCCAAGATAGTAACCTGTCTGCAATTTGTTGTTTGGTAATTGTAATTGCACCATCAGACAAATATCCGACGTTACCTGTCATTTCATCCTCTTTTGCTAGTTCGCTTATGTATTTTTTACCGGCTGGAGCTAATTTAGATGAGAATTTTTCATTTATATATTTATAGCTTGGTAAAGGATAAAATCCGCCTTCTCCGTCATATACAATTCTAAAGATTTTGGTTTTAGGTGAATCTATATAAATCCTGTCATTTTCTCCCATTTTGAAAACCACATTCTTGTATTTTAAGGGCTTTTTGCTGTTTAATGTGTTATAAACTGCATCGTAATTTTCATCGATGTATTCATATAGCGCCAGACTTTCATCAAATTTGATAGATTTTTTCCTTGTTTCCTCTAAAAAATACAGCAAGGCTTTATCTTTGCTCGACTTTAAATGTACTTGTGAAAGATATTTTTCCATTGCTTTTTCATTTTCAGCTACTGCTTTTAAAATGTCAGTAGGATTTTTTGTCTCGGCTTGTTTGAATAATTTATTTGCACTATTTATTTCATTGAGGTATAAACAGACCAAAATTAACGATACAACAAGAATTATTGCTAATCCTTTTATCCAAACAATATTTTTTGAGCATAGACATTTTAGCCTGTCTAAAATGCTTTCTTTTTGTTTTTGTTCCACATCTTGTTCTAGCTGTTCACCACAAAATTCACAAATTGTTGATTGAATTTCAATATCTTCACCACAATATGGACACTTTTTCTTTTCTTCTTTCATATAACTCCTTCGTGTAATTAAGTATATTGACCCTAAAATTTATTTATGTCGCAGATTCAGATTAAAACAAAAGTATTGTACTAAATTTAAGCACATAATTCTATTGTTTTTCATTAAATTTTAAGATTTTTATACCGTTGAAGTTTAGAAGCTTGTCTATATTTTTTTGATTTAACGTAATGTTTCATTTTTTGTTATATTTTGGCAATTTTATGGCTTTAACTGTTTTTTTTACAATATAGGAACAAATAGGTATTTTTATGGACATAAAAAAGATTACAACTCAGATTATAAAAACGGGCAAAGAAACAATCGCTGCTGAGGCAGGAAAGCTATCAAAGCGTGTTTCTGAGGCAACTCCAATAGGCAAAAATACTGCGACAAGTCCGATTAAAAGGCTTGAAGCTGATACTATACAATTGAGCAAAGAGGCTTTGTTTGGAAAATCTTTGGCGTCTAAATATCCTCAAAAGCCAATAAAAATCTCGATTAACGAAAAAGAGTCCATTTGGAGCAGATTTGTTGATTCCCAAATGGGTTCACAAGACGCTTTTTGGGCTAAAAATAATCAAACAGGTGAAATTTTCTATATAAAATACGCTGCTAATGAGGCAAAAGAAGGTCATATTGCTTCTGAAATTCAAGCTTCTAAGTTGTACAAATTAGCAGGTTTTGAAACTCCTGAAATTCAGCCTGTGACAATTAACGGAAAAATCAAAGGTCTTGCTAGCAAATATATTCCTGATTTAAAAGAGCCTGTTGACGAAAAAACTATAAGACAGGGCTTTGCTGCTGATGCTTGGCTTGCTAATTGGGATTCTGTTTTATATGGAAACACTTTTGTTAAAGACGGAAAAATTTACAAACTCGATAATGGTGGCGCATTAAACTATCGTGCAATGGGTGGATTAAAGCCTAATTTCGGTGAGGTTGTAGATGAGCTTGTTACTTTAGTTGATGGAAGAAATTTTGAAAGTACAAGTGTTTATTCTGCTATGACTCATCAGGAATTGGTTAATTCCTTCAAAAAGGTCTGCAATATTTCTGATAGCGCAGTAAAAAAAGCTGTTGATGATCCAAAACTTGCTCAAACTTTGATTCAACGTAAGAATTATATGAAAAAAGTTCTTGCTGAAATGGAGAAAACTCCTAAGCAAAAAGAAAGTGTTGCAAAATACTTTACTAATATCGCTAATAATCTTGCAAAACAAGGCAAGTTTGATGCTGACGTTATTTTAACTGATTTTTCAAAAATAGTTGATAGCAAAATTATTAAAGGTTTAAATTCTTTCACTATGCCATCTACAAAAGAGTTGTCAAAAGACTTGCTTAAACAAATCAAACAGTTAGAAAAAAATGGTGTAAAAATTGACAAAGAAGATATCATAAATTTGCTCAAAGAAATGACTGATGCAGGTTTAGATATCAAACCTGCAAAAGCTTCAGGTTATCAAAATGTATTTTTTGCAATGGAAGAGCAATATAATAAAATGTTCTCATCCCTTTTGAAGCTGGCAGAAAAAACTCCACAAAAAGAAGGTGAAACAGCTTCAACTTACCTTTCTAGGCTTATAAAGGCAAGAGAAAAAAGAATAAAACAATTAGACGATTTTAGAATAAAAAATATAAAATCAAAACTTAAATATGAACCAGAAGCTGCTATGCCTGAAAAAACTGTTTTGACAGATTCTCAAAGAGCTCAAGCTATAAAAGAACTTGAAAGTGCAAGAAAAAGTGATGCTATTATAGATATTCATACGATACCTAAGCTTTCAGAAAATGCTAGTGATCAAGAAATATATGAAGCTTGGCAACGTGCACATCTTGGCAGTTTTGAATTTTCTAATGATTCATTGCAAAAATCTGTTATGGGTGTAGGTGGCAGATATAATTCGAAACATCCTATCAAAACTAAGACAGACTTTGAAGCTGTTTTAGAAAAAAATTACAAACAAGATTTTGACAATGAACCTGTTTACCACTGGTTTGGTAGTAACAATCCTGAAGCATTCATTTCAAAAAATATTCCAAAAAATGGCGAGATTTATACATTCCCTAAACTGCAATGTTGTTCAACTCATAAACACTATGCAGAAATGGATTTTGGTGATCATATGTCAAACCAAAACATCAAATTTGTAATTCACCCAAAATCAGAAACTTCAAGGGCTTACAACGTTGGATATAACCAAGAAGTTGTATATCCTGCAGGTGAAAAATTTAGAATCTTAGATAAAGATTGCATAGAATACATTGACCCAGATAACGGCTCAGGTTGTATGCGCTGGGAAATACATATGCAAGAAGTGTAATTTTTTAATAAGCTAAATTATAGAATTTTAGCAATAAATTAAAAGACTTGTTTCGAAAATCTTTCAAAATCGTCTATAATAAATTTGATGAAAAAGATTTTGTTGTTGATAATATTTGCAAATTTTCTTTGTGTGCAATGTGTTGCGAATGCGAATATTTTTAAAGTTCAAAATACTAAGGATAAATCGCATAGCATTGATTTGCTGTTTAATTATCCGTTTTATAAATTACCTTCATCGAAAATTCGTACTCAAGCTGCGAAAGCTCTATATCAAGAATTGATGAATGAGAAAAAATCTCTTGATTTTATGATGTATGGGATTTATAAACAGCCTGATATATTTAATCAAATTGTTAGTTTGTGTAATGGTTCTGATATAAAAGTAAGAGGGATTGTTGATGTTAATACCAAAGGAAAAAATGATTATCCTGATACACACAATTTGACGCGGATGTGCAAATATATAAAAACTGATTTTGCACAAAAAGATGAGATGCAAAAATATTATGACAAACAAAAAAAGCTAGGCTATTTAATGCATAATAAAGTTTTTGTCTTTTCTAATGATCACGTTTGGACTGGCTCAACTAATATTAGCTCAACTTGTTCTGGTGGGTTTAATGCTAATGTTTCATATTTGATAAAAGATAAAGCTGTTGCTGATTTATATAGAAAAGAAATTTCTCAAATGTATGATGAAGAAAAATTTCATACTGATAAGAAAAAGATTTTTGCAAAAGACCTAAAATTATCAGATGAAACAATATTAGATTTGTATTTTGCTCCTAACGATAATATTTTGAATCAAGCTATTATTCCTAGTTTTAAAAGTGCTGAAAAATCAATATATGTCGCAATGTTTTATTTTACAAACAAAAATATTTTAAAAGAGCTAGTTGATGCTAAAAATAGGGGCGTTGATGTTAAAGTTATTGTTGACGCTTCTTTTGCAAATGATTTTGAAAGGTACATAAAATTGATGAGGGAGGCAGGAATTCCTGTCAAAGTTGAAAATTGGGCGGGTAAAATGCATTGTAAATTGGCGGTAATTGACGATGAAATAACGCTGACTGGTTCTTTGAATTGGACGAATTCTGCTGTTAATTTTAATGATGAGAATTTTTTGAGAATTAAAAGTGAAAGAATTGCTAAAGAAACTAAAAATTATTTTGATGAACTATGGCGTTCAATACCTGAAAAATGGTTGTATGAAATTCCTAGCGCTGAAGGGATTGATTCAAAATATTCTTGCAATGATGGCATTGACAATGATCATAACGGTTTGATTGACCAAGAAGATCCTAAATGTAAGTTAAATTAAGTCTATAAGTTTTGGTGTTTTTCTATCTTGTTGTTTAGACTTTAGTGCTGACAAATTTTTAATTTTTTCTATATTTTCTTTTTTTATCATTTCTCTTAAAGTTCCATAATTACACCATCTGAAAATTTTGCCATAAGATGTTCTTCCTGTTTCTTCGTAATACATTGCTTTTTTATACAAATCAGGGTGATGTTCATATAGGTTTATCCAATCGATTGGTTTTTGATAAAAACAAAAATAACAGCCGTTTCTTTCTCTCCATTTGTAATAATCTGGATAAAAAATTCCGTTATCGGTTAGTATTTTTTCTACATCTTGTTTAGTTATATTTTGCTCAACAAAGGGATATTTGGGGTTGATAAGTTCTTTTTCTTTGTCTGTTTTTGGAGAAATCCCTTTTCTCCAAGCTTCATCAGCTCTAATTCCTATGTAAAAATTGAATATGCCTTCTCCTGTATTTTTTATTCTTTTGTAAATAAACTGCCAAGAGGGTTTTACCTTTAATTCTATCGTGCAATATCTACGATGTGGTGCTGGTATTAAAAAACTAGTGTGAAAAATATGGTCAAAACTTTTTTCAGGTTTTACTTTTGTAATTTCTTTATTTAAAAATACTTCAATTTTGTTTAAATAATCATAAGTCTCTGGCAAATCACACCCTGTGTCATAAAACACTAGCTCTAGTTTTTCAAAGATTTCAGGCATGTTCTCTCTCATAAAAAAGGCTAATGCTGTTGAATCTTTTCCGCCTGACAAAGACAAGATGTGATAAGTTTTTTTGTTCTCCATAAATTTCTCCTTGGTTTTTATGAACGTTTGATTTCGAAAATCTTTCAAAATCGTCTATAATAAATTTGATGAAAAAGATTTTGTTGTTGATTGTTTTATTTCTAAATATTTCTTGTGCTTTTTGTGCTCAATTTGATGATGTTCAAATTTTTTATGTTGATCCTTTAATCCATAAAAAGCCTGATAATAATTGCAATAACGAAGCTTGCAAATCCTTGTTAAATCTTATAGACAAATCTAAAGAGTCAATCAATTTTGCTATTTACGGGATAGGTGATGAAGATAAAATTTACAGGGCATTAATTAATGCTAAAAAAAGAGGGGTTAAAATCCAAGGTGTTACTGATATGAATATAAATAATAAAAATCCATATTTTGACACTTGGAAATTAATTGATGATTTGGAATTTGTTAAAACAGATTATCTCTCTGATTTACGCTTGTTAGAAGAACAAAAAATCAAACAAAATTATTCTTTAAAAATCAAAGACTATGCAAAAATTAAAGATGGCAATAAAATCAAAATTCCTGGTGCCATAATGCACAATAAATTTTTTATTGTTGATTCTGAGTATGTCTGGACGGGTTCGACCAATGTTAGTAGTAGTTGTATGAGCTACAATGCAAATAATGTTATTTTGATAAAATCTAAGGAAGTTGCAAAGGTTTACCAAAAAGAGTTTGAGGAAATGTTTAATGAAAATAATTTTCACAAATATAAAAATAAAACTTCTAACGGACAAATAATTAAGGTTGGTGATGATACTGAATTAAAAGTGTTTTTTTCTCCGTCCAATCCACCTAACGATGTTGCAATAAGACCGTTAATTGAAAATGCTAAAAACTATATTTATGTTCCTATGTTTTTTTTAACAAATAGAAAGTTAATAAATTCTTTAATTGCTGCAAAATCAAGGGATGTGGATGTGAAAATTATAGTTGATTCTGCTGCAAATATCGTAAATCCTCAATATGTTAAATTGCTGAGAAAAAATAATGTGCCTGTGAAAGTTGAAAACTGGGGCGGGAAAATGCACATGAAATCAGCAGTAATAGATGACAGACATATAGTTATTGGTTCAATGAATTGGACTGGGGTTGCTCAAAATTCTAATGATGAAAATACGATTGTTTTAGATAATTCAAAATTGGCAAAAGATTTTAAGAAAAAGTTTCTTTATATGTGGATGTCTATTCCTGATTGCTGGCTTTATGGAAGCCCTAAACCTGAAAGTAAAGATTCTACTGGCAGTTGTTCTGATGGCATTGATAATGATCACGATGGTCTTGTAGATAAAGATGATCCTGATTGCAGTTTGTAATTATATCAATTCAATTAAATTTTTTGTGTATTGTTTATTGCTTTTTTGCGTTTTTGAGTTTTCAATTAATGCTTTATTTTCAATAATTTCTCTTAAAGAATATTTTGTATTCCAGCCAAAACGAGATTTTTTAAGGTCGTCGCCAGTTTTAAATTCATACTCCATCGCTTTTTTATATAAGTCAGGATGATGTTTGTATAAATTTAGCCAGTCTTTTGGTGATTGATAAAAACAAAAATAACAGCCTGAGCGTTTTCTCCATTTGTAATATTCTGGATAGTTGATTCCACTTTCATATAAAATGTTTTCTACATCCTTTTTTATTATTCCAAATTCTACAAAAGGGTGTTTTTCGATAATATTTTGAGTTTGATTTTGTTTTGCACTATCTAATCTGAAAGCTTCATCAGCTCTGATTCCTATGTATAAATTTATCAATGCATTATTTTCAGCTTTACTTTTTATGTAGGTTTTAAAAACATTTGTTTTTAATAAAGGAGTGCACCATCTTCTATTTACCGAAGGCAAAATTTTCAAGATTGAATATAAATGGTCAAATGATTTTTGTGGTTTGATAACTGTTATTTTTTTATCTAAAAAGATTTCAATTTTGTTCAAGTAGTCATAAGTTTCAGGGATTTCATGTTCAGTGTCACAAAATACAAGTTCCAATTTTTCAAAGATTTCAGGCATGTTCTCTCTCATAAAAAAAGCTAAAGCAGTGGAATCTTTGCCGCCTGATAAAGACAAGATGTGATAAGTTTTTTTGTTCTCCATAAATTTCTCCTTGGGTTTTCATACAAAATAAGTCTGTAAATTTTTACAGACTTATTTTGTAGACACAGTTATTCTATCTTCTTCGCTGTGATTAGACTTTTGTCTTAGCTACTCCCTGAATTAGGCTTTTTGAATGTTAAAACCTTTCAGGAGGTGAAAATCACCAATTATATTATTATTGAGAATTTAACAGATTTTTTAGAAATTAATTTTTTTTTAATTATCTCATCAATTATATTAATTATTTTCAAAAATGTTTTATAATAATCAGTATTAAAAAAGGAGTTGTTTATGAAAAGCTTATTTCTTTGTTGATAATTATTTTACTTTCTCAATCATCTGTGTATTCAAAGGTTATATCTAATGAAAAATATGATGAAAACAAAGTAATTAATGCAAGTAAGATTATTACCGAGTTGCAAAATGATATGTCAAAATATACAGAACAAGGCTCGGGCCCCTTTGTTGCTGCAATATACGATGATAAGGGCAATTTGGTAGTTAAAGTTGCGAATTCTGTTGTGAACGAAAACTGCAGCAATAACCATGCAGAAATGAACGCAATCAAAGCAGCACAGGAAAAACTCAAGACTTATAATCTTGCTCCATACAATTTGAGTTTGTATGTTACAGCTGAGCCTTGCATGATGTGTATCGGAGGGATAATGTGGTCAGGAATCAAGGCTGTATACTATGGTGTTCCCTCAAAAACTGTTGAAAAAATCACAGGATTTGATGAGGGATTTAAACCAAATTGGTTCGATGAGTTTAAAAAACGTGGAATAATCGTATATGGCAATATTGAGCCTCAAATTGGCGAAAAAGCCCTTAAACAATACGTTGAAGAAGGTAAAAAAATATATAAGCCAACTAGATAATGCATATTTGCAAGAAAAAAACTTTTTTAGTTATAATTTTTGTATGCAAAACATTTCTTTTAAGGCAAACATAAAAATAGATTATCAAAAGCTCAATGAAGGGTTGGTTTTTGATTCTTATTTCTTTGGTGAAAACAAAAAGAATATAAAAAGGATTATAAAACAGGTTGAAGGTCTTTCTGAAATGAAGCAGAAATCTTCTGTTTCAATAACTCCAAGATTAGACCATAATCAGCTAAATTTGATTACAAGGGTTGAAGATAAAAAAGGAATAGTTCAACATGTTGTGACTGAGCGTTCGGCCAGAAAAATGGTAGATGATAACGGTTTTGCTGAACGTTTTATTTCTAATATCAAACAGGCAATCATTAATGTTGATATTACTCGAAAAGAATTGAAAAAGATTAAAAAATCTATGAATCGGCTAAAGTCTATTAAAGACGAAGGATTTATTTTAAACCTTCCTACGTACTTTCTAGCTAGTTTGAACAAGGGTAATAATCCGACTCAAAGAATTATTGAGTTGTTAGAAAAAATAGATAAAACGAATCCTGATGAGATTAAATCAGTGTCAATAAAAACAATGAAAAAGCGTAGCAAATTTCCCCATACGAGTAAGGTTATGTCCTATTTTTGCGTAAAAACAAAAAGTGGAGAAAAACTTTTGCAGATCCAACATTTGATGAAAGATCCCAGTGATAATTTATTTGTGTAATGCTTTTTTCAAAATAACTGATGTGAAAAAGTCTTTAAACTTGTAAAAATAGTTGTCTTTAGATTGCAATTTTTCAAGCAGACCTATGAACTCTTTTTCTGTCAGAATAGTTTCTGAGGGATTTTGTTTTCCAATTGAGTGGATTAAATGGAAATGTTTTGATTCTCTTATTGCATCTCTAAATGTTGCGTCATTTTTAAATCTTTTTACATAAAGTTTTTCAAGAAGATTTGCGTATTCATTAGAGGTTCTAGCGATTGGCTTGCCTTTCCAATAAAGGGTTCTTGAATCGTAAATGGGTTCAATTTCTCTTGCTGCTTCTTTAACTTTATCAAGAGGTAATGCACACAATTCTTTTTGTTTTTCAGGGTCTTGAACTTTCAACGCAAGCAAAAATGCGTTAACAGATGCGATTTTTTTGCCACCAAATTCAAAAGGTTGGTTTGGGTTTTGTTCTTGCAGTGCAACGACTTGTTTCAAAAGTTCTTTGTATTCTTTTGAATCTCTTCTGAAGCTTTGACCATTCCAAAACATCATCATATCTTCTTTAGCTCGTTTGATAGATTTTGATGCTTTTTTTGCATCGAATCCTCCTAATGCACACATTTTTTCTTGGATAGTTGGGTCTTTGATTTTTAATGATTGCAAAAATCCTTCAATTGATTTTACTTTTACTCCATCAAAAGTAAAGTCTGTTTTGGAGAAGTTGCTTAATACATTTGCTGGGAATTTGCCTCTTGAACGTATATCAAGAATGTCCGCATTGTTTACAACAGGGCGAAATGTGTTTTGTTGATATATTCTTGTTACCTGTGGTCTTTGATATACAAATGTTTGATTAGTATTTATTCGTTCCATTTTTCTTCCATTTTCTATGTTTTTAAAACTTGTGAAAAAAAATAATTGCTTATTATTTTTTGAAAATTACGTTGTGTATTTTTTCCATAATTGTCATTCTTGAATTATCCATTGAACCTGCAAGATATTCTTCTACCGGACATAGGTCGCTCCAGTCTGTCACAACAACTTTGTGAGGATAGTCTGGTGTGATTTTCAAGTTTGAATTGTTTAAAACTTCTAGGTTTGCGATGCCTAATTTTGTTAGTTTTTGAAATTGTATGTATGCTTCTTTTTTAGCTTCCTCACTAAGCAGATTTTTCCCTTTGTTGTAATCGATTAAGTCTCCGGTGTTTGTGCCTTTGATTTTTAAAACTGTTACAGAGAAGCCTTCTTTTGTTGACGCACTGTCTACATATTCAGGTGTGAAGTTTATTCCTTTTTCTTTTAGTCCGTTTAAAACTTCTTTTGTGTATTCTTTTTCAAATTCTGCTGATGCTTTTATGTAAAATTCACCTTTTTTGAATGTATTATCATCAATTTTTTCAAATTCAGGGTTTTGGTTGAGTTTTTCATCAATGATTGTCCAAAATTCTTCGTAGTTTTTTGCGTTTTTGATTTTTTCTAAAACATCAGAAATTTCAGCAGGGATTGACTTGTCATCTTGTATATTTTGATTTGCTTTAAAAGATGGCATCATAGTATAAAAATTTAAGGGTGTACTTTTTATTTCTGTCATTTTAATACCTTTATTTTAGTAGTCTAGCTAACCATTGAGGCGGATATTCAAGTTTTCCTTCTTTTGATACGCCAACTTTTTCACAGTTTTTTATTGCAAAACGAGGGCCTGAAAAAAGCGATTCTATCATGTTTGCAGCAAAAATACTGTTGTTATTAGGTGCCATATATGGGAACATAACGGCACTTCCTGTTGCTAAGCCCTGTGTTGTGTCTTGGCATCTTAAAAGTGTTTTTAGAAAATCTTGTTGGATTTTTTTCTCTTTTCCATTAATTGTTATCATTAATTCTTTGAAAAAGTCTGATTCTTCTAATGTTTTTCTCAATTGACCGTCATAGTGGATTCCTGCTTCAGGAATATTTGCTTTTATTTGGTTTACACCTTTCTCACAAGCTGTACAAGCGAAAAAGTCTATGTCTTTAACGCCTTTGCAGCTTTGACGAACTGAGTTATATATGTCTTCTACTGATTTCCCACTCATTATACAGTCATCTAAAACAGCTATATTTGTGTTTGGGTGTTTTGATGAATAATCGATTAAATTTTTCCAACCTGTGACTACTTTGGCATCTGGTGCAATTTTTTTGTATATTTCTGCAATGATTCCATAGCTTTTTTCATCACTAGGTACGTAAATTACTGGATTTTTTCCACTTTTTTGAATTTGAGAAGCGAATCCTTTTAAGATATCTTCAATTCTTTCATAAGAGTATATGTCTAAATTTCTTTCGAGATATTTTGTCAAAAGACTTTTAGCATTTTTAGCTGTTTCACTTGATATGTCAGGGAAAACTGTAGCTATATATTTGTCTATTGCTCCATTTTGTTTTGATAACTCATTGATTGCATTTTGATAAACGCCGTTTGAATTTCTTATCCCAAATTCAGGCTTCCAGTTATCTAAAATTTCTAGAGTACGACCTCTTTTTTGTGCTGAAGCCAATTTTGTTGCGTTATATTTATCAAGCACTTCTGCTAATCTATGTTCAAAATCTATCTTTTTTGAAAATTCTTTAATTTCTTTTTGTGTTTTGACAAATACATCTGTATCCAAAAACTTCGCTATATCTAAACGCATTGTTTCAGGATTAGGTGCAATTGTGCTAGTGTGAGCTGCTGCACCAGCTTTTCGTATAATACTTTTGCCTATCTTGCTTATTGTTGAAAAACTAACCATGAATTTTTTTAAACCAAATCTAACCTTATTTATATAAAAACATTTTATTATGAAAAATTGACAAAAAAATCTAAAATTTTTTTATTGTATTATTATGTAATCATGAACGATTACAAAAAATATTTAGATGATGGCATTTTTGATATAAAAAGTGGAAAATTCCAAGATGCAATTGAGAAAATAACTAAATCAATTGAGCTAAAAAATGATTGGGAAATTTCCTATTTTTACCGTGCAGTTGCATATCACGCATTAGAAAAGTTTGATGATGCGATGTTAGATTATACAAAAGCTTTGCAGTTAGATGAAAAAATGACTGATGCTTATTATAATCGTGCGAAAATTACTTTATCAAGAAAAGATATAAAAAATCCTGATGTTGATTCAGCTGTTAAGGATTTAGAAAAAGCTTTGGCGTTAGATGAAAAATTCATCGATGCATTATTTGCAATGGCAGCTGCTCATAAAAAACTTGGCAATTATGAAACAGCGCTTAAATATTTGGATAAGCTGCTTGAAATAGAACCAGAAGCCGTTAATGCAAGAGCTTTCAAAAAACTTTTGCTTCAAAAATATTTGAAATAACTATCTAGCGACTCGACCCCACCAGCGAACTTCTCCTATGACTTCGAAATCATAGTCAATTTTTTGTGACAAATCTATTTCAAAACTTCTGTATTTGTCATTGTCAGACACAACTCTAACTGTGTTAGGAGGAATTTTTTGAAGTCTTTTTGCGTATAGCTGCCCTTCAATTCTTACACAATAAATCTTGCCGTCGTGTATTTCTTTTCTTGAATGGTCAATCAACAGGCTGTCACCTCCGTCAATCGTCGGGAGCATACTGTCACCTTGGGCAAAAATCATTTCTGTTTTTTTAGGGTTTATATCTAAATCGGCAGCGAGTTTTTTGCTTATTGAATAGCTTGCTGTTTGTTGTTCATCATATACAGTGACACCGTAGCCCATGCTTGCTGAAACACCTCCTAAAATGGGGATGTTTATGCAATCATCTGTTACTACTTCAATATTTTGTGACTTTGCATTTGCAAGGTCGCAATTGAAATATTTTTTGAGTTTTTCTAGTTGCTCTTCACTTAGGTCTTTGTTTTTAATTTGATTGGCGTATTGTCTTGAAACATCTAGTGCTTCTGCTATGTCGGTATAGCTGATTTTTCTTTTTAGCTCGCCTGTTATCTCTTCTATAAATTTATTTAGTTTCATCCATGATCCTTTAATTTTTTATTGTACTTGACAAGTGTAAAGTTAGAACTTATACTAAGTAAAGTAGATTTATTTACATTTTACCATAAATAACTTTGCAATTGTCGTCTTTGTAAACAAAATGTAAATAAAATATACAATATTACTTTACACAAAATGGAGATTTGGGAGAAATTGTACTTCAGGCATGCTTAAAAAGGTCAAAAAAATAGCCTAACCCCCGAGATTAGGCAAAAATATATACTTCTTCACTAATTTAACATGAATGGCTTTTTCTTTCAATAATTTTATTTAAATTTATGAAAAAAACATTCTCACAAAATATAAATTTATACACAGACTGCCTTTTGAGTATGCTCGACGAGGCAATTGGCGGGCTTGTTGAAAATGAAATTTGTTCTTTTTGCAAAATTCGTTTTGATGACAAACTGAAAGCTGAAAGATGTGACAGTGGCGACTTTTGTAAAAGCTACATTTTTCAAGGCCTTGAGGATGCATTTTTTCAAAAACAAAAAAGGAGTTGCAAATGATTCCTTATTTTTCACACGACATTTTTACGCGAGAGAGTTTACAAATAAAAAAGCTCATGAAAAAAATGGGCTTGCAAGGCTATGGAATTTTTTGGGTTATTGTTGAGTTTCTTCATAGATATGAAAACAAACTTGATATAGATTCAATTGAGTTAATTGCAGATGATATTGGCGTTGAAAAAGAAAAAATTGAATCAGTAATTTATGATTTTAAGCTTTTTACGATCAAAAAAAATGTAATCTCATCTAAACGTGTTGCACAAAATTTGAAACTTCAAAAGGAGAAAAGTAAAAAAGCACAAATGGCTGCTTTTTCACGTTGGCGAGCAAAAGAACAAGATGCGAATGCATTGCAGTCGGATTGCGAAACTAATGCCATAAATAAAAAAAATAAAAAAAAAGAAAATAATAAAACTAAAGAAATAGAAAATTCTAATGAAAAGTTTTTTGGGGTGATGAAAAATGTCTTTCTGTCTTCGTCTAACTTTAAAATTCTTTCAGAATTGTGTGAGGACAATGAGCTTTTCCAAACAATTATTGATGAACTTTCTGAAAACATTGCTTTGAAAAAAGAGAGTCCATATGATTTTCAAAATCCTGATTTTCATTTTATTAGGCTTCAAAAGTATCTTAAACAAAAGCTGTTGTTAAAAAAGAAAGCTATGAAAACACACGTTGTGTCTGTTCAAAAAACTAATGAGTATCTTAATCAAATTAGACAAGAACAAGGAGTTCCTCCGCCAAAAGAGTTTTTTGAAAGTAAAGAAAATCTGATGAAAAAAATAAAGGAACAAAAAAATGATGCTTAATGATGAACAAAAAAAAATACTTGGCTTTGTATTCGAAGGTAAAACCAATTGGGAAATAGGCGATGAGCTTGGGTATAGTCCAAATACAATAAAAAAGAAGCTCAAGGCAATTTATAAATTTTACAAAGTAGAAAACAGAATGGAACTTTTTTTAAAAACAATGAGTTCTTTATAAAATCCTTAAATTTCTGAGGCAATTTTTTAAATTTAGTTGTTTTTATATATATAAGGGAAATTATGTAATTTAGGAATACGGAAAATGGGAGAACATGCATTTTTATCGGTTGCTTCACAACCAATTAGTGCAACAGGAAGCGTAAAATATTATTCTGACCAACGACAACAGCTTCTTGCAAAAGCTGATGGCTTACAACAAAATATTTATGAGTCAGTTGAAGCTTATCAAGAACGTATGAAAAAATTCAATGAAGAACGACTCAAACGTCTTGAAGCTGAAAACACGACGACTGCCGAAAAAAAATATAATGATATTTTAAGCAAATATCTCACTCAAACAACAGATGTTTCTACGATGGAAAAAGGCTTGAGCGAGTTAAAATCCTTGTTCAGATTTGCTAATTTTAATAAGCTAAATACATCTTTTGATGACAATTTATATCTTGCTAAAAAACAAGAAAATGTCATCTCTAACAGATTGTATAAACTTAAAAACGGACAGGAAGACGACTCAGCTAAAACATCTAATCCGATGCTATATTCTGGTGAATTTCAACAAGAAGGAGAACGGAATTTCTTGTGTTAAACAACACCATATAGGTCGTATTCATCACACCCTGTGATTTTGACTGTTTCAATGTCACCAGGGACCAAAATGTCATCTGTCTCAATATAAACAACTCCATCAACCTCAGGAGCGTCACGATATCCTCTTGCAATAACTGCGCCATCTTCTGAGACAGCTTCGATTATGCAAGGAATTTCTTTGTTTATAAATGACTCGTTGATTTCTTTTGAGATTTTTTGTTGAAGCTTCATAAGTTTATTTCTGCGTTGTTTTTTTATTCTTGCAGGAATCTGATTTTCTAGTGAATAAGCGTATGTGTTTTTTTCTTTTGAAAATTCAAAAGCTCCCATTTTATCAAATCTTGCTTCTTTCACAAAATCATACAAATCGTCAAACATCTCTTGTGTTTCACCTGGATATCCAACAATGAAAGTTGTTCTGATTGTTATTTCAGGGATTTTTTCTCTCAGTTTTTTCAAAAATCCTCGATAATCCATAACAGGACGTTTCATAGCTTTTAACATTTCAGGATGAGAATGTTGCAGCGGGATATCCACATATTTTACAACTTTTTCACAGCTGGCAAATGCATCAATCAATTCATCATCAAACATTGAAGGATACGTGTACATAACCCTTATCCAGTTGATTGAATCGATTTTGTTCAATTCTTTTAACAGCTTAGCTAAAGATGGCTTTTTATAAATATCAATGCCATATCCTGTTGTGTCTTGAGCAATAAGCACAATTTCTGAGACACCTTTTTCACCTAAAGCTTTTGCTTCTTCTACAATTTTTTCTATGGGTCTTGATTTATATGGACCTCTGAGTTGTGGAATGACACAGTAGCCACATTTATAGTTACAGCCATCTGCAATCTTTATATAAGAACTAGAGCCCACTGTGATTTGTTGTCTTTGAACATCTTCAGGATATATGTAAACAGGCTCTTTTGCAATTTTGCAAAAATATTCAGGCTCGTCTTTTGCAGCTTCTTTCACTGCTGAAACAATTTCTTTCAAGTCTGTTGTCCCAATCATTGCAACAGCTTCAGGAATTGCGTTTTTTAGTTCCTGTTTATGTTTTTGTGGCAAACATCCAGTAATAATTAACTTTTTGCCGCTATCTACGACATCCAAAATAGAACGCACAGACTCTTTTTCTGCATCGTGAATAAACGAGCAAGTATTCACAATTACAATGTCAGCGTCCTCATCATTTAATGTGATTTTGAAACCTTCATCAGCCAACATCCCTAACATTAGTTCTGAGTCAACAAGGTTTTTTGCACAACCATGATTTATTAAAGCGATTTTTAAATTCTTTTTCATACAAATATTTTATATGAAAAAATATCCAAACAAAACCACGAAAAAAAGAGGGTTAAAAACCCTCTTTTTTATACTAAGCCTAACATTTTTTTGTACCAGCTGAACGTTTCTAGTTCAAGGCCATTGAATGTTGTTTTCAAGCATTGTCTTTTCAAATACTTTTCAAATTCGTCATTGAATTTTGATTTAACTTCCTTAGTTTTGTTTGATGCAGTTTTAGTAGACATAGCGCCTCCTTTTTTAAAAAAGTAATATTTATATGAAATCAAACCCTGACCTTATTGGACTAATTATATCACACATTTGTCATGTTTGCTACTACAAATACTATAAATGTAAAACATGTAAACGTAAATTTTTGCTACTTTTTTGCGAAATTGTTGCTTTTCAGCTTCATATTTCGTTACGTGTAATTTATACACATATTATATAATGTGTTAAGAATCGTTATATTTTATTTTTAGCGATATTTTAGAAGCAGGATGCAGTTTATCTCCAGATGGTAAGTAGCCGTATTTTTCTCGAACCCGCTCAATGAGTTTTTGTTTTTGTGGGTCAGGGTCAAAAAACAATTTTTCATAAATACTTACGCCGTCATTGACAATCGGAGCGTCGGAATTTTTGAACAGGTCCCCGTACTTTCTTAGAAAAGCACGATGTGAAACTGCGTTCATTCCCAGACAGTCCAACTCCTCTTGGATAGAACTTTCTCCATCATTATCATATGCATGGGAACATTCGTGCAAAATTGCTTCAGCTATTGCAATTATCACAGGGAAATCCATGCATTTTTTATATCGGCTGTTAATCATTATCATATTTGTTGCGAAATCATATTGCGCATGCACGTTGCTGTCAGCTGGTTTTTCAAATATGATTCTGACATTTTTTGATTTTATGAAGTCTATTGCTTCTTTTCCGTTTTTAAAAGGTGGTCTGATTTCATTTGAATTGAGGTAGTCTATGTCTGATTGGTCAAAGTTTAAGCTTTGTAGCGCATCTAGTGAGGCTTTGATTGTTTTATCAGTCAGCCAAGGGAAATCTTTTTTGAAGTCAATCAAACTAACCTGTTGCGCTTGAGGCTGCATAACAGGATTCGACATGTTTGATTTCTTCCACTTGTAGCTTGGTAGTGAGCTTGCGATGTTCGCAAACACTGGTGAGATTGGGGTCATTTTAGTTCTCGTAAGAAATTGTGTAATTAGGGCTAACTGCTAGCCATCTGAAAGTTTCTTGTTCTTCATCTTCTGGCAGTTCTGTTACGAATGTTCCGCCGTAACGGCCTCTTGAAAAGCTTACATATCCCATTTTAGAAAGGTTTTGAAGAGCTTTTCTAACAGTGTTTGTAGAAACATCAAACTCTTTTGATAATGTTTCCATTGATGGGATTTTTTCGCCTATTTCAAAGTTATCTCTTATATATTTTTTAATTGAGTTTTCAATTTTTTGGTAGCTGTAAAATGCTGCTTCTTCTGCTTTTGCAAAAATTGATGCGGCTTTTATTGATGATTCACAAATAGAAATTTCATTCACCGGTTGTAGTGGATTGTCAGAAGGGATTTTTATGATTGTTGTCCCATAACGACCTCTTCTTGCAAGCAAAATTCCTTCATCAATTAACACTTTTAGGGCATCGTGAACTGTTTTTACACTAACTTTCAAAATGTCTGAAAGTTCAAAGTGTGAAGGCATTTTATCTCCAATTTTGCAATTTGTCTTGATATAATCTTTTAGTTCTTTTTCTACTTTTTCAACAAGAGTGTCACTAGCTAGTGAATCAGCTTTGAACACTTCCTTTTCTTCCTCACTGAAAGTTGGCTGTTGTTTCAATATCCAGTTCGCTTCATTAGAACGGAAAGCTCTTGGTTCAATTAAGCCTGTTGAACAAAGAAAATCTAAAGCAAGTCTTGTTGTGTTTGTTGAGTTTCCAATAATTGATGACAAAGCTCTTGCTGATGGTAATGGTTCACCTACTGCAATATTATTGTCTACAATGTATTTTTTTATCAGAGTTATTACTTTTTCACGTTTTGATGATGCTTTTTTAATAATTGGGTTTTGCGCATTTGAACTTCTTATAATTGTTCCAATTCTTTGTTTTGACTCAAGCAGTCCTGAATCTTCTACATATCTGATTGCGTTTTGTACTGTCCCAACGCTAACTCCAAGGTAATATGCCAAATCAGCTTTTTTAGGCAAAAGCGTATTTTCTTTGAGTTGTCCTTTTTTGACTCCTTTTGTTATCCAGTCAGACAGCCATTGTTTGATCATTGAATCTTTTGATTCGAAACTGTTTTTGAAATTGGGGATTTCTTTTGGCAGTTGGTTTATTTCAATTCTTTGGAGTTCATTTTTTTCTAATTTTGTATAAGTTTTATTTTCACTCATTAGGGGCAGACCTCACACTTTCCTATTTTTAATATTTTATAACACTAAAAAAACAAATGCTATTTTTTTTGTTAGTTTGTTAAGACAATTTTAATAATTGTTACCTAAGGTTTAAAAAACATTCGATTGGGCTTTTTGACAATTGAACTATCTTTTAAATTCAGGATATAATGGAGTTATGTTTAATCCAGTGAAACTAATAAAATCCTTGTGGTGGGAATATTTGTCGTATTTTGTGCCTGAAAAAATGGAGTATGAAATTACAGGTGAGTGTAAAAAATGCGGAAAATGCTGCAACTATATGTATAGCTTTGATACTTATACAGAAAAAGAGTTCAAAATAATGCAGTTTTTATATCCCGCTTACAAAAGATTTTATATAAAAGGCAAAGACGAGTTTGGGAATTTTATTTTTGCTTGTAAATACGTTACAAAAGAAGGGCTTTGTTCTGTTTATGAAAAAAGACTTCCTATGTGTAAGAAATATCCGATGAAAAAAATCCCATATCCTGCAGATTTGCACGAAGGCTGTGGGTTTACCGTTCACAAAAAGAAGTTTTCTGATTATTTGAAAAAGTGATTATAGGATAATTGTTTTATGATTGACACTGTTATTTTCGATTTAGATGGAACACTTTTATATACACTAGAAGATTTGACTGATAGTACAAATGCTGCGTTAGAACATTTTGGGTTTGAAAAACGAACTGTTTCAGAAGTCAGAAGCTTTGTTGGAAACGGGGTTAAAAAACTAATTGAAAGAGCTATTCCTGATGGGGCTGAAAATCCTGTTTTTGAGGAATGTCTTGGCTTTTTTAAATCTCATTATGAAAAAAATATGTACAATAAAACAAAACCCTATGATGGTGTTTTAGAATTGCTAAAAAAACTTGAGGGCTCTGGGATTAAAACAGCTGTTGTTTCGAATAAATTTGATGAGGCGGTGAAGCAGCTTTGTGCTAGGTATTTTCCTCAAAATTTTTGTTGTGTAGTTGGTGAATCAGAAAAAGTGAGAAAAAAGCCGGCTCCTGACAGTGTTTTGAAAGTGATGGTGGATCTTAACAGTTTGGCTCAAAACACAATTTATGTTGGTGATTCTGAGGTTGATATTCAAACTGCACAAAATGCAAAAATTCCTTGTGTAAGCGTTGATTGGGGGTATAAAGATACTGACTTTTTGTTGAAAAACGGTGCTGAGATTGTGATTTCAAAGCCTAGTGAGCTAGTTGATTTTATTAAACAAGATTTTGTAAAAAATCTGTAAAAAACTGACAAAAAATTTTTTTACGAGTTTTCGTAATGCTATGAATATTTCCTCAAATGTAAAACTTTATAATAGCGAAAACTCTTTTCAATCAAGCCCTTCTTTTGGTGCAGCAAAAGATATTACTTTGGAGTATGTTTTAAAACACAGAGAAAGACTTTTGCCTGAAAGAATTAGAAGAAAAGCAAAAATTTTTGTTTCGAAAAAAGATAAAATCAAAACTCTTCCGACCTTGAAACAGTTGCATGAAAGTACATATTCAAAACTTCTTGAATGTAATACGTTGAGTGCAGCGCAAAATTTTTATCCTGAATTCAGAGAAATTTTACAGGCGAATGTAGTTCTTTCTAAAACTTCAAAAAATATAAAGAAAATAGAAGAAAAAGTGCCTTTAAAGGATTTGTCTCTTTATATTTTAAAAGAGCGTTGGGGTAAAATGAAAACCTTGAACGAAATAGCTCAACAGCTAGGTCTAAAAGACAGATCTGCATTAGGTTGGGTTTTGGAAAAAATTCAGATGCCTGATTTAGGCAAAAATTACCAAGCTCTTTTAAAAGCGTCAGATGAAGAAGGGAATAGACTTATTGCGTCTAAAGTTAAGGCTTTTAATTCTCAACACCGAGATTTGATTTTGGCTCATAATAGACAAATTGCACAAAATGCAAGAAATAAAGCGCTAAATTCTATGATTGCTAAAGAGGCGTGGAAAAGGCTTTCTCACGTTCAAGATGCGTTGAAAGAGTTTTCTAAAACGACTAATTCTGAAGAACGATTTGCTGAGTTTTGGGCTCAATATCCTCAGTATGCAAAAGAATTTGGCGAAATGAAAAAAATTGTTTCAGAAGAAATTAAACAGTCTGCTAAATAGGCAATTTTGAAACCCAATCTGTTTTTATATAAGAGTGAAGGTCAATTTATGTCATATTCGGTATGTAAAGTAATTATAAACTTTAGACAATGTGATATAGAAAATATAACTTTTTGATGTATAATATCTAATAAAGTTGTCAAAAGTTATTAATGACTATGAAGGTGAAGAATCATTAAAGGAGAAAAAATGGCAAGAATTTTAGTATCAATGCCCGATGAATTTTTGAACAAAATCGATCAGGTTGCAGATAATGAACAAAGAACTAGAAGTGAATTAGTTCGTGAAGCTTTAAGAAGCTATATCAAACGTACAAAATTGCCAAGTCCTCAAAAAGCTTTGAGCAACGCAAAGATTCTTGAAGAAATTTTAGATTAATAATATCCAATAAAATTCGTGGTAGTTTTTAACACGTGTTTTTTGAGTAGTTTTGTGAAAAGCTTAGCTGGTTTTATCTTTTTATTTAAGAAGGTGAAAAGCTAAGCTGGATTAGAAGAAATGGAAATATTAGCAATTATTCCGGTTCGAGGCGGTTCAAAGGGTATTCCGTTGAAGAACATCAAGCCTCTTGCCGGCAGACCGCTTGTTGCATATACAATAGATGCTGCAAAAAATTCAAAATATGTGACAAGAACTGTGGTCTCAACTGAGGATATAAGAATAAAAGAGGTGGCTTTGTCTTGTGGTGCTGAAGTTTTAGACAGGCCTGTTGAATTGGCTCAAGATGAGACCAAAACTGCTCCTGTGCTATTGCAGGTTGTCGATGAATTAGAAAAAAAAGAGAGCTACAAACCAGATATAGTTGTGCTTTTGCAGGCAACTTGTCCAATGAGAGATTCGAAAGAGCTCGATGAGGCTTTTGATATTTTCTTTGAAAATCAAAAAAACGGATGTGATTCTGTTTTTGCGGTGAAGCCTGTTGGAAAGACTCACGCATTATGGCGTAAAGTACCTGATTGTTATCGAAATGATGAAAACGATGCTGTATATGAGTGTTTGTATGATTACAGACATCGTCCTAGACGTCAGGACACTGACAAACATTATCCAATGTTTTGTGAAACAGGTGCAACTTACATCATCAAAACAGATGTTATGAAAGAAGTTAAGGATTTTATAGGTAAAAGACCTGAAGTATACACAAATGGTTTTTGTCTTGATATAGACACAGTCGAAGACTTTGAAAAAGCTGGCAAAATCATTGAGGAACGAAGAGCCAATGCGAAAAAAGATTAACTATTGCGAAATGAGCAGTCTTGGCGGTGTTTTAGACTCGTTTTTAAAAGAGTCTAATTTAAAACAGGGGCTCAAAAAAACAACACTTTTTAAGTTTTGGCCTAAAATTGTTGGAAAAAAATTCGAAGATGTCTCAAAAATATATGGGATTACCCAAAATGACGTTTTGGTTGTAGCTTGTGCAAATTCGTTTGTAACAAGCGAATTAACAATGTTTAAGCCTACATTATTGAAAAAAATTAGACAATACGCGCAGCCTTTAGATATTGAAATTGCTGATATCAATTTTTCTCATAAAATTTGGCAAAACTCATTTGGTGTTGAACAAATTCAAGAAGAAGTGAAAGATCCAAACAAACCTGATTTAACAGGGTTTAATCCTGATGAAATTGAGCTTGATGAAAACGAGGTTGCGGCTATAAAATCAAGTGTAGAAAAAAATACATTTGCTTCGTTGCAGCAAAGGGAAAATATGTTTAATACAATAATTTTGGATTTGAAAATTCAAAAATTTCTTGCACAAAAAAATCAATAAAAAACTACGGGTTTTTTACTCGTTTCAAAAGCTTTTTCCGTAGTTTTTTTGTTTGTTATTATAGATTTTCGATTATTTCAATTTCGTTTCCATCAGGATCTTTTATGAAAGCGATTTTTGAGTTAGCTTCTTCCATAACGAAAGGTTCATAAAGGTATTCGCCGCCAAAAGCTTTGAATTTTTTATCAAACTCATCCATATTATCTGTTTCAAAAGCGAAATGACCGAAAGCGTTTCCGTTTTGATATCCGTTTTCAGGAGTGTCAAAGTTCTCTGTAAGTTCGATTTCAAAATCAGCAGAGTCATCTTTTAAAAAGTGCAAAACGCAGTCTTCGAGTTTGATTTCATGTGTTTTTTTTAGCCCTAAAAGTTCTGAGTAGAATTTAATTGATTCTTGTGCGTTTTTAACTCTTATCATTGCGTGTAAAATTTTCATATTCGTTTCTCCTATTTTTAAATAGCTTCACGAGTTAATCATATCATATCATTGTAATTTTAACTTTAATTGATATCATGAATGGATGAGGACGAGGTTTTGATATGAAAAACAGCATTTTATTTGTAATAGACGATTTAGAGCTTAAATATTTTGAGTTTAACGACTTAGTCACTAATTTTTGGCTCATAAAAGAATTTTTAGAGCGCGAATGGGAAGTGTTTATTACAATTAAAAGCGGGCTTATGACAGAGGGGAATCTCGCGAAGACTTTGTGTTATGAGACTTATCTTGAAAACAACGATATCTTTTATAAAAAAGACGAACAAAAAAAATATTTAATTGAAGATTTTGACGTTGTGTTTTTCAGACCTGATCCTCCTGTTGATATTGATTACATAAATGCTTGTAATGTGTTTGATTACGTTGATCATGAAAAAACAGTTTTGATTAATAACCCTATTGCAATCAAAAACTTTAACGAGAAATTCCATTTGAACTATTTCCCTCAGTATGCGCCTGAAAACATTGTGACAGCGAATGCGGATGAGATAAAAAACTTTGTTCGAAAACAGGGCAAAGCTATAATAAAACCTCTAAACCAGTGCTTTGGTGGTGGGGTTTATTATCTTGATAAAGAAGAAAGAAACATAAACACAATCATAAAAAACCTTACTAACAACGGCAAAACTATGGTTATGGTTCAAAAGTACCTAGAAGGTGCTGTGAATGGAGATAAAAGAATTCTGATTTTAGGGGAGCACGTTTTTGATGAGTGCATTAGAAAGCTTCCTGGTAAAGATGATTTCAAATTTTCTGTTCATTCTGATAAGTATTTTGAAACTGCAAAACTTACTGATGAAGAAAAAGAAATGGCGAAAGCTGTTGCGAAGCGTTTGAATATTGTCGAGCTTTATATGGTCGGACTGGATGTTGCTGATGGCAAAATTATGGAAATAAATGTAACTAGTCCGTGTTATTTCATTCGTGAAATAAATGCACATAACAAAGAACGTTTCCAAGATATCTTAATGGAAAAGTTGATTGAACTTATAGAATACAAACAAGGAAAAATACCGGTTTCTATATGATAAACCACGTTTTAACTGCAAATGAAAATATTATAACTGATGAAAAAAGTCTGACTGACGTGTTTTTTGATGGGTGTAAAAGTCCTGATGCTGTTAAAAAAATTGGCGTTGAGTTTGAAAAATTGCCAGTGAATAAAAACACTTTCAAAGCTTCTACTTATGCTGATGTTTCGGGATTTTTAAGGCTTTATGAAAAATCATCTAATCTCAATGATTGGCAAGAGATTTCTGAAAATGGTGCAGTTTTAGGTCTTAAAGGAAATCTTGGAACTGTGACTTTAGAGCCCGGTTCTCAAACAGAATTGAGTTTGATACCAACTGAAAAAATTTCAGATATAAAAAGAATTTTGCAGGTTTATAACAAAACATCTTCTGATATTGCTCAAAAACTTGGGATATATTGGCTAGGCTATGGCGTTCAGCCTGTTTCTGTTTATAAAAATATCAAAATTATCCCTAAAAAACGTTATGAATATATGACAAAATATCTGCCAACTGTTGCGAAAAAGCCTTTGGTGATGATGAGAGAAACCTCCGGTATTCAGGCGAGTTTTGATTATGTTTCAGAAGAAGATGCTATGAAAAAATTTCAGGTTGCTTTGAAATTATCGCCGATAATCAGCGCTGCATATTCTAACTCTCCTGTGCGCAATTCTAGACTTACGAAATATAAATCCTACCGTGCATCAAGCTGGCTTGATACAGACAATGACAGATGCGGACTAGTCAGTTCAAGAGTTTTTAAAGGCGATTTTTGTTTTGAAGATTATGCTCAAATTCTTCTTGATGTGCCGATGATTTTTATTGAAAAAGAAATCAATGGTGTTAAAACTGCAATAAAAACAGAGAATTTGACGTTTAGAAATTATTTAAAAAACGGATATCAGAGCTTTTTTGCAACAAAACAGGATTGGCTTCTTCATTTGAGTTTGTATTTCCCTGATGTAAGACTAAAAAATTACATTGAAATTCGAAACCACGATAATCAGCGTTTTGATTTGATTCCTTCTGTGCCTGCGTTTTGGAAAGGGATTATGTATAACGAGTCAGCCCGTGAGGCTGTTTGTGAGGTTATAAAAGACTTGTCTTATTTTGAGTTTGAGTATTTAAGACAAAAAACACCAAAAACAGGACTTGATGTAAAAATCAAAAAACATAATTTGAAAGATATTGCATATGAAATAATAAAAATTTCTTATGATAGTTTGAAATCTCAAAAACAAGATGAGGAAAAGTTTTTAGAACCTTTGATTGATTTGGTTTCAAAAGGTTTGACGCCTGCTGATTTGATAATTCAAAAATGGGAAAATGAATGGAATCAGGATGTGTCAAAATTAGTTGAGTATTCAAGGCTAATGTAAAGTTGCGTAGTTGTTTTATTTTGTTTCAACTATATTTATGTAAAAATAGATAATAGTGTAAATAAAATGGAAACTGAAACATGATTACAACTAATAAACTTACAGTCCGCTTTGGAAGCCAGACTTTGTTTGAAAATATAAATATCAAATTTCTTCCTGGTCACTGCTACGGCGTTATAGGTGCTAACGGTGCAGGAAAATCAACACTTTTGAGAGTTATCTCAGGAGATGTTGAACCAACATCAGGTGAAGTTCATATCCCCAAAGGGCTTAGAATTGCAGTTTTGAAACAAGACCACTTCGCTTATGACAATTATACTGTCATTGATACAGTTATTATGGGACATAAAAGACTCTATGACGTAATGAAAGAAAAAGAGGCTTTATATGCAAAACCTGATTTCAATGATGAAGATGGAATGAAAGTTTCTGAGCTAGAAACAGAATTCGCTGAATTAGACGGCTGGCAAGCTGAATCTATGGCTGCTACTTTGTTAAGCGACTTAGGAATTGATGACGAAAAACATTATCAGCTTATGAGTGAGCTTTCAGGTAGTGAAAAAGTTAGAGTTTTGCTTGCTCAAGCTTTGTTTGGAAACCCAGATATTCTTCTTTTAGACGAGCCTACAAACCACTTGGATATTTCTACTATCAAATGGCTTGAAGAGTTTTTGATAAACTTCCCAAACCTTGTAATTGTCGTATCTCACGACAGAAACTTTTTGGATAATGTATGTACTCATATTGCTGATATCGACTATAAAAACATTCAGCTTTATACAGGTAACTACTCTTTTTGGGCTCAAGCTAGTCAGTTGATTCAAAAGCAAAAAGAAGAACAAAACAAAAAAACTGAAGAAAAAATTGCAGAGTTGAAATCGTTTATTGCAAGATTTAGTGCTAACGCATCAAAAGCTGCTCAAGCGACTTCAAGAAAAAATATGTTAGACAAGCTGACCCTAGAAGACATCAAACCTTCTTCTAGAAAATTCCCTAGAATTAGATTTAACTATCAAAAAATGCCTGGCAAAGATGTTTTGCACGTTGAAAAACTCAACAAATCAATTGATGGTGAATTGTTGATTAAAAACTTTTCGATGGACGTGTATAAAGGTGATAAAATTGCATTTATTAGCAAAGATCCTTTGGTTGTGACAACTCTTTTCCAAATTCTTGCTGGAGAAGTTGAGCCTGATTCTGGAAAAGTTGAATGGGGAGTTACTGCAACTCGTTCATATTTTCCAAAAGACAACAATGCTTATTTCGACACAAATATCAGCCTAATTGACTGGCTAAGACAATATTCTGAAGAACAGCATATAAGCTTTATTCGCGGATATTTAGGAAGAATGCTTTTCACTGGTGAAGAGTCAGAAAAAAGCGCAAATGTCCTATCTGGGGGTGAAAAAGTTCGTTGTATGCTAGCTAAAATGATGATAGCAGAATCAAATGTTTTGATTTTTGATGAACCAACTAACCACTTAGACCTAGAAGCTATCACAGCGTTGAACAATTCTTTAATTGACTTTAACGGCACAGTTTTATTCACCTCTCAAGACCACGAGTTTATACAAACAGTTGCTGATAGAATCATTGAAATTTCACCAAACGGCTGGATAGAATCTCATTACAAATACGAAGAATATATGTTAAATCCAGAAATGAAGAAAAAAAGAGAGCTTTTGTACAGACCAAAAGTTCAAAAGTAGGATAATTAAAATTCAATAATAATCACAAAGCCCGCTTCTTTTTATAGAAACGGGCTTTGTTGTGTTTGTTATAGTGTGTTAGGTAATTATTTTCCACCTTTATATGCATCAACAATTGAGAATATTTTGTTAGCAACATAGCCAATACCAGCAGCAGTTGCACCTACAAGTGCTAAAGTTGAGCCAACTTTATTTTTAACTGACATACCAACACTAGTTAAGACACCTGCTAAAACTTCAAGTCCTAGGCCTGTACCAAATTGTTTTAAACCTGTTTTAGTTCTTCCGTCGCACACTTGACCTAAACCTGTAACGAATGTAGAAGCGATTGCTTTTCCAATGTTTCCACTTTGTTTAGCTGGTGCTTCTTCACCTGAAAAACTTACACCTTTTGCTTTTGGTGCGCAATATGCACCATTTGACATACCTACTGCTTGAATGGACATTGATTTAACCTTTCTTGGTTGTAACACTTACGTTTGCAATAAATATCCTCAATGTTTTAAATTGCTACAACTTTAAAGGTTTATTAAAAATTTTTAACATAAAATTTTTATCTAACCCATAGAAAGCCACAAAACTTGTTTTACGGGTTTTGAGAGTAAAATTGCCAAATAACCAAAAACAAAGTCATAAATCATTTTTGTACCACTTTGCATAGCTATCCAACTAACAACATGAGTAAATGGATCTTGGTGGATTATTGCCATTAAAATCAAGTAAAATACGCCGATGATATGAATAGTTAATAGCCCTAGGATTGTTGCTTTAGCTATTGTTGCGTAATTGAATTTGTCTTTTAGCGTAAAAGCAACAATAAAAACAGCCGGAATGTAGGCTAGGATATATCCAAAGTTGTATTGAAAAATGTAGCTTAAGCCCCCACCTAGTGCAAAAATTGGGAAAATTGTTAGTCCTAAAATTATATAAATTAAAACAGCAGTGATTCCAAATCTTTTGCCAATCAATGCAGCAATGAAGAATATTACAGGAATCTGTGGAATATAAATGCAATGTTTAAGCTTTAAAAAAGCAGGATCATATGGATTCCAAGTTGCAGGGAAATAGTATGAAAAATCAAGCTGAGTGAAGGTTGCAATAATGATTAAAAACACACACCAGCCCATAACCACAAGTGTTCCCATTGTGATTTTCAGCTTTTTGTTTTCCGCATTAAATGCGTCTAGTTCTTCTTTAAGCCGTTTTGTGTTCACTTTTTGCTTCCTGCTGCTTATGCAATTCATTATATCTCAATTTAAACTTTTCATACCATATGTTTTCTGTGAACATAATGAGAGCATTTTCATTGTTGTCTTGATAGTAGTTTTTTCTCGTTCCTATCGATTTAAACCCGTTTTTCTCATACAAGGAAATAGCCGGAACGTTGCTTTCTCTAACCTCTAGAGTTATATATTTGATTTTTGCTTTGTAGCAATCATCTATAACTGCAAATAAAAGTGATTGAGCAACGCCTTGTTTTCTAAAATCAGGATGAACAGACAAAGTTGTAATATGAGCTTCATCAAAAATATGCCAGCAACCTGTGTAGCCTATTATTTTTTTATTCTCATTTTCAGCACAATAATAATGAGCAAGATTGTTTTCAAGCTCGTTATAAAAAGACTCTTTAGACCAGTGATGTTCGCCATAAGAAAGTGCTTCTAGCTCAACCACTTCGCCAACGTCCGATTTTTCCATTCTTCTGATTCTGCCGTTCATATAAATAATTCTAACAAAGAGAAATCTAAAGAACAAATATTAACCATATGGTCAATATGAAAATAAAAAACCTTAAACCTTGTGATTGATGTTTTTAACATGCCGAATAGATATGATTTAAGTACGAAATCGTTAAATTAAGTTGAGTAACTCGTGGGGAGTATTGGTAAGAAATTATGAGAAGTATCGCTAGTTTTAGTACAAAAATTTTGACAACAGGTCTTGCGCTTGCACTATCAATCAGCTGTGCAATGGCAAATACACTATCTGAAATACAAATTAACGCTGAAAATGACGGCTATGGAATTGTTTTAAAAACAGACGAATCCACTCATATGAAAAAAGTTATTAATTCAAACGACAAAATGTCTATTGAATTGAAAAACGTAGACGTTTCAGATTCTTTAAACACTGTTTATAATGATGTTGCAAATATTGATAATGTAACTGTTGTCCCCACTTCAAAAAGCGATATTAAAATAGTTTTAAAAGGAAAAGACATTGCTCAAAGCAAAGTGTATTTCGAAACAATCAAAACAATCCCTGCAGAATTAACACAAAAAACACAGTCGATTGAATTAAACGGGCCTGTTTCTAGCTACACTCCAGTTTATAATCCTGAAAACTTTGTTGAAGAATCAGAAGATTCTCAAACTTCAAACCCAGAATTAAACGCTGTGTTAACTAAAATGCACATCACAAGGTCAATGTTAGTTACAGCAAAAAGATATGCAAAAAAAGCAATGAACAAAGCTGAATCATCAGGAATTAATCCAATGACAGCAATTGGAATAATTGCTATCGCTGCAGCTTTTGCTTTAAGACCAAGAAAAAAATCAGCAAACACTGCTGTTGAAAGAATGTCAGGTGTTGGCTTAAGTGCAACTCAATCTAGAGCTAACTTAGATAGAGAAATGTCTTTGAATTCACGCATGGCTTCACAAATGAACGGCTTGTCATCAAAAGGTGCAGAACCTAAAGGAATGACAAGAAGTCTTAGTGCACCAAGCGCAGCTTATGGAATGAGAGCTTATCAAAAAAGCCAAAGAAATCCTTATATGACTCCTAATATGCCATCAAATGGTGTGTCAGGAATTCCTAGAAGACCAATGAAAGCAGCAGCTCCTGTTAGAAGAAAACCTGTTGTTCAACAACCAATTGCTTCTTCAGCTTCAATGAGCACACCTATCAGAAAAGCTGCTCCTCAACCAAGAGCTCAACAGTTTCAAAGTTCAGATTTAGACAGTGTTAAATTTTTAGAATCTATAACAAAAATCTATGAGAAAAACGGAAGAGCTGATTTAGCTAAAGGGCTTAAAGATAACCTTAAAAAAGCTCAAATGGCAAACATCTAGCCGTTTAAGATTAGAGAGAGTTTAAATATAGACGATACTCAACAATATACGAGACAGTTTTACTGTCTCTTTTCATTATGTAAAATTTTCTTCATATCCTAACAAAAAAATATTTTCTGCTTTTTTATCTTTTTTACGACTACATAATGGAGAGAGAAATTGAAAATATCATCTTATATAAATGCGCATAACAATAAATATAAAACATCTTTTGGCTATGACAAAAAACTCGATAATGAGCTTAAAGCAAAATTGGAAAACAACAAAAGTCCTAAGTCAGAGGTTATTAATAATCTTAGAATATACTGTAACAGCACTGAAGATTATGTGAAGTATGTTGAAAAAACTAAGGATAAGTCTGTTAATTTAGTAGGCATTTTAGATTCTTTAATGGCTTCAAAATATAGTCTTAAAAATCTAGTTGAAGAAGAGTACCCTGAGTTGCATTTTGCAGAAAGGGAAATTAAACACTACAATATCGAAGGCTCAAAATCGACAATTTCTACTGATTCAATTTCTAATTATTGGCGTTTTACTTTGGCGAATGTGTTAGCCTTTAATACTTTGCCTCAAGAACAAAATGAATATCTTGAAAATACGAGCACAACAGGTGGTGTTGGTAGCTCATCTGAGACTAGTGATTTGTCTCAGTCTAAAACAGATCCTCTTGAGTCAATTGCTCAAAGTGTAAAATCTTTAGTTACAATCATGTCTAAGCAGTTTGTGAACAATCAAGCGCCTACAACACAAAAATCTCAAGCGTCTGATGTAATAATTCCTTTTGTTCCTAGTGAGTCGTCACCAAAAGGATTTGAAAGTATTGGCGGTATGGATGAATTAAAAGAAACTCTTACTGATAAAATAATATACCCTTTGGTTCACCCTAGAAAAGCTGCTATGGACCTTAAAGAATACGGCAAGAAGTTTCCTCGTGCTGTTTTGTTTTATGGCCCTCCAGGATGCGGTAAAACCTACATAACAGAAGCTTTAGCTCAAGAAGCAAAGCTTCCGATGTATTATTTAAAAATAGGTAAAGCCGGTTCTAAATATATCAATGAAACATCAAAAAATTATGAAAAAGCTTTTGATGAAGCAGCAAACAAGGCTAAGGAAGCTAAAAAGCCTGTTATTATGTTTATTGATGAAATTGACGGTTTGACTAAGGGACGAGATTCAAACTCAGGTGAAGAAGATCTTAAACAAATTGGCACATTGCTCGATTTAATTGCTAATGCAAGATCTAGAAATGTTTTAGTAATTGCTGCTACAAACAAATTTGATATTGTTGATGACGCAGTGAAAAGAAGATTTGATGAACAAATATATATTGGATTCCCTGATGAAAAAGCTAGAGAAGCTGTTGTTGCAAAATCATTGGAGCCTAGAACAAAAGCTCAAAAGCTTTTGTATGATTCAGCAGCGATGAAAAAAATTGCTCAAAAAACAGAAGGCTTTTCTAGTGATGATTTGTGTGTTATAGCTGACAAAGCTTCAAACTATGCACGAAAAGACGGCAGAAGAGATATCTCTTTGAAAGATTTTGAAAATGCAATTTCTGATAGTCAAGACAGAAAAATCAAAGAAGACAAATATGTTTCAAAATCAAAAAGAAAATTAATTGGTTTTACTCAGCCAGCTGCAAAATCAGTTAAAAATGATTAATATTAAAAAATATTAAGAAAGCAAAAACATGCGAAACCATGTAGGGACGGGCTTGTTCATGATTGTAACAAAAAGTTTACGTACCATGCCCTAAAAAACGCTTCACAAACTGCTTTTGGGATGATTTAATATTAATTGTAATTTGAACACAACAAAAGTTTTTTAATATTATTGGGAGGAGATTTGGGATAAGCCAAATCAAAAAAAGACCGACAGTTTTTTAGTTCGGTCTTTTCTTTTTTAAAGTTTTAAAGCGAGTTTGTAAACTTTGTTTTTGTTTATGTCGTATAAGCTTGAAATAATTCTTGATATGTCACCATCAGAAAAATCTAGCTCTTTTAGTTTTTTGATTTTTGCTTCAATTTCGGTGTTGTCCTCACCAGCTTTTTGCTCTTTTGCGTAAACAACAAAAACTATTTCACCTTTTAGTATGTTAGTTTGATAAAATTCAATAATTTCTTCAACACTTCCATATTTAACTTCTTCAAAAACTTTTGTAAGTTCTCTTCCTACTGCTATTTTGGTTTCGGAGCCTAGGGTGTCTTTTATGTTTTCAAGTGTTTCTATAAGTCGGTTTGGCGATTCGTAAAAAACAGTGTCTATGTCTTTGAATTTTTCAAAAACTTTTTGTTGTGCGGGTTTTGTTCTTGGGAGAAATCCTACGAAAGCAAATTCTTCTGTGTTTTTGGGAATCATAGACAAGAATGTGATTATTGCACTAGCTCCAGGAATGGATGTTATTTTTACACCATTGTTGAATAGTTCGTTGACAAGAACTCTGCCAGGGTCTGATATGCAAGGTGTTCCTGCATCAGAAATTAATGCAATCTTTTTGTTGTCTTCAATCATCTTTAAAAATTCAGCAGTTCTTTGTTTTTCGTTGAACTTATGATATGAGACAAGTTTGTTTGTTATGTTGTAACTATCAAGAAGCTTTGAGCTAGTTCTGCAGTCTTCACAAGCTATCACATCTGCACTTTTTAGTGTTTCAATTGCTCTTGGGCTTAAGTCTGATTTGTTTCCAATAGGTGTTGCGACAATAAAAACCTGAGGTTCTGACATAAATGTCCTTTCAAAAGTCTAATTTAGTCCATCATCAAGCCAAGACGTTTGTTGATTTTTACGTTTGTTGATGATCCAAAAGTATTTAGCATTTTATACAAACCAGTTTGCTCAAAAATTCTTGAAATGTTAGGTTGCATATTTTCAACCTTTATTTTCATTTCATTGAAAACTGCAATTTTTTGTATATCCAAAAGTTTTTCAATATCTTCAAGACGTATCTCTTCAACATTAGAAAAATCTAATTCTAGTTCATTTTCTGAGTCTTGTATGAAACCCAGTTCAAATTTGTTTTTATTTAGAATGTTATTTATATATATTTTTTGCATAGCAACTAAGGCCAAAGAATAAAAAATTCTTAGCATCTCCTCCCAATAATCTTAGTATATCAGAATTATAGACCATGCCAATTTTTTAATATTTTTTTACAATAACTATTTTATTGCTATGTATCTCATATCAATTTTGTCTATTTCTTTATCAATTTTATCTTTGTATTTGTCACCAATTGCTTTACCCGCATATGTTCCGCCTATTAAGGAGGCGATTAATAATGGATATTTAATAATTGGTTTTGCGTTTTTAACAAATGCAGTCATTAGCGAATAGAAAAAGGTGGGAACAAGCGTGTAAGCAAGAAGCGAATATGTTGTTTTTTTGAATTTATTATGATATCCCTTAGTTTCAGCAATTGATATTCCAGAGACTGCCATTAATGGGGTATCAAAGATTTTTACTTGTGGCATCCCTAAAACAGTCGTTGTTATGTGTTTAACTGTTTTTGCTGTGTCTGAATTCATGTTGAAATTTTGAAACACTTGGGAGTTTTGAAAATAACCATTATATCTTGATTGGTCTGCAGTTTTATTTTCTTCTTTAGGTGAAGTGGGTTCTGGATTGAAGAATGGTTTGTTTAATACATATTTTTTCATTAAAGCACTTGAATAAATTGCGCCTAAAAATCCAAAAAATGTATTTAATACGCCAGCAATGCAATCTTTAAATATTGTTTCTGTTGTTTCAAGTGATGTCAGAACTGTTTTTTTTGTCAAATCCAAAACTTTTTGTGCTTTTGTGGATTTTGGGTTTAAAAGATGTTTTAGAGGTTTGAATTTTTTTGAAAGATTTAATGCATTTGAAAAAACTTTAGCTGCATTATCAACAATTTGTGTTTCGCATAAAAGATTTGTCGCTTTTCTTAAGCCTGTATAAGCAACAGCAGTGCCTGCAATAACTGCAGCATCGTATGCTAGTGTTTTCCTTTTTTCTTGCGGTTCTGCTTTTTTGTAATCATATATTGTTTTTACAGAGCCAACTCCAATAAAAGTTCCAACACCAGCTGTTCTTGGGTCTGTTATGAATTTTACTGCTTTTTTTACGCTAATTTTCATATTCGCTTTTCCGGCTTGTTCAATATCCATCTTGCCGGCATTTCATAATAAACCCCTGAATAATTTTTTTTGCTCCTCTAATAGAGGTATATTAAGTTTTTTTTACAGACCTATATTATCTTTTGAATCGGTTTTTGGAGTTTTATTGCATCTATCCAAGGTCACCATATCTGATAAAATCCATTTTTTCCATTTTGGGCGAATTTAAGCTTTTTTTGAATGTCAAAGCTATATTATTTTGAATAACTGCCGATTGCACAGGTTTTCCTTGTGCATAATTAGCTGTTATTGCTGTTACACTCGTATTTTTGACTCCCGTTTGTGGGAATATTATCTTGCTTACTAAATTGCCAAGTTTATCTTTTATTTTTAAAAATTCATTCCCATTTTGTCCATTATAAAGCTGAACCAGTGCACCATTTATTTTTTTTACGTTGTTATCCAACATAACATGGTCGTGAGCTTTCCATTTACCTGTTTCTAAATTTTTTGCTAATGCAACAACAGCATCCTTTAGCCCTATTGATAGCATTGCTGGTTTGTCTTGGACAAAAGTTGATGTGAATGAATTAATTGATTTTGATACTGAATTTCCACTACCAGGCAAGACTGTTTTGTTAATGAGGTTTCCTAGTTTATCTCGAACCCAAAATACTTTTGTGCCGGTTTTGGGTAACGTTTTTGATGATAAAATAAATGACTTACCCGCTTTAAGCAAGTTTCCATAAGAGTTGATAGACATAAACTAACCTTTCATAATAAAACACAATAATTACTAACCTATGTATTTATAAAAAAAATTTCGATAAAAATATTGTCTAAACTAGAGAATATTTGTTACCTATCTTAATTTTTTTGTTCTGACACAATTTGTTTTTAAATTATCGGGTGTTCGAGAAAAACTTGGTTTAATCAGCTTTATAGTTTTTTTTACTTGTAAAATTTCGCAAAAAAAAGCTCTAATCTTAATTAGAGCAATACTTTTAATAGGAAGGGAAGGTTAGGAAGTTAGGTAGGTTAGTGTGAAAGTCTCATCTTATTTAATATGAATAGTGTTTATTTAATGACTTGTTAATTTTGATTCATTTGTCTTACATATATATAAAGTATATACAAATTTAAAAATTGCAGACATGAGTATATACCGTTACAAAACTTAATAAACAAAAATTTCTGAATAAAAAAAGGGGGAACACTGCTTCACAAGAGTTCCCCTTTGTTTTCATCGGTTTTTAGGTTTTTAGGTTTTTTAGGTTTTTGGAGTTGTTATGACTAGCTTTCTAGTGAAATAAAATTGTCTAACTGATGTTGAACAGCTGCTCTGTCATTGTACTTTTGATCAATTTGACCAGCTTTGTATGTGTGTTGGTTGTTGATATAAGCTAAAATAGGAAGAGCAATAGCTCCAGTGATAATACCAACTTTACCAGCAGTAGAAAACTTAGATAAGAAATGAGCAATTTTTGCAGCAACTTTTGCACCAGTTTTATTTTTATTCAAAAGCCCTTGAACGGCTTTCATACCTTTATGAGCATATTGAGCAGCTTTAGCATTTTTGTGCACAGCATAAGTAAGACCAGCTGCAGTAGTTCCAACTAATGCAGTTTTTAAAGCAGCTTGAGCATTATTTTTAATATGTTCAGCACCACATTCGAATCTGTTTTCGAGAGAACCTTTTTTAGGATCAAAAAGAACGCCTGCTGAATAATGAGGAGCAACAAAAGATGTAACAACTGCCATAATAACCTACTTTCTATTTACTAACACGTAAAAATAATAACTTCTACACTACCTATGTTTATATAAACAAAAACAGAATTAGAAAATTGCTTTTTATGTGTATGAAATATTAAAAAATGTTAACAAG
>CALUPF010000003.1 GCA_944322545.1 Candidatus Gastranaerophilales bacterium
TTGAGACATGATTGTTCTAGCAAGAACATTTGTATCCATTTTCTTGATTAGAAACTCAAGGTCTTTGGTGATTTTTTGGATTTTTTCTTCGAGTTCTTTTCTAGATGCAGGTGGATTATTTTTTAAATCTTGAATATCTCTTAAACAGTTGTTTAGTGAAACTGTTGTGAAATTTTCTGGATTATAGTAGTTTCGTTGCCCAACAGAAGCAAGTTGTCTTGCGTTTCTAAAATCTGCCATTAGTGCTTGTAACATATATTTTGCGTATGATTCGGCGATAATGTCTTTTTCTTTGTTGTTTATGTAATGTCCTGATTTTACAACAAGATGTTTGGATAGCATTAGATTTCTATTGAATGGGTCATCTCCTGCTTCACTCATGTTTTCTATTCGATTTTGGTTTGACAATACACCTTGTACACTTCTTAGAAAATCCGCACAAACTTCTGCTTTTGATATGTTATCACCATGTTTTCTGATGTAATCTTTTATATCAAAATTTTGTATAGCACTATCTAGTGCTTCATATAATTTTCTTAAATCACCTTTATTTCTAGTTGTTAATCTTAATTCTTGCTTTAATTCGTTAGCGTAATTAACTATTTCATGTTTTATGTTGCTAATTGCACTAGACTTTGGTGCTCCATACCAGTTTTGGGTGTTATAGAACATTCCGTCAGGAAGACCTACATAACCTGCTGCATTAAATAATCTATGTTGATTTCGGCTAACTTCAAACCTGTCGTTGAAAGAATCGTGCCATCTAAAATCTTTGTGATTGTGACCAAATGTTCCGAATGCATGCGGTTTTGTCATGCGAGCTGAATATTTGACAACATTTGCTATGTCTTCTCCATCTGTATATCTCAACAAATTGGTGATTTCTCTTTTTGCTGCATTCAGTTTTTGTTGGACTTTTTGGGGATTTGTTTCATATTCAATTCCAGCAAGGAATTTTATAGCATTTTGGTATTCGGATCTGTTTTTATAATCAGGAACAAGAGCCTTTAACATTCCAATTGAACTGTTGTCATTTAACAATTGGCTGACTATAAGATCAGCTGTTTTTTCTTTTAGTTTATTTTCTTCTGAGTAAGACACATGATGTCCAGCTTTTGAAAAAATAGAAGTTGCTCTTTGTGCAGATTTATATAGATCAGAATATTTATCTCTTGTATCAGATGCTTGATCTAACATCATTGTAGAAAAATCATTTCTTCCTCCAGGAGGATTGTTAGAAATAATGTTAGTTATTTTATGAATTGAAGTGTATTCTAATAATTCTTTTATTAATTTTTTAGCTTCATTAATTGCAGCTTTAACTTGGCGTGGATCTTTACTTCTTTCGGCAGTTTCAAGTAGTTTTGTTGCTTCTCGATATGTCTCATAGTATTCAAAATTTGGGTTGATTTGATTTAACAAATCGAAATTGTCTTTCAACATTTGGTTTACTATGTAGTCAGATGCATTTTCTCTTATATCATCAGCTTCTTGGTTGCTAATTCCACTGCCATAAGATGAATACCATCTTTGAGCATCAGTGACACTTTGATATAAGTCGTTATATTTTCCTTCACTATTTGAACGTTCGTTATGAATGATTGCTCTTGAAGCGTTTCTGCCTTTATGGAATTGTGCAATTTTCTGATCCATAAACATATCAAATTCTTGAACAACATCTGACATAGATATTGAACTTGCCCCTTTGGCTTCATTCATATATCTGACAAGAAATTCTTCATCAGCTGAGTCAATTAAACCTTTTATTTCTCTAGGGCTTACGTTTGGATGTTCTTTTAAGAAGTTTTGTGTGTATACTTCTATGTATTTATCAAGTTCTTTTTTTAATTCATATATATTGTTAGGGATTTCTTCTTTCATCCCCATTTTTTTTGCGTTATCAAAGTTTTCTTGCGTTTGACCACTTAAAAGTCGAATTTCAACGTTTTCTTCATCTTGTGAATCACCATCAATAAGTCCTTGAACATCTTGACCTTGCTCAATCATTTCTTGGACTTGTTCTAAATCTACATATTTAATATCTTTTATAAACGGATTAAAATGTACATTATGAGTCATACGCACTACCTTTTTTTGTTGCTAACAATTCCCTAATTCATGTTTACGGCATTTGTTTTTATAATCTTTAGATTATTTTCTTTCGTCTTAACAAATCTTCATTAAAGGGACGTTAGGTTGTCTGTTCTCATCTCAGCTGTTCGTTTTTTACTTCACTTCGTTTCGCAGACAGTCTCACGAGCTTCGCTTTGTCAAAAAAAACGGCTTAATCATAATGACCAAGCCGTTGGAATGAAAATTGCTTTACATTCCTCGTTTGTGAAGTGTGTGAAGTGTGTGAAGTGTGAAGTAAATGAAGTAAATTAATGAAGTAAGTAAGTAGTAAGTCTTTTTTCTCTTTTCTCTAATCTCTAAAGTTTATGTGGTGGTTTAACCGTTTCAATAAGACCATCATCTTATCGAACTGTCTGTTTTTTATCCTTTGTTTTCTCTTTATCTCTTTTATATCTCTCGTACTTATATAAACAATTTTCTTTCGTGAAAATTGCTATATTGAAGTGATAAAAAGTATATATCTGTAATATTTCTTAACAAAAAGAGAAGAACAAATCCTCTAAAACCAGTTGTGGCTTGATATATGCCTGTGCTTCTTTTTTTGAATGTTGCATTTTTAAAATATCTTTTTTTATTCTTTGAACCAGAATTTTGTTATCTAAATTGTTTTTTATCATTTGTGCCAAATAAAATTCAAGACAATCTAATGCGTATTCTAAAGAATATCCTTTTGTTTCATATTCAGTAATCAATTTTTCAACAATATCTATGACATCAACCTTTTTGATTTTTGGATAATCAGCCATTATGTTAGTTAAAAAATCTATGTCATAATGTGATGCATTGTATGATGGAACATAAAAGCACTGCGATCGAGATATTATTGTCTCAATAATATCTTCTTTGTCTTCTGTTAGGAAGATAAACAATGTCTTTTCAGGCGGTTCCTCAATTGATTTCAACAATGAATTAGCACTAGCTTCTATTAAAACATCTCTATTCAATGGTTTGGGAAACCAATTTTCTTGTGGAAAAGCAAAATTAAGACCATTATATTGTGAGATTTGTTTTTTTTGAAACTCGTTTATTTCTCCTATTTCAGAATCACAAAAGATAAACACTCGATAATAATCTGAAGAATTTATCAAACTGTTGTTTATCATCAACGTCTGTTTTATTGATATAACCTTGCTTGATGTGTCATCAGAAGGCTTATTATCATTTTTGGAAATAGTCATAATTGCAGGATGTTGATTGTTTTTAATCCAGTTACAATTTATGCACTCACAGTCTGGATTTCCAGCATTTTGACAGTTTAATATTCTAGCTATTTCAAGCGCAAGATAATACTGTCCAACGCTGTCTTGACCGTATAAAACAATTGATTGAGCAAAGCTTCTTTTTGTGTTTTTGATAGCAGCTTCAAAATAATTTGTAAAATATTCAAATTTTCTTTTTAATATTGGATTAAACATTTTTCCTCTAGTTTAACAACGCTAATTCAACAGGCAATTCATAAAAAGACATTTCTCCTGTTTTTATTCTGTATTCTGCTTCTAATAGGTTGTTTCTGATTTTTATTATTCTATCCATTGGGATATTTCTTAGTTTTTCTAGATGTTTTTTTACAATAAATTCTGGCAATTTTGTTTTTGAAGCAATTTCAAAAGAGTTATAATTTACAGAATCAACTTTTATAGAAGCAAGTTTAGTGAAATTTGTTTGTAAAACTGCAAGAATTTCAAGATAATGTTTATTTGCACATAACTTTTGAAATTCTTTCAAAGCTAAGTCTTTTTGTCCTTTTAATATGTAATCAGTCAAAATAAAGATATCTTCTGTTGCGCTGCATACATTTTTAATATCATCTTTTTTTATATTTTTTTCAGGGTAAATCGCTAATTTCAACTTTTCTAGTTCATTGTCTATAACCCTTAGATTTGTGCCTAAACGTTCAATTAAAAATTGTACAATGTCAGAAGCTATCATCAATTCTTTTTTCTTCGCTGTTTTTTGAATCCAACTTGCTAATTCTTTTTGATATGGTTTATATTCAGGAAATTCAGTAACTGAAGCATATTTTGCAAGAATTTTATATAACTTTCTTCTCGTATCTATTTTTTTTGTACTTTCTCGATCTATTTTACAAACAAAAACAACATGTAATGTTTCAGACATTGTTTGTATAATTTCTTCGATTTCTTTTAATTCTTTATCATCAAAACTGATTTTTCCTTTTGAATCAAAAAAATATTTTTCACAGTTTATAACAGCTAAAACATTTCCAAACATTAAAGATGGAGTTCTTAAAATATCGATGAGCTCCTGAAATTTAGGATTGTCATAAACTCTATAATTCGTTGAAATAAATGCTTTATCTACAATTTTTGACTTGAGTTTCAAAAGCTCAAGTTCAATATTGTAATCTTCCTGTCCATAGTAGAAATAAAGCATGTTTATATTGTATCACGCAAAATATTATATTTATTTATATATTTTGTCGCCAATTTGAACTTTAGACACTAGAATTACTTTACAAGCACCACCTGAACGGCTTTCTTCGTTTATGTCATCAATATTTAAACTGCCTTTAATATGTTCTTTGGCTGTAAAAATATCAACTAAAAGACCTTCTATTTTTATTGGGGTATATGGTTTTTGTTTTAACAAAATACCATGTATATTTTTAGATCCTGGAATAATATGCAGATGTTGAATTTCTTCGTTTGTAATAGTGCATTTATTATCAAAATGCTCTTTATCTTTTATTGTTGTTGTTAAAACTCGTCCATTTATATATTTTTTAGACTTGAATTGATAATTTTTTGCAAGCCAATCTGCGTCTCCAGCACATTTTCCCCAAAGAATACCCATGTCAATAATTGCAGTAGCATCAAAAGTGTCCATATTTGATGAAAATAAACTATTTGTAGCAACAAGCCTTCCTGAAATGGAAAAGGTTGCCATAGGTAATAGTTTATATTTAACTTTGTTTTTTTCGTCTAATAAATTGATGAATTCATTAGAATTAAAATCAAAAAGATTTATTAATTTATTTTTATATTGACTGTCATAAGTAAGCAAATCATCAGAACGAGCAATTCTTGTCATTTGTGTATCAAAAAGCGTGAGTTCAGGCTTTTGGTATATGTTAACAACATTTTGAACAGTTGCCGTTGGCTTTGTTATGAAATACTTAAGTCTGTATGAAATATACTTTCTGTGAGCCATTATTGGCAAAATCAACAGAACAAGACAGATTAAAATAATCTTTTTTCTAAATTTTTTATCTCGTTCTGCTATTTCTGCTTCAATTTCAGCTTGAAGCTGTTCACATAGTTCTCGTTCTGCTTCGTTCACAAAGGCCTCTTAGTTGTCAATTAATAAACTTGCTCCAATGAGCCCTGCAGTGTTGCCAAGTTCAGCTGGAACAACAGTAACAGCTGAACCTTGAATTGGCATAGCTCTATCTTTTAAAGTCTTTTTCAATGGCTCAAAAAGAATATCCCCTGCATCAGCTACACCGCCACCAATAACGATCTTTTCAGGATTTAAAAGGTTGACAACACTAGATAGACCAATACCTAGGTATTCACCCATTCTTTCAAAAATCTTTTTAGCAACAACATCACCTTCTTGTGCTGCCTGACAAACAATTGCAGGAGTGATTGCTGCAGTAGAACCTGCTATTTCTCTGAACTTAGCACTTTTGCCACCTCTAACGTAGTCCTTTGCCATAGCTACAATAGCAGGACCTGACGCATAAGCTTCAAAACAGCCAGTGTCTCCACAACCACAGATTAATCCGTCATGCATTTCCATTTTGATGTGACCGATTTCACCTGCTGCATTGCTAGCACCTCTAACTAGTTTGCCGTTAATAACGATACCTGAACCGATACCTGTTCCAACGGTAATACAAATAAGGTTTTTACAACCTGCGCCTGCGCCGTAGTTAAGTTCAGCTAAAGCCATACATCTTACGTCGTTGTCAACTTTTACAGGTACATTGAATTCTTTTTGCATAATTTCAGCAATAGGAACATCAATCCATCCCGGAATGTTTGGTAAAATTCTTACAATTCCGTTGTCACAATCAATTTGACCAGGAAAGCCAAAACCAATACCTTCAATATCATTTGTACTGATTGAAGCTTCTTTCATCAAATCTTTTATGCATTGTGTGATATTGCCGATTGTATATTCATATCCCATTTCGGCACGTGTTGGAACTGTTTTAGGATGTGAAATTTCACCTTTTTTATTAACAAGAGCAATTTTCACATTTGTTCCACCAATATCAACACCAATTCTAAATTTTTCAAACATTCACCTATCCCCGTTAAATTATTATCATACTTAAGATAATAATATCACGAGAATAAAAAATATTTAAATAATTTAAATATAACTATGGACGAATTCTATCCATAAGTCTTGGGAATGGAATTGTTTCTCTAACATGGTGTAGACCGCAAATCCAAGCTACAGTTCTTTCTATACCTAAGCCAAATCCTGCGTGTTTGCAGCTTCCATATTTTCTAACATCTAAATACCAGTCAAAGACTTCTTCAGGCAATCCTTGTTCTTTGATTTTTGCTTTTAGTTTATCGATATCTTCTTCTCTTTGACCGCCGCCAATAATTTCGCCGTAGCCTTCAGGTGCAATCATATCAACACAAGCTGCTTTGTCGCCTTCTTGTTTCATATAAAATGCTTTGATTGCCATAGGATAATGGTGAATCATTACAGGTTTATCAAACTCTTCAGAAATCAATGTTTCTTCATCGCCACCAAAGTCTGTTCCCCAAGGAGTGTCATTTCCTTTTTTGTGAAGAATTTCAATCGCTTCATCATAAGAAATTCTTGGGAATGGACGTTTGATATTTTCAAGTTTAGAAATATCTCTTTCTAATACTTCTAAATCTTCTCTATTATTTTTTACAACTTCTTGTACAATGTATTCAACAAATTCTTCTGCTAAATCCATATCATCGTAAATATCAAAAAATGCAACTTCTGGCTCTACCATCCAAAATTCTGTTAAGTGACGTCTTGTTTTTGATTTTTCTGCACGGAATGTAGGGCCAAAGCAGTATGCTTTACCAACAGCCATTGCAGCTGCTTCCATGTATAACTGTCCGCTTTGTGTTAAATATGCATTTTCATCAAAATAATCAACTTTGAAAAGGTTTGTTGTGCCTTCACAAGCGTTAGGAGTGAAAATTGGAGCATCAACAAGAGTGAATCCTTTATTATCAAAGAAATCACGAACCGATTTTATGATTCTGTGACGGATTCTTAAAATAGCTTTTTGTCTTAAAGAACGTAACCACAAATGTCTGTGTTCCATAAGGAAGTGTGTACCATGTTCTTTTGGTGTAATAGGATAATCAACAGATTCACCAATAACTTTAACATCTGTTGCATCTAATTCATAACCAATTCTTGAACGGTCGTGCTTTTTGACTGTTCCCGTTACTTCAACAGATGATTCTTGTGTGATTCTTCCTGCTAAATCGAAAACATCTTCAGGCACATTACCTTTGAAAACAACAGCTTGGATTTCACCGGTACCATCTCTTAATTGTAGAAAATGAAGTTTTCCGCTTGAACGTTTATTATAAAGCCAAGCTTGTAATTTAACTTCTTGTCCTTCATATTTTCCGATGTCTTCAATGTATAGTTTCATAACTTCCCCTTTATAATTATTTTGACTCTTTGATTATATTGCAGTCGATTTTTTTTTCCAAACCTTTTTTGATAATAAAATTAACAACTTTTTGCGGTAGTAAAGAAAAATATCTTGCAAAATATGATTCCAAGCCGAAATTGTATGACAGTTTCGGCTTTTTAGCTTTTAAAATTTTAGATACAAGATTTGCAATTTCAAAGGCTTCATGTCCTTTTTCATTGTTTTTTCTTGCATTTTTTAATAGAAAATCAAATTCCTTTTCATATTTTTTCTTACCTTCTTCACAAAGATACTCAAGATTTTTTTCACTTTCTGAAGCTGATTTATCCCAAATTGGAGTTTTTATTACCCCTGGTTTTATAGATATTATTTTTAAATTAGGGATTTTTGATTCGATTAATAAAGAATTGAAAAACATATCCAATGCTTTTTTCGAAACACAATATGGAGATATAAAAGGGAAAATCCCATAACTAGCCATTGAACTCATATTAATGATTCTTGAGTCGTCTGTGTTTTTCATCAAGGGCAAAAACTTTTGGGCTGTCCTTATTGCTCCATAGACATTAACATCAAACTGCTTTTTTAAAATATCAATAGGTAAGTATTCAACTGGTCCAGCTAAAGCTATACCAGCATTATTTATAAGTGCATATAATGAATCTGTTTCCTTGCTGATGCATTCATAAGCAGATTGGACACTTTCATCGCTTGTTACATCTATGTAAATAGCCTTTATATTTTCACTTAAGGATTCAAGTGTTTCTTTGTCTTCTTGTTTTCTTACTCCAGCGAAAACAATGTAACCTTCGTCAGCAAGTTTTTTTGCTGTTGCTTTTCCAAGCCCTGATGATGCTCCTGTAATTAGAATATTCTTTTTCATAATTATATTTCTTTCGCAAAAATATTATTTCAAGTTTAACTAGCAAGATTATTTTTTTATGGCATCTAAAATGCTTTTGTCTTTGAATGTTATTTTTAGTTCTACACGTCTGCTTTTAGAATAATCTTCTTTTCCATTTACGATAATGGGTTCAGATGGTCCTTTACCTTCGACTGAAAGGAGTTTGAATAATTCTTTTTCATAAGCCTTTTTACCGTTGTAGTTTGAGTAAACTATATATTGAGCAACGCTTCCTGCTCTTTTTAGACTCAAATCCATATTTTTGTAATATTTTTCTTCTTCTGTTTTTGCCCCAGCAAAGGCTTGTGAGTCTGTGTGACCTTCAATGATAATTTCTGAGATATTCTCTCTTACTTTAGGATCTTTCATTATTGTATTTAAATAAACAGGGACGAATTTAGACATATAAGCTCGACCTTTAGGTGAAAGCTCCCAGCTGTTTAATTCAAAAAGTTCAAGGTCAGAAATTTTAATACGACCTGAAAATTTATCAACATCAACTTTTATATTGCTTTTTTCAAGTTCTTTTGCGATTTTTTCTGTAACTTCATATTGAGTTTCTTTTTCATTAATTTTATTTTGTGTAAACCCTGTTATAGCAAACACAAATAAAACTAAAAATACAACAACAAGACCTAATAATAAGTCACTCATTGTAACCCAGAATACGTTTTCATCCCCGCTTGATTGAGTGTTTGATTTGTATTTTACGTATTTCATAATTCCTTTTTATTCCTCGTCGTTGTTTCCAAAAAGGTCATCTAAAATACCTTTTGAACCTTTTTTATTTAAATTTTCCTGAAGTTTGTTAACAGAAAAAATTAAATTGTCTAAATAAGGAACAAGTGATTCTTTAAAACTTTTGTCAAATGCCATTTTCATTTGAGCAGGCAATCCTTGAAACGCCTGATTTAAAACGTTGTTTTGAAGTTTTGATTCTTTCAATAATTCTACAAGAAATTTTTCAGATGTGATGTTATCAAAAAGTTTGTTTAATTCAAGTTGAAAAGAGCTTAATGGTGTCATACAAAGGTTTTTATACAAAAGTCTTTCAATTATCATAAACAAAATTGAAGAACCTACTGCAACAACTGATATCATAGCTGCAACTTTCATGGCTGCTAGAAGAGATGAAACAGAAGCGATAGTTGCTTCTTGTGTTGCAAAATTTACTTTTGAAAATGCAACTGAAATATGCAAAAAAGTGAATAAAGGTCCTAAACCTGTTAAAATTGTTGGCACAGCAGATATGAATTTATAGTTAAGTTTGCTGTTTACTAAAGTTTCTTCGTTAAAAAAATAACCAGAATCAATAGTACATTGGATATTTGAATTGTCTTGAACTGAGCCATTTAATGCTAGTGCTTCGCTAAATACAAGTGTGTTTTTAAATTCAACCCAGTAGCTTGAAATAAAAGGATTTTTTGAGAAAATTTCATCAAGTTCTTTAAAACGATATGCTATATTCCCTTTTTTGAAATTTTTTAAAATGTTAGTTAATAAAGTCAACGAGCTGTTTATGTATAAAACTTTTTTTACATAGTAAACAACTACACCTGCAAATAAAACAAGTATTGTTAATATTACAGGATCTAAAAACAGTTTAAAATCAAACATCGTACTTCCTTTTATTGTGTAAATTATAATTTTTATACCATTTTTTTATAGCGTATACAAATTTTGTTACGCATCTTTTCCACAACAATTTTTATATTTTTTACCACTTCCACAAGGACAAGGATCATTTCTTCCTATTTTTTCTCCCTTATGGATTGGAGTTGTGTTTTCGTTATCTTCTTCTTCTGGTGCTTTAAAAGATTGAGCAGCTTGAGAAAGTTGTGTTTGAATAACTTCATCATCACGTCTTTGAACAATTTGTACACCAAAACGAGTTCTGAATAGATATTTTACTGTTTCAGACTGAATTTCATACATCATGTTGTTGAATAAGTCATAAGCCTCACGCTTATATTCAATAAGTGGATCTTTTTGTCCATATGCGCGAAGTCCTATGCCATCACGTAACATATCAATATTGTGTAAGTGATCAATCCATTTGTTATCAACAACTCGAAGAAGAATGTCTTTTTCAATATTTCTCATTACGTTTGTATGAGAAAATGGCTCTTCTGGAACAAAGTTTTCTTCATATTGTTGTTGAATATCGTTGTAGAATCTTATAGTTTCTTCTTCGTGTTCTCTGTATGCATCAATAGCAAGTTTTTTTAGTTTTTCAAAAATTGATTCGTAGCTCAAGCCTTGGAAATCATTAACTTCAAGATATGAAAGTTGAGGAACAAGTGAATGTACTTCTTTTACCATTCCTAACATGTCTTCATATATATATTCTTGAGGGTTTTGGCCTGGAGAAATATAGCTTTTTATAATTCTGTCCATTTCGCACTCAATCATGTAATATATGTCAGATGTGAGGTCTTCGCCTTTTAGAACGCGACGTCTTTGTTGATAGAATTTTTCTCTTTGAATATTCATTACATCGTCGTATTCCAAAACGCTTTTTCTTATATCGAAGTGATATGTCTCAACTTTGCGTTGTGATGCTTGAATTTGTCTTGTGATTAGACCTGATTCAATCGCCATATCTTCATCAGCATTTAACGTATTCATAATGTTGATTATGTGCTGACCACCAAATATTCTCATCAAATCATCTTCTAAAGATAAGAAAAATCTAGTCGAACCAGGGTCACCTTGTCTTGCTGCACGACCACGTAGCTGGTTATCAATACGACGTGACTCATGTCTTTCTGTACCAATTACATGTAACCCACCAGCTGCAACAACTTTTTCATGTTCAGCTTCAGTGAGAGCTTTTGCTTCAGCTAAAGCTTCTTCTTTTAACTCTTCATAGTTTTCACAATTTTCAGGTGTGATATTTTTGTTGTCTAATTCTTCTTTTGCTAAATATTCAGGGTTACCACCTAAAAGAATGTCAGTACCACGACCTGCCATGTTCGTTGCAATTGTTACAGCTCCTACACGACCTGCTTGAGCAATAATATAGGCTTCTTTTTCGTGGTGTTTTGCGTTTAAAACATTGTGTTTTATACCTTTTTTCTTCAATAAGTCTGAAAGATATTCTGATTTATCAATGCTTATTGTACCAACCAAAACAGGTCTGCCCATTTTGTGCATTTTTTCTATCTCATTTACAACAGCTATGTATTTTTGTTTTTGAGATTTGTACACAACATCAGGCAAATTGATTCTTATGTCAGGTCTGTTTGTTGGGATTGTTGTAACTTCAAGATTGTAGATTTTTCCAAATTCAGCTTCTTCTGTCATTGCTGTACCTGTCATACCAGAGAGTTTAGGGTACAATCTGAATAAGTTTTGGAATGTAATGCTAGCCAGTGTTTGAGTTTCATCTTGAATTTTTACACCTTCTTTTGCTTCCACAGCTTGGTGTAATCCGTCAGACCAGCGACGACCTTCCATCAAACGTCCTGTGAACTCATCTACAATCATTACTTCACCGTTTCTAACAACATAATCTGTGTCTTTTTGGTAAAGTTCCTTTGCTTTTAATGCTTGCAAAAGGTGATGTGCATATTGACTTGAAACATCAAATAAATCTTCAATACCAAGAAGTTTTTCTGCGTGGTCGATACCTTCTTCTGAAAGTATTACGTTTTTATTTTTTTCATCAACCTCATAATCTACATCTTTTTGCAGTTGTGGAGCAATTTTTGACATAGTTTGATAAAGTTGTGCTGATTGTTCAAGTCTTCCTGAAATAATCAATGGCGTTCTTGCTTCGTCAATTAAAATAGAGTCAACTTCATCGATGATTGCATAGTTGTATGGACGTTGAACAAGCATATCAACGCTTCCTGCCATATTGTCTCTTAGATAATCGAATCCAAATTCATTGTTTGTTCCATAAGTGATATCACAAGCATATGCAGCTTTTTTCTTCTCAAATTCGTCCATATCTCTGCTATTTGAAAGAATGACACCTACTGAAAGACCTAAGAATTTATAAATTCTTCCCATCCATTCGCTGTCACGTTTTGCAAGATAGTCGTTTACTGTGATTACGTGAACACCTTTGCCGGTTAGGGCGTTAAGATATGCAGGCAATGTAGCTACGAGAGTTTTACCTTCACCAGTTCTCATTTCTGCGATATGACCATTGTGTAGGAAAATACCTCCTATCAATTGCACATCGAAATGACGCATATTTAAAACACGTTTTCCGGCTTCTCTAACCACTGCAAAAGCTTCTGGAAGAATTTCATCAAGGGCTTTTTTCTCCAATGCTCTGTCTTTTTTGAAGTCTGATGAAAATTCTCTATTTGCCAAGTGCTCTTTAAACTCTTGTGTTTTAGCACGAAGCTCATCATCTGTAAGCTTTTCCATTTCTGGTTCTAGCTTGTTTATATGTTCTACAATAGGCATAACCTTTTTGATTTTTTTCTGATTTGGGTCGCCTAAAAGTTTTAACAATGCGTCAATCATTATATAAAATTCCTCAAGTCTCTCATTTTTCATAATGATTTTATCACAAACACTGGATTTTGCACATAAAAAAACATATCTAACAAGGCTAATTCGCAGTGTTATATTTGTGTAAATATCGAAATTTAGGGTATTATATAATTGGTAGACAGTTCGAGAAAGATTGATTGGAAAAAGATGTCTGAAAACGAATGCAATTACGGCTTTAATTTCAAGTTGGATGATTTTCAAGAGGAAGCGCTATATCATATAACTAATGGTAAAAGTGTTGTCGTTTGTGCTCCTACTGGTGCAGGTAAAACCTGTATCGCTGAAATGGCAATTCACAAAGCCTTGAAAGAAGGCTTTAGGCTATTTTACACAACTCCGTTAAAAGCTTTGTCGAACCAAAAATTTAGTGATTTTTCAAGAAAATACGGTGAAGATAAGGTAGGGCTTTTAACAGGTGATACATCTATCAATCGTAATGCTCAAATTGTAGTGATGACAACTGAAGTTTTCAGAAACATGTTGTATGGGACAAATTTTGGATCAGTTTCTGACAACTTAAAAGAAGTTCGTTACGTTGTATTAGACGAAGTTCATTATATGAACGATGAACAAAGAGGGACGGTTTGGGAAGAAAGTATCATCTATTGTCCTACAAATGTTCAAATTATTGCTTTATCAGCAACTGTCGCAAACTCTCAACAGCTGACTGATTGGATTAATACAGTACATTCGAAAACTGAGCTTGTATACACAGATTTTCGTCCTGTACCTTTGAGATATTTTTATTATGATTCCTCAAAGCCAAATGAAATATTACCGCTTTTGACGCCTGAGGGAAGATTAAACAAAAAAATAAAACCTGAATCAAAAGCTAAATATTTTGGCAAACGTGGAGGCAAAATGCCTCAAAGACAAGTTGCGAAAGATGTTGTGTCAGTTTTGCATAAAAAAAATATGTTGCCTGCAATTTATTTCACATTTTCAAGAAAAAAATGTGATGAACAAATGGAAAAATGTGCAGGTCTTTGTTTGACCACACAAGAAGAGCAAAAACAAATTAAACAAATAGTTGATGAATATATAGCAGAAAACCCGTATTTGTATAACAACAAGCATTTAGAATATATTCTATGCGGTGTTGCTTCACACCATGCTGGATTATTGCCTGGATGGAAAGTCTTAGTTGAAAAGTTATTTCAAAAAGGTCTGATAAAAGTTGTTTTTGCTACAGAAACACTTGCTGCTGGAATTAATATGCCAGCTCGATCGACTGTAATCAGTGCTGTATCAAAACGTACAGATTCAGGTCATAGAATGCTTACGCCTAGTGAGTTTTTGCAAATGTCCGGTCGTGCAGGGCGTAGAGGTATGGATGAAATAGGCTATGTAACTATTGTAGGTACAGCGTTTCAATCTCCTGAAGAAGTTGCAGATCTTGTAAAAAGTGACGCAAATCCTTTAGAAAGTCGTTTTTCACCTACGTATTCAATGGTGTTGAATTTGCTTCAAAGATTTTCTATAGATGAAGCAAAAGAACTTATTTTAAAAAGTTTTGGATACTACTCTTCTACAACAAGGCTAAAACCTTTGTTGTTCCAGCAAAATGAGCTTAATGCAACAATAGATTCATTTAAGGAGTTTAAATGTCCTTTCAAACGTTCAACAAAAGATATGTTTGAGTATAACAAACTTAAAAATATCTACGTGGAACAACGAAAAACAGCTAAGATGCTTCGTAAGCAAATGAACAAAAAAAATCCTGATAATGTTCAATATTGCATAGATTTTGAAAAGAAAACAAAAGAGCTTTTGCATAAAGTTCACGACTATCCTTGTGAGACTTGTAAATTGTATAGAAAACATATCAAGGAAGTTGAACTGCTAGACAGATTTGAAAAACGTGCAAAAAAACTTGAAAAAACAATCGAGTATGAAAAAGATATCTACTGGAGAAAGTTTTTGAATCATGTAGCTGTTTTGGAAAAAATGGGCTACTTAGAAAACAATTATCCAAATGAAAAAGGTATGACAACAGCAGCTATTAGAGCAGAAAATGAACTTTTCTTATCTGAAATAATTTTTAGTGGTGTTTTAGAAACTCTCAAAATCGATGAGCTTGCATCTGTTATATGTGCAATCACAACTGAAGATTTGAGAGCTGATGTGTATCCTGAATTGCCTATAAGCAAAGGCTCTAGAAAAGCCTTAAATAAAATAAAAGACATAAAAAGACGTATTGCGATAGTTCAAAAAGACTGTGATATAGACACTGAAATGTATATAAATTCATATTATTCCCCATTGATTGAATACTGGGTGAATGGTGGAGAATGGGATGACTTGATGGATCAAATTCCAACAGGTGAGGGCGATGTCGTTCGTTGCTTCAAACGTACTATTGATGTTTTAAGACAACTGACAGTTATCCCTAATGTTTCAGAAGAGCTTGTACAAAATGCAAGAGCAGCTATTGATGCAATAAACCGTTCTCCGATAGATATTGATTAATCATTGCATTTTAAACATAAATATTAAGTTTCTTAAACAAAAGTATAAACTTCACAATTTCTCTATAAAGTTTTGAGATTTACATGCCGATAATAAAATTACGGAAGTTAATAGGAATGAATCATGACGAAAGAGAACATGAACAAGGCTGAAGATAATGGAGTATCACTTTTTTCAAGAAGTGCAGAGCTTTTAGGTGAAGATCCGTTAGAAGAGATTTTTGCTCTTAATTTGGGTGATTTTTTGACAGAACACTTGATATCAGAAGATCTTGCACTAAAAATTAAAAAGCATGACAATGCTGATAAAGCACAAAGTTTGAAAAAACAACTGAATGAGTTGATTTCGATTTATTCAATAAATAACACATTATCTGTTTTAGGATTTACTAACAAAGAAGACTATGTAATTTATAATTCAATTGCTAAAACTATTGTCCAAATGGTAGATGCAAAAGCTTGTCATATCTTTTTGTCTAGTGAATATGCAAAAGGCATGGAAGAAGATTCCTCTGGCTTAGTTTTAGTGGGTTCATCTATTGAGCCAGATCAGGAAATTGACCTTAATAATGTGCGATTGATGCGAATTCCTATGCATTATGGAACAGAAAATGCAGGTCTTATAATTATTGAGCCACAGGATAATAAAGAACTTTCAAAAGAATTTATTACTTTGATAAATGTAACTTCAAGGCTTTTTGCTATTTCAATGATGTTGCAAAAACTCACTGAAGAAACTGCAAAAGCAATGGAAGATGATGAGGTGTCCAGTTCTGAGCTTCAACATTATCGAGCAGAGTTAACAGCTGTCATTGGTGATTTAGGCGAAGAACAGCAAAACTTTGTTGAAATGCTTGCTAAAGCAGTGGATGCAAAAAGCGAATTCCATAATAATCATTCACAACATGTTGCAGATATGGCAAAAATGATTTGCGAATACTTAGGTTTGAATGAAAAAACTAAAGATTTAATTTATTACGCAGGTTTATTGCAAAATATTGGAAAAATAACAATTCCTGAAGAATTGTTCAATAAAAAAGAAAAACTATCTAAGGAAGATTGGGATGTTTTGCAAAATCATCCGAATATTGGTGTCAGCTTGCTTATGAGCATCAATTTCTTGTCTGAGGTGATTCCTTATATTCACTATCACAAGGAACGCTGGGATGGTCGTGGTGAACCTGAAGGTTTAAGCGGTCATAGTATACCTTTGGGCTCTCGTATCATTGCAATTGCTGATGCTTATTCTGCATTAAGAGAAGATAGACCTTATAGAAAGGCAAAAACAGAAGCAGAGGCGCTTGAAATAATTAAGCAGGAATCTAATGAAAAATGGGATCCTACACTTGTTAATGCTTTAGAATGTCTCCTTGCTAAATAAAATTTTAGCTAGGAGCCGTCTTTTGCATATGGAAAAGAGATGAGATAAAAAATGAAAAAGTTTTTTTTAGCTATATTGTTGGTTTTGATACTGCCGGCATATTTTAATGTTGCTCAAGCAGCTACTAAGAAAAAAGTTGGTTATGTAAATATCACCTATGAAACAAAAGATAATTTTGTATTAAAATCAAAACTTTTTTATCCTGTAAAAGACCAACCTGTATATCCTGTTGTTGTAATGTTACATTCTTTAGGATATTCCGGTTATTATTGGGCACCGCTTGTTAAACAGTTTGTTGATTCAGGCTCTGCTGTTCTTGTCATTGATTTGAGAGGACATGGATCAAGTACTTATGATTCGAATTTTAGAATAAGATCTTGGCGATATTTTTCTGATAAGACATTTGCAAAGTATCCTGAAGATGTTGCTGATATGTTGAGATATTTAGCTTCAAATTATAAAAATATTTCAACAACAAAATATGCGATTATTGGTGCTGATATTGGTGCGAACACAGCTGTGCTTACAGCAGATATGCTTGTAAATAAACCTGCTTGTTTGGTTCTTATTTCACCAACAAAATCATTTAAAGGTCTTTATACTCCTTTGGCATTGGCTAATATTGGGAACATTCCAATACTTTCTATGGCGAGTGTAAGTGATAGGTATTCTTATTCAGAAGCTCAGTTTTTGGAAAGATTTGCGCAAGGTCATTATGAGCTAAAAACATATCCATCTGGCGGAATGGGGATGCTAATGTTGAAAGCAAATAAAACAATGGGTTCTGATATTGTTAATTGGGTTTTACCAAAAATTAAATAGATATAACAAAAAAAATCTTTTACTGTTTTTTTGTTTTGTGTGAAAGCACAATTGAATACAAGCTATTATAAAAGTTTTTCTGTTCCTTCATTTAAAGGTTATGATGCAAGGCCGCTTAAAGGTGTTATTGTGACTTTGAATGATGGGATGGATTCTTTTTCTGTTGTTAATGATTTGAAAAAGATTGGTGATAAAGATGGCTTTAAGGTGTTTTATGCAGTTGAAAAAGGTAAGTTGCTATCTGATATAAAAAAGATAAAAAATCTTTTTGAAGAAAAAATACAAGCCGCTTTGTATAAATGGGCTCAAGATGAAGTTATTTTAGCGCCAAATAAAACCGTACATTCTGATAGGAATTCCGGTTTAGCTAATAAAATTGCTGGTTTGACAAAGTCAAAACTACAATTGACTGAATCAAGTCAAAGCAGATTTGAAGGTGGAAATTTATTTTTTGTTAAAAAAGATGGAAAAGAAGAGCTTTTTATTGGTAAAAACGATTTTTTAGGGCATACAATTGATGATTTAAAACAAAAATTTGGCGTTGAAAAAATTCATGTTGTTCCACAAGCAGATTATCATCTTGATTTGTTTATGAGACCTTTAAAAGACGGGAAAATTCTTATTTGTGATGATTCAATGACTATCAAAGCTTTGAATAAAGCTATTAAATCAATTCAAAAATATATTGAAACAAATAACTGCTCTAAAACGGAAAAGAACGAACTTTTGGCTGTCAAAGAAAAATTGCAAACTCTATTAAAAGAGTTTAAAAAAGATGTAAAACTAAACCACAATTTTTCGGCTGATAATCAGGAAAAGTTTTTTAAATCAATTGGCTATGAACCTATCAGGGTTCCATCTAGAATTTACACTACAATTCCTAATTCTCCTTGTGATGATTTAAGTCATAGTTTGAATTACATAAATGCAATAGTTCATGAAAAAGCAGATGGAGATTTAGTGTTTATCACAGGTAAATCAGCTTTGGATGAAGAGTGTGGAATAACTAAAAAGATTTCTGAAAAAATTGGTTTTGATTTTGAAAAAATGTTTGTTGATGCTGTATCTCCATATATAAAAAAAGAGAATATAAAATTCATTTCAGGTGATAATAACTATCTTGCAAACCTTTTGAAAAAAGAGGAAGGTGGATTGCATTGTTTATGTAATGAAATTCCTGAAGAATTTTTTATTTAAACATGACTTTTGAAAAAAAATCATTAATTTAGAGGAGAGGAAAATCTCATCCAAATTGATGATTTTTTCTGTGAAACTAGAAGCTGTGATTAACTTCTGACGTAATTGATAGTATAATTTAGCTAAGAGGCAGGAAGTAATTCTAAATGGATTTTCAAAAAATACTAGAAAATAAGCCATTACTATTTGCGATAATCGGGGGACTTGTCGTGGTCCTTGCGCTGTTTATCACTATTGGTGTTATTGCTTCTTCAAATTCCTCTGGCGCTCCAAAAACTGTCAAAGAAAAGGTTATAGATAAACCTTTAGATCTTTTGACAACAGACAATCTTGGTAAAGCTATTGAAATTCAAGCTTTGCTTGCTAGAGAGGGTATAACTGTTGAAAGAAGAGCTGACGGACAAAAATCTGTTTTGTATCTTTCAAAATATACAATGACTCAAAGAGATAGAGCGCTTCTTGCTATTGTAAAAAGTGGTCTAGTTGATCAAAATATTGGCCTTGAAATTTTCGATAAGGGTGATTTTACATCAACAAAAGAAGACAAAAGGATTCGTTTAACACGTGCTATTAACGGAGAATTGTCTCGTTTAATCAGAAAAATTCCTCCGATTGAAAATGCTTCAGTATTTGTATCAATTCCTGAACAGGCAATGTTTGCGGCAGACCAAAAACCAATTACAGCTACTGTTCAAATTGTAATGCCAAGTGGTGAAAAACTTGATAATATGAAGGTTAAGGCTATTAGAAACTTGCTTTTAGGTTCTGTAAATGGCTTAGAGGCAGAAAATATTTCTATTACTGATACTAACGGAAATGTTTATGATTCAATAGCTTCAGCTGATGATGATATGCTTGCAAAACTTGAAGAAAATGACCAATATATGCAGGCAAAAGTTAAAACACAATTGGATAAGTTGATTGGTAAGGGCAATTATGCAGTTACTGTTAGTACATATTTAAGACAGTCTCCTATGCAAAAAGATGCTATCGATTTTGACCCTACTAAGAAAACTTCTTTGACTGAACAAACATTCTCTGAAGGTTTAGGTGACCAAACAAGAGATACAAATAAAGGTATTAGTGCAGTCAGCGTATATCTTCCAAACGGACTTCCTGCAAACAATGCTGATTCTGCACAAAATAGAAGCTATTCTAGAACTGCAAGAGAATCACAATACGGAGTTCCTAAAGTTCAAACTAGCGAGTTAGTTAAACCTGGAACAATTGAGGATATTTCAATCGCTGTAACTTTAGAAGAAAGTGCAATTCCTGCAAATATGACTTTGGAAGAATTGAAAGAATTGATTGCGAGAGCTGCATCACCTAAAGCAACAGCAGAAAATGTTGAAATTGCATTCTCTGATTCTGTAGATCCATTTTTGGCTGGCGATAAACCTGAATCACTACCAAAACCGGATTCTACGGGTAACCCTTGGTGGATTGCAATAGCATTGATTCTTGTAGGTCTTGGTGTTGGATTGAAATTCCTTTCAGATAGACTCAAAGCTGCTCAAGAACGTCAAAGACAAGAAATTGAAATGCTTAGAGAAAAATCTCAAGACCAAGAAAAACAACTAAGAGATGTAAATCTCAAAGCTGCAGAACTGATTGAAAAACAAACTCAACTAGCTCAAGGTATGTTGGAGCAAAAAAGAAATGCTCAGCCACTACCTGAATTAGGGCCTACATTAGCAGAATTAGCTGATGAAATGAATGGTCTAGACACAGATGATGTTGCTGAACATGTTAAAAGCTGGATAGAAAAAGCTTAATAAAACTAATTATAATTAGGGGGAAAGAAGTTGCCGATAGACGGATTTGATTTTAAAGCATTTTCAAAAAACCTTGCCGATCAGGTCGGTCCAGCTTTGCCTCCTGACATTCCAGAACAGGATAAGCAGTATATTATCAACATTGTCTATAACTTTTGTTATATGGCAGGTGAGGCAATTTCTAATGATACCTCTATTTCTTTTAATGCTGAACAGGCAAGTATAGTAACTCAATTTATTGGTGAATGGACTTTTCATAAATCTATAGATTGTGTAAGAAGTGGAATTGATCCTCAGTTCAGAGATGCTATTCTTCAAAAGGTAGCATTTACTGTTTTTGAAATAGCCAAAACTGCGATAATTAAGGGGATGCCTCAGGCAGATATGATCGCAGTTGTGGAATTGCAGGTTAAAAAAGCTTACCATGAGGCTTTAGAAGAGCTTAAAGCAAAAGGTATAATGACCGAAGAGCAGGTCAAAGAGGCGGAAACGCATTCAAATATTGATGAAATGGCAAAAGCTGCGGCTGAAGAGCAAGCTAAAGCTGAAGCTGCTCAAGCTCAACAATCTGGAAATCTTCCTGCACAAAATAATGATTATGTTAATCAGGTAAGTGATAATAAAATTCTTAAACTTGCAACATTTGCAATAGTATTAAGACATTTGCCAATAGATAAAAGACAACTTTTGTTAAATAAGTTTTCACCTGATGATGCGGCAATATTGCAAGATTATGCTAATATGGACGATCTTGAAAACAAGCTAGATAGAAATGTTGTTGTAAAATGTTTGAATGAAATAAAAAAGACTCTTCCTGAGCCTAAAAAGATTAATACAGGAAGAATCTATGATAGATTATATAAAATTGTAAATAATTCGAATATTTCAAAGATTTCGAATATTATAAATAAGGAAAGGTCTGAGGTAAAAAACCTTGTTATGGGGGTAAAAGAAGGCCGAGGCTCAGACATTCCGCCTAGAATTGCTGATATAATATGCAATCACCTTGAAGAAAAGCTAAATCGCTAAATTCACAGGAAAATATCAATAACGGATGATAATAAAAAGAAACAGACAAAAGTATATTCAAAAAAAACAAGAGGTTGTTCAAAAAGTAGAAGTTGAAGAGCAAGCTCAAGTTCAGCCTGTTGAAAAAAATGAAATTGTAGAAAAACCTGAGATTGTTGAAGAAAAAAAAGAAAAAGATTCAACAGATATTTTCGAAGGGTTTAATTTTGATTCAATTGAGTTTAATCAAAGAGCTGAAAGAAGAAGAGGCGACAGAAGAAGAGGTTATCGTCGAATTGACGATCGGAATATGATTTCTCGTGCGCAAGAAGAAGCTATTATGATTAAAGAGCAGGCATCAAAAGAGGGTTTTCAAAAAGGCCTTGAAGAAGCTCATGAAGCTGTTGAGGAATTAAGAGAATCTATTGAAGAGTTTTTTGAATATAAAGATGAGTTATATGATAAAGTTGCAGGTGATATTCTAGATATCGCACTAAAAGTGGCAGAAAAAATAATAAAAAAAGAAGTTGAAACAGACAAGACTGTGCTAGATTGTATTGTGAAAGATGCATTAAAAAGTCTTGCTAAAGATGAAAATAAAATTATACTTAAAGTGAACCCTACAGATGTTGAATATACAAAAGAAATTGTTCCGAAACTTTTGTCATCAGGACAATTTGAAGCTAAAATTTTTGTAACGGGCGATAAAGAGGTTGATGAAGGTTCAGCGATCATAGAAACTTCAAACGGTATAATTGATGCTAATATAGGTACTCAACTTGATTTAATAAAGGAGGCATTTAAACAAATCTAATGGCAGGAGCACAAGGTTCAAATTCAATAACAGAACTCGGTCTGGCAGCATTCGTTGTTGTCCTGATACTTATCCTGCTTATAGAAGTGCCTAATTGGGTTATCGACTTTTCAATTGCATTGAATATTACATTGGGTATTGTTTTGCTTATGATATCCTTGTATATCCAAAAACCTCTTGAATTGGCTGCATTTCCTTCAATTATCCTTATTGGCACGATGTATCGACTGGTTTTAGGTATTGCTTCAACAAGACTTATTCTTGCAAAAGGTGAAGCAGGGGCTACTATTCACGCATTTGGTACATTCGTTACCGGTGGTAATATGGTCGTAGGTGGTGTAATTTTTATCATCATTACTATTGTTCAGTTCATGGTAATCACAAAAGGTGTGGAACGTATAGCTGAGGTATCAGCTAGGTTTGCATTAGATGCTATGCCTGGTAAGCAGATGACAATTGACGCTGACTTTAACGCTGGTTTGATATCTCCTGATGAAGCTGTTAAAAGACGTGAGGATTTACAAAGAGAATCTGCGTTGTTCGGTTCTATGGATGGTGCGATGAAGTTCGTAAAAGGTGATACTATGGCAGGTATCATCATTGTTATAATTAACATTGTGGGTGGTTTATGTATCGGTGTTTTGCAACAAGGGCTTCCTGTTGGGGATGCTGTTACTAAATATACTGTATTAACAATCGGTGATGGTCTTTCTTCACAAGTACCTTCCTTGTTAATGGCAGTATCTGCTGGTATCGTAATGACTCGTGCTTCAGCAGCTAGCCCAAGTTTGGCAGCTGATGTGGCTGGTCAAATTTTAAGCAAGCCAATGAGTTTGTTTTGTGCTGTTGCGTTTCTTTTATTAATTGCATTTACAAGCCATTGGACTGGATTGCCATTTTTCCCATTCTTACTATTTTCTATTGCCATTATTATTGCTGCATTTTCTGTTCTTGTTAATCAGGATGTTCAAGCGCAATTGGGACAACTTGAAAGTGTTAAACAGAATATGCAGGATTTGGTTAATCCAAATAAAATGTATGAACGTTTAGGTGTCGATGTTTTGAGTCTTCAAGTTGGTTCAGGTTTGCTTCCGATTGCTGACCCTGATCAAGAAGGTCAGCTATTGGCTAAAATTGCAGCTTTGCGTCAACGTGTAACTGATGAATTAGGCTATATTATTCCGAATATCAGAATTATGGATTCATCTGCATTAGATGCAAATGAATATATGATTCTGATTAGAGGTAACAAGGTGGCAACAGGTTTTGTTTATCCTGGTAAGTTGATGATTCTTGCTGATCAATGGGATGCAACTGGTAAACAAACACCTGCTGATTGTATTGTTAATTTAGATCCAACATATCAAGCTCAAGCTTATTGGGTTGATCCTGCTCAAATTGATGAGAACGATCATTTGACAGCTTTTGATTCTGTTGATGTAATAGTTACTCACCTTCAAGAGTGTGTAAGAAAATATGTTGACGAGATTATGACAAAAACAGATGTTCTTAAACTTATGGAACTTGTTAAATCTCAAGACCCTACACTTGTTAATGACCTTATTCCTACTATCATTTCAACAAGTGATTTAAGAAAGATTTTTGTTAACTTAATCAGAGAAAAAGTGTCAATTAAAGATATTATTTTCATATTTGAAAGATTATGCGATTATGCAAGATTTTCAAAAGAGCCTGATATCTTATCTGAACGTATTAGGGCTGCTTTAGGTAGACAAATTTGTCTTTCAAATACAACTGAAGATAAAGTTTTATATGCTTTAACTCTTTCTAGCGAATGGGAAAAAACTCTTGATGACAGCTGTCAAAGAACAGAGCTTGGTACAATGTTCTTGTTAAATCCAATGCAGGTGCAAGAGCTTATTGAAACAACTGCATCAACTCTTATGAGAGCTCACCAAACAGTTGGTCGTCAGCCTGTAATTCTTTGTTCACCAAGAATCAGATTGCCTTTATATCAATTGCTTGAAAGACATATTCCGACTATCGTTGTTATTTCATATAGTGAATTGATTACTGATATAAGAGTAGAAGCTGTGGATACAATTGGTGAGATGTATGCACCTGATTATGGACAACAGTAGGTATGTTAGAACAATCAACTGAAAGATCAATTGAATACATGAAAAAAAGAGCCTATGAAATCATAGACTCAACTCCAATGTATCAATACAAAGGATCTGTATCGAAGCTTTTGGGTTTGACTGTTGAGGTAAAATTGCCGGGGCTAAAAATTGGTGATTTGTGCTTTATCGA
>CALUPF010000004.1 GCA_944322545.1 Candidatus Gastranaerophilales bacterium
TCCCTGAATTTTCTTAAATTTTTATTAGGGAATTTCCCTGAAATTAAAGGTTCCAAAGCACCAAAAGAATATATTCTACCTAAGAATTTTGCGAAACTTTCAGGAAGACCTATTGCAGCACACATAAATCCATAGATATTATTAGAAAGGTAGTTTCCTGGAACTATTTGGTTTTTATATAATGCATATTGAACTTTTCCGTTTTTATCCCTACCAGGAAATTCAGGTATAAATTTAGTATCCCATTTTTCACCTGTAGCAAAATTGTCTAAAAATTTTTTCAAAACCTTTAAACGCCCAAACACTTTTCTCTTTAATCCGATGACCTCATGTAACAAATCTTTTTTCAACGCATCAAAATCATTTGTTATATCCGGATAAAAAGATGTATGATTATGTTTTACAGTTGGAAAATTCTTTAGTTTAACCCCCGTATATCCATCATAAGCCGCATTGACTATTGATGGACAATTATTAATTTGTCGCCACACTAACATACGTTTTTTATCTTCTGTTCGAATTAATTTATTTACGAATGTACTTATTTTCACTACCATAAAAAAACTTACACCTTTTAATTCTTATAAAATAAAAAGTATAAGTTTTTTGCCTATTTGTAAACAAAAATTTCAAATTATTTCCCTAATTCACTAGCTTTTATGGTTGTTTTTTCAATCACATCATAAAATAATTTATCAGAATGTTCTTCATTCATAACCGTAATTCCAACAAAAGTACATCCTCCTTTAGTCGCAACATTATCTATTAATGTTTGAACCGGTGTATTTCCTCTATTTTCAACCATTTTAGCAGATCCTATAGCTGTTTGAGTTGCAAGCTCTAGAGATTTTTCATAATCTAGACCTAATTTTTCACCTGCTCTTGCCATATCTTCTATAACTTTGTAGAAAAATGCCGGTCCTGAACCAGATATAGCTGTTACGATATCTATTTGGGCTTCTGAAACTTCAATGCATTTTCCTATATTTGACAATAACTCTATAACAAATTCAGCATCATCATCAGTTGCAAACGACCCTTTGCAAACTCCACTCATACCTTCTAAAACAAGTGCTGGAGTATTAGGCATTACTCTTACAACTCTATTTTGACCAACTACACTCTCAATTTTTTTAGTAGATACACCTGCAGCAATTGATACAAGTAGTTTATCTTGAGTTAATTCAGATTTAATTTCTTCTAAAATATCTACAACATAATTTGGCTTTGTTGCAATAAATATAACGTCGCTATCCATTACAAGAGCCCTGTTATCAGTTATAACATCAATCCCCAAACGTTCTTGAGCTGCTTGCGCAACCTCAGGATTTATCTCAGCACCTTTTAATCTATCTTTTGCTAAAAAGCCAGAAGAGATTACTCCCTTTATAATTGCACTAGCCATTTTCCCACAACCGATAAAACCAACTTTACAATTTTTGTTCATATTATTTAACCTGTCCCTCTCTTTGTGTTGACTAATAATTATTTTTCATTTAACATAAAAATTATACGACAAATATAATTAAAAAGGAAATTTAAAAATGAGACGTACACTAGAAGGAACAAAAATTAAAAGACAACGCGTAAGCGGTTTTAGAGCTAGAATGGCTACTCCTGGCGGTAGAGAAGTATTGAACAGACGTCGTGCTCGTGGCCGTCATAAATTGGCTATTACTGCAAAAAAACGTGCTTAGTCGAATAAGGAGAGTTAATGCTCCCTAGACAATTCAGATTAAAGAAAAAATCTGCATTTACTGCAACATATAAAGTTAAAAACTCCTCCCATAAGGGTGGAGTAACTTTGTTTGCAGGCAAAAAGAAAAACATCCCTGATATCCCTACCAAAGTAGGATTTGTAGTCAGCAAAAAAACTCACAAAAGAGCGGTCAAAAGAAATCGATTAAAAAGACTTATGAGAGAAAGTTACAGACAACTGCTCAAAGAAAATAATCTTGAAAAAGCAGAATTGTTTGTTTCTTTGATTTTTGTTGGTGGAGAGAATGCTTTGGATAAAAATTTTACAGAAATAAAAAAAATTGTAAAAGATTTATTAGCAGGTATAAAATGTTAGAAGGCGTATATGTAAACGGTGTATTCAATCACCCATCTTTAAGACCTGACATAATATCTCCCCAAGAAACTTCCGGATATTACTTTGGAACACAAGCAATTTATCGGTATTCTTTAAAAGATTCTGACTACCCGACATTGAGTTTAGCAGAACCTATTTTTGATGGCAACGGAGAAGTTATTCCCCCTGGGCACTATGAGCTAGCTCTTTCTGATGAAAAAGATTTTTTTATTCTCATGCAATCAAAAAATCCACGTGCGATTATTCCTGTTTTTCAAGTAGATGAGGATGTTAATGAAGAAAAAAGATTAAATGACCCTGAATATAAAAAATCACTAAAAAAACAAGAAAAAGCAAGAAAAGAAACAAACGAAAAAAGAGCTAAAGTAGGAATGCCTCCTGATGAACCGGATATTTTTATGGAAGCAAGTATTGAATATATAAAAAAAGGTGGGTATTACCTAATAAAATACCAAAGAGGAACAATAAAAGCTTGGGGAGCAATTAGAGGATAAAAATGTTAGCAAATTACCATATGCATACAAATTACAGCGACGATTCTTCTTTTGAACTAGAAGAATTAATAAAAACAGCAATTTCATACAACTTAGATGAGATATGCATTACAGATCATTTAGATTGTATGACTTATTACCCAAATTGTTTTCCATTATCACAATACAGTGACGAGATTAAATACTTTCAAAAAAAATATAACAATCAGATAAAAATAAAAATAGGTATGGAATTTGGGATGCAAAAGGGAACTATTGATACATTTAACAAAATATTTTCTCAACTTGATTTTGATTTCATATTAATGTCTTGCCATTTGATAGACGATAAATGGCTTTTTAATCAATCATTTCAAAATAACAAAACCCAAGATGAATACAACAGACAATATTATGAAGAAATTCTATATTTAACTAATCACTTTGATCACTACAGCGTACTTGGGCATCTTGATGTTATTAGACGTTACGATCCTAAAGGCGATTATCCGTTTGAAAAAGTTGCTCATATTATAGAAAAAATCCTAAAAAGAGTTATCTCACAAAACAAAGGAATAGAATTAAACACATCAAGTTATAGATATCGACTTGAAGATACAATGCCATCAAGTCATATTTTGCAAATGTATAAAGATCTTGGAGGAGAGATAATCACTATAGGCACAGACTCTCATTGTCCGTCACATGTAAATTGCGGGCTAGAAGAAGCATATCAAACATTAAAAAAATTCGGGTACACAAAATACTGCACCTTTGATAAAATGGAACCGATTTTTCATAAGCTTTAAAAAAAAGGGGTTGCATTTTATTTTTTTTTGTTCGATAATCATGTTGTAAATTAAATATCGCGGGATGGAGCAGTCTGGTAGCTCGTCGGGCTCATAACCCGAAGGTCGTTGGTTCAAATCCAGCTCCCGCAACCATTTTTAAGGATGTGTTTCAAAATCATGTATCGTATATGTGACTTTTAAGATATAAAACACATCCTTTATATATGAATAAAATTTCATCAA
>CALUPF010000005.1 GCA_944322545.1 Candidatus Gastranaerophilales bacterium
GAACACGTTGTACTCTGTGTACACCAGATTCATACTTCAATTTAGAGGATATGCTATCGCATTTTATTGAAATAATAACTACGGAAACGCCGCCAGCTTCACAGTCAGTGGTACTTAGGATTGGTGATTGCCAACCTTGTTTATCTGCATAACGAAGATACATTCTCATTAGGTCGCCAGCAAAAATATTTGCTTCGTCTCCACCAGCACCACCTCTGATTTCGAGCATAATGTCTTTGTCATCCATAGGGTCACGAGGTAGCAATAAAACTTTCATTCTTTCTTCTAGTTCTAAGTTTTTTGCTTCGTTTTGTTCAATTTCAGTGTGCAAAAATTGTTTCATTTCTGGGTCAGATTCTGATTTTAACAACTCTTTTGCATCTTCTATTGCGTCTTCATTGTCTTTCCAAGCGTGGTATACCTCAACAGTTTCCTCCATCGCCTTTCTTTGTTTGGAAAGGTCTCTGAATTTTTCATAATCAGCGATAACGGCAGGATCCGAGAGTATTGTTCCTAATTCTGTATATTTTTCTTCAATTTGAAGAATTTTGTCTAGCATATCTTTCATAGTTTCATTTCCCTTTTAGTAAAATATTATCTCAAACATACTATTTTTATAAGCATAAAAATGTCAGAGTTTTACCAGAATATGTTTTTTGTTTTATTACTTTATAATTTTTTATTTCTATTTCTAAATTTTTAGGATGCTCAAGCACAATAATTCCATCTTGTTTTAACAAATTTTGGCTATGTATAATCTCTAAAATGTTGTCATACAGTCCACTTTGATATGGAGGGTCAATGTATATTACATCAAAACTATTGTTTATTTTTTTTAAGACTTTTGAGGTATCGCCAAAATAAAATTCAGGTTCTATGTTTAATTTTTTTGAATTGTTTTTAAGAAGATAATAGGTTTTTTTATCTTTTTCAATAAAAACGGCATTTGAAAAACCTCTTGATATTGCTTCAAATCCCATAATTCCTGACCCTGCAAAGGCATCAAGAAAAGTTGCATTTTTGAATTCGATTAGCCCTAAAAGTATGCTGAATAAGCTTTCTCTGACTTGAGAAAGTGTTGGTCTGACATTGTCACCTTTGGGTGATTCTATTTTTCTTGATTTTAGGTAACCGCCTGTAATTTGCATGTGAAAATTTTAGCATAAATTAATAATCCTTTGTGCTACAATTTAGGCATAAATAAGAAATAGAGGATGTAATATGGTATCACAAGACGTTAGAGATAAATATGAAGTTGTTATTGGTCTTGAAGTGCACGCACAATTAAAGACTAAATCAAAGATTTTTGCTCCAGATAGCACAGAATTTGGGGCTGAACCAAATTCTCATACAAGTACAATTACGCTAGGTATGCCTGGGGTTTTGCCTGTATTGAATAAAGAATGTGTTAATATGGGTATTCTTTTAGGGTTGGCTTTGAATTGTGAAATCCCTGAAAGATGCAAATTTGATAGAAAACAATATTTCTATCCAGATTTACCAAAAGGTTATCAAATTTCTCAATATGACCAGCCAATTTGTGTGAATGGTCATATTGATATAAATGGCAAAAGAATTGGTATTACTCGTGCTCACTTAGAAGAAGATGCTGGTAAATTAGTTCACGCAGGTGCTGACGGACTAGCGGGTTCGTTATACTCATTGGTTGATTTGAACCGTGCTGGTACACCTCTTTTAGAAATTGTTTCAGAGCCGGATATGCGCTCTAGTGAAGAAGCAAGAGCATATATGGAAGAATTAAGAAATATTGTGAGATACATTGGCGTATGTGATGGTAACCTCGAAGAAGGTTCTATGAGATGTGATGCTAATATTTCTGTTATGCCAAAAGGCTCTGACAAATTTGGTACTCGTGCAGAAATTAAAAACATTAACAGTTTCTCCGCTTTACAACGTGCTATTGAATATGAAATAGATAGACAAATTGATATTGTAGAAGAAGGTGGCGAAGTCGATCAAGAAACAAGACTTTGGGATGATAATCAAAAAGTTACTAAAACGATGAGAAGTAAAGAAGATGCTAATGATTATCGTTATTTCCCTGAGCCAGACCTTATGCCAGTTGAAATTTCAAGAGAATGGGTAGAAGAAATTAGAGCGAAAATGCCTGAATTGCCAGAAGCTAAACGTAAAAGATATGAAGGTTTAGGCTTAAGTGCTTATGATGCTAATGTAATGGTAGAGCAAATGGAAACAGCTCTTTTCTATGATGAAGTGCTTAAATTAGGTGCTGATTATAGAACAGCAAATAACCTTTTAGTCGGTGATATTACAGCGTATTTAAAAGAAAATAATATAAATATTAATCAGACAAAATTAACACCAAAGGCTTTGGCTGACTTAGTTGAGCTTATTACAAAAGGCACTATTTCTAATAATATTGCTAAGAAAATCCTACCTCAGATGTTAGAAAACGGCGCTGATCCAAAAGCAATTGTTGAAAAAGAAGGCTTAAGCGTAATATCTGATGAAGGTGCAATCAAAGCACTTGTTGAAAAAGTTGTAAGCAATAATCCTGCTCAAGTTCAAGCTTATAAAAATGGTAAAACAAATCTTATGGGCTTTTTCGTTGGACAGATTATGAAAGAAACAAAAGGTAGAGCAAATCCTCAAATAATTAATAAACTTTTATCAGAAGAATTGAGTAAATAAATTTTAAAAGGGGCTGTTAAAGCCCCTTTTAATTAGTTTTTTTATGAATTGTAAACAATTGTAACAGATATAATAAATATTGAAATTGTATATAACGAAATGTTTTTATATATATGTGTGTATTAAAAAAGGTGTATGTATGAATATTTCAGTTAACAACTTTGTAGTAGATTTTCCTCAAGAACAACCTATTTCTCAACCAGGAAATTTAACAGTTAATGGTGAAAATCTTTTTGCTCAACCAGTAGTTACTGTTGTTTCTGAATCAGCTCCAGAAGAAAAAGATATGTTAGAAGCTCAATTGGCTGAATATGAAGCTGAATTAGCTTCTTTAGAAGCAGAAAAAGCTCAAAAAGAAGCAGAAAAAAAAGAATTAGAAGCTCAAAAGAAAGTTTTAGTTGCTCAAAAAGAAAAACTTCAAGCTGAAATTGAAAATAACAATCAAATTATTGAACAATATGCAAGTCAAGTTTCTACTTATAACGAAGAATTGCAAGCTGAACAAGCAGAAATCGAAGACTTACAAAAACAATACGATGCAAAAAATAAAGAAGCTCAAGAATTAACAGAACAAGTTTCTGAAAAAATTGCTAAATTACTTGAAGATTCTAATAACAATGTAAAAGAACAAAGAGCAAAAATTCAACAAGCTACTGAAGAAGCTTATGCAAAAGTTGCATCAGGTGAATTAGATGAAAGCGAAGTAGCTCAATATGTTGCACAAAAAGCAGGTAGTGCAGTTACTTTTGATTCTTCTTCTGCTTTTTCTGAAATCAATTCATTGAGCGCTCAAATCAAATCATTGATTACATCAGCTTCTACTATAATGAATAAAATTTCATCTAAACAAACTAATGCAAATAAATTGCAAGCTCAAGTTGAAAGTGGCAATTCTTCTATTAATGAACTTAAAGCTGCTAATCAAACAAAAAAACAAGAATTATCATCTGTAAATGATCAAATCTCAACAATTAATACAGAAATCAAATCAGTAAATAGTGAAATTCAAAAAATCGATGTAAAAATTGAAAAAGTTAATACAAATATCGCAACAACTAAAGCATCAATTTCTTCATTAAATGGTTCATACAATGAAGGAAACGTAGCTAACGAATCAGGTGCAGTTGATGTAGTTTTTGATCAAAATGAAACAACTGAAGATAAAACAGCAAATCAAACTACAGTAAATACATCAGCAAAAAATCCTTTCGAAGCAGTTTCATTTGTAAAAGCTGATTATTCAAATATTCTTGATGCTCTTGATGCAATTGTTAGAAACAATGACACAGCAGTTCAAGCAGCAAGAACTCAAGACAATAACAATAAACAAGAAATCAGAAAAATGTTCCAAGATATTTTGAAATAATAATCAAGCAATAATTTTATAATAAATAAAAAGACCGGTTTAATTATCCGGTCTTTTTATTTTATTTATTTATACAATCTCTTTCTTTATGAATGGGTTAGATGCGTTTGTATTAGAGCTAGTTGTAAAATCTGATGCCATTTGTCCTGTTGGTGTAATTTGGCCAAATCCACGACGATTTATTAAATTTTCTAAGTCATCAGTGAATGCATATAATCTGGCTTTTTCTTCAGCTGTCATCGGTCTTTTTGAACTAGAAGATTCTTCAGTAGCTGCTTGGTTTTTATTTGATTGTGAGAACAAATTAGAAACACCATTAAGTCCTTGTTGACCTAAATTTGCTATGCTTTTCCATTTGTCAGATTTAGATGTAGCCTCTTTGCCTTTTTCTAATTCTTCTAATCTTTCATCTAATTTAGTTTTTAGTTCAGATGCTTGTTGTTGAGTTTGTTGTTTTATTGATTCATAAGCTGCTTGTTTTTCTGTTAATTCGCTTTTAGCAGCTGCTAATTTTTCCTTAGCTTGATTTAAAGCTTCAGTTGCTTGTTCAGTTTTTTCTTTTGCTTGAGTGAGTTTTTGTTCTGCTTTAGCCAAAGTTTCTTCATCTTTAGCAAGTTTTTGTTCTGATTCTTGAAGAGCTGTTGTCGCAGCTTGTTTTTCTGCTTGAGCTTGAGTTAATTCTGCTTGTGCTTCAGCTAGTTTTGCTTTTGCTGCTGATAAAGCTGCTTCTGCTGCTGCTACTGCTGCAGCTGAAAATGGGATTGCTGCTTGAGCTGCTGCTAGGGCTGATGTTGCACTAGCGACAGATGCTTCAGCTGCACTAACTTTCGCTTCAGCAGCTACTACTGCTGCTTCTGCTTTTTGTAATCTTGCTTTGTTTTGAGTAACAACTTGTTTTTGTTGAGTGACTTCTTCTGAAGCTTTATCTTTTTCAGTTTGTGCTGCTTTTTCAGCAGTTTTAGCTTCTTTTTGTTGTGTTGTTGCTTCAGTATGTGCTTCTGTAGCTGTGGTTACTTTTTCTTTTGCACTATCTACTTGTGCTGATGCACTTTGAACTTGTGCTGATGAATCTGGGTTTGATTCAAGTCCAGCAACTCCATCTCTAGCTGATGTAACAACATCTTTGTCTTCACTAGATAGTGCTTCAGAACCAGCTTTAAGTTCTTCAGCAGTTTCAGAGGATGAGTTTTTATCAGCTATGTTAGCTACAGTTTGTGCTGCATTTGCTGTGTTTTTTACAACTTTTGCAGCGGTATTTGCAGCATTGTTTCCATTATTATTATTTTTTTGAAAACCGTCTGTAACACCCCAGTTACTATTGTTATTAAGATTAAAATTATAGTTTGTTGGTGTGAAATTTAAATTTGTGTTAAAGCTGTATTTTTTTAGCCATTCAGCTTGGACTCCATTTGTTCCGTTTATGCTATATCCACCTGGCATTTTAGTTCTCTCTTTCTTCAATTTACCTCTTATATATATAAAAACCAGTAATAGCAATTAATTGATATAATGGTATATAATAAGTATATATTATTTACATAACTTTACAATTGTTGAATTTTGTAAATTTTTCCTCTGTTAAATAATTTGAGATGGCAATTTTTTTTATGTTTTATACTTTATCATGGCGTAAGGAAATGTGAGGTCAGTATGAAAATTCCTAATGTTGATGTGAAAAAGACTTTAAATAATGGTTATGAAGCTGTTAAAACTGGTGCTAAAAATGCTTATTCGAAAGTTAAACCTTCTTTGACGGCTGGCATTAAGTATACAAAAAATTTGGCAAAAGATACTTTTCAGTTTGCTAAAAAGAACCCTGTAAAAACTGGTTTATTTGCTGGTGCTGCAGTTCTTTTAGCAGGTGTTGTTACAGGATTTGTTAAAGCTGTTAAGGCTAATAAAACAAAATCTGAAATCATTCATGTTCAACGCAAATTAATAGAACATCAAAATAAGGCTATTGGTAATTTAGAAGAAGCCAATGATGTAAAAGATGAGCATATTGCGCATCAAAGAGATATTATTGATGGTTTGAAAGATGAAGTTGAAAACAGACAAGAAATCATTGATACTTTGCATGATGCTGTTGATGTAGCAACACAAAAAAAAGAAAATGAATAATAAATCTTTATAACTAAAATAAGAAAAGTCCCTTAATATTAAGGGACTTTTTTTATATAATTAATTTTATTAATTTTGTAAAAGTGAGCGAAAGTTGAGTGAAATAACAGGTACGAAATTAACTATTTGGGCTTCAACATTTTATATTTTAGGTGTTGTTGCTTTTTTTACTGAACATATTTTTATTTTTGCATTAATTGTGATGCTATTTTTATTTTTTGCTTTATACAAAAGTTATGTTGGTTCTAAATTAGCGATATTTTTATATATTTTGTTTGTTATGGCTCTTTTAAATTGTCATTTTAAAATAAAGGATTTCGATGATTTATCTTCTTTTGTTTTTACAAATGGAACAATATCTGGCGTGGTTGATACGATTCCGACAACAAACATAGAAGATAGAACAAAATTTTATATGAATGTTGATTCGTATAATACAGAAGGTAAAACTTTTGAAAACCTAAAAGCTAGAACTATTGTTACTATTTACGATAAAAATGAGAATTTAAGCAAAATAAAAATAGGTGATAGGATTTCAGTAACTGGAAAGTTAAGAAAACCAATTACAGCAAAAAATCCATCTCAGTTTGATTATGCAAATTATTTGAAAAATCATAGTACATTTTCAACTTTCTCTGCAAAAGGAGGTAGTTGGAAGGTTTTATCTCCTCCTAAAAGTTTTGGCGGTAAATTTCTTCAAGCGCTAAATGATAAACGTTCTGAGATTATATGTATCCATAAAAAATATATGAAAAGCCCAAATTTAGAGGTTTTGGGTGGTATTGTATTTGGTGATGATGCGATAAATCCTCCTGACAGTATAAAGAATTCTTTTATAAATTCAGGACTTTTACATATATTAGCTGCATCAGGGATGAATGTATCGATTATTTTTGGTATTTGGTTTTTTATTGCAATGCGTTTGAAATTCAATTATAGATTTTCAATATTAATTGGAGCTATGCTTGTTGCTTTTTATACTTTAATGACTGGTATGGGGCCTTCTGTTTTAAGAGCTTCTTTTATGATTGAGTTTGTCTTGTTAGGCAAATTGATTGATAGAAATACTGATGGTATTGCTCTTATATTTTTTGTGGCATTTTTAATGCTCTTGTATAATCCTGCGATGATTAATGATGTTGGTTTTCAATTATCATTTGTTGTGACTTTTGCTTTAATGTTGTATTGTCCGCCACTTTTGTTGAACATTAAAAATAAATTTTTAGAATTTATTGCTAGTGCAATATTAATTCCAATCGTTGCTCAATTTTGGGCGGCACCTATACAGATGTTTTATTTTAATACTTTTGCTGTTTATTCTGTTTTAGCTAATCTCGCAATTACTCCGTTTATTATTGTGATAAGCTTTTTAGGGTTTTTGGGCTCTATAATTGCAATGATCCCTATCGATTGTGTTGCTGATAGAGCTTGTATGGTTTTTGATTTTGTATTGAATCCTTTTGTTAGCGGGCTTGTTAATATTTCAAATTATTTTTCTAGTCTGCCTAATTCTCTTATTGCAACTCCTCATCCAGAGTATTTAAAGTTGTTTTTGTATTATGGAGTGCTTTTATTGTTTGGGGTTGCAATTAGAAATTATTTTAAAAACAAGAAATTATTGTTTGTTATTTTTATAATGTTGTTTATTTTTATTCTTAGTTTTATAAAAATTGATAACAAAGACCTCGAAATTTTGTCTTTTGATGTTGGTAATGCTGATAGCTTTTTAATTAAAACTCCTGATAAAAAATATATTTTAATTGATACAGCGCGTGGTTCTGTAACTCCAACATTTTCACAAACAGATGCAATAGTTAATAAATATCTCAAAGATAATGGCATAAAAGATTTAGATATTATGCTTATCACCCATTTTGATAAGGATCACTCAGGTGGTGCTATTGATGTGATGAGAACAGTTAACGTTAAAAAAGTTATTTTAAATAAGTATAAAGATAATTCTGACACAACAAAAGATATAGTTGCTTATCTTAAAGAAAATAAAATAAATTATTCTGAGGCAATAAACAATGAAATAGTATTTGAACAGAATAATTTGAAGCTAATAACTTATACACCTGACATTAAAAAAGCTTCAGATGATAATGATAATTCAATTATCACAATGCTTTCATACAAAGATTTTGATATGTTGTTTATGGCTGATGGTGGTATTAAAAGCTTTGATAATATCAAAGATGACTTGCAGAATGAAAATATTGAGGTATTAAAAGTTGGTCATCATGGGGGTACTAATGTCGTTAGTGGTGATATGCTTCAATCTTTAAATGTCAAAGTTGGTATAATTTCAACAGGTTTTAATAATTTTGGTCATCCTAAAAAACAAACACTTAAAACATTGTCTGACAATAATTTGAAAGTTTATAGAACTGATATAGACAATGCGATTAAAATTACTACAAATGGAAACAGTTACTCTATTTATAAATATGATAGAAAAACAAAGGATTTTATAAAAGACATTGATTTATCAGTGAATCATGTTTTAGATATAATGAAAAATGATAAGTAATTAGGCTAATATATGATTACCGGAAATGAGGGTTTTATGAAAGATAATACGCTTGATGAAGCAATGGGATATTTTAAAAAAAGAGATTATGACAAAGCTTTGGAATTTTTTCAAAAAATGCTCGAGCAGGATCCTAAAAATCCTCATTTGTTGAATAATGTAGGTCTTTGTTTATCACATGAAGGTCAAATTTCTCAAGCAGAGGAATATTTCAAAAAAGCACTGTTTTTAGATGAAAAATTAGCAGAAACATATATAAATCTAGCAGATGTGTATTACAAACAAAACAGATTATGGGATGCTATTGATTTGTTGCAAGGTGCAGTTGCAATTATGCCTGATAATGTGGCTTTAAGACATTATTTAGCAAGGATTTATATTGAAGATAAAAGATATGACGATGCAATAGATGCGCTAGATTCAGTTTTAGAATTAGCTCCTAAAAATTATGACGCTAATTGGGATTTAGGAATGGTTTATTTTGAAACAGGTGATTGGGCTGGTGCAATTGCTAATTTTGAAGAGGTTCTTAAATATATCGAAGATAACGAACTTATTTTTTATCAAGCAGCTTTGGCATATGAAGCTAATGATGAAATAGATAAAGCTATTTCTAACCATTTGAAAGCTGTTGCTGTAAATGATAAATTCCCCTTAGCATATAAACGTTTGGGGATGCTATTTATGGCTAGAGGTGATAAAGATGATGCAAAAGAGTATTTTGAAGAATATATAAATTTTGATGTTCCTCAAGAAGAAAAAGATAGTATTAAAAAAATTATAGAAAGATTAGGTTAATAAAATGAGTGAAATTATTCAATATCAAACATCAGGTGTATGCTGTGGTATTATGCAAGTTAAAATTAATGGCGAAGTGATAGAAGATGCTGAATTTTTGGGTGGTTGTAATGGTAACCTTAAAGGCATAAAATCTTTGATTAAAGGGATGAAAATTAATGATGTTATCTCAAAACTTCAAGGTATCAAATGTGGAGATAAATCAACAAGCTGTCCTGATCAATTAGCAAAATGTCTTGTTGAATATAAATCTAAACAATTAAAAACTGTATAATGATAAGTGTATCTTTGAAGTCTTTTGTACTGTGTTATAATGGTAGTATATCGAGGTGCAGATGTCTGATAAGAATTTGTTATGTATAGTTTTGACCTTTGGTTTAGCATTTTTTGTTATAGGAAATGCTTTCAGAGTTGGCAATGCTTTGTTGGGCTTTGAAACTATTTCTATTTGGTTTTTGATTTATATGATAATGCCATTGGCTATTGCTATAGAAAAAAAAGTAAATTATTCTGATTGTTTAATAAATTGGCAATCTGTTTTATTAAAAACAGTTGAGAATTATTATATTTTTATAAGTTTTTGTGCTGCTTTATTATTGTCAATATTGTTTGATGATTTGACTGATTTTCTTGGACCATTTGTTAATGATAAACCAGAATTTAATACTTTTATTGTTGTTTTTTTAGTTGCTGTTAGTTCATTGCTAAGTTTAGTTTTTTATATGCTGTTTTCTAAAATAAGAATTGAAAAACTTCAAGAAAATGGCTTAAAATTAATCGTTGATATAAAAGATGTTAAGTTTTTAAATGGGAATTTTTATGTAATTGCTGACACTTATCATCCAGAAACTCATGAACATATAAGACTTTTAGGAATGACTTATGCAAATAGTAAGGATGAAATTCCTAAACAAATGCCAGTTTACTTTGATAAAAAAGATTTTGACAATTATTATTTTGACACATATTCGTGGTTGAATGATGAATCAAACACTACTTCTCAAGACTAATTATTAGTTTTGTGAACGCATCATTTTCTTTTTTTTCTTGTGATTCGAGTATAATTTTTCCATTATGGGCTTTTATAATCTTATTTGAAAGATAAAGTCCTAGACCTGTGCCTACTTTTCTGAATTTTTTTGTAGTTGTATAGTATTTATCAAAAACGTGATCTATTTCTTCTTTTTTTATGAATTTTCCATAATTTGTGATTTTTATATAAATATGTGAGGAATCATCTGTAAGATTAATATCAACTTTAGTATTGTTATCACTAAATGAAATTGCGTTAAGTATAAGGTTTTTTAATACTCTTTTGATGTAAAATTCATCAACTAAAGCATTTCCGCTATATTCTGGATTAAAGTTTAGTTTTATTGAATCAGTATCAGCAATTGGCTGCATTTCTGTGATAGTATTTGCTAGTAATTTTTTTATGTCTAGCGATTCTTTGTGAAGATCAATTTGAGTTTCATTTAATTTATATGTTTCAAGAATAATTTCAACCAGTTCAACTAACTCTTTGTTTGAGTTTTTTAAGTGATTAAGGGCTTCTTTTTGCTTTTCATTAAGTTCTCCAAAGCGATTGTCTAAAAGAAAATTTAGCATGTTTTTTTCAGCTAATATAGGAACTTTTAGATCATGTGTTAATGTTGCGACAAAATCCTCTTTGAGTTGTTCAATTTCTTTTAGTGCTTCAATTTTTTTATTTAAATCTTTTTGATACTCTTCTATCATTTCTTCTCTGTCGACAATTGTTTCAATCAATCGATTTATACTTTCAGAAAAATTGGGTAAAATTGAAAAAGTTTCTTTATTTACTCTTTCAAAAAGATTTCCATATCTGACAGAGTTGATGGTTTTTATTATTCCTCTTAAAGCTTTTTTATGGTTATGAAAGATTTTTTTTAACTTTAAATACTTCACTGAAATTGTAATCAATGAAATAAGAGAAACTAATGATAAAAAAGCTAAACAAATCACTGCATAGTGCACAACACTACACCTTAATATCCATAATGTTCATGTTGAATGAGATATTCTCTGACATGATTTAATGCAGCTTGAACAATTCTCGTTATACGAGATGAAGAAAGTCCTACTTGTTCTGCAATTTCTTTAACTTGCATATTTCTGTAAAATCTATATTCAACAACAAGTCTGTCTTTTTGTGGCAAAGTTGCAATAGCTTCACGTATTGCTTTACCTAATTCTGAAATTTCTGCTTTTTCATCAGGAAGTGCATGTGGATCCTTGATGAAATCAAATGGTGAATCATTGTCAGATGAAGCTGCTGCAATTGAGTCGATAGATAAAATGGTTTCATAAATTGCTTCTCTAACTTTTCCTGGAGAAACATCTAAGCTGTCATCAGAGCCTTCGGATTCATCTTCTTCAGTTTTTGTGTGTTTTAACGAATACCATTTATATCTGTTTCTTAATTCGTTTCTAATAGCCCATCTTACAGCTGTACCAATGTATGAGCTGTTATATTTTTCAAGCTGTTCTTCAGTTTTATTTTTTATCATTGATTGAACAGCAATGATACCAATAGAAACTAACTCCTCATAATCTACCATATGAGAGGGGATACGTCTATGTTCAATCTTTGCTACTTTTTCAACGATTGAAATATATTCTTTAATTTTATTATTTTGTGGTGTGTGATTTACCATTGTTATTTTTTATCCATCTTCCTAGTATTTATATTACTAGGTTTTTGTGTTTTTCGCAAATTATATACAAATAGTAAGATTTCTGCGACTGCTTTGTATAAATCTGGAGGGATTTCTCTGTTAACATCTACGAGTCTAAATAAGGCTCTTGCTACTGGTGGATTCTCTATTACAGGAACGTTGTGTTCTCTTGCTATATCAATGATTTTTTTAGCAAAAAGCTCTGTGCCTTTTGCAACAAGCTTTGGAGATTCCATTTCTTCTTGATCATATTTTAGTGCACAGGCGATATGAGTTGGGTTAGTTACAACAAAATCTGCATCAGGTACTGCATCCATCATACCCTGTTGCATCATTTGCTGACGGCGTTGACGTAAGGCTGCCTTGACGTTAGGATCACCTTCTGTATTTTTGTACTCGTCTTTTACTTCCTTAAATGACATTTTTTGGTCTTGTAGGAATTTCCATCTTGTCATTCCATAATCTGCTGCA
>CALUPF010000006.1 GCA_944322545.1 Candidatus Gastranaerophilales bacterium
GCGTTGACGTAAGGCTGCCTTGACGTTAGGATCACCTTCTGTATTTTTGTACTCGTCTTTTACTTCCTTAAATGACATTTTTTGGTCTTGTAGGAATTTCCATCTTGTCATTCCATAATCTGCTGCAGCGATAATTAAAAATGCAATACTTGCTTTAACGACGAAGTCCATAATCAAAGCGCCAAATTCTTGCATAATAGCAAAATTGTTGTCAGTCGCTGCTAAACCTAATATAACCTCAAAGTGTGCACTATAAACTGACCAACCTACATATCCTAAAATTAATACTTTAATGATATTTTTTACTAATTCAAAAAGAGTTTTTATGGACATCAAATTTTTGAAATATTTTGTAGGATTTAACTTATCTAATTTGGGCGCTAGAGGAGTTGTTGTGAATAGTGGCCCTACCTGTATAAAGTCACCAATTATTGCTATAAACATTGCGATTGCAAGTATTGGTGCAATAATCAAAACAGTTGGTACAAGTGTTATAAATAAAAGATATGGTAATCCTATATTCTCAAGATGTTGGTTAGGAATTTGTTCATAACACAAAACGAATAATCTAGATATTTGATCAAAAATGAATGGAGCTAGTTTTGCAATAGCAAAAAACATGACAATCATTGCCAAAGCGGTTGAAAAGTCTTTTGACTTAACAACTTGTCCTTCTTTTCTTGCTTTTTCGAGTTTTTGGTGGGAAGCCTCAAACTGCTTATCTTCATCACCCATGGGGAAGGGTCCTTAATATTTTAGTCTAACCAACTCAACTATAATATTCTATCATGAAGTTTATTAATAAAAATGGTATTTTCAATTGACTTTTCATAAAAAAACGGATTTTGAAAATTAATCCAAAATCCGTTTTTGTTTTAAGCTATAAACTTAGTTGCAGCCGCATCCGCAAGTTGATTTGTTACAAGATTGACCGTTGAAAGCTTTTAAGCCCATGTATTTAGCTGCTGAACCGAGTTCTTCTTCGATTCTGATCAATTGGTTGTATTTGCAGATTCTGTCTGTTCTTGAAGCAGAACCTGTTTTGATTTGACCACAGTTAGTAGCAACAGCTAAGTCAGCGATGAATGTATCTTCAGTTTCGCCAGATCTGTGAGAAGCAATTGCTGTGTAACCTGCTTTAGCAGCTGTATTCATAGCGTCTAAAGTTTCTGTCAAAGTACCGATTTGGTTAACTTTGATAAGGATTGAGTTAGCAGTACCTGTTTCGATACCTTTTTTCAATCTTTTTGTGTTTGTAACGAACAAATCGTCACCAACTAATTGACAGTGAGAACCGATTCTGTCAGTAAGCATTTTCCAGCCTTCCCAATCTTCTTCTGCCATACCGTCTTCGATAGAGATGATAGGATATTTTTCAACCCAGTTAGCAAGGAAGTCAACCATTTCTTCTCTAGAAAGAACTTTACCTTCACCAGCCAAGTTGTATTTACCATCTTCATAGAATTCAGAAGAAGCAACGTCTAAGCAGATTTTAACTTGTTCAGTTGTATAACCAGCTTTTTCAATAGCTTCGATGATAACTTTCAAAGCTTCTTCGTTAGAAGAAAGGTTAGGAGCGAAACCACCTTCGTCACCTACAGAAGTAACCATACCTTTAGCTTTAAGAACTGATTTAAGGTTGTGGAATACTTCAGCACCCATTCTGATAGCCTCAGCAAAAGAAGAAGCACCAACAGGTGTAATCATGAATTCTTGGAAGTCAACGTTGTTATCAGCGTGAGCACCACCGTTTAATACGTTCATCATAGGAACTGGTAATGTAGTAGCGTTGATACCACCTAAGTATCTGTATAAAGGCATTTCGAAAGCCATTGCAGATGCTTTAGCACAAGCTAAAGATACACCCAAAATAGCGTTTGCACCTAATTTAGATTTGTTTTCTGTGCCATCTAATTCAAGCATCAATTTATCGATAGCTTGTTGATCAGCAGCATTTTCGCCAATAAGTTCTGGAGCAATGATTGTGTTAACATTTTCTACTGCTTTTAAAACGCTTTTTCCGCAATAGATAGATTTGTCACCATCTCTCATTTCAAGAGCTTCAAAAATACCAGTTGAAGCACCTGATGGAACTGCAGCACGTCCTACAACGCCACATGATAAAGTTACATCAACTTCAACAGTTGGGTTTCCTCTTGAGTCAAGAATTTGTCTTGCTTTTACGTCTTCAATAGTTGTTGGCATAATTTTTCCTCTTTTCTATTTGGTTTTTGCCTAAACATTTAATGTCTCTTTGAGAAAATTATCCAACGAAAAAAAACATTTTACAAGCAATTTTCACGCTATTCTTTGTAACAAATTACGCCTTTTTTTGTTGCATCTATTACTTTTAAAATAGCTTCTTCTAATAGATCAAATTCTTTTTGTTTTTCAGGTGATTGTTTTGCTTTCCATTCATTAAACATGTTTATAAATTCTTCTCTTTGGATAATACATTCACCTGTGCCAACTTTAGTTGAATATTTTTTAACAAATTCTCTGTTAAAGTCTTGATAAACATCTGTAATAGCATCAGAAACTACTTGTGCATTTTTAAGCATTACTTCGATATCCTTGTTCATGTTGGCTTTATCTTCTTCTGACATTACCCACATGCCTTGCATTGATTTTTTACCGAAGTGTTTACCTTGACCCATAAGTGCAGTTGCCATAGAAGCAGCGTTAGTTGCCATTTGCATGTCACAAGTTATGCCCCAGCTTCCGTCCTGATTGAAAAATTTATGTTCACAGGAAGTTCCACCAAAGTCACATACGATATCTGAGAATACGTGTTCAAATGACATTTCAGGGTTGTCCATATCACTTGTGAATACAGCACCACCAAAGGAACCTCTAGGATCTAGCGTTATAAAGTTCAATGATGTTCCTCTATGAGCTGGTTTGTTTTGTTTTATTGCGAGTTCTTCCATTATTAAAGCATTAAGAGCATGTCCACATTCATGAGATGTTACTATATCTTTTCTATATTGTGGGTCTTGATTGCTTGATGGTCTGCCTGTTGTTAGCTGTAAAAATGCTTCAGTAAAATCACCTTTTTCAATAGTTTTGTGTTTTCTTTCTCTTGCAACATTTTTAGCTTTGTCCAAAAGTGTTAGTATTTCTATGTATGAAGCACGTTCCATAAGTAGGTTGATGTGATTTTTAGTTTCGATTTTTTGTTTATCATCACCTGCTAGTTTTATATTCTTTTTCTTAATGTAATAGTCTATAATTTCAGATCTTGCTTGCTGATTGTAACCTGGTGATTCTATTTCAATTTGGTCAATAAATTTGAATGATTTTGATGTAGCTTCACCAATATATTGAGGGTTGCTCATTGATCCCATAACAACAATGTTTAAACCTTGTTCTTGGGCTTTATTCATTTCTCTTATCAATTGAGACATTGCTTTTTCGTGGTATTCTGAAACCATTTCGCCATATGAGAAATATTCAAAGTTTTCAATAAATAAAACAGCCGATTTAGAAGAATTGGCTTCTGCTTGTGATTTTACCATACTGAATAGTTTTTTCATTGATGCTTCAGGGCTTAAATTTCCGCCACCGAATAAATCCACATCTTTTGTACCAAAATCTACGGCATTTATTTCTATGTAAGGTGATTTTGTTTCACCTGCTATTGCTTGTGCTGTATATTTTCTTCCTGCACCGACAGAACCATCTTGTGAATAGATTATAAAACCTTTTGTTCCTATTGATTTATCTTTAATTCTATCAGCTATAGATTTTGCTTCTTTTTTAGTTGATGGAGCACCTACCATGTCTTTTAGTTTTATACCTGTGTCAAAAACCATTTTGATAGAGCTGTCATTTTCTATCGGCTTGAAAATTTCTTTTGCCTCTTTGATGTAGCTTTGAACATCTGCTAAGGAGATTTTGTCTTTGTCTACATAATAAGCTGAAACCAAATCCATTACCTTTTGTGCTTTCTCAGGATAGTTTCCTTGCAATTGATTTGCTGCTTCTACACATTTTTCAATTGCTGGTTTTGAGAATTGTTTTTTTAGTCTTTGTGTTAATTTAGGTTGTTCTTTAAACATTTTTTGTGCTTGATTCATATTCATCAACGGCATTGAAATTTCGCCGAAATCGGTGAAGAATCCATGTAAAGCACTGTCAGTACTATCTTTGTAATATTTGTCTTTGTCGGCAACCATAACGAATTTTACGTTTTTAGGTGCATTTCTAAATATTTCAACGTTTGTTTCATCTATGGCAAGACTATTTAGATCTTTGTCCATTATGGACATAATCATTACGTAGTTTTTGTCTTTGTTTTTACCGAATTGACGGATTTTTTTGTTCAAGTAGTTGTCATCTAGCTCACCATTATCATTGAAATTCACAATTTCAGTGTTTTCTTTTGTTAGTTTGCCAAATCCGTTTTTGCTGTTTTCAAAAACGGCTAAAAAGCTATTTACAAGATAACTAGGTGATGTATCTGAATCATGTAAAACTGCCATATTGGTTCCTATTGCTAGGTTTTTCCATATGTTTGCTGCTTTGTCATCGTAAAAAGATAAGTGAATTCTTTTATCAAGAGGTCTTCTATCTATTTGTATTTCATCTTTTAATGCTGTACGAAATGGAATAGTGATTTCTTTTTTTACTTGGTCATTATTAGGGAAAAGTGCAGCGTCAAATATAGTCATGTCATGAACTAGTCCATCTCCCCCTGATTCTTCCTCGTTATCTTGTTTATATAGGCTATATAAATCATTTAAGAAGTCTTTTGAAAGACTGATTTTTTTCGAAGAAACAGTTTGGGTTTGTTTTTTAGATGGTAATTCTTCTAGTTTTTTATCAAGAAATTTTATTTCATTTTCTATAATTGGTCTTATTTTATCTCTTTTATTTTTATCTTTTATTACTGATCTGCCTAGATCATTTTCTAATGAAGTATGTGTGGAGAATGAAGATTCATCATCATAAGAGATTTCACCTGAATCAAGTTTGTCCATGTAATTTTTGATATTTTCAAGACCTACTTTTAAAACGTGCAATTGTGTAACTTCATCGTGTCCATATTTTTTAGCTAAATTTACAGAATCTTTTAAAAGTTTTTCACCATAATATGATGTGTTGTTCTCAATTATAGACATTTTATTTTGTGTAGAACGTGGTGATGATGCTTTCTTTTCTCCAATTTCTGTATCATCAAAATCATTGTTTTTGCCTTTGAAACTTACAAAATAACTATGAAGTAATTCTGATGAAAGCATTGGTGTTTGTGTTTGTTCTGTCTTATCAGTTTGTTCTTTTATTAATAGATCCGATTGTTTGTTTACAGAGTTTTTTGTGTTTTTTGTACTAAAATTTAAACCAATTTTTTGAATCATAATATAGTCTTCCATTCTCTCTACCACATTTTATTTTTGCTTTAAACACGAGAACGGAAAATTTTTGTTAGTTTACTTATCTTTTTTGAGAAAATTGTAATAAAAGTTAATTTTTTATGATTTCTAAAAATTCTATTGTTGAGTAAATATCATTGATTACATTGATTTTTGCATTTAGTTCTTTTTGTACATCTGATATTGTTATTCCATCAAGAAAGTCTTGTGTATATGGTCTTAACATTATAGATGGAATTACTAGCTCTTTTATATCTTTGTTTTTCAATTGGTTTATCAGGTCGTTGCCGGTGATTAGACCTGCAACAGTAACATTTGGACCAAAAAAGTTATTTTTTAATACAATCATTTGACAGTTAAGATTTTCAATTTTATTTAGCTCGTCAATAATTTTTTCCATAACTTTTTTTGAACTGTCTGTCACAGCAAAGCAGATTTCTTTTTTGTTTTGTATTTTTTTAGGTAATTTCTTTTTTGTTTTTTCAAAGTCATCTAAAAGCAGTCTTAGTGCGCCTACTCCATCTTCAATTTGAGAGAAGTTCCCATAGTATTTTCTTGGTGGTATTTCATAGTCTGCTTTAATAAAAAATTCATCACTAGCCATTGCAATTTGTTTTTTCATTTTTTTATTAAAGTTTTCCACCTGTTTGATTACATGAAGCGCATTTTCTTTTGTAAGTGGTTTTAGATTGTTTTTATGGAATTTAGTTAGTCCGACTGGAACTATTGCAATAGATTGAATAATTGATTTGAATTTTGAAAAATCGTTTAATGTTCTTTCAAGCTCATCTTTGTCGTTATATTCAGGACATAGAACTATTTGTGTGTGTATCGGAATATCAGCTTTTTTTAGCCATTTTAAATCTTCTATGATGTTTGCTGCTTTAGGGTTGTTTAACATTTTTGCACGCAATTCGGGGTTTGTTGTATGTACTGAAACATACAATGGACCAAGATGCATTGTTTCTATTCTTTTTTTATCTTTTTCAGTCAAATTTGTGAGTGTAATATATGTACCTTGAAGATAAGAAAGTCTGTAATCATCATCTTTGATGTATAGTGATTTTCTTAGTCCTTCAGGTTGTTGGTCTACGAAGCAAAAGATGCATTTGTTTGTGCAAGGCTTGATTCTATCAAATACAGCTGATTCAAATATTATGCCTAAATCTTCATCATAATCTTTTTCGATTTCATAGATTTCGACATCACCGTTTGTTTTTTCAACTTCTATTTCTACTTCTTCTGCACTCATCATATATTGATAATCAATAAAATCTTTTGGAATTTCAGAATTTATAGAAAGAATTTTGTCTCCTTTTTGGAGTTCAAGCTCTTGTGCTATTGAGTCTTTTTGGATTTCTGAAATTATTGCAGGCATGATGTTATCCTTAATCTGATAATTTTTCTATAAGTTGCTTGAAGTTTTCTATATCATTGATGTTTTTTTTCAAAAGTTCTTCTTGATATTTGTCATAGGTGATATATTCATCTTCGAGTGCATTTTTTAAATCAAGAGAATATGATTCAAGTTTTATTAATGCATCTTTTAAAAATGTCGATTTAAGCTCGGAGTCTAAAAGTGACATAACAGCTATTCTAGATTGTAGTTCTGTGAAAAATATAGTTGGGTTTTCACTTAATGGAGTAAAAAATAGATCATTGAATTTTTTTTGCCAGTGCAATGATAATCCGTAATATGTGGATTTTTTCCCGCCTTGTGAGAAGTCATTTCTAATAGTTATAACTTTGTTTTCCAAAAGTCTTTTGAGGGCAGGATGAATTGTTCCAACACTTGGTTTTGTAAAATATCCGAATTTTTCAATTATATTCGAACGTAATGAATATAATGTGCGTTCTCTGTCTTTTAAGCTGTATAGAATCAGAAGTTCAATCATAGATATAGAATATCATAAAAAGTAGGTAACCTAGTAGATTTTTATGTTTTTGATAAGGGGTGGTAATTTTAAATTTTCATAGATAAAAAAAATGATAAAAAGATTATTTTGAGATTTTAATTTTACTAATTACTTGTTTCACAAATGAAATTTTTTACTGATGAAACAGTCAACTCAAGAATATTACAATATGAGAAATCTTTTAGAATTTGAGTGTTCATAACTTCCGTTGAAATTGGAAAATAAACCTCTATCTTAGTAATCAGAAAATTATTATCAAACGTTTATGTACTTAAAACAAGCTAAGATAACTTAGTATTATTCCCTGACAAATTTTAAAATTTCTGAAACATATACGTCTGAAT
>CALUPF010000007.1 GCA_944322545.1 Candidatus Gastranaerophilales bacterium
CTTTCACACTAAACACTAACCTACCTAACTTCCTAACCTTCCCTTCCTATTAAAAGTATTGCTCTAATTAAGATTAGAGCTTTTTTTTTGCGAATTTTTAGCATATAAACTAAGTGAGCCATTTTAACTCTTATTAAAAGCAAAGCTAAGGCAATTTTTTAGCAAGATAAATTCAATCGCCAAATTTTATTATATTTTCTCATTTTTTAATTCTGACTTGGCTTTTTTCCATAGCTCATCATATTCTTCGAATGAATAATCCCCAAGTGGCTTTTGAGCCAGCTCTTCCATTTTTCTAAAGCGAGCCATGAATTTGCGATTAGCTTTTAACAAAGCTTGTTCAGCATCAATTTTGTTCCAACGAGCAAGATTCACAGTAGCAAACAACATATCCCCTAGTTCTTCTTCCGCGTTTTGTTTATCACCTTTTTTTATAGCATCCTTAAATTCTTGCACTTCAGAATCAAAACATTCCCACAATGACTGTTCGCTTGGCCATTCAAAGCCGACAGAAACCGCTTTTTTGCTAATTTTTTGAGCACTCATCAATGCAGCTTGAGAGCGTGACACCCCATCCATAACAGATTTTCTGTGTTTTTTTTCTTCTTTTTTAAGCTTTTCCCAGTTGTCTAAAATATCTTGGGTTGACGTGACTTTTGTATCACCAAATACGTGGGGATGTCTGTGGACCAATTTATCTGATATACCTTTAGCAACATCTTCAATTGTAAATTCTTTTTCTTCTTTTGCTATTTGAGAGTGCAAAACAACCTGCAACAAAACGTCGCCTAACTCTTCTTTTAGATGTTCACAATCACCATCTTCTATTGCATCAACAGCTTCATAAGCTTCTTCTATCATATTTTTTTTCAAAGAGTAATGAGTCTGTTCTTTATCCCACGCACAACCATTTTCACCTCTTAAGATTTCAAGAATTTCAATCAATCTTTCAAGATTCGGATAATTCATTTTTCAACTCCCCAAAACCTAACGAACCATTTGATCAACAGTCATTATCAAAATACCCTGACCGCCAAGAGATTTCAAATGTTCAACACTGTCAAAAACTTTATCTGCATCAACCACAACGTGGATAACAACATTTTTTTCATCACCCATCATAGTCATAACAGTAGGCGCAGTAAATCCGGGCAAGAAGCTTTTTATTTCATCTAGTTTATCTTTAGGCACATTCGCCATTAGATATTTCTTTTCTCTCGCTTCCAATACTGATTTTAAAGCAACAATCAATGTATCAACTTTTTTTTGAAGCTCATTTGAAAGTCCTTTTCTTGCCACAACAATTGCAGAAGATTCCAAAATTTTATCTATTATTTTCAACTTGTTTGATTTCAAAGTTGAACCAGATGAAGTAATGTCAACAACCACGTCCGAAAGACCTAATCTTGGTGTGATTTCAGTTGCACCAGTCACCTCAATAATTTTAGGTTTTTTACCTTCTTTTTCAAGAAATTCTTTTGCAATATTAGGAAAAGAGGTTGCAACATTTATGTTTTCAGGCAAGTCCTTTGCTGATTCATAAGGATCTTCTTCTTTCACAGCAACAACCATTTCACAGTTGCCGAAATCTAAATCCATAATTTTATCAACATCTGCTTTTAGTTCAGTTACAATATCAAAGCCTGTAAAACCAATATCAGCAACACCAGCTTCTAAAAAGCGAGGAATATCAGCTGTTCTTACAAAAATAATTTTATGTTTTTTGTCCTTTGTTGAAACCTGCAAAGTTCTTTCATCTTTTGCAGGGAAATTCAAACCAGCGCTAGTTAAAAGGCTGTAAATTTTTTCTGACATTCTTCCCTTATTAGGGATTGCTATTTTTAAAACATCTTCCATATTATGATCCTGAAACTATAATTGTGAAGTCGCTGTGAACACAATACATACGAACTGGGTCATATACAAATTGTGAACCTTTTACTTCTGGAACATTCTTTTTCAACCAACTAACAAAATCGCTTGTTACTGCTGCATTGTGGCCTATAATTTGAGAATGAGGCAAATGAGCACGACCGATACAATTAACCTCATATCCTGAAGCTGTAAGCTGGTCTTTGATTCTCATAGCTTCGTCTTCCTTGTCAAAAGCATACATAATGCCAGCTACAAGTTTTTTATCAGATGGAGCTGGTTTATCACGATATACCATTCTATCTATAACTTCTTGAGTTTTTTCAGGATCCAAAATCCAATAGCTTATATAACCTTTTTTAGATGGAGCACCTGGCAATGTAGCAAACTCAACATCGTTCATATCAATATTTCTCAAAGCAGCTGCAATATGAGACATTTCATACAACGAAAGGTTAGTTCTTACATAAGTAGAAGCGATATTCAAAACTTCAGGGATTTTTGGAATAGCTGAAGGAGATTGAACTTTTTCTAACACAGCTTTTACAAACCATTGTTGTCTTGAAGTTCTGCCTATATCACCTAGTCCGTCTTTTCTGAATCTTAAATAGCCTTCAACTTGTTCACCATTTAGAACATGAAGACCTTTAGAAAGGTTGATGTGCAATTTTCCTGCGTTATCGTTATAATACATATCTTTTTCGATATAAACAGGAACGCCGCCTAAAGCATCAACGAGTTTTTTAACCCCTTCATTGTTTACTAAAACATACTTATCAACTTTGATTCCCAATGTATCTTCAACAGTTTTCAAAGTTAAATCAATACCACCTAAAGCGTGAGCAGCGTTTATTTTTTGAACGCCATAATCACCTGCAAGATACACTTTGCTATCACGAGGAATTGAAATTGCATTGATAGAATGACTGCGTGGGTCTAAATTCACAAGGATCATTGTATCAGAACGAGTTCCTTTGAATTTGTCAGCACCTTCACCATTAGAGTCCACACCTACAATTAAAATATTTTGTTTTTGTTGCAAAACAGGAAGATTAAAGCCTTTTTGTTCTCTAGGACTTAAATCCTTCAAAAAACTTTTAATCATTTTTGAATATTTGCTGTCCGCACCTACTGTTCCAATATAAGCAAAAGCTGCAGCTGCAATCACAACCATTGTCAATAACAAACTCATAATGAGTTTTCCAAATCCACCTTTTGCTTTCGAATGTTTATGCCTATACAGATATTGATTATACTGTTCGTCTTTATCTTTAAGTTCTTTCATCTCTATTCTATCCCACCTTAAGTTCACTAAATATCTTACTTCAAAAAAATTTTTTTTAATACTACGTTTATTTTAAATATTTCATTTTTTAAGTATAATTTTCTTATGGATTACGCTGAAATTAGAAAAAAAATAATAGAATCAAAAAGAATCGTTTTTAAGTTTGGAACCAACGTTTTAAGAAACGATTTTAAAGAGATTTCATTATCTAGAATTTACACCTTCATTGAAGATATTGCTCAATTGAAAAAGCAAGGCAAAGAGCCAATAATTGTGACATCCGGAGCAGTGGGCTTAGGCTCTAAAAGACTAGGCGTTGATTCTAGTGAGAGTATGTCTATAAAACAAGCTTGCGCAGCTGTAGGTCAATCAAGACTTATGTCAATCTATGAAGACGGATTTGATAAATACGGAATTATTACCTCACAAATCCTTTTGACAGAAGATGATTTCAGCCACAGAAAAAAATATTTGAGTCTACACGATGCAATGAACACATTGATTGAGCTTGGTACAATACCTGTAATCAACCAAAATGACACTGTTTCAACAGCTGAACTGGATGCATATAAAGAAGCTTTCCAGGTTAGCTTTTCAGACAATGACAAATTATCAGCTTTGGTTGCGAGCGAACTCGATGCTGACTTATTAGTTGTTTTGTCAGACATTGACGGTCTTTTTGATGACAACCCAAAACTTAATCCTCAAGCAAAAAAAATAGATGTTGTTGATCAAGTTACAGAAGAATTTGACAACTACACAAAAAATGCGCTAAGCCCCGATGCAGGTGGCCGAGGAGGAATGAAAACTAAACTCGAAGCAATGAAGGTTGTCACTCGTTCAGGTGGTGCAGCCGTTATTGCTAACGGAAAAATCCCTCACATTATCCAAAGACTTTTCGACGAAAAAGAAACAGAACACCTTGGCACGATATTTTTACCGACAGAAAACCTAACAAACAAAAAACGTTGGATAGCATATGCGACAAATATTCAAGCGCAAATAACAGTTAATGATGGGGCTAAAAAAGCCTTAACTCAAAAATTCACAAGCCTTTTGCCTATTGGCGTTTTGAAAATTGAAGGTGATTGTCAAAAAGGTGACATTGTAAGCATTCTTGATACTGAAGGCAATGAATTCGCTAGAGGAATGATCAATTATAACTGTTCTGATTGCAAAAAAATTCTAGGAAAACATTCTGATGACATCTTAGAGATTTTAGGCTACAAAAACTATGATGCAATCATCACTCGCGACAACATAGCATTGTTATAATTTTTCTATACATTCAACTTGTTGACTTCAAGTTGGTTGTACTTCGTTTTTTTGTATTTACTTTTAATTATTTTTACAGGCTGAAATTCTTTAAAGATTTTTACCCAACCTAATCTATCAAGTGACAAGTCTTGAATTCCTCTATAATAAGATCTTACTTGCCTTACGAATATTTGTGGATGAGTTTTTTCGATTTCAGTTTTTACAAATTCATAATTTTGTTTTGCGACAACAAGCAAAAAGTCAAAATTTTCTGTTCTTTGCGCAATAAAATCATAAAGACTTTTTATCCTGTTAACATGAAAAGTCATATTTTTGTAATCACTACAACGTAATGTGTATGTAAATAATTTTTTGTCTTTAAGTTCAAGATATCTTTTTGTTTTTTCATAAAGATATTTTGTTCTTGAAGACAACTCTTCAAAATCCTCTTCGAGCAGTTTCTCATCTAAAGATCCATCGTTTTTAAGAAAAAAGTTATATGAATTCTTACTGTGGAATCTCATGCCTGTTTTTTTACAAACCCACATTCCATTAGCGTAATCAGAAAAGAATTGCCCCTCAGAAAAAAGTATTTCAGGATGCTCCCAAAATTCCATTTGTATTTCAGGAACATCAGCCCAAACCCAGTTCCAAAAAGTTGAATCACTGAACTTGAAATAATGTAAAAACCTTGTTGAAAAATCACAACACATTCCAAAAGGGATAAAATACTTGTATTTTTTAACATCAAAATTCGGATAAAAGGCTTTCATCAGATGATATTTTAAATTTTTCAAGATTTTAGCGTATCTAAAAAGCAGTGCATATCTTTTCAAAAAAACAAACTGCATTCCACATATTCTATACACTACCTTGTGAGCTAAATTTTTCTTCTCAAAAATCACTGTTTAACACCTGTTTTTTCATAATCCTATCATAGCAAAAATAGACTTTCAACTGTTGAAAATTGCCTAAAATTGTGAGATACTTCGCATAAAAGAACTTAATTGTGAGGTAAATATGGCCACTAATCTTGAAACTATGGCACAAAATGCCAAACTTGCCTCTTACACATTGGCATCACTAGATACATTAACAAAAAACAATGCGCTAGAAGCGATTGCAAATAAAATAGAACAAAATAAACTGCAAATATTACAAGAAAATGCAAAAGACCTAGAAGAAGCAAAAAAGCTTCTTGAAAATAACGAAATAACAAAAAGTACATACAATCGTTTAAAACTCGATGAAAACAAAATGAGAGATATGATACAGGGAATCAAAGATGTAAAAAGACTAGAAGACCCTGTAAACAAAAAACTTTGGGCAATGGGAATGGACTCTGGCCTTGATTTATATAGAGTCAGCTGTCCTATAGGTGTAATCGGAGTAATTTTCGAAGCACGCCCTGATGTCATCCCTCAAATCTGCTCATTAGCTGTAAAAAGTGCTAACGCAGTTATCTTAAAAGGTGGAAAAGAAGCACAAAACACAAATACAATCCTTGCTAATTTAATAAAAGAAGCACTATCTGAGATACCTCAGTTCCCTGATAATGTGATTAACCTTTTGTTCACAAGAGACGATGTCGCAGAAATGCTAAAAATGGATAAATACATAGATTTGATAATCCCAAGAGGCGGAAATTCCCTTGTGACATATGTAAAAAACAACACAAAAATTCCTGTAATGGGTCACGCTGACGGGATTTGTCATATATACATAGATGAAGATGCGGATGTAAAAAAAGCAACTGATATTTGTATTGATGCAAAAACACAATACCCAAGTGCATGCAATGCTGTTGAAACAATTCTTATTCATGAAAGTCTTGTCGAAAATTATCTTCCCCAACTCGTGATTGAATTTGAAAAAGCTGGTGTAAAAGTAAAAGGGGATGAAAAATGCAAACAGTTCGTTCCTCATCTTGAACTTGCAACAACTGAAGATTGGGCAACTGAATATGGCGATTTGACTATTTCAATAAAAACAGTAAAAGATCTTTTTGATGCAGTTGCACATATAAATGTATATGGCTCAGGACATACAGACTGCATCATTTCAGAAGACAAAAGAAGCATTGAAGTGTTTATGAATCTTGTTGACTCAGCAGGCGTTTTTGCTAACGCATCTACTAGATTTGCTGATGGTTTCAGATACGGACTCGGTGCAGAGGTTGGAATATCAACATCAAAAACACATGCAAGAGGTCCTGTCGGATTAGAAGGTTTGACAATTTATAAATACAAACTTTTTGGCAAAGGACACGTCGTTGCTCCATATGCAGATGGCAAAAAGACATTCATTCATCAGAGAATAATATAATGGCTCAAAGCGCATATATACATATTCCTTTTTGTAAAAGCAAATGTAAATATTGCTCTTTTGTTTCGTATGCAACAGAAAACTACGAACAAAAAAAACAATATGTTAATAGTTTAATAAAAGAAATCCAACATTTTTATAAAAATGAACCTTTAAAAACTCTGTATTTAGGCGGAGGAACGCCTTCTTTATTAAACATTGAAGAGATTAAAAAGATTTTCAAATGTTTTAATTTTGAAAACAACTATGAAGCCACAATTGAAATCAACCCTGAAACAGTCGATTTTGACTATTTAAAAGACTTAAAAGAAATTGGGCTCAATAGACTTTCTATTGGGGTGCAAAGTTTTAATGACAAAATCTTAAAAAACATAGGTCGAATTCACAGCGCACAAAAAGCTGAAGAAATTATAGTTTTAGCCCAAAAAGCAGGTTTTAAAAATATAAGCACTGATTTTATATATGGGCTACCCAACCAAACACTTGAATATTTCATATCAGATTTAAAAACTGCAATCAACCATAAAGTGCAGCATATTTCACTGTATGGACTGAAAATAGAAGAGAATTGTTATTTCTACTCACATCTACCAGAAAATTTGCCAGATGATGACAATCAAGCTGATATGTATATTTCAGCAATTGAAACGCTTGAAAGACATGGCTATAATCATTATGAAATCAGTAATTTTGCTTTAGATTCTTATGAGTCAAAACACAATTTAAACTATTGGAATGACGCTGAATATTATGGATTTGGGGCAGCTGCACATGGTTATATAGATGGAAAAAGATACGCAAATTTCAAAGATTTAAAAACCTATTCGACAAACTTTAAAAACAAAGAAGAGGAAGTCACTCTAAGTACCAAAGAACAACTAGAAGAAACCATATTTCTTGGATTCAGAAAAGGTACAGGAATAGACGTAAAAAAAATCAACAAAAAATTCCAAATAGATTTTGAAAAAAAATACAAAAATATTTTAATAAAATATACAAATTCCAATCATCTTATAAAAACCCCAAATGGCTATAAGCTTTCAAATGAAGGCTTTTTGGTATCTAATGTTATACTTTCAGAATTTCTTTAACATTTCTTGATATTTTTACAAAAAACATTAAAGTTTAAAAAAGAAATGTCGAACATGAACATGTAACAAAGGAAAGACAGTCAATAAAGGGAAACACAAAATGTCAGGTAATTTCTTTGCAAACAAAGATCCTCTTCTACCAAGTCTAAATTTGAATGAAGCACCAAAGATTAAAAAGGGACTTCCTAAACTTCACAGCTTGAACAAAATGCAACTCCAAGGAGGTGACATTCTTTTTGACATCGACGGACAAAGCTGCGACTTAAACTACATAGCAGAAAAACTTGGCAGACTATACACTTAATAAAACCTAAGGAACAGGGTCATATCCACCAGGATTCAATGGGTGACAACGGCAGATTCTTTTTATGCCAAGCCAACCGCCTTTGATTATCCCATACTTTTGAACAGCCTGTTTCATATATTCTGAGCAAGTTGGATAAAACCTACATACAGGAGGTTTTAAAGCCGAAATTTTCTGATAACAATTAATGAGTTTAATTATGAAATTTTTCATTACATCTTTTAAAGAAATTTTCATATTACAATTGTAAACATTTTTTTAAACTCATGCAATCCACACTATCAAATTGTTTTTATATATATAAGGAAGTGTAAAGTCTAAAGGTATATTATGTACGATACATTAGTACGATCAACAATTTTTGGTGTGAGAAACGCAGACAAAGTTGTAAATACAGCAGACAAAGGCAGAATTGCCGCTGATGTAGGACAATTCACAAATGCTGTAAAAACAGCAGCTCAACTTGATAATTCACTTGGAAAAGGTGCTCAAGCTGCAATTAATGTTATGGGCAAAGCAGCAAACAAATATAAAGCTATCGAAATTGCAGGCAAAGGTGCTGAATGGGCAAGCAAACATGTAAATCCACTTTTAATCGGAGCAGCTGGATATAGAGTTCTCACAGCAGAAAACAAAGAAAAAGCATTAAAAAGAGAAATTTTTGGAATGTCAGCTATGTTTGGTGGTGAATACCTAATGAAAGAATTCTTCAAATCAAACACAATGGCTAACTTCAGAGCTGGCATCAACAACAAATATCTAAGAATTGGTCTTGGCATTCTTGAAGGAATATTATTCGTAGGTGGATCAATTCTTTCTAGCAATATCGGATACAAATTCGCAGACAAACTAAATGAAATTTCTTCTAAAAAAACTCACAAAGAAATGAAAGATATTTCAAAAGAACTAAAAGAAGAAACAGCCAAACTGGAAAAAGTTAAAACAGAAATTGAAAAAAATACAACAATAAAAGAAAAAGTTTCAACAGATACACAAAAACCTCTTGTTGCATAAACAAGAGGTTTTTTCATACAAAGTTTTGATTTAAAAATACAATGATTTATGCTAATATTGGCTTGCGGGTTTATTAAAAAAGGGGGAAGTAATGTTTTCATTCTTAAAAAGTCTTGGTGCAAAAAAAGAAGAAGCTTTTGACAAAGATATTAATTCTGCATTCGAAAAGCTCAAAAGCCTTTATAAATATGATGAAATAAGTGAAGAAAGAAAAGAATACCTAAAAAATCTTATTGAAGAAAACGGTTATCTTCCATACCCTTATATCAAAGCACTAGAGGAATTAACAAACGCTGAAATCCTTTTTGGACTCGAAATTAAATTCAAATTAAATGGTGTTTTTGAAGAAAAATTAAAATTCGAAAACAACAAAATTTCTCCAGCACAAAGAGCAAACTACAAAAACGGTGACTGGATAAAAAAAGAACAACATAACATAAAACTCATCAACCTAGCAGGATTAGGAGATGGAAACAAAACACAAGAAACCGGCAAATTAATTGACTGGCTAAGACAAGTTCTAATTTTACCATCAGGCTTACCTGAAAAAGGCGTTTTAGGAACAACAATTTATTTAATTCCTTTCCACCCTAGAGAATTTGGCTGTGCATATCTTCCTGTGAGTAGCGAGGTAAGCCCTCATCTTGAAGATAAAGAAGTAACAAAAAAACTAGGACTAGACGCCAAAGGACAAGTTCAACTTTTTGTTAAACTCGCTCAACTAGCAGGTCACTGTGTAATTTATGATGTGCTTCCTCAAACTGGCAGATTTTCAAAAATGGTGTTGTCAAACCCAAGCATTGCACGCTGGTTTGACGTCAATGAACTTATTTCAAAAATAGAAACAGCAGCGGACAAAGCTGCTGAAGAAATGAAAGCTAACGGAGAAATTGACCCTGAAGACATTGAAATAGTAAAAGACATCTATAAAAAGACGCTGAAAAAAGGCTCAAATGACCTGTCAGAGCATTTCCAAATTATTTATGATGAAATAAACGAAATCATCACGCCAAAGAAAAAAGAATTTTCTGATGAGATGATGAAAAAAGATTCACAAGTCAAAATCCAAAAAAGAGCATCTGAATTAATTAATGAAATCAATGACCTAAAACCAAATCAAAAACATACAGAAGATGAAATCAAAAAACAAGGTGAAACAATTCAAAAACTAATTGCTGAAGGACTATGGCCAGCTCCAGGTGGTGCTTGGTGTTCATCAGGAACGCCTGTTTTTGACAGAATGTCTGACACTGGAGATTATCCAACCTTCAAACATTACGACTTCAAAGGTGAAGACGTAACACATTTTGCTAATCTTGATTGTCAAACACCTTATTACTTCGTTTACCTCGAATCAGGAGAATACAATAAACCTGTAATCGATTTATATGTTGAATATCTAAAACAATTGCAAAGTGATTATAACTTTGACGGATTTAGAGTTGACCACATTGACCACATCGTGGATGAAGTCTCAGAACAAGACGGCGTTCCAATAAGCTACCGTGCACCAAGATTGGTTTTAGGTAGAGCAAATAAAGAGCTCAAAGAAAAAATACCTCACTTTGCTACATTAGCTGAATACATGCTATGGGAAAGATTCTACAAAGAATATCACGAAGACATGCACTTTGATATTTTCTGGGGCAATGACATAATTTCACAATACTCAAAAACTCCTGAAGAAATTATGAACAACAACCACGAAATAGAAGACTATAACACTGAAAATCCAGATTCACAAGATGGTCCGTTATCAATTTTAAAAAGCTATAACAACCAAGACGGTGAATTTAGAGATATTGACCAATATCCAGGCCAACTAGGAGAAAAAGGTGCACTGTTTAAATGGTTCAAATACAAATTTTTACCTGGTGGTAAAAATGCACAAAGACCAGTTATGTTCATTGATGGTGATGAATCCTTCACTAAAAAAGGAATCGAAGGCGTAATCGGTGCAGAAATTTCTATGCCTCGAGAAAAGAATTACAAATTCTTTGACAAGTTCAATGCAATCAACAAATTTGCACTAGAATGTGAATTGACACGTGAAGGTGAAGCTCAAATCATAACACAAGACAATGACGGATTTGTAAGCTGGATGGTTTCAAAAGATCCTCTTAAAGAAGCTCTTTTAGTTGTTGCAAATTACCAAGCACCAACTGAAAAAGTTTGTGAAACAAACGCAGAAGGATTCACTAACAGCTACATAAAAGAAGGCTCAACTGTCTATAACAAATCTGTTCAAATGCCTTGTGATTATGTGATTGTCGGAGAATATGCTTACAATGAAGAAAAAGCAGAATTTGAAGAAATCAAATTTGAAAAACCTGAAACAGATATGCATTTTGGAGATATAAAACCATCAGAATTCAAAATCTACAAAATAGTTAAATAACAAAAAGCCCCTTCAAACGGGGCTTTTTTATTGTTTGTTTTATTAGTTGTTTTTTCTTAGCTCATCAAAATTTTCTTGCGCATATTGATATAAATCAAACAAGGCAATCTCAACTTTTTGTCTGTATTCTTCAATATCTTCTTTAGTTGCGTCAGCAGGAACATAAATAGGTTCGCCATATACAGCAATAGTTTTTACACCTAACAATGGGAATCTGAACTCATCCCAAGTGTCAAATTTCAAAAGCCATTTTGATGGAGAATACCAAGTCATTGGGATAATAGGCACCTGAGAAAGCTTTGCAATGTTAATTACACCATCTTTAACTTTCCCCTTAGGACCGCGAGGACCATCTACAGTAACAGCAGCACTTTCGCCTTGTTCTAGTTTTTCCAACATAGCCAAAGTAGCACCGGCTCCCGATCTTTTATGAGAGCCTCTGACTGTCTTTATACCCATATGCTCAGTAGCCGCAGCAATAATATCACCATCATTGGATTTTGATATCATTACATTCAAAGAACCTCTGTCTTCATTAGCGTATAATGCACACTGATGCGCGTGCCACAAAGCAAAAATTGCCTGTTTCTGCTTTGGATAATTTATATTCTTACAATCATAAAACAGACTCTCAAAAGCATAAAAGTGCTTTACAAGAAAAGATAATATAGAAACCGTTTTACTCTTATCAATATTGAACATGAATTTTAATTTACTATAAAAAAAATTTTTGTTCAAATTTTTTACGCACGACGCATTAAATCTGATAATTTAACCTCTTTTTTTACTTTCTTTTTAGGTTTCGTTAAAACAGTTCTTTTTTTTCTTTTAAACGCCATTAATCCTACAACTGAACTGTCCTCTTTTTTCAAAAGAAGGATTTCTTTCATCAAATCAATAATTTCTCTCACAATTTATTCCTTTCTCGATTTAAAAAATTTGGTTGTGCTTTTTGCTCATTTTTCAAAAAACTAATTTGAATCGACCTCATAAAAAATTTTAAAATTGAATTGTTATTTTTTTAAGCTCCGGTTATGTTATATTACTGTCTATGACAGAAAGCAGTAAAATAATAAATGATATAGAAAATGCAATCAAGGTTTGTGAGTATGATTTTTCACATCAAGAATTAATAGAAATATTAAAAGGCGATGATGACGTAAAAAAACAAATTTGCATTCTAAAAATCGAAACCATAGAATCACAAGAAGAAGCAGATTTGCTAATTTTTCACCTCACAGAACACCATGGAATCGTTAGAGAATCTACAGCTCAAAAACTAAATGAATTGATAATAAATGGCAAATATAAAAAGCTTTTTCAAAACAATTACGCCTATGATACATTTTTAAAATCAATCAATGACGTAAACCCTAACATCTGTCGAATAATCATAGAAGCACTGCCAGAAATTTTCAAAAACAATAATGACGGGCTAAACTACTTTTTAAACAAGCTATATGACAGATTCGATTTTGTTTTTGATGAACTGGAAAAACTCAAAAGAAGCAACTGGTATACTAAAAAACTTTTTAACCTTTATTGGTGTTTAGAAACGCTAGCAATGATTAATGCGCCTGTTGATGAAAAAATGCTATCAACACTAAAAAAGACCTGTGCATTTAAAGAATACACAATAAGAGAAAAAAGCGCGATGGTTCTAGCTTTTTGTGATAACAAAGCAAGGGAAAGCTCTCCCCAAATACAAAAAGACTGGGAAGAGCTTAAAGAGTCATTGAAAGATGACCCGAATTTTTATGTCAGAAGATATTCAGACAAATTTTAACCACCCAAACACTCAAAGCGCATTAAACAAACCATAAAAACTGGGCTCGCTTCGTTCTCACGGCGTGTCCGTTAAAATCCGCTTCTTGTATTTTAACGTTCGGCAAAAACGTCGTTTTGCCTCACAAGGACACTGGGTTCGCTTCGCTCACGCGGCGTGTCCGTTAAAATCCGCCCTCCGAAATGCAGTAATGACCATCTTCCAGTTCATACTTATCATGAACTTTGCACACATTACACAAACAGCCCTTATCCTCGTTTATGCAACGGCTTTTTGTGTATGCACAAAAAAGATTTTCCAATCCTTCTACGTTTTCAATCCCTTTTAACATATCCATAAGATTATGAGGCATTTCCTTGATTTTACAAGACGTAGTATAAGACGGACATTTTAAACAATTACACTGTTCTAAATTTTCTTTAGTTCTTTCAACCTGTGACATTTCATTTCTCCATAATATCTATACTGTCACATATTAAACATATTTATTGAGTAAAAAATCAGACACAAAAACTAAGCCCTAAAAGCTTCTTGAAAGAATATAAATAATGAATCAAATTCTAATCTAGTATAGTCTTTTTCGCTTCGAGCCTTCAAAACTCAAAGACTCACCTTTTCAATGTGTCACTCAAAAAATTTGCTCACGTTCCTTATCGCAAATTTTTCTCGAACAAACTATTGCTGAGTTTGAGACGAAGTTGAATCAGCAGGCGTTTGAGAAGCATCTCCAGCTGCTGCACCATCAGTTGATTGTGTTCCATCTTGTGCATCAGCAGCCTGACCTGTTGAACCTCCATCAGGATTGTTTGGATCAACAACAGCAACGCCCATCGCCTGCAAAGCTTGTCTAGCTTTTGGAGCTAATGCTGTATCAGGGAAATTTTCTAATATTGTTTGATAACAATCTATCGCTTCTTGTTTATACTCTCTTGCTTTATACAAATTGGCAGCTTTATAGTACAAAGGTGCTAATGAAACATCAGGAGCAATAAGCATTTGATTATCTAGTTTGATTTTAATTTCTATCATGCTTGAATTGTCTTGAGGAGAAAACAAAGAATTTGCATAAACTTTTCTTGTTAGTTTATCAATAGTTTCACCCATAGTGTTCATTTCTTCTTGAGAAATTGCACCTGCTGATTTTTTAGAACGTTTTGCTGCCATAGAATCCTTAGATGCCATCGCAAAAATTATTAATCCTACCAACAATAAAGCTAATGTTTTTTTCATTTTGTTTAAATTCTCCGCCCTCAGGCTTTAAAAATATACTCCTGCCCTTATTATATACTATAACAAAAATTTTTTCGAACACTCATCCGTTTGATGTAAAATAAAACTTATGAAAAATGATTTGCGAAAAAAAATCCTTTCAATGTTTATTTTAGGCTATGAAGAAGATATGCCATCAGATGAGTTTTTGAAGCTCGTAGATGACGGGCTTGGCGGTGTAATTTTTTTCACAAGAAATATAAAAACACCTGAACAGTTCAAATCAGCCGTTGAAAAAATTAAATCTCATGAAAATAGACAAAACCCTATTATATTGAGCATCGACCAGGAAGGAGGAAGGGTTGAAAGGACTCTCAACATCTACAACGGTTCTCATTACTTGAGCGCTAAAGATTCTGCGCAAAAAGGGACTGAATTTGTTGAACAACAAACAAAAAACATAGCTTTTGAGCTAAAGAATTTTGGATTAAATATGAACTTTGCTCCAGTTTTAGATGTAAACACTAATCAAGATAATCCTATCATTGGAAATCGCTCATATTCACAAAACCCTGATAAGGTAATTAAGTTTGGCTCAATTGCAGCAAAAACATATCTCGAAAACGGGATAACACCTGTCGGCAAACATTTTCCTGGACATGGTGACACATCTGTCGATTCACATAAAGCTATGCCTGTTGTTGCTTCTAATCTTGAAGAACTTGAACACACACACATAAAACCATTTAAAGCACTAATTGATAAAGAACTTTTGCCGGCAATAATGGTTGCTCACGTTCACTACAAAGCGTTTGAAGAAAAACCATTGCCTGCATCTGTCTCAAAAAATGTTATCCAAAATTATTTAAGAAACAAATTGAACTTCAATGGAATTGTTATTTCAGATGATATGGTAATGGGAGGAATAAAAGGATTTAGCTCATTTGAAGCTTGCAAACTAGGAATTGACGCAGGTATAAACATGTTCATTTTTAGAGATGCAAGCAAAGAAACTCTTGAATTAATAGACAAGCTTACTTTAGAAACAGAAAAAGGAAATATTGACATTTCTAAAATTAACGAATCTATTGAAAAAATTAATGCTTTGAAATCACAAAGATTAACAAATGTTTAGATATTCTGGCGGAAATACTTGATAAGAAAATATGTTTTTATTAAGATTTATTTATTGTCATTAAAATTAGATTAAATATAAGGAATAAAGAAAATGAATCCGATAGTTGAAGCATTAGGAAAAAAACATGTTGAAAACAGCAGTTTACCTGAATTAAACCCTGGCGACACTGTTAAAGTTTTCGTTAGAATTATCGAAGGTAACAAAGAAAGAACTCAGGCTTTTGAAGGCATCATCATCAAAAAAAGAGGCTCTGGTGTAGGTAAAACTATCACTGTTAGAAAAACTTTCCAAGGTGTTGGTGTAGAAAGAGTTTTCCCTGTATACTCTCCAAGACTTGAAAAAATTCAAGTTGTTAGAAGAGGTGACGTTAGAAGAGCTAAATTATATTACCTCAGAGAACGTTCAGGTAAAGCTACAAGAATTAAAGAAAAAATCGAAAAAAGATAATTTCTTTAAAACTAAGGTTCCAAAGCGGCAATCATTTGCCGCTTTATTTATATAAGGAAGATTTATGGCTCACATTCATTGGTACCCTGGACATATTGCAAAAGCAGAAAAAAAGCTAAAAGAGCTCATCAACCTTGTTGATGTTGTGATTGAGGTTTTAGATGCACGTATCCCTGAGAGTTCAGTATATCCTGATATTAAAAAACTGCTTGGTGAAAAGCCAAGACTAATTGTGTTGAATAAGTCAGACTTAGCTGACGAGAGCCAATTGAAAGATTGGATAAAATATTACGAAGAAAAAACAGGTTTTCCTGTCATCGCTTCTTGTGCTTCAAAAAATAATGACATATCTTTGATTGAAAAAAAAGTAATTGAATTGGCAAAACCTAGAATTGACAAACTCGTTGCCAAGGGACTTTTGCCTAGACCAGCAAGGGTTGTTGTTGTTGGTATGCCAAACGTTGGTAAATCAAGCATCATTAACAAACTAATAAGAAAAGGCAAAGCAAAAGTCGGAGCAAAAGCTGGTGTTACTCGTCAGCAACAATGGGTTAGAGTAAATCCCAAAATAGACCTTTTAGACACACCAGGTATTATTCCTTTAAAACAAGAAGACCAAATCAAAGCAGGAAAACTCGCTATGGTCAATTCTGTTAGTGAAAATGCATATGAGAATGAAGAAGTTGCACAAGAACTTTTAGAAATTCTTGCACTGAAATATCCTCAAAAAGTCAGAGATTACTACAATTTAGAGGAAAACATATCAATTGAAGAAGTAGCAAAAAGTAGAAATTGGATTGTAAAAAATTCCGAACCTGATATAATAAGAGCGTCAGTAATGGTCTTAACGGATTTTCGTTCAGGAAGAATAGGAAGATTTACTCTCGATGACTTTGAAAACAAAAGCACAGAAACCGAGCATAATTAAAGAACTTTTTGCATTCGACAATGAAGCCTTAGAAGGTGCGGATTTTATTATTGGTACAGATGAAGCAGGTAGAGGTCCTGGAGCTGGTCCTGTTTTTGCGGCTGCTGTTTGTTTTAAATATTTTGATGAAAACCTTTTTAAATTATTATCAACTTTAAACGATTCAAAAAAACTCACAGAAGCACAAAGAAATGAACTATTTGAAGTTATCATTCAATGTGCAGTTTGCTCAATACAATCAGGCAGTGTTGAAGATATCGAGAAAAAAAACATTTTAAACACATCATTAGATTGCATGAAACATGCCTGTATGGATGTAAGAAAGCATTTGATAGGCTCAGAATGTAAGGTTTTAGTCGATGGGAATAAACTAATCAAAAACTTTTCAATCCCCCAAAAATGTGTAGTCAAAGGAGATTCTCAATCAGCAGCGATTGCAGCTGCAAGCATTCTTGCAAAAGTCACTCGTGATAAGTTTATGGCAGCACTGTCAAAAGATTATCCTGAATATGGCTGGGATAAAAACAAAGGTTACCTCACAGCTGAACATATTGAAGCAATTAAAAAATATGGCCCGACAAAATGGCATCGACCTAAATACTTAAGAAAAATATTATAAAAAAGCAGCTAATATTAAATTTTATTAACAGAAATTTCATAAAACATAAAGAATTCCAAATATTATGCCGATAGCAATAACATCCCCCCGATTTATACTTATTTAGGGAAGTGCGTAATATCTGGAGTGAAAAGTGAATCTTAAGTTAGACAACGGCACACAAATAAACTTAAAAGATTTAGATAAACTTGAGAACAAATCAGGTGATAATGCGCTATTAAAATTTTTTGACAGCATTGGCTTTGGTGGGAATACAAATAATGTTTTTGATAAAAAAGAAATCGAAAAATTAAAGACATTTTTAATTGAAATGGCTGGGGCTGACGGAGTCATAGATCAAAATGATATAAAAAATGCGAGATTAAAATATTCAAGCATATTTCAAAATTACACAGATCAAAATATGGCTGACGATCTTTCGTTGCTGTCATTTAAAAATTCATCAGCAAAAAGCGGAAAAAATTCTCCAGACTATAATGTAGCATCAGGCGACACAATTCCTAAAATCGTTGAAAAACTCGGATATACAGGAGCAGAAGCTAAAAAATACGAAGAAGCCTTAGAAAAACAACTAGAAGCTGACGGCTCTTTTATGAACAATAAAAAGTGGCTCATGGCTGGTTCTAACATAAAATTGCTGAGTGATGAAAAATTAAAAGAACTAGGCATAACTAAAAAAAGAATCCCAGAGGGAACGGTAAAAACAAAAGCTCAAAATAAAAGCTCTGTTTCATCACCTGATTACTCTGTTGTCTCAGGTGACACTATCCCTAAAATTGTTGAGAAACTTGGATATACAGGCATTAATGCAAAAAAATATGCAGATGCATTAGACAAACAACTAGAAGCTGATGGTTCATATATGAACGATAAAAAATGGCTTATGGCGGGTTCTAATATAAAATTGCTAAGTGACGAAAAATTAAAAGAACTAGGCATAACCAAAACAGCTACCCCAACAACGCCTGAAATTAAAAATGACGAAACACCTGTAAGCAATGAACAAAATGAACAAAAACCTGTAACAGACAAAACAAAAGTAACTGTTCCAATTGATTTGGGAGCTTCTGGCAGAGCAACTCATACAAGATCAACTCAAAAGGTTCCATCAAATCCTGATGATAAATTAAAAGCCGCCAAAAATTCTGCTGAGAGAATTTTACAAGTTATAAAACAAAGCGGTCAAAAAGGTCGTGTGGTATCTGAAAATGAGCTCAACAATGATCAGAAAAACTACGCTCGTGTTCATAAACAACTATATAAAACAAATCCTGTTTTCATAAAAAATGATTCAACCGGTGAAGTTCATATCTTTTTTGACACAACAAATTCCCCAATCGGCAAAAAAATGGGTTTGACATCTGTTGAACAAATTTTTGGTAATAAAACACAAAAAACTAATAGATATTATCAAAATGGAAAAATCGTACAAGACCTCAAAAAATTAGACAAGGATGGCTGGAAAGAAGTAAGCAGCACACTTATCCAAGAGCCATCCGGTAAAAAAGCTATAAGGGAAAAGCAAATAAAAACCCCTTTAGCTATTGACATAAAAGTAAATCCGTCTGTTTATGAAGGTGCTAATGAAACACAAAAAAATAATATTAATAGATTCATAAACACTTTAAAAAAGCAAAAGGCAAGTCTTATGAAAGATTTAAATATTGATAATGATACATACAATGATTTTGCAAAACTTTCTTGTGCAATTGCAATGCAAGAAACCAAATTTGGTAAAGCTGACAGTTACCAATATTTTGATGGCTTAGCAGTTGTAACAATGTTAAAAGATACAGTTGCAGTAGGCGGGATAGGTGCTAATAAACTCGGAGCAGAAGCACCGACAGCTGTGTCCAAAGGGCTTACTCAAATAAAAATTGGTGATTGGGATGACAATCCTAGAGTTGAAAAACTTTTTTTTTTTTTTTGGATAAAACGCGGATATTACAACATGCTAACTCCCGAACAATCAGCAGCTGCAACTGTTATTGTTTTAAATGAACTACACAAAACAACTAAATCAAAAAGTGTTCAAGATGGTATAGAAGCAGCAAGAAATAAATACATATATACAAACAAAAAACTTGAAAATGGAGAAGCCGTTTCAAGAAAAGGTGGTTATTTTGTATATAACAATGTCACTGACGAAGATGCAATGATGTATTTATATAATGGACGAGCAGGAACATTAAAAAAAGGAAATGCCACTCCAGATTTGATGTTATATACACACAACATCAAAAGATACAAAAATCTTTTCAGCATAACAGAAAACCCTCAACAAAGGGCAGCAGCTTTGAAAAAAGCTAAAACTGTTGTTACTTCACCAGCAACAAAAAGAAAACAAATGTCTTCTGACCTGAGCTGGGGTATAGGTCAAGTCGTTTTCAACACAGGATTATACACTGGTGGTGTTTCTAAAAACAGCAAAGCAGAAATAAATAATATCAAAACTTCTCTTATCCAAAAAGGGTATGATATGAGATATATCAATACTCTTATTTTAAAAATGCAAAAAGGTGAAATCAGTTTTGCAAACGGCCTAAGTAATTCTGAAATTTCAGCTATGACTGAAAATGACCTAAAACTGCTTGTTCATCACGCAAACAGCTTAAACAAAAAACTAAACGGCATCAGCAGTGCTAAAAAAAGAAGAGAAATAGCAACCAATGCTGACAAAGAATTCAAAAGAGCCTATTTAACATCCCATGCAAGACAAGTTTATTTAAAAGATGTTTATAAATCTTCAATAATCTTGAACGACCAAGTTGAAGCAGATATGAAAAGAAACCCATCAAAAGGATATAACACAAGTGCACAAATACGCTGCAAACGCTACCTAAAACAACTTCGAGGTAATCACAAACCTGATGGAGGATTATACCTGTACAATGACAGAGTCGAAAAAGGTCTATACACAGGCTTTAACGTTGAGCGTGACAAAGGTATAAATTATGCGAATGCAGACGCTATAGATATCTTATTAGCACAAAATGCATCTGATGCCGCTAATACGCTAAGAACAAGCGGAGCATGTTTAACAGGTACAAAACAAGCCCTCATTGGTTCAGGTTGTGTAACAGAAGCTGAAATGAAATCATTTAATGAAGCTTTCCAATTGGCAAAATTTCTAGAAAAGCATCCTGAAAGATTCACAGAAATTAAATATGTTCAAATAAGCGACAATATAGCAAGAGAAATTACAGCAGGTGACATAGATTACCTTCCTGCAGGTTGTCTTGTTGTTTTTGGTAACAAATCAAGAACCGACGTTCCTGGCCATGCCGGAACCACAAATGGATGTGGACAAATTAATTCAGATGAAACCGATAACTCAAGATGGGATAATTTCGTTGCAAAATCATCAAGCCAAAACGGAAAAGGCGAACATGGATATGTAAGAATATTCAGACTCAACCCTGATTATTTCACAGTTGATCCACAAACAAATAAATTAGTTCCTAAAAAGTAAAAACAAAAAATTAAAAGTAAAATCTTTGTCTATGTATCACCATATTTTGGTAAAGGCCAAATTTTCCTAACTGCTGTTGAATCAGCTGGCAAGCTGTATTGATTTCCGCAATATTGAGCCAAAGCAGCCCTTGTATTGCCTTTTGTTCTACTCAATTTTCCTTTGTAAGCCATAATACCGACTTCTACGCCTAATGTTACATCTTTTTGTATAGCTTGATATAAAGCATCAGGTGTAGGGTATTTCTTTTTGAGTTCATTAATTCTTTCATCGTCAGACGAAAAATGTCTATGATCGTAAGAAAGAACAGCTTTTCTTGTACCTGATTTCAATTTTTTCCAAGCACCACCATCAGCGTACATAATCTCAATTGTTGTTTTATCAACTTGCATTACACCTTTATATTGTTTACCAGGATTTTTCATTGTCTTATCATTAAAAACAAATCCACCTGTTTCATGATCCAGTATTGCGGCTGTAATCTCAGGATCGATTCCATAATCATCAGAAAGAGCACATACCATATTGGATATACTTTTTGCTTTTTCAGGATCAACTTTTTTGTTTACCAAATCATAAACTTTATCATACTTTGCCTGATTTGTTGGTTGATAATCTTTAAAATCTTCTATGTAATTTGTTTTTCCATCTCTAGGTGGAAGAGATTTTTGTTCAACCTCAACTTTTTCTTTTTTAGTTTCTAATGCCTTTTGCATTTTTTCATACTTATTATCAACATAGGTGGCATCCCTTTTTGTGACATAGCCATCTACATTCAAATTTTCTTTTACATCATCAGGAACTTTCTGATTCCAAACTGGAACATCCTTCTCATCAGTCTTTTTGATTTGACTATTTTGGTTAATTTCTTTTGATGTTGCTGTGTAAGTATATAAACCTTCTGTTTTTTCAATCCCTGACATAAAACTGTGCCTTTTGTCTTAATGTTTCTTCCACATGTAAAATACCACTTTTCGAGTTTTTTTAACCAATTATGATTATTTTATGTATATTGTTTAATATTTGAAATATGCTACAATGTACACGTAGATAGTCGAGTTGGAATATGTGTAAAAAACTTTCAATTGCATTTGTCTGGCATATGCATCAGCCAATTTACAAATCAGAAATAAATGGCATATATCTAATGCCTTGGGTTAGATTAAGAGCTGTTAAAGATTATCTTGATATGCTTTTAATTTTAGAAAAATACCCAAATACAAAACTAAACTTCAACCTTGTTCCAATGCTTATCTCTTCTATATATGATTACGGCTATAACGGTGAACATGATATTTTTTCTCGTTTAACAATCACTCCGGTTGAAGAATTAACCGACGATGAAAAAGAATTTATTTTAAACCACTTTTTTGATGTTAATTATCAAAATATGGTTTTACCAAATATTGAATATAAAAAGCTTTATGACAAAAGGATGCAAAGCCCTAATTGCTCCATCAACGATTTTTCAAATCAAGAATATTCAGATATTATGGCTTGGTTTAACCTCGTTTGGTTCGACCCAATGTGGAAAGATTTTCCTGAATTAAAAAAACTTTTAGCAAAGAAAAACGGGCAATTTACACTAAAAGATAGAGAAAATATCATTGAAATCCAACGAGAAATAATAAGAAGAATTATTCCTTCATATAAGAAATATCAAGAAGAAGGCAAAATCGAAATATCGACAAGCCCTTATTATCACCCAATTATGCCTCTTTTATTAGATATGAAAGATGCTGTTTTTGCCAACCCTAACGCAGAATATCCTAGACTCAAGTCTGACATGAGTGAAGATGCAAAAGTCAATGTAAAATTAGCGTTAGACAGATTCGAACAAATTTTTGGAAAACGCCCTGCGGGGATGTGGCCATCAGAACAGTGTGTTTCAGAAAAGACATTACAGCTATTTATGGACATGGGTGTTAAATGGACAATTTCTGATGAAGGCGTTTTAGAACAAACCTTAAAAAAAGAGTTTGTGAGAGATTTTAGAGGATATCTTGAAGATCCTTACGATCTATGTCACGCATATGAATACAAACATGATGATAAAAAAATAGAACTATTATTTAGAGATGCTGTTATTCCAAATTTAATTGGTTTTGAATACCCCCACCACGATCCAATTAAAGCAGCAAATGATTTGTATGACAGAATCAAAACAAAACAAAGAAAACTCTTGAATTCTCCAGATAAATACCACATTTTAACAATAGCAATGGATGGTGAAAACTGCTGGGAAAACTACAGAAATGATGGTCACGAATTCCTTGAAACTCTTTATCGCCTTATTGAGGAAGATGAAGAACTCGAAACAGTCTTAATTTCAGAATATCTTGAAAGAGAAGAAAAACCTTTACAATTAGACCATTTAACACCTGGATCTTGGATAAACAGAGATTTCTTATTATGGATTGGTGAACCCACAAAAAATCTTGCTTGGTCATATATGGATGAAGCAAGATGCGCGTTAGTTGAATATGAAAAAGAACATTCAAAATCAAAAGAGTATGATTCTGAAATTGTAAGACAAGCTTGGGAAGAACTTTTGATTTGTCAGTCCTCTGATTGGTACTGGTGGTACGGAGAGCCAAATGACTCAGGACAAGATGACATATTTGACCACCTGTTTAGAGAACACTTAAAAAACATATATCGCATAATAAATCAAGATACTCCTGAATATCTTGAATCCCCATTAGGAGAATTTATAGAAGCACGTTCTAGATACCCAATGGCACCTTTTGATCACTTCGAATTAACTGGTAAAAACATAGATTCAAAATGGGAAATGGGTGGTTGCATTGATATACCAGCACCACCTACAATGCAAGAAAAACGCTTCTTTAACAAAATTTGCTTTGGCTATGACACAGATAATATTTACTTAAGATTTGATATCAATAAATTCGTTTTAGACAAAGAAAGTGGATTTAAAGATTTCAATCAAATTTATATTTACTTCAAAAACAAAAGTGAAGCACAAATGCCAGCTTCTCCAATTAGGACAGTCAATAAAACAGAAAATGCTATTCCTATTTTGCATGAAAGCTATAACACAGAAGTTAAAATTACACTTTACAAAAGCTACCATTTTACTGCTCAATTAGCTCAAGCAGCAAAAGACAATCTTTGGATTTTACAGCTTAAAAATGGAGTTGATTATGTTTTTGAAGACTATCTTGAAATAAAAATCCCATTTGAAGACCTAAGAGTTCAAGACAAAGAAATGGTAGAATTTTTCATTATCCAAGGACCAATGGGAATTGTTGATGATTTCTATCCAAAGAACTCTTTGCTTCCTGTGATAAAACCAGAAAAAACTCATAGCAGGTTATAATTATTAGCAAAAAAATTTTTCTTTCGATTTTATACTAAACAAATCACTTAAAATCGGAGATTTTATGATACTTCAAGTTTCAACTGCATCTTTTAGTGTAAATAACAAATTTTATAACAAATCTATCCCATCTGAAATATCGTTCAAAAGTAATGATATACCAAACGATTCATTTGAATTTTCAAAAAGCAGTTTAGAAACCAAACCGACTGAACAAGAAAAATTTAAAATTTTAAATGAATTGTTATCCAAAAAGCTGAGAAATTTCAAAGCTTGCATCAAATACTTTAAAGAAGAAAGTAAAGATGTGCAAAAAGACACAACACAAAAAATACAACAAGAACTTCAATTCTATGAAATCCCTTTAGACTTTTTAGAAAAAGCAATAAAAGATATAGACCAAGCAAAAACCAAAAAAGAAGCTGACTATATTGCAGAAGAAGTTGTATGTAGAACTAACAACCTTATTGAAAACTATTTAGACAATAACATATTAAAAACAAAAATCAGCAAAACAAACAAAACCTTGCAAAAAGGACTTAATGAAATAGAAAAAAACATATCACAAATAAGAAACTGCTATACAAAAAGTTGCGCATTAGAAGACGTTCCATACAACATACAAGCTGACGATAAATATCGTAATAAAATTCAAGAATATATAGAAGAAATGAGTGCAGAAAAGGGAAAAATAAGCGAGTTATACGGAATAGAACAAAACATTTTAGATAGCTATTCTGAAGCAATCAATGTGTATGCTCAAAAAACACAGCAAACCATGAGAAAAATAGCAAGTTATCTTATTGCTATTGAAAAAAGAAATATACAAAATAATAAACCAAATCCATTTTTATAAAACATTACTATTTCAGGCTAAGCCTTATCCTGCTTAACAATTCTACAAAGTAACATGACAAAAATTTATCATCGCGTTAAGATTAAAAGATAGGAAAGAAGAGGACGGGATGATAAACGAGAATTACACAAATATGTCAGATTCGGAAAAAATTAATAATCCACTTACAAAAGTGAGTGCATTGTCTGATGAAAATGATAAATTTAGTTCGTTAAGCACATCTTCAATGCTTGCTCGAGCAGGAGTGCCTCTTTCTCATGTTTTAGTTGCCGATAATTATATGGTAATTAAAAAGTTTTATGGAGTTCCAGTTGTTAAAAGTAGAATCTCTAACAAAGAAAAAGCTCTTTTAGCCAAATATGATTTCAATCAACTTGAATATACAACTATTAAACAAATTAACGAAGAACTCGAATTGCTAAAAAAATGGTCTATGTCTTTAGATGAAAGCCTAAAACTTGATGCAGACAGAATTGTAGAAATAAGAGCAAAAGAACTAAAATATCTTGCCGCTTGCAGATACACTCTTATTACAAATGAAATTTATAACGGGTATATGGCTTTAGAAAAATACTTCGAAGATATTTCAAAATATTCAATATAAATTTTTTATTAAATATTGTAAACATTAAAACCATTTAAGACAAAAAAATTTTTTTTCATGTTTTAAATCAGCATAGTGTGAAGAAAAAAGGAAGTGTAATATGTCAAAAGTTTTGTTTTTAGTATCACCAACATTAAATTCTTTTGCTGACTCAAGAAAAGGCACAACAGGTAACAAAATAGATTGTGCATCAAAACACTTCGCAAACGGATTTGTCACACACACTGCAGCTGGTGCAGCAATTGCTGGTGCGGGATTAATTGGTCGTTCTATTGTAAAAAAAGCAGCGGCTGTTAACCCAGAAACAGCAAAACAACTTATTGAAATGAACCCTGTTAAAAAAGCTTTTAAATATTTAGGAGCAGCTCCTAAATGGGCAAAAATTACAGCCGCAGCAGTTACTGGCTTAATGGCTTTAATATATTCTTATAAAACAGGCAAAATTGAACAAAAATATTTAGACAGAGCACAATTTGTTGACCACACATTCAATTTGGATGGAGAAGGCTCAAAACGACCTGCATCTCAGCCTGTTAAATAAATATTAACCTGTTAGTCATATATTTATGGGATTTCTAACGATTATGACTGGTTTATTGTAATAATAAATCATAATCGAGGAATTCTTGCGTGAGTGAAATAGGCGGAAAACAGTACTTTTGTATATTTGGCGGTGGTGCAATTCGAGGACTTGCATATTTAGGATCTCTAACAGCAATGGAAGAGCTTGGTGTTAGAATTAAGTCATTTGCGGGTTCTTCTGTTGGTGCCGTTTTTGCGGTTTATGCAGCTTTAGGTTATACAGGCAATGAGTTTCGAGAACTGTTTAATGAAGTAAATTTCGATTTGTTTCGTGATGTCCAGTTGAACTTAGCCAAAAACTTCGCAATTTCAAAAGGCGAATATTTTCTGGAATGGATTCGAAATGGAATTGAAAAAAAATTCTACGAAGACAAATATCAAAAAGGCAAAAATAATCCTGTAACATTCAAAGACATAGATAAAGATGTTTTTGTAATAACTACAAACATCAATGGTTGCACACCATATATATTCTCAAAATATACAACGCCTGATTTTGAAGTAGCACAGGCTGTTAGAATCTCAACATCAATGCCAGGACTTTTAGAACCATCTGTGTACGAAAAAAATGTTCTAATTGATGGAGATATGATGAAAAGCTGGCCAATGTGGAGAGTGTCAGAACTTTTATGTCCTGAAGACTGTAGAATTATTGAATTCAGACTAGAGGGCGGAAAATTTTGGCCAAATGTCAAAAATTCTGTTGAATATCTCAATGCTGTTTTTGCAACAATGTCTAACTTTGCAACAGATTACATAATGCAAACTTATCAACCAAAAGATAAGTTTGACTACATAAAAATAGACACTGATCATATATTACCTGTTCAATTTACTCTTCCTCAATCTGAAAGAGATAAGTTGATTCAACTTGGTTATGATACAACAATGAATTATTTCAAAAATGACTTATTAAAAAAGAAAAAAGAACTTTTACCTTTATATAAAATAATTTTAGACCACTTGATAAAAGCTAAAAATTCACTTGAAAGCGACAATATAATATATGGAAAAGTCCACATTTGCGATCTTTTTACATATCTTTGCGAAGCAAAAAGGTATATTGATACATCTGTTTATAACAGCATAGTTAAATTTAAAGACTATTTCTTTGCTAATATAACTGAATCATTGTTTTTCCATAAATTGAAGCTAAAAGACAAAAGAGAAGTTCGTTTTTACTTAAACAACCTAGTCAATGAAGTTCTCGAAAGATGCATGGAATTAGAATCATATATAAATGATTTTGAAAAATAATTAGTTTTCACCATATTTTGCTCTACACTGATTTACTACATAATTGCACAACTCTTTTGATGGCTTTTCCATAAGTTTTTTGCCAGCAATCATAGTTGTTTGATGAGCTTTTGGCTGTTCTTTATGAGTCCATTTTTGATAAAGCTTATATGAACCTGCAAAAATAATCACAAGTAATAAAACAACAACTCCGTATTCAATAGCTGATTGCGCAGAAGTCGGCAGGTCTTTCATCTTTTAGTCCTTTCTTAAGCTCTTTGGTTGATTATACAATACTTTTTGTTAACTTCAAATTATTTTTTTAACTCATCTAAAAGCTTTTTAACTCTAGCGGTATAACTATGCGATTTTATTACATTTGAAAAGCCTAAAAGTGCTATTTTTTCTGCTATTAATGGATTTTTTAAATAAAATTTAATTTTATCTATAAGGTCTGCTACGTCTTTATAAACTTCTAGTTCCTTAGAGACAACGAAATTTTTGTGTATATCAGATAAATCATCGGTTATCAAAAAACCTCTAGATGCTAATACTTCAAACACTCTGTAATTTAAGCCTGATTTGCCTTGCAATGTTATATTTAAATTAACTTTTGAATTAGAATAAACATGAGCAAGATCTTTTTCTGTTTTTAAAAAGCCTTTATATGCACTTTTATAAACCTCCAACTCCTCATCAGAAAGAAATTGTTTGTTTTTCATATCATCTATACTTTGCAAAAAATGGTTTTCATAAGAAAATATGCTTAATTTTTTACCAAAAGTTTTTATGAGTGCAGCTAGTATTTTTTGTCTTTTTTCAGTCAACGGGCGACCAACAAAAGTTATGTCGTAATCTTTTTCTTTGTATTCAAAAACTGTGTGATAAGCTTTTTGATTTACAGCCAACGGTAGAAATTTTGAATCTGGCAAATCACACACAAAATCCTCATCCCAGACAAAAGAAAAAACATTGTACTCTTTTGAATAAGCAAGATATTCCTCAAAAAGCTCCGGCTTTTTAACATATGCGTATCTTCCATTCGGCTCATCAGCAAAATAATGAACAAGCTTTGTTGCATTATTCTTAGAATAATCCTTTATAAAACTTTTGATTTCTTCATTGTCGCTGAATAAAAAACCATAGTCATAACCTAAAATTATATCGGGCTTGAATCTTTCAATATCTTCTTTTTTTAATTCTCTAAGATCCTTTTCTAAAACATAACAACTGTTAGATTTAAACCCTTGTTTAAACCCTTTCATAATAAGAGTTCCTGCAATACTATTAGGTAGTGTAATTAGAATTTTTTGCATAAAACAATTTTAACATAATAAAAAGTCATTATAAATGAGGAAAAACCGCCTCACAATTGCAAAGCGGTTAATAAGTGTTCTTTTCCCCTGTTTAAAAACTTATTCAGCAGCAGCTTCTTCAGCTGGAGCTTCAGCGGCAGCAGCTTGAGCTTCTTTTTCTGCTTCTAGTTTAGCTAATGCTTTTTTAGATAATTTCTTTTCAGTTTTTGGTTTATAGATCAATTTACCTTCATCATCACAATTGTTGATAAGATATTGAACAGTTTCAGTAGGTTTAGCACCTTTTGAAATCCAATCCAAAGCAGTAGCTTTATCTAATTTCATTTCTTTTGTTTTAGGATTGTAGTGACCTAATTCGCAAATAGGTTTACCTTCTCTTTTTTGTAAATCGTTGATAACAACAATTCTGTAAGTTGGGTTTTTCTTGTATCCTAGTCTTTTTAATCTTATTTTAACCATGAGGTCTATTTCTCCTGTTTTTTTAGTCTTATTTCGTCGGTGGTCTTCAGCCAAAGACACTTTTTCAAGAGGATTATACCGCGAAAACTCTGTCATCTTTAATTCTATGAAAACACAACAATATTTATTAATCAAGTTAAATATTAAGATTCATTGACCCAATATTGCTTGAATGTGTAAACATATGTTACAATATATAAAAAATATGCTTTTTATATATAACATGTGTTTTTATATAAATATAGTCATGTGAAGTACGATACTAAATAAATAAGACAATTGGCTTGAACTTTATTTTGTAATCACAAATTTTGATGAAACAAAATAGATGACTGTAAGTAAATAGTATGTAAAGGTGTGAATTATGAATTCTTTTTTATCAAAAAAACAAAACAGTTTTATTAAACTTGTAAGCAACAATGATCGTTTATTAAAAAATGCAGATGATATTGTATATGCAATTCGTTCGATGAGAAGAGATATAGCAACTAGAATTGATGAAGTTGAACACTCTGATATTTCTTTAGATGAAAAAGATATAGAAATTGCAAAACTTATTCGTGAAGATCAATATCTAGAAGCTTTGTTAAAAAAAGAAAAACACGAATTATCCGAAATATTTTTCACAGAAAATGAAGACTCAAATTGCATATATCCTGACGTTTTACAGTGGTACCATCCTGAAGAAAACTAATGTAAAGAAATGTAACATTATATACTGATTATGCAATTCGTATATATTATTTGTTTTTATATAAGTGTGTAGTAAATGTTACTAAGTAAGTAAAGGATTAAA
>CALUPF010000008.1 GCA_944322545.1 Candidatus Gastranaerophilales bacterium
TCAGTGCAAGATTATTTTCTTCAAAATTTCTATCTGTCATATGCTCAACATAATTTGTCATGTCGATTTTTTCAGAGATGTCTTTAAAACATTCTATCCTTGCTGTTTCGACTGTGTACGAAACTCCACCGTTTAATGTGTAAGCAGACACTATAAACAACGAAATAAATATAAGAATTGTATAACAAATCCTACCCATAAAGAAATTATAACATATAGAAAGGACTTATCGTGACAAAAGATTATATGCTAACACCAGACCCCAACAAACTTCAAAAAGCACTGAACGAGTTTATTGAATCTTTGAAAAAGAGCAACAAAGAATTTGCTGTGACATAAGCTATTTTCTTGTCAGAATAAGTTCGCCTTTTTCGTTATAACAATTATTTCCTATCCAGTGGGCAGATAACTTACCTTTATTGTCAAATATATATTGCTCATTTCCAGGTAAAGCTAACCCAACAGAATCCAAATTACCTTTATTATCATACATAACCCGTTTAGTCTTATCTTTAGTCAAAAAATCAATTTTTTCTAAATGACCTGATGAATCATAATAATACACCCTTTCTGAATCCTTTTTATATCTCACTGAACAGGAGTTATCAGAAAATCTTGTAGTTATTCTGTATGGTGCAAATATATTTAAAAGACCTAGTTTCTTTTCAGTATTTTTTTCAAAAACAAAATACTTTTTATATTCATTAATATCTATTTTGGATGAAACATCTTGAAACGCAATTTTTCTTATTTCATCTACAGTATACGAAACTCCGCCTGTCAATGTTTGAGCAAAACTTGATGAGATTAAAAAATTCAATACAAACAAACATATTATAACTAATTTTCTCATATGAAAATTATATAACAAGAAAGGAAAATAAATGACAAATCAAAAACACGAAAGTACAGACATAGTAAAAGACAATAACAAACTTCAAAAAGCACTAAATGAATTTATTGAAGCTTTGAAAAAGGGCAACAAAGAATTTGCTGAGACTGCTAGGATTGCAAAAGAAATTTACACTAGCCAGTTTAAACAAGTCAAAGAAACTGTTGAGGCATTAAAACAAAACGGTCTTGAATCCACTATTGACAACATTTTAGACCAAAAGCTCAGCGGCAACGCTGCCAACATCGATTCTAAATATTCTGACATTTACAACAAAATTGACGCTTCAGATATGTCTGATGCACACAAATCCATTTACAAAAATCAACTCGGATTTCAAGAAGAATTGGAAAAAGAAAAGGCCTACGAAGATTCCCTAATCGGCGGAGCAACTGAGGATATGTCTGATGAGTTCGCAAAAGGGCTTCAATCTATGATTAAGGGTTACAAAAATTTTTCTGATGTTATGAAAGACTTAACTGATTCTCTTGCTGATTACATGATTAAAAGAATGGCTGATACTATTGCTCAAAATATTTTTTCTCAACAGGGGATAAATTCTTCATTAGGTCTAGGCCAAGGGCTTTTAAGCTGGTTAGGTGGAACCGGTAAAGGTATCGGGGGATTTTTAGGCAGTATTTTTTCTAAGCATCACTCAGGCGGGGTTGTTCCTGTGGGTGCAAATTACAGCTTGCCCGGAACCCAAGAGCAGCTTGCACTTTTAAAAGGAGGAGAAAGAGTGCTTTCGCCAGGTGAGAACGCGAGTTTTGAAAGCGCCGATTCTCAATCACCTGTTGTTTTCAACAATTTTAACATTAAAGCTTGGGATTCCAAGGATGTGCAAAAGTACTTGCTTGAGAACAAGCAGTTGTTGAATTCAATTACTTATGAGGGCATTAAAAACAACAATTCTCAACTGAGAAACATGGTCAAAAATGCTTAAGAAAGGAATATATTCGTGGAAGAAAAGATAAAAGAGCTTCTTAAAAAAATCGGTCGTCCATATCAAATGTTTAACGAAGACGGGACTTATCAAGGGTGTTTTTATCCCGTTCAGTTTCTTTATCCACAAAAACCAAGGTACAAATTAAGAAGTAATAATGACGATAAAAATTTCTATTATGGAATTGCAAAAATCAAAAAACACTGTATCGAAATAGCTCCTGAAAACCTACAACAAGGAGACATTATTGCAACAAGGTTCAAAGATGAATTGCATGTCGCAATTTACTATGAATACGGAAAAATCATACACGTATTTAAGGATCACACACTACAAATAGGGAGATTAAAAATGTTTAAAAGTTTTCAATCTTTTAGGGTGATGTCATGATATTTACAGCAGCATCTATCACCGCAGCATTAACCTCAATGGCTACAGCACTTGGAATAGCGGTTGGAGCAGGAAGTGGACTGGCAACTACACTGACAATAGTAGGTTTTGTCGGAGCTGCAGTTATATATGGAGGAATGGCTTTATCTATAATATCTAGTCAAAAGTCTCCGGACATTTCACAATCACCTAGCTACCAAGGCAGACTCCAAACACAAACTGACCAGAACCTTCCTGTCCCTCTTCTTTACGGGACTTGCAAATTAGCAGGAAACAGAATCTGGCAAGACGAAAACGGCACTGTCACTGTCAAAAGAATTGTCGCTTTTGCCGAAGGTGAAATTTGCGAATTTTCAGATATAAGACTCAATGATATCCCTTCTAATGAAATAAGCGGAATTTCTATCAAGAAATATTATGGAACACAAGACCAAACAGTCGATTCTATTGTTGGTGGAAATAATCAAAAAGAGCGTTCAGAAAAAGTCGGCTCGTTAAAAAACGTCGCTTATCTTGCAATTTCAGTTCCAAGAACTCAAAAAATTGATATAAACTACAACCTCACTGCAGTTGTTAAGGGCAGAAAAATCAGGGTGTATAAAAACAGATACTCTTATGAAGTAAAATATTCCGAAAACCCTGCTTGGGTAATGTTTGACTTTTTAACGTGCTACAACGGTTTAGGTCTTGGCATAAACAATTACGGACAAATTAGCGATTCATTAGTTGAAGAATTGTTTGATTTAGACAGCTTTATTGAATCTGCTGCATATTGTGATGAGTTAGTTCCTTCACCACCTAAAAAGGATGAAAATGGAAACGACGTTGAGGTAGAGCCAAAGCCTCGTTTCACTTTTAACATGATATTTGATTCTCAAACCTCAGCAAGAACACTCATCGATGAAATATACAGATGTTGTCGAGGCGGATTGTTTGTTAAAAACGGAAAATTACAGTTCAAAATAGACAAAAAAGAGCCTGTCAGCAAAGTATTCACAGAACAAGACATAATAAAAGGTTCTGAAATTTTTCAAACCATACCCAAAGAAGAGCATTATGACATTTTAAAATGTACATATGTATCACCAGACCATGAATGGCAAAAAGTCGAAGCGACTGCTGAATTGCCTGAATATAGGGACGGTGTTCCTATTGAACACTCAGTTAACATGTATTCTGTCACAAATTTTCAACAAGCAAGCAGACTTGCTTGGTATTACGTCAATTCAAAACTCATACAGCCTTATTTTGGCAGTTTTAAAACAGACTATCGAGCTTATGACCTTGAAGTCGGTGATGTCATTATGATAGACAGTCTTTTGATGGGACTGAAAAACTATCCCGTCAAAGTAACAAGTGTCACTGACGATGGAACAGGAGTTTTTGAAGTTAATTGGCGAAACTATGATGAAAGGCTTTATTCTGATGAGTTAGGCAGCAAAGAGCCTAAAGTCTTAGTTAGCAATCTTGTTGATTCGGCTGGGATTCCTGACGATGTTAAAAACTTCAACGTTGTGCAATCTAATAACATTTTCAATTTTGTATGGGAGCCAAACAAAGATGTCACTGACACATATGAAATAAGAATGGGAGATCGTTGGGAAAACGGAACTGTTTTAAAAAGCAAAATCACTGAAAACAAGTTTTCGATAGAAATACCTACAAATGGACTTTTCAAGTTCTGGATAAAAGCTTTCAACGGCTACAATTATTCTGAAAATGCAACCCTTGATGTAATTAGTGTTGACAGCATTCCTAGTATGAACGAGATAGTCAAGCTAGACATCCTAGAAAATATTGACGGTAAATTAGACGAAAATCTAAGGGTTTACAAAAACACTATAAAGTTGAAGGAAAATTCAGTTTTATGGCAAAACCTTGAAGAAAATTGGAATAACAACGGCTACTATTACTCAAATGGCAACATTTGGGGTGCAAAAGTCTTCTCATCAGGAGTTTACGAAAGTCAGGTCTATGACATTGGAGCTAACCTAGAATCAGTAGTCACGTTTGATTACAGATTCACATCTGCTGATGAACAAAATGATGTTTTAATCGAATGGTCATACTCAGAAGATGGCGAATCTTACACAGACTGGAAAATTGTTAATACAGGAACTTATACGTTTAGATATTGCAAATTCAAAATAACCTTTAGATCACAAAACAATGTCCAAACTGTGCTCACTAATTTCACTGTTTCCGTTGATGTGCCAGACAAAGATCTCGATTTGGAATTGGAAATCACCAATAGTGAAGGTTTGAAAATTGAATACAATTTCATAAACACGCCATCTATCGTTGCAACAGTGAATGACGACAACAATGCTTATGTTGTTATCACAGAGAAAACCAACACTTACGCATTTATAAAAGCATACACAAATAGCGGGGAATTAACCACTTGCAAACTCAGTTTGAGAGCAAAAGGTTATTAAAATCTAGAAAGGATTATAAAATGACACAAGGAAATTACAGCTGGACGGACAATCCAACCGTCGCAGGTGAATCTGTCTGTAACACTGATGTTTTAAATGAATGTTTAATGCATTTAAAATATGAAAATGGTGCCGGTAAAGATGGTTTTCACCTTTTTGACACGAAAATCACAGACAGAATTCTTTCTGGTGATGAAGCAGTAGGTTGGGCTTTGCAAGGCTCAATTGTCACAATGGTATATCCAGATGCAGTAAATAAAATAAAAGAGCTTTATTCACAAGGATATGAAACAACCTATAGAGGAATAACCTGTAAAAAATCAATTGATGGACGATACATTGCAGATATTTCTCAATATACGGAAATCGACAAGCTTTTTGTTGAAACAGGTGTGTCAGATTTCTACATCTTAGATGAAATAAATGAACAGTTTCATCTTCCAAAAACAAAGTGGTTTTATCAATTCACAGACGACCAAGAACAGCTTAATAGCTACAATGAAGCAGGTTTGCCTAATATCACAGGCACTTTCCAAACATACTTAAACAACTGGGCAAATGCAACATCAGGAGCTTTTTATAAAAGTGGCTACACAAAAGGTGGAGAAGGAGCAGGTAATTTTGATAATGGTCGACTTTGTATAGATGCATCTCGTTCAAGTACTATTTTCGGAAAGTCAGATACAGTTCAACCCCCATCTAGTAATAAGCTTCTTTATTACAAAGTTGGTGATACAATTATAAATTCTGACCAAGCTTTAATTGATGCAAAAGAGCTACTTTCTGATGGTTTTGATGCTGTAGAAAATAAAATTAACGAAGGTCTCGAATCTATTTCTAATGCTTCACAAGCTTTAAGACAAACACAAATCTCAAATTGTATTTTAGAATCACCTAATGGTGTTGCTGATTTTGAAGCAAATACAATAACTATAAAACAAGGATTAACAGTTTTAATTCCTAATGGAAGAAATGCAGATGGGACTTTAAACAATATTGAATATGTAGTACCTAACGATATTCAACTAACTAGAACAATTGAAGACAGCGATAAAATCTTCATTGTTTTAAATCAAACTGATAATAGCTCATTTGATGCAAAAGAATATAATACCTACAAATCAAAGCCTAGTGAATTTAATTCATCCTCGATTAACTACGTTATTGACGAAAATAAAATTTACCAAACAACTGCAGCAAATGAAACTAATGAAGCAAATTTGATTGTGTTAGGTTATACACTATTAACAGAAAAAGGACTAGATAGTCAAATTAGTGAAATAAAAACATACAAACCTTTTAAATCTCTTGACTATAATGACACTTGTTATATTGCTCATCAATCAATGCCATCTGAAAGATATATTGATTTAACACTCGGTGCCAGCGGTTCAGCTTATATCGCACCCGCTGATGGTTACGTACAGTTAAGTGCAAACGCAGCTACACAAATAGACTTAGCTAATAACACAACACAAATTCGAACTGGAGGAGCATATTCTAATAGTGCTTATAGATTTGCTTTTATACCCGTTAGAAAAGGAGATATCTTTTTTGCATATTACATCATAACAAGTTTGGATAAATTTAGATTTATCTACGCAGAAGGAGCACAATAATGACAAACTATTATATAGAAAAAAATTCCAAAATCGTAATGTTTGATACTGATAAGTCAAAAATTATAGCCACATTAAAACTCTCACCTGATTTGCAAGGACTATCAATAAAAGAAACAGAAAGACCAATTGTTTTAGCAGATGACTATACACAATTTGTTTTTGCAGACACAAAAGAATATCTAACAGAAAAACTAAAAAAAGAAAAAGCAAATAAAAAGCAAGAAAACCAAACAGCTTACGAAAAAGCCTTAAAATCAGGCGTAATTTATAAAAACACACTATTTGACTGTGACACTTTAGCTGCAGTAAGGGTTATGGGACAAATGGTAGCAACCCAATCTATGGCAATAGCAGAAGAAGAGACAATTGAATGGTTTGATTATAACTATCAACCTGTGACTCTTACCATTACTGAATTTATGGAACTAGCAGGAATTATTACCCTCAACACTAGAAGAATTGAAACACTCAACTGCGGTTTTAATATCGCCATTGAAAATTGTGAGTCATTAGAAGCACTAGAAAATATAGTAATAGATTATTCATCAAACTAACAAAAAGCTAACCAATGAATACATTTAGAAAGGATTGAAAATGAATAAAATACTTGAAACTGTTTTAAAATATCTAAATCAATCAAGCACATATAAAGGGCTATTTTCTGTACTTGCAGCTTTTGGTGTTGTTTTAAAACCCGAATTGGCTGATGCAATTATAGCCTGTGCGTTAGGAATAATCGGGCTTATCAACGTTTTGGTCGATGAACATAAACTAAAAAATCCTGAACAAAATGGAGCTGTTTAATAATGTTTGACTCTATTAGTGATGCTATTAGTAGTTTAGGCAATATGTTTTCAAAGTTTTTTGAATTAAAAACAGTTGAAAATCAAAATCGTCCAACAACTGAAATCATAGATGATAAAAGAGATTTAAAAAAAGCTTTGGATATTGCCGAAAGAATCATAAATCTTGTACAAAAATATAAATCCAAAATGACTTTTTCTGACAGGTTACGTTTTGCACACCTGTCAGAAAGTTTTTTTAGACACAATTGAGAATAAAAAATGGAAAAATTTGTAGAATACGCCCCAATATTAATCGTTTTAATTATGTTTCTTGTTCAACAAAAGGTCTTTGTAACACCTGAAGAACTCGAATCATTAAAATCAATATTAATCGAATACATCTCAGAACATTATGTTTCTGATAAGACCTATCGAGAAAATCATAGGAACTTACAAGAACAATTGTCTTTGATTCATCAGGATATAAATGATGTAAAAAATTTGCTAATCCAAAAAAAGGACAACTAAAATGGAGGAACTATTTAAAAAAGCACTAAAATTTGTCCTCAAATGGGAAGGAGGTTATGTAAATAATCCCTACGACAAAGGCGGTGCAACAAATTATGGAATCACACAATACACCTATACAAACTGGCTCAAATCTTTCGGACTATCTTTCAAAGATGTCAAAACTATATCTAAAAATGAAGTTGAGCAAATATATTACAAAAACTATTGGCTCAAAGCAGGATGTGAAAAAATGTCCCCCCAATTTGCGGTTTTGGCTTTTGACACAGCTGTCAATATGGGTTTAGCAAGAGTTAATCAGTTTTTAAAAGCAGCAGATTGGAAGTATCCGGAAAAATTTATCGAAGCTCGCAAAAAAAAGTACGAAGAATTTGCAAAATATGGAAATCAAAAAATTTTTCTAAAAGGTTGGCTCAACAGGCTAAAAGACTTAGAAATATTCGCAACAAGCCTTTAAAACAATTACTTTACTTACAAAAAACCTGCTTGTTAACATTTTTTAATATTTCATACACATAAAAAGCAATTTTCTAATTCTGTTTTTGTTTATATAAACATAGGTAGTGTAGAAGTTATTATTTTTACGTGTTAGTAAATAGAAAGTAGGTTATT
>CALUPF010000009.1 GCA_944322545.1 Candidatus Gastranaerophilales bacterium
TATTTGTCAAATAAATACGACAAGGAGTTTGAGAAAAATTCTAACATTTATTTAAAAATTTTTATCTAACTGTCCCAAAATTCCGAAACTGGTTGTCAAATATTCCGGAACTGGTTGTTCTTTTACACTAGATTTTTTTAATTCACTTGCAAGTTTTCCTTCCAAAAGTTCGATTTTAATATCGAAGTTATAATCAGAAAAATCTGTTGCATCAACTTTCTCACATATTTTATCATGGTGAATATCTTGAATAAGACTTTGATATTTTTCACCCTCTTGATATGCAAAAAGTTCATCTTTTAAGCGATATCTTGAATTTTGCAAAAAATCAATTCTCTCTTTTCCATCTAATGTTGATAAAAACTCATCTAATTTTTTAGATATTTCAGACTTAGATAAGTATTTTTTTGAATACAACACAGAATCATAAAAATCTTGTGTTTTTGTATGCAACCCTGTTTCATAAACCTTAGCAATTCGAGCAACTGTTTTGGGATTAGTCATAAAAGAAAAATAATGAGCTGATTCATGCATAAAAGCATCAGCAGTAGTTAATGAAATTTCGCCAGAAAACGCATTTGGAGGAATTAACATGTTATACCCAACGACTTTATTAAAACTATCATCTACATTTACGCCTAAAAAACCACCTTTATTTCCACTTTGAGTAATAGACACCTTATGAGGAAAGGGTACAGTTTCGTCCAAAGTCTTTTGAAACACATCAAAACCAATATCTTTGGTTTTAAATTTTTCAGAAATATTTCTAAAAAAGCGATAATTTAAATCACGCACAAGCTGGCTTCTTTCAGTTTGTGAGCCTTTTATAAATTCATAAGGAAACTTTGCAATTTTATCAATTTTAATCACATTAGAACAAAACTCATAACTTGTTAAATTTGCAAGATTTTAAAAACACTTCTATTAAAATTAATATTTCTTAATAAAAGCATAAGTAAATAACAAATAAAAAATTATTCACTTTTTACTCAAACATGATTAAGCCTATACAACCAATTTCATACATATCTACACCTCTAATAAAGCAAGTTAACAGCAAACAAACACCTGCGTACTCACAAAACGAATTATTAAATTTGAACAATCAAGTGTTTTATAAAAGCCAAATATCTTTTGGTAAAAATGAACCTAAATTAATTAAAGAATATTTAAAAAACAGAGAAAAAAAACTCACAAATGCTGACATAGATTACGCACCACTCAATGCGCAAGATATAAAACATATAGAAGGAATACAAAAAGGAATCAAAGTTTTTGAAAATCTTTCAATGCAACAAATAAATTTCCTTGCGCAAAATTTAAACGAAATTGCTCTACAACGAGGCTGTAATAACATGTGCTCTCACTGTTATGCAGAAGCAATGCCACCATCTTATAAAAAAGCAGAAAACAAAATAAATAAAATAGATTTTGAAGATTATGAGAACTTGTGCAACGGATTTAAAGAACTTAATCAAAGACTAGGATTTAATATTTTACAGACTAATCACGATGATTATTTCACATTGTTCCATGATTCAGACTCTTCTATGATATTTTTGCAAGATAAACAAGGAAAAACACATGACTATCTTGATCTTGCTAAAATGATCAATGATGTTGTAGATAGAGTCGTACTGTTTGATACAGCTGGTTGGAACATACAAGATAAAAAAACTCAACAAAGAATGGAAGAACTTGTTGAAAAAACGACTAGTACAGACAAGTATGACTTTGTGGAGTTCAATATATCAGCAACCCCTTTTCATTCATTATATAGCCGCTCTGTGCAACACAACATAGACAATAATAAAGAAAAAGAACAAAAATTTCGAGAAATATACACAAACAGAATGGCAAATGTTATATTCACTCTATCTCCATTAATTGAAAAAGACAATTTGCATTTTTTATCAAGAGCTTTGCCAAACGACCTAGAAAAAGTCAATGGATATAAAGAAAATGACCTAAAAAATTTATATGGTGAAATATTTAAAAAAGTAGAACTGTTATATGAACAAGACATAGAAAGTGGCAATAAAAAAGTAATTAAAACAAAAAAGCAAATAAACGAGTATTTGCAAAAAATTAAATCAGAATTCGATAATGTTAATACAGAGCCAGGAATAAATGGGCGTCTTGCTAAAATAGTTACAAATCCCAAAGCAGAAGTATGTAAAAAAACAAGAAGTAATCAATTTAACAACCCCCAAATAGCAGCAAAAAATTTTGAATATGGAATTTTAGACATAAATGGAAAATTTTATTCAACAAACTTCTATGAAACATACAAAACAGATATACAACTAAACTACAATAACAAAAATAAAAAAACAGCTGCAATCTCTCCTGAGTTAAGAAAAAAACAAATGACTCAAGAAATGTACAAAATATAAAAAATTATTATGAAAAAGGCTAATCTAATGATTAGCCTTTTTTATTTACCATTGAATAAAAACTATACCTGATGAACCATTGCCACCGTTGCCGCGATCTCTACCATTAGCAGCACCACCGCCACCACCAGCTCCAGCACCAACAAGGTTTTTGAACTCACTTATTTCAACACCATTCTTAAAAATCGGTCTTGTATGTCCAGCAAGTCCGGCATTATCAACGTATCCGTTTTCAGAAATAAATGTATAACCTCCAGCACCACCAATTACTTTCTCTACAGGATTGATATTAGCTAATTCACCATTTCCACCTTTCGAATACTCACCAGAAGCTTTTGTCTCATTGTAAGAAGACTCTGATCCAGTCCTAATATAATCAGCACCCTGTCCAGCAAGTACTTCCGCATAATTTTTTAAATATGAAGATTGTCCTGGCTTGCCAGCTTGCTCTCTTCTTCGAAGAGGATTAGAATTAATTGTAACAGTCCCACCACGACCGCCTTGTCCAGGAAAAGCCAATGTATTAGGAGGTAATTGTGCAAAAGGAAGCTGTAAAACACTTCCAGCTTTACCACCACGCCCACTATATGACTGAACCCATTTTACAACACCTACCCCAGACTTACCAGAATTAGGTCCTTTGTTACCATCTAAATCTCCATTACCACCACCACCATATAAACTACTTCTATCAGAATCTATACCAAATTCGTTAACATAAGTATCATAAGCTTTATTTACACAATATGTATCTCTTCCGCCTGAACCTCTAGAACAATTGGTATACGAATAAGACTTTGAACGTCTTGTACCATGAGAATAAAAAGATTGACCATCTATATTAGATAAAACAGCTTCACCACCATGTTCAGAATATACTCTTTCTACATTACTATAATTACTGACCTTATTTTCAGGATATTTAGAATTGTAGGCAAAAGCTATATTCATATATTGACCCATGGCACTTTCTGCTAAATATGATGATGCACCGGTATAAATAAGACCATTCCAGTTTTTACCTTTACCGCCGACTCTTGCTCCATAGCCAAAGCCGCCGCCGCCACCGCCAGCAACAACCAATTGTTTTTCAACACCATTTCTTAGAAATGAAAGTCTAGACTCATTTCCATTATGACCCATAACTCTATCACCATTATCACCAGCACCACCGCTACCAACAGTAATATTCAAAACATCACCAACATTAAATTTCTGATTTCTAAAACCTGCAATAGCAGCAGATGAACCGCCACCACCGCAATCAGGATTTGAACAACCACCACTAGAGCCGCCGCCGCCACCGCCGCCGCCGATTAGTAATGCATCATAATTTCCAGTTGCTTTGATTTCAAAATTATTATCACCAGTACCAAATATTTCTTTATATCTCTCATATGTCGCAGCAGCACCACCACCGCCGCCACCTACAATAGTTACTACAAAGTTTTTAGCATCACTAGGTGGGTTAAAAACACAGCCCATGCGATTCTCTACATTATCGTATTTAGTTGTTCCGTTAGAAACAGCACCCTTTCGCGAATATTTTGCAACTAATTGATTGTTTTCATTCCAATAACAAGCAAACATACCATGTTCTTCTCGAGACATATCACGTTTTTTCTTCGTTAAAATAGGTATTGAGGCTATGGTAATTAAACAAACAATCAACAAAGTAACTAGCGCTTCCGCCAATGAAAACGCAAACTTTCTTTCTTTATTATGCATGTAAACTCCTTTTATCTATTCTTAATGTCAAAATTATACCATATTTTCCAGCATTGATAAACAATAAAAAAACTCAGCTAATTTTAAAACCAATCAATAAGTGCCCTTTTTTCACCAAATTTAAACCCAAATGTTTGCTCAAACTCTTCATTTGTTAAATACTTGTAACTTATATTAAAGCCTAAAGGTTCCTCTTTTACTTTTAATTTTTTATACTTTGCTGGTGATATTACATTCTTTTTTAAATTCAAAACATTTGAATAATTCAAACCATAATCAGAGCAAAATGGAGCTTTAATTTTACCATCATGATAACTTGTCATAAGCCCAAAAGCCCGACAAATAACCCCCCTATACTCATATACACAACAAGAATTATCAATCAAAAAAGGACAATCATATTTAAATACGCCAGCTTTAGAATATTTCTTTTTGTACAAAAGATTTGATATATTTTTTGCAACCAATTCTTGTTGTTCTTTTTCTAGGGATAATGCACCTTGCAATAAATATCTTGCCTCAATTGCTGAATAAGGGAACTCAGAATTTTTGCAACACATAGCACAACCTTTTTTGCAAAAAATAAAAGGAGCCTGACTTTTAAAAAAGGCAGAAAGTTTTTCATCTAAAAATTTCAGATAGCTAATATAGTTCGCCAGCACATCTTTGCCCTGAATAAGATATACACACAAACATTATATACCTAAAATTGTCAGTTACTAATTATTTTTCAGATAATCTTTCATACCATCAAAAATTGACTCAATCATTTGATTTTTAAAATCTCGAGAGTTCAAATTGGCAACATCAGTTTTATGTTTTAAATTGCCAGTTTCAATTAGAATTCCAGGAACTGGAGATGTTTCTGTCTTTGATGAAGATAAAACACCTAAAGATTGTTCAGTTTGATCTGTAATACCTCTAAACCAGCTATGTTCATTCATTTTTTTATATACAGTTTGAGCTAATTTTTTATCTTCTTTATCTATGCCATTTCTTTCATTTCCGATGACATATATACCCCTTTTATTACCATCTGAATTGCTATGAAGACTTATAACTAGATCAACTTTGTTTTCTTTTTGTATTTTTCTAATTGCATCCATTGCCGTATAAACAGATCCTTGAACAAATATAACCTTACCACCCGCATTGGTAACTTTTTCCACTAGTTTTTCAGCAAGACGTCTATTTACAATCCACTCTTCTAGAGCTTTTCCTCCATTACCAATAAACACATTGGTTTCAACATTTGGGTTTTTCTTGCTCATAACAGCATTACTAGCTCCTGGATCAAAATTAACATTTGTACCATTAGCAACAGCACCACCATGTCCAGGGTTGATTAAAATAGTATAACCGCTCAATTCACCTTTTTGGCCTTTTTTAGGATTTATAAATTGAACCTCTGCTGTCACATTTCCATTTTTATCTATCTCTGGTAAAGGTCTTTTAAATGGTCTTAAATTTTTCTTAGCAGTTTTCTCCCAATCAGAGTATAAAGAAGAAACAGTCCAATCAGTCTTTGCACCCTTAACAAAAACCTTTTTTGCGCCATATTCATTTGAATAAACTCTAGTACCAAGCAACGTAGATGAATTGGTTACATTACTAGCTTTTTCACCACTATTGGTTTTATTATCCTTAGAGTTATAAATTGGTTTTTCCAACTTACCATCAAACCATTCATCTGCTAGAGCTTTATACTCTTCTCGAACATTCTCATAAACATCTTTAGAAAGTTCGCCTCGTTCAGCTTCTTGCTCCATATAAACAAGACCTCTTGAGTAAACTTGTTTAGCTGATCTTAAAACATCTGTTGGAATTCCGTTTTTAAATATATTACAAGCATTTTGGATATCATATAAACGTCTTTTGCTAAGTCCACTTGCATGTTTTTTAACTTTTTCACCATTAGCTTTAGTTACTACGGAATAATCCTGTGTAAGATTTGATACGACTTTGACATAATCCTTTTCATTAATGCCGTCTATAATATTTTTGTTATCTCTCACTGCGCCTTCACCCTTGTTAAAAATCAAATCCAAAATGGATTCTTTAAGATGAGTTGGCATAGAATTATAAGCATCTTCAGAAATAAATGTTTTCAAATTCAAATCTCTATCTATTAAATCCTGAGCCAAAAGAGTATAAACTTCCTCATCAGTTAGAGAAATACCTTCGTAATTTTTAGCCTCGGATGCTTTTACAAGATGCCCTACACCTATTGTTTTGTGCCCATTTCTATCAGTATATAGTTCTTTATGAACTCCTTCCATTTCGCACAAATCTTTCAAAAAGTCTTTGCTTAAACCAGTAGCTTTTGACAGATCAGATAAATTTTCTACATTTTTTACCTTAACTGCTTCAGGAATAACAAGTCTATCTCCTGGATGAATTAAAGAAGATTGCGTCAAATTGTTTTCAGCAAGTAATCTAATAGTTGAAACGCCAAATTTTTCAGCAATTTTAGCAGGAATATCACCACGATTTACAACATAAAATGTTGGCTCTGTTTTTTCTAAATACTTATCCTGCTCTGATAAATCAACTGGTTTATCAACAATTTCAATTTCATCAACATTTTTATCATCAGAACATTTATCAACAACAATACCACCTAAAGTCGGTAATAAAAACATAGCAACAATTGCACTTGTTTTAGCTTTTGGAGGCATTTTTTTCAGTGGTTCTGTAACTGTTTTCACAATTTTTTGTTTATTATCAATAATTTGACTTTTCAATTTTGAATAATTAAAACTACTGTTTATTTTCATTTTTTTCTCCTTTTGTAATAAAAACAAAGGTCATAAAAATAAAAATTGATAAAATAACGTGTTAATATTACAAATCTTAATAAAAACAATCAAAGATATTAAAAAATTTGTAAATAAGTAGAAATATTGCTATATTAAAGAAATTACATAATATGGAGAGAGAAATGCTTACACTAGATAAAGTTCAAAATGCAAAAAGATTATTAAATGGAATAATAAGAAAAACAGATTTAATATATGCTCCAGATATTGCAAAAAACACTGAAATTTATCTAAAAGCTGAAAATCTCCAAACAACAGGATCATTTAAAGTAAGAGGTGCATACGTAAAAATTGCACAATTATCAGATGAACAAAAAGAAAAAGGAATAATCGCCTGTTCAGCAGGAAACCACGCACAAGGTGTCGCTTTATCTGCACAAAAAAGCAAAATTAATGCGACAATTTTTATTCCTAGCACAGCACCAATCTCAAAAATAGAAGCTACAAGAAATTATGGGGCAACAATAAGACTCGTTGACGGTGTGTACGATGATGCATATAACGAAGCTGTAAAATTCCAAAAAGAGACAGGGGCTGAATTTATTCACCCATTTGATGATATCGATGTAATCGCAGGACAAGGAACGATAGCTTTAGAACTTTTAGAACAGTTACCAGATATAGAAGCTGTAATTGTGCCAATCGGTGGTGGCGGACTAATTTCTGGTATTGCTTATACAATAAAAATGTTAAAACCTGACTGTAAAGTTTATGGAGTTCAAGCATCTGGTGCCGGCAGTATGTATCACTCAATTGAACTACATAAAAGAACAGAATTACCTAAAGTTTCAACATTTGCCGATGGTACAGCTGTTAAAATGCCAGGTGAAAACACTTTTGAATTTTGTTCTAAATATGTTGATGAAATTGTCACAGTTAGTGATGATGAAACAGCAACAGCAATATTAGCATTGATGGAAAAGCAAAAACTTATTGCAGAAGGCGCAGGAGCTTTAAGTGTTGCAGCTGCCATATTTAAAAAATTACCAATAGAAGGCAAAAAAACTGTTTGTATTGTTTCTGGTGGTAACATAGATGTAAATATACTTTCAAGAGTGATTAATAGAGGTCTTTTGAAAACAGGTCGTCTTTCAGATTTAACGATAGAAATGTTAGATAAACCTGGACAGTTAAAAGAAGTTTCTCAAATTATTGCAGATTTAGGAGCTAACGTAATCAGAGTAAGACATAATCAAGGTGGAGAAGGGACTGATATCAACGGATGCTTCTTAAAAATTTCAATGGAAACAAAAAATTTAAGACACTTATGCGAGATAAAAAATGCTTTATGCAAAGCAGGATATAAAGTGACTAATGAAAGGTAAAAAATGAAAAAAATTATATTAACAGATAAAGCTCCGGCTCCAATTGGTCCGTACTCTCAAGCTTATTTGTGTGGAAACACATTATATTGTTCAGGACAAATTCCACTTGATCCACAAACTGGTGAATTTTTAAACGGAACTATTGAAGAACAAACAGAAAAATGTATAAAAAATATCTCAGAACTTCTAAAAGCTGCTGATTTTAGTTTTGATGATGTTGTAAAAACAACTTGTTTTCTTGCAAACATGAGTGACTTTACAGCATTTAATAATGTATATGCTAAATACTTCACATCTAAACCAGCTCGTTCGTGCGTGGCAGTGAAAGAGCTACCTAAAAATGCTTTAGTAGAAATTGAAGTAATAGCTGTTAAATAAAACTATATAATACAACTATCATATGTATCCCTATCTAAAAAGGGATACATATCTTCTAAAGAAGCTGATACCATTGTGCCATCTTCAAGTTTTTTTGAAGATAATTTAGGCGAGAAAATATAATCACTTTTGACCAAAACATCACACAAAACAGGACCATTATAATCAAGAACTGATTTTATTTGCTCTTGCATCATTTCATTATCAGAAATTCTAACAGCTTTTATACCGAAAGCATTTGCAACTGAAATAAAATCAGGCGTACTTACACCACTTTCATTACCCGCACCTGTAAATCTGCCATCAAAGAAGTTTTTTTGTGTCTGTTTAATTGAAATGTAGCCATTATTATTGATTATAAAAATCTTAACTGGCAGGCTATTATGCTTTATTGTCTGCAATTCTTGCAGGTTCATCATAATAGAACCATCACCTTCTATACAAATTGTACTTTTTCTTCCATTGGCTAAACAAGCACCAATAGCAGCAGGCAATCCATACCCCATAGAAGCATCGCCTGAATTTAAAAATATCCTTTGACCTTTTTTTACTACACCAGTTTGAAATGTACAAACACACGCTGACCCATTTGCCATAGTTAATACAACATCATTAGACAAAAGTTCTGTTAAAACTTTTGTAAAATGATATGGATTAATTTCTGAACCGACTTCCTTATAATCTTCACAATTTTCAAAACCAAATTTTTCTTTAAGACTTTTTGAAAAATCCAACCATTCCTTACATTCTATGTTAGGAATATTTTTTACTAATTCAGGTAAAAAGTCAGATAAATCTGCATTGATTTTTAAATCAGCCGAGACTGTTGGTTTATTTAGCTCAGCATCATCTATATCAACAACTATTTTATAAGCATTTTTTGCAAAATTTTCATAATTATAACTAACCTGTCTAACATTATTTCTTGTTCCAAGACATAGTATCAAATCTGCATTTTGCACTGCAAAATTACCGGCTCTTTGTCCTAATGTACCAATTCGTCCAACATAGTTAGGATTTTCATCATCAACCAAATCAAAACCATTGAAGGTAGTAACAACAGGAATGTCCGTTTTTTCTAAAATTTCATAAAGATATTGTTCAGTTTTTGAAATTCTTATTCCATATCCAGCTATAATCAATGGTCGTTTGACAGATTTAATTTTATTGACCACATTTTCTATTTTTAAATCATTTGATTTTTTTTGAGGAGGAACAAAGTCTTTCAAATTATCTTCATCTATTAATTCAGATTGAACATTCATAGGAATATCTAGCCAAACAGGACCTTTTCTTCCTGTTGTCGCTTCATAAATAGCTTTATCTAAGTGATATTTTATTTCATTAGGATCTGTAACCATTTTTGCATATTTTGTCAAAGGTTTCACAATACTGATAATATCAACCTCTTGATCACCTAGTTGTCGCAAATTAATTTCAGGACAAGAAGCAATAGTTGTAGAAAATTTAACCTGACCAGAAATATACAAAACAGGAACGGAATCTGTCCACTGACCAAACACGCCATTAAGACAGTTTAAACCACCAGGACCAGTTGTAACATTAACAACAGCTAAATCCTGATTAACTCTAGCATATCCTTCTGCCCCCATAGCACATGCCTGCTCATGATGATTAGCAATATAAGGAATACAACGCCCCAAACTATCATTCAGATGCATTGCGCCACCACCTGATACCATAAAAAATTGTTTTACATTATAAAAATCTTTTAATCTTTTTGCTATATAATCTGTTAATTTAATTTTTGCCATTGTTCTAGTATATCTTTTGCTTCTTCTTTTTTCATATCTGTAATTTTAACCATTTTAAAATCATTAGTTAACATCACAAGAGCAAGCCCATTGCCCAAATTTTTCTTGTCTTGCTGCATAGCAGCAATTGTTTTTTCTATATCTATCTTAGGAATTTTCACAACTAATATCGGCTCTAATACATTCTTTCTAATAAATTCTTCTAACTTAGTATCTAAAAGACCTTTTTTTACAGCCATTTTATTAGCCAAAATCATACCCAACACAACAGCTTGACCATGAGAAACGACAAAATCTGTTGAACTCTCGATTGCATGTCCAAAACAATGCCCATAATTAAGCATATTTCGTTTGCCAGTATCAAACTCATCATCTTCTATGTATGATTTTTTTATTTTTAGTCCATTTTGAATTCTTTTCAGTAAAACATCTTTTTTTAAACAATCTAAATCTTTTAAAGATTGAATAAAAAGTTCTGTATCATTATCACCATTCATGAGGTGAAGTTTTGCCATTTCACCTATTCCTGAATAGTAATCATCCTTTTTTAGCGTTTTTAAAAATTCTGTATAAATATAAACCTTAGATGGTGGATAAAAAGTACCAATAAGATTTTTGTAATGTTTAAAGTTAAGAGAAGTTTTTGCCCCTATACAACTATCTACCTGAGCAAGCAACGTAGTTGGAATGAATATCCAGTTTATACCTCTATACAAAGATGAAGCAACAAACCCAGTTAAATCCTGAGTAATGCCACCGCCGATTGAGACTAACGTTAAATTCTTTCTTGGAGCATAACTCATTATTTTTTCATATAAAACACAAACAGTATCAATATTTTTATGCTCTTCATCCACTTGTAAAATTATCAATTTGTCATTTGGTAAAACAGATAAATCACCATTTTTGTGCAAATTCCATACATTTTCGTCAACGACAAAAATCGTATTATCTTGATCGACTAATTTAGATAAAAAAGCTGATGAATTTTCAAAAAACACATCATAATCTTTTATTTTTGATTTTATGGACAATTTTTCTATACACATGAAAAACCTCCATCAATAAAAATGGTCTGACCAGTAATAAAAGAATTTTTTTCACTAGCTAAAAACCACACAAATTCAGCAATTTCAACAGGTTCAGCCAGCCTTTTTATAGGCAATGCTTGAGCTAGTTTTTCAATTTCCTCTTGCGTGTTATTTTGAGATGTCATCTCTGTATTAACAAACCCTGGAGCTAGCGCATTTACTAAAATATTATATTTAGACAATTCAACAGCACTCGCAGTTGTCAAACCTTTTACCCCTGCTTTTGCCATAGAATACATAACTCGTCGTTCTTTTGAAAAATCACACCATATGGAAGAAAAATTTACTATTCTTCCATATTTTCTAGTCTTCATTGCTTCTGATACCAATTTTATCAATTGAGCTTGAGCAATTAAATTAACCTGAATCATTTCTTGCAAAGATTCATCTGTCATCTCAGATAAAGAAGCTAAATTATTAACACCTGCACAATTAATAAGAATATCAATATTGTCTATTGATGAAACATACTTTTTTATGCTCTCATTATCTAAAAGATTCATTTCTTCTCTCGTAGGAGCATAGACATAAACACCATTTTTTTCAAACAGATCTTTAATAGCTTTTCCTATACCACGAGAAGCACCTGTCACCAATGCCTTATGCATATACACCACCAGCTTCTTCTATCAATTTTTTATATCTATCTTCTAACATTTCTAGTCTTTGTTTATCTTCTTCAAAAATCATTTTATAAAACTCACGCTTATTTTTAAGCCACATAAGCTCAAAACCGACAGCCTTCAATATACCTTTGTCTGTATTTTTGTCCTCTAATGATTTTTGAGCATCAAATATTATTTTTCTTGTCTCAAATCTTGATAAATAAGGAAGCTGTTTAAAAAATGGTAAAGAATGAGCAGAAACGCCACCACCTACTACCATATCTTTATTTACTAACTGCATTTCAGAAGAAATAACTTTTGCAATTTCTAAAATTCTATCTGAGTTAATATCTTCCCTAGTTAACCCCATAGAGCCTGTCATATCAACACGTCCTAAAACAACGCCATCTATATCCTTGAAACACTCAGCTTCTTTCATCTCTTTAAGATTTGAAAAGCCCGTTACGGTTTCTAAATTAATCAAAAACTTAACATCTTCTCTTTCTTCTTCTGGAAAAACGAATTTTGCTGCCTGAACATATTTTTTCATTGCATAAGGAGTCTCAATCATAGGAGCTACAATCGTATTCACACCAATAGTTCTAGCATCATACATATCTTTTATAGCTTCGCAGCCGCCTATTTTTATCGTCAAATCAAGACCTGCTTTTGTCGCAACCTCTTTAAGTCTTAAAGCTTCTTCTAGTCTTGTCCCCTCTGCCTCAAATTCAGCTTTGACTCCAACTACGTGGTGATTCTCTTTCAAATCCTTTAACGTATCTACCATTCTTTTTTCAAGTAAATTCATTATTTCCCCTTACTTATCAAATAACAATAAATCTTTGTCTATAAGACTTTTATTTTGTTCATAATATCGATATAAAGTTTTTACAGATTCTGTTATATCCGTAAAAGCTAAAGAGTCTATCTCTTTTTTTAGTCTTATGTTAGAACCTGTATAATCTAGCCCATAACCATTTTGTGACACTTTTATTTCAATATCTTTTTTACTTATATCTTTTATGATTTTTGCAATCTCTAAAAGCTCAACATTTTTGTCTGGAACAACATTATATGACTTATATTCTACATCATTTTGAATAAAATAGTCCAAAATAGGCATCAAATCATTTATAAATAAATAACTAAACCGTCTGTTTTGTCTTATTGTAATCGGCAAATCGAATATAGTCTTACAAATAGCATTTGAAATAAACCTAATTTCCCAATCTTCGTATTTTCCAAAAATGCCAAAAATATTCAAATCAATGAAGTTATCCAACTTTTCAATTAGTTTGTGTTCCACATACTTACAAAACCCATGCTCATCAGCCGGAATAGTTTTGAAAAGATCATTCTCTTCTACATTAGTAATATTTTTAGAAACATCATATATTGCACCTGAGCCAATATTAATAAATTTAGAATATTTATCTTTTTGACGCTCAAGATTTTCAAACATTCTTAAATTTGAATAAAAAAGATTTGTTTTGTCTTTTGCATTTCTATGTCCTGGCTTTGCTGCACAATGAATAACAACATCAAAAAACTCATCTTTAAAATAATTATCAACATTATCTGTATCAATTAAATTTAATTTAAAACTCCTAGGTGCAATTATTTCATATTTTTCAGATAAGAAACTCTCTTGTATATTTTTTCCAATAAAACCATTACCGCCTGTAAGAAGAATTTTTTTCATTATTTATTTTCCTCTACAAACTTATGTATTAAATGACTAGTTCTATCTAAGTCTTTTTTCTCTAAGCTAGGAAATACACCAACCCAAAATGTATTATTCATAATGAAATCACTATTAGGCAATAATTTATAATGATCAGCATTCAATTCGTTTGATTTTATCAAAGTGCTGTTTCCTATACGAAGATCAATCTCATTATCAACAAACATAGGCTGTCTTAAAATATTTCCAGCAAACAATTGTCTTGTACCTACCCCATTTTTTTCTAAATATTCTACTAGTTTTTGTTTAGAAAAAGGGGCATTTTCTTTCACAGAAATCAAATATCCAAACCAAGACGCCTTACATTTATCATCAATCTCAGGCAAAATTAAAAAATCTGATAAATCTGATAATTTTTTAGTTAAATAATTTGAATTTTCAGTTCTTTTTTCTAAAAATTGAGGCAATTTCTTTAACTGAGAACAACCAATTGCAGCCTGCCAATCTGTAATTTTTAAGTTATATCCAACATGTGAATATGTATATTTATGATCATAACCAAAAGGCAAATTTCCTAATTGCATACTAAAACGTTTGTGACACGTATCATCTTTGCCTGGTTTACACCAACAATCACGACCCCAATCTCTATATGAAAGCATTATTCTATACAAATTTGTGTCGTTGGTAACAACTGCGCCACCTTCTCCCATCGTTATATGATGAGCAGGATAAAAGCTATATGTTCCAACATGCCCGAATGTACCTGCTTTTTTACCGTCATATTCTGCGCCTAAAGCATCACAACTATCTTCAATTAACCAAAGATTATGTCTTTCACAAATTTCTTTAATCTTATTTATGTCAAACATATTACCTAATGTATGAGCAATAAAAATAGCTTTGGTCTTATCAGAAAGAGCTTCCTCTATTTTTGAAGCATCTATATTATATGTGCCAATCTCACAGTCCACAAAAACAGGAATCAAACCATTTTGTATAATAGGATTTACAGTTGTAGGAAACCCTGCAGCAACTGTAATAACCTCATCGCCTTTTTTTAATCGTTTATCTCCTAATTTGTGCGATGTTAAACAAGATAAAGCAATTAAATTCGCACTTGAACCTGAATTTGTTGTCAAAGCATGTTTCACACCTAAAAAGTCAGCAAATTCCTTTTCAAACTTATCATTAAATCTGCCTGCAGTTAGCCACATATCTAATGACGCATCAATCATTGCTTCTAGTTCTTCAACACCAAGAAGCTTTCCTGATGCAGGGATATATTTTAAAGAAGATTTTTTAACGCAAACATTTTTGTAGTATATATTTGCCACAGATTTAACAAGATTGCGAAGAAATTTTTCCATTAAACCTATCCTCATATTCTTTTATCTGAGCCAACGTAAAATCATACAGTTTTTCACTGTTATAGTATTTTTTATACCACTTCACTGTCTTTTTTATTGCCTCGTCAACATTATAAACAGGCGACCACCCAAGAATTTTTTTTGCTTTTTCTATATTCAAAGTCAATAAACAAGCCTCATGCAAGTCATCTTGTTTATGAATTTTTACTTCACCTTTTCCCCAATACTTTATCAATGATTCAACTACATCTTTAACCATTAAATTAGAGCTTTCTTCTGGTCCAAAATTAAAACCTTGAGCATATTTATACCCAGATTCATATAATTTCATTCCCAAAAGCAAGTACCCACCTAATGGTTCAAGAACATGCTGCCACGGCCTTATTGAGCACGGATTTCTTAAAATTATTTCCTGATTCTCATTAATATATCTCACGCAATCAGGAATTAAACGATCACAAGCCCAATCTCCACCACCTATAACATTACCGGCTCTTGCTGTTGCTAAAGGAAATGAATTTTTTTGTTCTGGTTTTAAGAAACTACGCCTGTACGAAGAAGACAAGATTTCAACACAGCCTTTTGAAGATGAATACATATCATATCCACCCATAGGCTCATCTTCTTTATAACCAGTCGATTTTTCGACATTTTCATAACATTTGTCGGTTGTTACATTAACAAAAGCTTTGACACTACCACATTTTCTTGCCGCTTCTAAAACATTCAAAGAACCAATAACATTTGTTTTATATGTCAATACAGGTTCTTCATAAGAATATCTGACAAGAGGTTGAGCCGCTAGATGAAAAACAAATTCTGGCTTAAAATCGTTAAAAGTTTTCTCTAGTAATTCTGCATCTAAAATATCACCAATAACTGTTTTGATTTTTTCATCCAAGTTCAAAACACTATACATTGATGGATTTGTCTGAGGAGCCAATGCAAAACCTAAAACATCAGCACCCAAAAAGCTAAGCCAAACAGAAAGCCAACTTCCCTTAAAACCAGTACTGCCTGTTATTAAAACTTTTTTGCCTTTATAAAAATTAAACATTATTCCTGACCTACCCACTTAGCCCAAGGAGCTTTATCAGCTTGCCATAATTTTGTTAACTCATTTTTATCTCTCAATGTGTCCATTGGTTGCCAAAAACCACTGTGCTTATACGCATTTAATTGCTTGTCTTTTGAAAGATTTTCTAATGGTCCTCGTTCAAAAATAACGTCATCTGAATCAGGAATATAATTAAAAATTTCAGGTTCACACACAAAAAATCCACCGTTTATCCATGACTCTTCCCCTTTTGGCTTTTCCATAAAGGAGGTGATCAAATTATCATCTTTTATAACAAGTGCACCAAATCTGCCTGATAACTGAACAGCTGTCATCGTAGCAATTTTCCCTGATTTTTCATGCGACTGCAACAACTCATTTATATCAACATCAGATACTCCATCGCCATATGTCAGCATGAATCTTTCATTACCAATATAATCTTGAGCTTTTTTTATTCTTCCACCAGTCATAGTGTCCTGACCAGTGTATAAAATAGTAACCTTCCAAGGCTCATTTCTTGTTTTATGTATTTCAACAGAATTATTAGCCATATCAACTGTAATATCAGAATATCTATTGTAATAATTAATAAAATATTCCTTTATCATATGAGATTTATATCCACTCAAAATAACAAAATCATTAAAGCCATAATAAGAATAGATCTTCATGATATGCCATAAAATAGGTTTTCCACCTATTTCAACCATAGGTTTTGGCTTCAATTCTGTTTCTTCACTTAATCTTGTGCCAAGACCACCTGCTAAAATTACTACTTTCATATATTTCTCCGTTTATTAAATTATAAATTAAAATTAAAGATTCACAAAACAATAATATTTTAGATTTTTATCACGATTTGCTTTACAATAATTTACATTTCAAAACTATTACAAACATTGTGTTTCAGACATTTTTTTGCAAAAAAAAGAAATTTTTTTTATTTTTTTACAAAAAGTTTAGCAATTTTTTTCCTTTAGCGGTATTCTTTTCTATACCTCAAAAGTAAATTATTGATACATAAAAATAGGAGTAAGGAATTAATGGACATTAGTAACATCAAATTATCTGGCATCCAAAGAAAGTCAGAAAAACAAAACACAGTAAAAAATCAAACATCATCTGTTGAAACAAAAGATTTATCACCTAAAGAAAGAACAGCTTTAGAAAAATTAAGATCTAATGCACTAGCATCATACCTAGCAGCAGCAATGGCAATTGGTGGAGTATCTTCTACAATGACTAGCTGTGTTGAGCAAACTGTTGATTTAAACACAGATGGCTTTATGGACATGATGCAAAAAATGCTTCAATTACAACAAGAAATGATCAAATTGTTACAAGAAAATAATGAAGACAACAAAGAACAAATTGAACAAAACAAACAGATCATGACAATATTACAAAACATCATGAGCGGTGTAACTGACATCAAAGATGGTGTTTTATCAATTAGCGTATTACTTGAAAATTCAAACCAATTTGACGTTGAATTTATCGAAAAACTAAATTCAATCATCAACAATCAAACAGATTCTAACAAAGCTTTACAAGAAATTTTAGAATTAAACAGACAACAAACATTGTCATTACAAAATATTGAAGAATTAATTAAAACTGTTGGTGAAACAGATTCTAACCTAGCGGAAATTTTAGAAAAATTCTATAACGACTTCAAAGAAAGTGATAAAACACATACAGAAAATGAAAATACTCATACTAACTTAATGCAACAAATTTTAGCAGCACTTCAAGAATCTAATACAATAGGAGCAAATACATTAACAGAAATCCAAAAATTCCATGAAGACTTCTTGAATGGAAAAATCACAGAAGCTGAAATGTGGGAAAAAATTACTGGATTATTAGAAAGCATCGATAGTAAACTTGATGGATTGCTTGAAGCAGTTAAAGGTCTTGAAGGCAGCATTGGCGACTTAGTAAATGGTTCAGGTGAAAAAATCGTTGATGTTCTTAATCAACTTCTTCAAAAATTTGAAGATCATTCAATTACATCTAATGCATTAGCTGCTGAAATTTTACAAGAATTAAAAACATCTAATATTAACGACGAAAAAGCGCTTGCTAAATTAGATAAAATATATGAAGAATTGAAAAATGGCAACATTTCAGCATCTGAAGCTTTAACAAATATCACAGACATATTAAACCAAATCAAAGAAAATACAGATGCAATCAAAGATGCTGTTCTAAAAATATCTGCTGATATCGTTAAATACGGTGATGCAATTACTAACAAACAAGACCAACAATTAGATATCTTAGGTAACTTAAACAACAATGTATCTAATATCGGATCAGACATAAAAGAATTGATTGATCTTCAAAAACAAAACAATCAAAACCTTGTTAATATTGCAAACAGCATTGATGAAATGAATGTAAAACTTGATCAAATAGAACAAAATCAAGGAAACCAATTAACAATTGACCAAATCAAAGAACTTGCTGGTCCTGCATTCGAACAATTAATGAAGGTTCTTGGAGATATCCACGGTGACCAAATTACAATTGATGAACTTAAAGATGCTTTAGAACAATATAAAACAGATTTAACAAAAACAAATTCATTAATTGAAACATTAACAACTGTTGTTCAAAACTTGAATATTGGTTCAGGAATGTCAGAACAGTTAAAAGAAGTTATCCAAAAACTTGAAGACTTGAAAAATATTCAATCAACAGGCAACGCAAATATCATTGAAGACCTAGAAGGAATTCAACAAGAAATTGCAGGTGTTAAAGGCATCTTAGAAACATTAGTTAAAACAGCAAATGATATTAAATCAAACCAAGACACATATATGGCTGGAGCTAAGACATTTGGTACTAAATTGTTCGAAGAATTAGCAAAAATTCAAAACAATATGTTGGATAAAGATGCATTCAATGTATACGCAGAAAGCTATAAAGAACAATTAGTTCAAGCTGAAAAAACAAGACAAGAACAAAAAGTTATCTTGCAAACTATCCTTGAAAATATGGGTAAATCAGAAAGCGGCATAGATGTTGATGAGCTTATCGCAAAATTACCTAACTACACTGACATATTAAATGAAATTAGTGAAAAACTAGGAAAAGTTATTACAAGCTCAGACTTAGAAAACTTCTTTGTAAAAACACAACCAGATCTAACAAAAACAAACAACTTGATTGAAACATTAACAACTGTTGTTCAAAACTTAAATATCTCTGGTGGTGGATCAAACGTAGATAATCAAGTAATGGAAGCTATCAAAACAACTGTTAACCAAATATTAACAGCTATCAACAATGGTCAAATTGCTTCAGAAGAACAAATTAAATCAATACTTGATTCTTTATCAAAAATCGAAGAAAACACAACACCATCAACAGGTACTGACACTAGAATGGCTAGCGTTGTTAATACAAGAAGCGGAAACAAAGGAACAACATATGTTCACCCAGGTTGGATATATGCACATTCTTTTAACGCATAAGAATACTCAAATAAAAAAACACCGAGCTAACTGCTCGGTGTTTTTTTTATTTAATTCCTTATTGAGCCATTTCATATTTTCCTGAATCAATAAGTTCTTTAACTTTTTTATCTCTAGTTGCTTCATCAAGACCAGTAACTGAATCACCACAAGATGTATTGTAACCATATGTTGTTTTTTCAGTTGTTTTTGTGAAAGGATTTGAAGCTTGTCTATAAACTGTAGCTTTACCTCCCAATGAACCGGCTTTAACTTTTCCTTCTTGATGATATGTATAAGTTGTACCGTTAACTGTGATTTCAGATGGAACACATAACTCAGCACCAACTTTAGGGAAGAATGCATCTTTAGAAGAAGTTACACCTGCTGGTAAAGTACCATTCTTTTTCATATCTTCAAATGCTGCGTCTTTCAAGAATCTGATTAAGGCTTTTCTATCTTCATTATTCTTAGGAGCATATTTGCCTCTTACAACTGCATCCCAGTTATCACCTTTTTTAACTGTATAACAATCAGTAGGAAGAGCTTCTTCAATTTGTTTTGTTTCATCTGTTTCTGTAATTTGACATTTATCTTCTACAATTGGTTCAGTTTGTTCAACTGGTTGAGGTTGAGGTTTTGGTTTTTGAACTAACTCAGAATGTAAAGCTACTGCTTCTTCGTAGTTTAATACACTACCTTCGCCAGCTGCTTTTTGTAAATCAGCTTCCATTGCTTTTTTATCTAAAGTTTTTCCATCTTCGCCAACATAGAACTTAGAAATTTTCTTCATTATTGTTGCACCTTTTTCTGTGCCATAATTGTCCATATATTTAGCATAATCATCATATGTTTTTACATTTTCAGGAAGTACTTTTTCTGCAACTTTCTTTTCAACTCTTGTTGCTTGAGTTATAGCAGATGATGTTCCACCAATTACAGCACCAGCTATTGCACCAAATGGACCAACTTTTACAGATTGTTTAATTGTGCCAGAAATAAGTCCAGAAGGGTTAACAGTTTGATTAATATTAACACCAGCTAAAGGAGCACCTGCTGCAGCACCTAGAACAATATCACGAGTAAGGATATCACCTTTTACTGCTGGCTCAACTTCATAACCTAATGATTTTGCAATTTTCTTACCTTCTTTTTTAGAAAATTCAACGTCACCAGTATTATACTTTTCTGAATTCAATTCAGATTTAATAGCATCAGCTTCACCAGGTTGTCTTTTTTTCCAAGAATAGCTAACTGTATAATCAGAACCAACATTTCTGCCCATTATGTCATACAATTCTTCATTTGTAAGACCAGCGGCATCTAGTTTCTTTTGAATTTTTTTACTAAATTCAGGGCCTTCTTCTTTTATTTTTTCGACATTATTTGCTGCTGCTTGAGATTGAAAAACTTTAGTTGAATCTGATTTTTTACCCCAAAGTCTTGCGAAGAAATTACCTTTTCCGCTATAATCTTTAGCTGCTTCGTACAACTCCTTGTCAATTTCGCCATTTTTATACATTTCTTTTAATTCAGCTTTAACATCAGAACGAACGCCTTTTTTCTTAGTTGCTTCTGATTCACCTGATAATTTTATAACCAATTCTTCAGCTTCAGCTTTTCTTTGAGCTTCAAGTCTTTTTTCTTCAGCTTTTTTAGCTGCTTTTAAATCTTTTTTTTCAGCTCTAGTTAATTTAATTGAATCTGTTGATAAATTGTTTCCCATTTTAATATCCCTTTCTTGTCCTCTAAAAATCTCTAATAAAAAGTATTTAAAATATCCTATATTTAGATAAACAATTTTTACATTTAGAAATTGCCTAAAAGAGAAAAAAAAACATGAAAAAGACGGACTCTATTCGTATAAAAGTCCGTCATTATTGAGTCTTTAGATTATTAAGTTTTGTAAAGTTAATTACCTAATGCCCATCTAAAACCAAGTGTAAACGCGATACCGTTTCTACCACCATTTCTTAGCATTGCTTGTCCAAAACCAGTAAATCTATCACCATATCGTTTTTGTAAACCAACGCCGTATTCAATATAAGGTTTAACAGATAATTGAGCTAATGCAACATCGTTAGCATAAAATCTAGTTTTATCCATAATGTTCCATGTCATGTTTACACCCAAATATGGTTGCCATCCATTTTTCAAATTACCAATTAATCTAATACCAGGAATAATTTCTATCGCATTCAATGGATCCTGTGTAACCTTTACACCTGCAGCATTTGTATAATCAAATACGTTGACAAATGTATATGACATCATATAGCTAGGTTGAACAATAAATTTATTATTGAAAAGACCCCAGTTATATCCAGATTTCCAAGCAGCACCTGTCATTAAAATAGGGAACTGATCATTACCAAATGCGTGATGAGATTCAGCAGCGCTTGCTCCTATGTTAGCAGTAACGCCAGTCCAGAAATTTCCTTTATATGCTGTTGCTACACCACCAAATGTACCACCGTTTTGCCAAATACTTACGCCATTATATGCTTGGTGAGATCCATGATAAGCACCAAAGAATGAGAAATTACCATCCCAGCCGTGACCTAGATCAACTAAATCACTTTCTCCGCCTATCAATGTACCATAAGAAACGTTAGAAACTTTTGGACCACCTTTCAATGGCACATTTTCAAAGTTTGTAAATGGTCTCATATACCAGCCATCACGTTCTTCAGGAATTATATTTGGGGCATAAACTCCTGTGTGATAACCAGCATTAGCATATTTATTTTTCATTTTCCAAGCCATTCGCTGCTCTGGAGTCATCAATGTTACCATATCCATGTTGGCAAATGACTGTCTATATAAGTTGTCTTGTAATAAAAATGCAGCTTGAGCAGCAACTGGACCAGACACAATAGAGTCTGAATTACCAATTTTATCAAATACGAAATACTCTCCATTGTCAGCGGCTGAACCACCCATTCCAACTGAATTGTTTATAGTTTCTTGTCTTACACTATATTTGTTTATTGGTGCCTCAATAATCTTTGAGCCATTACTTGTAACGTGCCCAATCAATTCAGGAGCATCAGTAAATAAGATTCTTGCACTATCACCTTTAGCTTCAGAAACAGACTTCATTTGTGAAACATTTAAAGTATATTTATTATCTGCATCACCATTAGTAATAGAGCCAAAGTTATCTTTTAAGATGCTATCCATTTTCTCATTTTTTAAGTCAACGTCTAGCATAATATTAGTATTACCTAATAAGTTAAGCTCTTGAGCTCTCAACTGGTTAGCACCAAATTCGTTGTTTAACAAGTTTAATGTACCACCATAAAGATTTAATCTATTTGATGCATCTAAGTTTCTATCATGAGCAAAAGCTAACTCTCCATCATATAAAGATATAGTTGTGTTTTGAATTTTTGCATCACCATTAACACTAACCTTGCCTGTATAAGATGTACCATCTGAACCAGCTTTATTTATCACAACTTCAGAGTTATCTATACTAGAACCACTAACTGTAGAATTTATATTAATTGTTCTATTTTCTGAAGCAAGAAAATTACCAGTTGCTTTCTCATCAGCACCTGAACCAGAACCAAATAAGTAGATCGTGTCCATTCCATTTGCTAAGCTGTCTTCATTTCCTATGAAAACGTCTTTATTCTTAGCAACAATAGTTGTGTTTGAACCAGAACCACCATAGATAGCGCCACCATCTAACTCTGTATTAGCTTTATTACCTACAAAATTACTATCTGTAATTGTTGCATCACTTAAATTGTAAATAGCACCACCTGTATTAGCAGTATTATTTATAAAGTCAGTATTAGTAACAGTTAATGAACCTTTTGATTGCTGAGCTGCAACTGACTCATTATAAATAGCACCACCCATAGTAGTTTGGGAACCAGCTACATTTTCATTTTTTCCATTTCCATTAAATACGGCATTAGAAATATTAGCTTCACCATAGTTTGTAATAGCTCCACCTCGACCAGCAATGTTGTTATTAAATTGCACTTTATTATCTGCAGAACCAGCAATATTCAAAATTGGATCAGTATATTCATCGCCAGCTGTTGATTTATAGTTGTTTAAAATCGCACCACCAGAAGACGTCACCCTTCCATCTGTACTGTATCCATTGTCATTAAATGTTGTTCCTTGACCTATATTAACAACGTTTGTGTATGTTTCACCATCTTGAACCACGTTTCCAGAGTTAAATATAGCACCACCAGCTGTTACTGCATAGTTATTGCTGAAATCAGTATTTTCTATATTTAAAACAGCATTCTGTGGATCAATGCCAGATACACTCAAACCGTTAATAATTGCACCGCCACTTCTTTGTGAGGTGTTAGAGACAAATTGAGAATTAGTAATATTCATGCCATTACGGTTAACGATTGCACCACCATCTCCAGCAACAGTATGGTTTTGAGAGAAATAAGATGAATCAATTTCTACATTACCAGCATAGTTAGCAATAGCACCACCGTAATTGTTTGCATTGTTAGAAATAAAATTAGAACCAGTAATAACTAAAGATGCTGCATTTTCAGCTGCGTTACTATTATTGTAAATAGCACCACCATAACCTTCTGAACCCCCAGCACCATTAGCATTGTTATTTCTAAATTCTGTATTGTTTAGTACAACAACACCACCATTTGTATTAGAAATAGCACCACCACTACCTTGAGTAGTGTTAGCAGTAAATGTTGATTTTTGATCTTCTGAACCATTTACTGTTAAAGAGGCATTATCATTTTGAATAGCTGCACCATTACCTACAATATTACCACCAGTAAAGTTTGTATTATTTACAGTAGTTTGAGCATTTGGCTGGTTGTTAATTATAAAACTTGGATTGTTAGTAGGATCGGCTGTAGCTCCTGCTGTAATTGTATGATTGTTACCATTTATAACAAAACCACCTGGAACTGGAGGCGCTCCAAGATTCAAAGCACTTCCTGATGTAGTCAAGTCATTTTGAATCTGCATATTGCCAGCCGTATCTGGACTATTAGCTTGTTGTGTAAATTCATCCCAAGTTTGGTCTGCTAATGTAATATTTGCAGTAAACAATATTGCAGCAAGAGACAGTACTGCATATTTTTTTTTTTTTTTATATCGTATCTTTCTCATAATTCCACTATTTATTTATTACGTAATATCTTTATTTTCTAATATGTGATTCCCGCTTCCCCATAAGGTGCATGCTCTATCATCTCATAAAAACAAAATAAAGGTAAGTTTTTAAACAACATTTATGAATTATTTGTTATAGTTTGTAATAAAAGAGGCTACAAAAGGTTTTGTAGCCTCTTTTTAATTCTATTTTTTTTACTAGTATTTTTCTAAATATTCATCTATTTCCCAAGGTGTTACAGCTGTTCTATAACGATCCCATTCTCTTTCTTTAGCTGTTACAAACTCATTAAATATGTGTTCACCTAAAGCTTTTTTCACAATTTTACTTTTTTTCATTAAAGCCAAAGCTTCATTTAAACTGCCTGGTAAAGAATCAATGTGACTTCTCTTTCTTTCTTTTGCACTCATATCATAAATATTTTCTTCTGTTTGTAGAGGCGGCTTGATTTGGTTTTTAATACCTTCCATAGCAACTGTCAACAATACAGCCATTACTAGATATGGGTTACAAGATGCATCTGGAGATCTTAGCTCAACACGAGTCGCATTACCTCTTTTAGCAGGAACACGAATTAATGCACTTCTATTCGCGAGCGACCAAGCAATGTAAACAGGTGCTTCATATCCAGGGACTAATCTTTTGTAACTATTTACAGTCGGATTTGTAATTGCTGTAAAATCTTTTACGTGCTCTAAAATAGAACCTATTGTATATAAAGCTTCTTTTGACAATTGATAAGCAGAATCCTCACTATAAAAAGCATTTTTACCTTTATTAATATCAAATAAAGAAATATTACAATGCATGCCTGAACCATTAATTCCATAAATAGGTTTCGGCATGAAAGTAGCATGTAAACCAAACTTATCAGCCGAAGCTTTTACTGCATATTTAAAAGTCACTATATTATCAGCCGCTGTCAATGCATCAGCATATTTGAAATCGACTTCGTGTTGACCTCTAGCAACTTCGTGATGGCTTGCTTCAATTTCAAAACCAAGCTGTTCTAAATTGTCAACTATTTGAGCTCTGATATCTTCACCTTTGTCATCTGGACCAACATCATAATATCCAGCACTATCATGTGTATATGTTGAAGGAGCGCCATCTTCTGTTTTCTTAAATAAGAAAAACTCAGCTTCAGGGCCAATATTCATTACAAAGCCCATTTCCTCAGCTTCTTTAATAACTCTTTTTAAATTACATCTAGGACAACCTTCAAAAGGTGTTCCATCAGCATTGTGAATGTCACATATTATTCTTGCGACATTCCATTGACCTTCTTTTTCTCTCCAAGGCAAAATAGCAAAAGTTGATCTATCTGGATAAAAATACATATCTGATGTTTCAATGCTTCTAAACCCTTTAATAGAAGAACCATCTAACATTAATTCATTATTCAAGATTTTGTCAATTTGTTTTGCTGGGACAGCCATGTTTTTAACCATTCCGTTAATATCAACGAATTGAAGACGAATAAATTTAACATGATTTTCCTCAATGAGCTTTTTAATTTGCTCTTTTGAAAGTTCTTTACCCTGTTGAGGTACATAGTTGATCATAGAGTTCTCCTTTTATTTCCTATTTATTATATTTTTAATGTCAAGCATTTTGCTGAACCGCCAGCTTTCATAAACTCGCTTAAATCTGTCTGAATATGATTAAACCCCTTATCCTTTAATAATTGAGAAAACCTCGTAGTTGTTAAATTAGTAACTACTGTTTTACCTATATTAACAGCATTACATGTGAAATATGCTGCTTCTTCATCATTCACAATAATTCTTTTTTCTTCAGGTACATGCTCTTCTATAACTTTGTTGCCATATTCATCAAAAGCCTTCGGATAATATATTAAATATCCTTCAGTCAACGGACAAAAACAAGTATCAATATGATAAAAACTTTTATTTATAAGTTCTAAAGATATAACAGGTATACCTAAAAGCTCTGAAATATAAGAATGCGAAGCTATATCAGTTCTTGGAACGTAACCAGCAAATAAAATGTCACCTAAAAATAAAGCATCACCAGCACCTTCAAAAGCAATTTCTTTAGGTAGTGTAACAACAATATAACCATTTTTTTCAAACCAATCCGAAAAATACTTTTCTTCTGGCTGTCTTTGAGGATATTTAAAACGAGCTAATATAGCTTTATTTTTATACATAACCGCGGCATTTGCAGTAAAAACCATATCAGGAACATCAGACTCAGGATCAACAAGTTGTACATCCACGTCCAGTTCTTCTTTCAAAATCTTATATAGATTTTTCCACTGAGCCATAGCTTTTCTATTATCAGATTGCACTGACATATTCATCCAAGGATTTATTTCGTATTTTATTCCATAATAATCAGGAGAACACATCAAAATTTTTTCAGCCATATTACAGTTCTATTGCCCCATGTTTTTTAGCTAACGTCACAGCTTCTGACATTTTTTCTTCATCTTCTGTTTCAATAACAAAAACAGCTTCTGAAAAATCATTACGTCTAGAACCAACTTTCACATCCTTTGCATAACATTCAAGTCCTAAAGCCTCAATGCTATCCATTACTTTAGATAATATTAACGAATCAATAATGTGTCCTTTTAGTTTCAGTTCTTTTTTCATAAAAACCTCTCAAACATTAAATCAATTATGATAAATTTTTAGTTGTTGTGCAATACTTTTTTCATTTTTTGATTTATTAAGATTTATAAAAGGTCACTTTTTAAGATAATTTTTAATTAAATAAAAATTTTTCATCAAATATTCATATATTTATATTTACATTTTTATTTAATTAAAAAGATTTTTTTTATAACCATAAAAAACTTATGTATTTTATCTTGCTTTTTATATAAATTAATATTTTTTTTAATTGTTCTAAATAAAACAATTTGAGATAATTTAGCTATTAAAAAGGAGGAATAATGAAAAATCAAAATTATTTTATATCTCTAGAAAAAGAATACGGAGCCAATAATTATAAACCTCTAGATGTTGTAATAGAAAAAGGAGAAGGAGTATGGTTATATGATATAGATGGCAAAAAATATCTAGACTGCCTTAGTTCATATTCAGCAGTTAACCAAGGACACTGCCACCCTAAAATATTGAATGCGGCTATCAATCAAGCAAAAAAGCTAACCCTCACTTCAAGAGCATTTAGAAATAATGTCTTACCTTCATATTATGAAAAAATATGTAAACTAACTGGCTTTGATAAAATACTACCAATGAATACAGGAGCCGAAGCAGTAGAAACAGCAATTAAAGCGGCAAGAAAATGGGCGTACACAAATAAAAAAATAGAAGAAAATAAAGCAGAAATTATTGTTTGTTCTGAAAATTTCCATGGAAGAACTACAACTATAATTAGTTTTACGACAGATGAAAGCTCAAAAAAAGACTTTGGTCCATACACAAAAGGCTTTGTAACAGTCAAGTATGGTGATATTTATGAAATCAGAAAGGTAATTAATGAAAATACTGCAGCAATAATGATTGAACCAATACAAGGCGAAGCTGGAATAAAAATACCACCCAAAGGCTATCTTTCAGAAATAAGAAAACTCTGTGATGAAAATAATGTCTTATTTATTCTTGATGAAATTCAAACAGGTTTTGGACGAACAGGCAAAATGTTTGCATATGAACACGAAGGCATAAAACCAGATGTCGTTACAGTAGGAAAAGCGCTTTCTGGAGGTTTTTATCCTGTTTCAGGAGTTTTAGCCAATAAAAATGTATTGGATGTCTTCAATCCTGGTGAACACGGTTCAACATTTGGAGGAAACCCTCTTGGCTGCGCCATTGCAATAGCAGCGCTAGACGTAATTGTCGAAGAAAAACTTCCAGAAAAATCAGCAGCCCTAGGTGATTATTTTCTAAAAAAATTAAAAACAATAAAAAATCCAATGATTAAAGAAATTCGTGGCAAAGGACTTTTCATTGGAATTGAACTTACACAAAAAGCCCGTCCATATTGTGAAAGACTTCAAAAAGAATTTGGTATTCTTGTTAAAGAAACACATGAAAATATCATAAGAATTGCGCCGCCATTAATAATAACTAAAGAAGAAATTGATTTTGCATTTGATGCGATATCAAAAGTGTTTTCTTAGATATTACCAATACCGATTTCAGATAACACATCCTGGAAGTTTTTACACAACAATTCGGCAAATACCAAAGGATCTATTTGTGTTACAACAACAGCAAGAATATCATCCGGTAACTCATTAACCATTTTCATCAAATCTTCAGGCTCTAGCTTGTTCATGTTTTTCACAATCTCGCCTTTGTCTAGCTGAGCTAAAGGCATTGTCAATGCATTTTTTGAGAATTCCATAAACAGCTTAGGATCTTTTTGCGTTAATTCAAGAATCAAGCCCATTTTTTCTTCTCTTTCAAAACATTTTAAAGCAGATTTGAACTTTTCAGGCTCAAGTTGATCCATGAATTTTACAACCTGTTCTTTGCTCATATTAAGATTTTCTTGAAGTTTACCTGTTTCTTTATAAAGATATTTTTCCATCATTTTATTTAGCTTATCTTCAGGAATCGTCTTTACAAAATCAAGTATTTGATTCTTATCTAATTTATCAGAATCAAAAAATTTGTTAATTTCTTTTTCAGGTATCATTTTTAAAAATTGCTCAGGTGAAAAAGCATTAAATAAAATAGAACATATCTTGTCTTTTGGCAAATCATATATTAAATTAAGAATTTTTTCTTTAGTAAAAAACATAAGCCCCATAAGCAAGTCACCAGGTTCTAGAAACTGAACTAAATATTCTAAATCCTGACTATTCATGTTGCTTAAAATTGCGTATCTATTTCTTGCACTTTGAAGTTTAAAAAGTTTGACAAGCTCTTTAGGATCATTTAAAACATCTTCCTGAAAAGAAGCAGCCTGAGTGTTCCCTTGAGCAGCTTCTGCTTCCATCATTTCATCGATACTCTTCGTGCTATATTCATTGACACGTTGAGTACCAATTTGAAAATTCTTAGTAAGATATGATAAATCAATATCTAATCTAATCATAAATGATGAAAACCTTAATTTTTTGCCAAAACTCTATATTATAATAAACGGTTTTTTCAGAAAAATCTTAATATCTTAAACTTAAAATGTAACGTTTCTTAATATTATAAAAACAAAATGGCAATCTCAACAAAGATATATACTTTATATATACAGAGATGAGTTTATTAAAATAAGAAGAAAAGAGAGTGAATGATGAGTACAAATGTTCAATTTGGTATGTTGCAAAGAATTAAAACACAAGATTTAAAAAATAATCCTAAATTACAAAATCTTCAAACAGAAATAAAAACGCAAACAGATATATTTACTCAAGCAAAAGATGCTTACGATAAAGCTTCTCAAAATGATGGACAAAATGGCGTTCAAGCACAAACATTTTCAACACCAACAATGAGTGTTGATGAATTGGAAAACCAAATGAATGAAGCACAAGCAAAATTAGAACAATTACAAGCTGCATTTACACAAGAAGCTGGCAATAAACAAGACAACCCAAATAGTGCACCTAACGAGGATGACAAAAATAAAATTAAACCAAAGAGTTTTTCAAATATGATGGCATAATAAAAAGCTCCGAAATAATCGGAGCTTTTATTAGTTTTCAGAATTAATCTCTTTAGGATGAGCTATAAAATCTCTTACTTTTGATGCAGTAACAGCACAAAGTCCTGAACCAACAGCAAGTGACAAATATGTTAACCAAGTTTTTGAATTGAACTTATTTAGAGTTTTCAAATTTTCTGCTGAGAGAAAATTCTTAGCCAACTTAGCGCCTTTAATACTAGCTAAGCCTTCTTCTAGCACAGAAGGCAACATTCCTAAAAATGCTAATTTTCCGCAATTATTTTTAATAAATGTAGTGGTTTTATCAAATACGCCTTGAGATTCTTCCCCATCAGCTTTTTTACGCTTGCACAAAGCTGTCAAAACAGCAATAGGAATTAATAAAGAAAATGGCGATTTCATTTTTATGAGAATATTGCCTAAACCGGCTTTATTATAATTTAAAGCATGCCCCATTTCATGAAAAAGAGCAATACCCAACTTATCTTTATTTATTAAGATTTGTTTATTATGCTTAACATAAAAAGCATTTTTACCCTCTAAAACACTTCTAGTCTGTTCTATTACTTGTTGATCTTTAATATTTCTCAAAAAAGGAATTTTATTTTTCCAAGAAAGAAGAGCTTCATTTATAGAATCACGAACAATATTATAGTTTTCAAATACACCATCAACAACAGTTACACCTTTTTTAGAAAGTCCAGAAGAATTAAAAGCTTCATCTGCAGCCCTTTTAAAGACATCCATATCAATGTTATCTATATTTTTCAAAACCGACTCAAATGGCTTGCTTCCTAACTTATTAATGCCACCATACACTACACTACCAGCAGTATTTGCTGCTATAAATGCCGCTACTGAAATCGGAATACTAGGTTTCTCATATGTCTTTCCATCTTTTGTTATAATAAGATTTTTATTACTTTGAGAACTCACTGCAAAATTATCAGACACAATATAACCTTTCTATAAAAACCTACATGTTAATAAAAAATAAATCCTAAAAAAATTGCTCAAATATTAAATTTTATAAAATAAAAAATGAAATATACTTTATTCAAAATCTATATCTACGATTTTATTTATTACTAAAAAAAATAGATACTCGGGTAATTGTGCAAAATATAGATTTTATATTAAATATAATCAATAAATCTTTTTCATACTTCCAACTATTCTTAATTCCAGACATGGACTTCTAAATATAGAAGTCCTTTTTATTAAAACTAGAAATTAGCATAATATCTTATATACAAACCAAAAACTAAATTTAAATAAGTTAATATGACAAGAACTATATTAAAAACAAAAATATATTTAAATCGAAAAATTGAACGAAAGGAGTTGAATAATAAAAATAGTAAAACAAAAAAGGGTAAAACAAAAGGAATAAAATAACGACCTTGTAGACCTTCAAAAGGACTAATTACATAGGGACGAATCCAAGATAAATATATTGCTGTTGATGTAAAAATCACATTAAATACAACATATATAAAAAGAAATAATTTTTGATAACTAGAAGACTCAAATTTCTGATTCAATGAATAACCGACAAATGTATTAAGAAATAAAAAGAAAAAATACAACCAATATGTAATAGGAAATAAAAAAACGTCAAGCCAACCTAAAATTCCTATTGTCTCATAAATTAATATCAAAAAATTCAAATACAATGTATAAAATAGTGTATGCAAGTATACAAATGGGTGACTTAAAATAAAAAGTAATTGAATGCTAGGATTTGAACCATTTAAAGGAACAAAAATGTTATAACTAATTTTTGACCAAAATAAACCAATCAAAAAAGCAGGCAAAACAATAGCAGTGATCTTAGAAAAATTATTATTAAAACAAGAAGGAAAACGAATTTCACAAAGTTTTTCCATCGGCAAAAATAAAATAAACAAGGATATAAAAAAACTCTGCTTAACTAAAGCTATTAACAACGCCATTGATAACAAAAACAAATACTGTTTAGAATTTAATTTCTTAGAAGAAAAAGAGTATTCAATAATTTTAGAAATATACAAAATACTTAAAGAAATTAAGACACCATCTGCTGAAACAGATGCCCCTAAAGAAAGACTCATCGGCATCAATAAAACTAAAAACAATAACTCTTTCAAAAAAGGTATAGATTTAATAGAAATAACCCCGCAAACAATATAAAAAATTAGTAAAAAAAGCTTACCTCCAATTAAAATCCAATAAACAGAATCAATAAAATGTCTAAAAATAAAAATTCCAATACTTTGAGGTAAATAAGAAATAGCAGAATACAAAGCCTGATATTTTTGATCACCAAAAACTTTATTTTCCTTCTCTAAAGCAATTAATGAGGACTTTTTTAAAATATCATACGAAATTCTCTCATTTGATTTAAAAGTAAGATATCCGACAGAATTTTCAAATTTAAAAAGAGATAGAGGAACATAATCCCCAGAAACATTGTTCATTTTTTTTGCAATAAAATGCCCTTCGGAAACTGAATATGCACGAGAAAAGTGTGCAGGTTCATCAGGTGACTGTAAAGGTGGAGTTAAAAATATTAACATTACACCAAAGAAAAAAGCAAATATTACAAAAAAAGATTCTATACAAATCTTTTTGTTAAATAGAATATCTTTAAATATCATAAAAAAATAATAACAAAAAAATAGTTGATGTTAAACAGTGCTAACATCAACTATTTAGTAAAATTAGAATCTGGCAACTAGCTATCTTCCCAGGCGGTCTTCCGCCAAGTAGTTTCGCCGCAAGCAGTCTTTACGACCGTGTTCGGGATGGGAACGGGTGGGATCCTGCCGCTTGGTCACCAGAAAATCGATT
>CALUPF010000010.1 GCA_944322545.1 Candidatus Gastranaerophilales bacterium
CTTGTTTTTGTGCTGTTTGAGCAGCTGTTTCAGCTTTTGCTTCTGCTTTTTCAGCAGTTTTTTGTACTGTTTGCGAAGTTGTTTCAGCTTTTGCTTCTGCTTTTTCAGCAGCTTTTTGTACTGTTTGAGCAGCTGTTTCAGCTTTTGCTTCTGTTTTGGCTACCACTTCTTGTGCTGTTTGTGCAGCTGTTTCTACTTTTGCTTCTACTTTTTCACCAGCTTCTTGCGCAACTTTTTCAGCTTTTTTAGCTACATCATCCACTTTATCTTTCAATGCATCAACTGCATCATCAGCTTTCGTTTTAACTTCTTCTTTTATATCATTTAAAACATTTGCTGCCACTTTGCCAGCTTTTTTGCTTAACATAGATTTGCCAATAAAAATCCCCATGCCAGCCAAAACAATAGCACCTGCAACATAAGGCAGTTTATGATTTTGGAATGAGTTTTTAATTTTACTTGATTTTTTTTGTTCTCCATCACTAACAGATACAGTCGCTTTAGCCTCTTGGACAACTGTTGTATTAACTTGTGCTGTATTAACACTTGGTTTGGCTGTTGAAACTGCAGCACTAGGAATTTGTTGATTCAATTCTTTTGGAATTGTCAAACTGTTCATCAAACTTACTGGCATATAAACCTCTCTTTTTCTATTTTGTAAGACACAGTACCTCTTTTAGGTTTAAGTTTAAACAAATATTTTTTTGCTAGTAAAACTAAGAAATAAAAAGAAACAATGCTATATCAGGCTTTTAGGGATTAATATTTTGTAATAATTCAAATATAAATATAAAATTATTGAAAACTTTGCACATGTTTCATAAGATAAAGGCATGGAAATATTAACAGAATTAAACCACAATCCTAATTTATCAATTTGCTTAGGCTTTTTTGACGGAGTTCATGAAGGACATAAAGTTGTATTAAAAAACGCGGTTAACCTTGCTCATCAAAATGGATTGAAATCAGCCGTTCTAACATTTAAAGAACACCCTCTTTGCTACCTGCAAAACAGAACTCCTCAATATATTGTTCCAATAGAAGAAAGACTTAATGTCATCGCAAAACAAGGAATTGATTTTGCCTATGTAATTGATTTTGATGAAAATATAGCTGATTTATTAGCATTAGACTACTTAAAAAATATAATCATAAAAAATTTCTCACCTAAATTCATAACAACAGGATTTAATCATTACTTTGGTGCTAACAAAAACGGTGATTCAACGTTTCTTAGAGCTTATGAAAAAGAATTTGGTTATAAGTTTTTTGAAATCCCGCCTATAACATACAACAATACTTTAATTAGCAGTTCAAAAATAAGACAAATGGTTAAAGATGGAAATCTTGAAAACATACCACATCTTCTTGGTGAAAGCTTTTATATAAAAGGAAGGGTTATTACTGGTAACAGAATAGGAAGAACCATATCTTTCCCAACAGCTAACATAAAGTATCCTAAAGACATTATTCGTCCACCTAAAGGAGTATACGTAGCAAGAGTAAGCTATGATGACTGTGAATTCAATGCTATGGTTAATCTAGGAACAAGACCAACAATAGGACAAAGCCATGGTCTTTTACTCGAAGCACATGTGCTTGATTTTCAAGATAATCTATATGATAAAGATATAAAAGTTTCTTTCATAAAAAAAGTTAGGGATGAAAGAAAATTTGAATCTTTACCTGATTTAAAATCACAACTAGTAAAAGATGAAAAAACTATTCGAGAATTTTTTTCAAATTACTAAAAAGCTGACTGTAAAAACAATCAGCTTTTTGATGAATAAAAAGATTTGCTTATTTTCTTTTTGTCCTAATCATTTCTAAAACATCATTTACAAATTTAGATTTTGACATACCTTGCTCTTTTTTTGCAGAACTTAAAGAAGCAAGATCTTTAGAAAATAAACTCAACCTCAATGTCGAATCTTTATCAGGCATTTCTGAATATACCTGAACTAAAGCATCACTTTCATTTTTCAACCTATTCATAATTTTATCAAATATGTTTAAACCTTGTTGAGGCTTAGATCTATCATAGGCCTTTTTATATGACTCTTCAATCATATCAGCTGCTTCATACAAATAATTTGGCCTTGTTTTATCTTTCGCTCTCAACAAAGCAGCCGCATCCATACCTTCTAAACGAATAATATCTCCGGAAGAATTTTCCTGTATTATACGGTTAATTTCAGGGAAGGAATCATTTTTAACCTTTTTTATCTTATTTAAAATATTTTTATGCTCAGGGTTAATAAATTTATCCGCTAATTCTTTGATAAATTTTTTAACCTGTGGATAATTTCTGTGCAACAAATATCCACCTATTGCAAGAACTGCTATACCAGCTGCAACATAGGGTAGTTTATTATTTTCTGAAGTAACTAGATTTGAAGAAAAAGAAGTATTTGATGCAGAGTTTTGATTTCCTGACATACTAACTTTTTTTGACACACTCGCATTAGAAAATGCTTTAACTGCAGTAATAGACATAATCTCTCCTCGAATATATTTTATAGTGACCATTAAACACTTTGCACAATTATATTAAATGACAAAACGAAAAAATTAGCCAGCATCTGACACAAAAAAGCTGCACAGCTACGCCACTCAAGCTTTTGATATAATTCATTTTTCTTAACAATTAAAGCATACGAGTAACGCAAAATATCAAAATACAATAAACAAAAGAAATATAAGCAGCACTAAAAATAAATCTAGAATTTTTCTTTATATAAGACATTATAAACAAACTCTCCATTCCTCTGTATTTCAAAATGATTTTGACTCAACAATAAAAATAAAAAAATTACCCAAATAGAAACAAGTAGGCTAAATTTGTAAAAAAGAGGTAACAATAGTTTTAAACAAATATTTTATATTGTAAAATTAAACTAAGATTACATTTTAGGAGAAAAATATGGCAAATATAATACAAGGTAATTACACAACTAGTTCTGAAAAATTCTGTATCGTAATATCAAGATTTAATGAATTTATTGGATCAAAACTATTGTCAGGTGCGATAGATGAACTTGTTCGTCATGGCGTTGATGAAAAAACAATTGACGTAATATGGACACCAGGAGCTTTTGAAATACCTTTGATTGCTAAAAAAGCAGCACAATCAAAAAAATATGACGCAATTATTACACTAGGCGCTGTGATAAAAGGATCAACTGGTCACTATGATTTTGTTGCAGCAGAAGTTTCAAAAGGAATTGCGCATGTTTCACTAGAAACAGGAATACCTGTAATATTTGGTGTTTTAACAACAGACAATTTAGAACAAGCTATTGAAAGAGCTGGAACTAAAGCAGGAAACAAAGGTTCAGAAGCTGCAAAAACAGCAATAGAGATGGCGAACTTGACAAAACAACTCTAAATCTATACGATAAACCCTTGTAAGATAGTATAGGAGTTTACGTATGAGTTTAGATTTTACAAAAGCATTGAAAGCACCAATATCTACAGATGGGTGGATTGGAAAGATACTTGTTGGTGGCATTTTGTTGTGCATTCCAATAGTGAATCTTATCGTTTTTGGTTACATAATAAAATATTTAACACAAGTTATTAACAAAGATGAAAGATTACCTGAATTTTCTAATATAGGAAATTTATTTGTGACAGGATTGAAAGCAGCAATAGGATCAATTCTGTTAAGTATCCCAATGATTCTTATTACAGTTATTATATCAATACTTTCAGACGGCTTTTCATCAGCAACAACACTTATCATATACTTACTTGAAATAATATATGGACTCATTTCTTTAATTATGATTAGCAACTTTGCAATAGATCACAAAATACTATCAATGATTGGCTTTAATAGGGCAGCTTTATTAGTAAAAGACAATTCTAGTTTAGTTCCATTTATTTTGTATTTGATAATTCTTAACATATTATATGGAGTTATTTTGACAGTTTGTGCTGTTACTATAATTGGAATAATTCTTGTACCATTTGGTGCTTTGGCAATGTTCCTTTCTTTATACAATCTTGTTGGTCAGTTTATACAAAATGCACCACATTTAGAAGAAGCAAAATCATTATAAATATAAAAATAATTCAAGAAAAAATCACAACACACTATCATTTTTCGCAAAAAAGTGCTACAATGATAGTGTGTTTATTATTTAGTCTGGAGCGTGCTAATGGGTATTAGTCTGAAACAGGCATTCATGTTCGTGCCAAATGATTCTCAATGGTTAAGAAAAATTTTTATTGGAGGTTTATTACTATTTTTCCCAGCATTTATATATGTTTTTCCAGGGATAAAAAAACTTCTTTTTAACCCAGTTAACTACTATTGGATTAGTATCTTTGCTATATTTGCTCTAACAATATTCCTTGCTGTAAGCGGTTACTTTTTCAAAGCAGTTCATAATAGAATTGTCCATTCAAAAGAAGGTTTACCGGAATGGAAATATTTTAGCTACTACGTTTATGTTGGACTAAAATCATACGTTGGCGGATTTTTATTCTCACTTCCTTTTTTAGCATTATTTTTACTTTTGGCTATTACAGCCCCAATGACCGCATCAATTGAACTTATTCCATTTATAATAGCCGGTGCAATTTTGCATGTTTTATATACAGCTTTTTATATAATGATGGCAATAAACTTCTCTCTTGATTTCAAAATAACATCTTTCTTCAATGTCGAAAAAGCATTTGAATTTATAAAAGGCAATGTTTTAAATTACGTTTTATTAGTATTTTATTGTTTATTATTAGCAATGATAAATATAGTTGTAAACGCAATTTTAATAAACGGACAAATTTTCTCACTATTCATTCCGTTTGTAACTTTCTATGTATATCTTGTTTACACTGATTTGTTTGCACAATTTGCCTTAAATAAACCGGAGATAGAGTGTCATGAGCAAAAATGTTTCATCTAAACTAAAAAGAAAAAAATTCTTTCACTTTCCATTTTCACTTCACTTAATGGATTATTGGGCAAAATTTATGATATTTTGCTAACTACATCCTAAAAGAAAGAAATTTTGTGTTTTCAATAATTTTAAGAGTATAAGCAGTTTGCTTTGGAACGATAAGAAGCTGACCTTCTGTTAGGTTGAAAGTTTTATCGTCTAAAACGATGTCCATTTTGCCTTCAATTATATAAAACCCAACTTCTTGTGAACTAATTTGAGCAGGAATTTCTTGATTATGACATATTGCAAACATCCCCAAAGACTTAGAACCTTCATTAATTAGATATCTATTATCAAAACCATCTTTTCTGAATTGGATCTCTTCTTTTGGGGTGATTATTTTTTTTAGCATCATTGACTCCTTTTATATGTGATTTTCACCACATTTGTTAACTTTTTCAATGCCCTTTTAGGCTAATGCTAAAAATTTATAAAATTATGTTTCGGTATATTAAAATTAGCTGTATAAAAACTCATGTTTAAATATAATATTAGTAAAGAATATGGAAGGTATAAGTGGCAAATAGTATAATGAAAACAACTGATGGCAAAATTCAAAAATTGCCTCCTCAAAATATAGACGCTGAAGAAGCGATTCTTGGTGCTGTTTTGACAAACCCTGTATCCTTGAACAAGGTTGTTGATTTGATTAAACCGGAAAGCTTTTATAAACCAGCAAACAAAGTTATTTTTGATGCTATTTTGTACCTATTTGGAAAAAACCAAGCAATCGATATTGTAACTGTTTCTGAACGACTTAATGAAACCGACAAACTAGAACTTGTAGGCGGTAGAGCTTATATAAATGATCTTGCTTTGAATGTTGTAACAACTGCAAACGTTGAATATTACGCAAAAATAGTCCAAGAAAAAGCAATAAAAAGAGAATTAATAAATGCAGGCTCTGAAATTGTTTCTATGGCTTATGATAATTACTCGACAGAAGCAACCTTAGACAACGCTGAAAAATTAATATTCAATATAGCTCAACAAAAAACATCAACAGATTTGGTCCATGTTAAAGATTTGGTTCTATCTAGCTATGAACAAATCGAATATAGATACAACCACAGAGGTGAGACAATTGGAGTTCCTACAGGATTTTATGACTTGGATGGAATGACATCAGGACTTCAAAAATCCGACTTAATTATTCTAGCAGCACGTCCTTCTATGGGGAAAACAGCTTTTGCATTAAATATTGCTCAAAATGTCGGACTAAGAGCTAAAAAGGGTGTAGCAATCTTTTCTTTAGAGATGCCTAAAGAACAACTGGTTCAACGTATGCTATGTTCTGAAGCAGAAGTTGATTCACAAAGACTCAAAACAGGGAATATGCAAGCTCAAGATTGGGAAAAACTAACAACAGCTATGAACCTTTTTGCTGATGCACCAATTTACATAGATGATACAGCAGGTGCGACAGTAATGGATTTAAGAGCAAAATGCAGACGTCTTGCAATGGAAGAAAAAGAACTAGGCTTAATTGTTATTGACTACCTTCAATTAATGGAAGGTTCAGGCAGCAGTGACGACAGAAACCAACAAATTTCCGGAATATCAAGAGGCCTAAAAGGTCTAGCAAGAGAACTTGGAGTTCCTGTCATAGCACTTTCTCAGCTATCACGTGCCGTTGAACAGCGTTCAGATAAAAAACCAATGCTTTCAGACTTGAGAGAATCTGGCGCAATTGAGCAAGACGCAGACTTAGTTATGTTCATTTACAGAGATGAATACTACAACGGAGAAAGTAGTGAAACAAGAGGTATAGCAGAGATTATTCTAGCAAAACACAGAAATGGCCCTGTTGGAAGTGTTGAACTGTTATTCCAAAACAATATTACAAAGTTCAAAAATAAAGCTAAAACAGCAGTATTTTAATAGTTAACTATTGTAAAACATTTTCAAATAGACGCAATTTTTATTCTTTACAAACATTGTAAAATTGCGAATAAAAAGGAAATTACAATGGAACTAACACCTAACAAATCTTTTCTAAATACAATTAGATATGGTATGTGGGGATACGACTCATATACAACTCCTACTGGTACAACAATTTGGGCTAAAAAAGGTCAAGGAAAATTTGAAGTCAACGACAAAGATGTGGTTATAATCACAGGTGCTAAAGATGTTTGTGTCAAAGGAACAAACGAAGATGATAAAATATATATAAAAGATTCAAAAGTGTTACATATTACCCCAAAAGGCGGAAATAATGAAATATTTTTAGATAATTGCAAATATTATTACAACAAGTTTTGGGGAACTGGTAGCACAATCAAAACAGGTACAGCGTTCAGTACAAAAAAAGGAAGCGATGTTATCAAAATCAATGGAAATTTTGAAGGAAGAATACTTGCCCAACAAGGTGCTGGACGGGGATATGGTGATGACAAAAAAGCACATAAAGACACCATTTTAATCAATGGAAACAACAATGGTTATATCAACATTGATACTCACGACAAAGTTGCAATAAAAGGCAAAGAAAAAGGCAGAATTGTCAATAATACAACCTACTATATTTAAAAAATTCAATACAAAAACAAAAAGCCCTCAATATTTGAGGGCTTTTTGAATGAAATAATTATATTAACTAAATAATTATTCTTTAGTGTATTCAGCATCAATAACATCGTCATCTGAATTGTTTGAAGATTCAGAACTGTTGTTAGAAGCTGAACCAGCATCAGCTTGTGGAGCTTCTTGCTGAACTTGAGAATATGCAGCTTGAGAAATTGCATACATAGTTTGTTGAAGATCTTCTGACAATTTTTTGATTTCATCAGCAGGCTTGTTTGTTTTCAAAGCTTCTTCTAAAGCTTTTCTTTGTTCTTCTAATTTAGATTTATCTGAATCAGAAATTTTGCCTTCGAAATCTTTAACAATTCTTTCAGCTGATGAAATCAAACTGTTAGCATTGTTTTTAATTTCAGCTTCTTCTTTATGTTTTTTATCTGCTTCAGCGTTAGCTTCAGCTTCTTTAACCATTCTGTCGATGTCAGCTTCTGACAAGTTAGAAGAGTTAGTAATTGTAATTTTTTGTTCTTTGTTTGTTGCCTTATCTTTAGCAGAAACATTAACAATACCGTTAGCATCAATATCAAATGTTACTTCGATTTGAGGCAAACCTCTCATTGCTGGTGGAATACCATCTAATCTGAACATACCTAAAGATTTGTTATCTCTAGCCATTGGTCTTTCACCTTGCAATACGTGAACATCAACGGCAGTTTGGTTATTTTCAGCAGTTGAGAACACTTGAGATTTAGAAACCGGAATTGTAGTGTTTCTTGGTACTAATGGAGTCATAACCCCACCTAATGTTTCAATACCCAATGTCAATGGAGTAACATCCAATAACACGATATCTTTAACTTCACCAGCTAAAACACCAGCTTGTACAGCTGCACCAACAGCAACTACTTCATCAGGGTTAACTGATTGGTTTGGTTCCTTGCCTGTATATTCCTTTACTAAAGCTTGTACAGCTGGGATACGAGTAGAACCACCAACTAATACAACTTCGTCAATATCACCTTTAGAAAGACCAGCTTCTTGCAAAGCATCAGCAACTGGTTTTTTACATCTTTCAAGTAAATCGTAAGACAATTCTTCGAACTTAGCTCTAGTTAATTGCATATCTAAGTGTTTTGGACCATTTGCATCAGCAGTGATGAATGGTAAGTTGATGTTAGTTTCTACAACTGAAGACAATTCACATTTTGCTTTTTCAGCTGCTTCTTTCAAACGTTGCATAGCTTGTTTGTCATTTCTAAGATCAATACCTTCTTGTTTTTTGAATTCTTCAATCAACCAATCCATGATTTTTTGGTCGAAATCGTCACCACCTAAGTGAGTATCACCTGATGTTGAAAGAACTTCGTGTACACCATCACCAATTTCAAGAACTGAAACATCGAATGTACCACCACCTAAGTCAAATACCAAAACTTTTTCTGGTTTATCTTTTTCAAGACCATAAGCCAAAGCTGCTGCAGTTGGTTCGTTTACAATACGTAAAACATCTAAGCCTGCAATTTTACCAGCATCTTTTGTAGCTTGTCTTTGAGAGTCGTTAAAATAAGCTGGTACAGTAATTACTGCAGATGTAACTTTTTCTCCTAAGTAAGCAGAAGCATCATCAGCAAGTTTTCTTAAAATCATTGCTGAAATTTCTTGAGGAGTATAGTCTTTACCATCTATATTTTTTTTGTAGTCTGTACCCATTTCTCTTTTAATAGAAATGATTGTTTTATCAGGGTTTAAAATAGCCTGACGTTTTGCCAATTGACCAACAAGTTTTTCACCTGTTTTTGAAAAACCTACAATTGACGGAGTTGTTCTTGAACCCTCAGCGTTAGCAATAACAGTTGGTTTACCACCTTCCATAACTGCAACTACGGAGTTTGTTGTACCTAAGTCGATACCAATAGTTTTTGCCATAGTTTATCTCTCCTTTGATTATTAAAATCATGACCTATTTTTTCATACTTATTTTATACCACTGAATTTTTTGAAAAATAAAAAAATAAACAAAAAATTAATATTTCAAAATCAAATGAAAAATATTACAAATTATTAACATTCTGATTTATAAAATAAGCAATTTTTATATACAAAATGTTTTTATATAAACAAGGGATAAAAGAGATTTATTTTTTTTTCGGGAAAGAGGAACATATGGGAATTCCAATGACAGGTTTACCAATCAATTACACAAGTAACAATTTATATTGGCAATACATTGCTATGATTATGCAACAAGCTCAACAACAGCAACAAATTCAAATGCAAAATCTTCAAGCAATGATGCAAGCTCAAGCACAAGCACAAGCACAAGCACAAGCTCAAGCAATGGCTCAAGCACAAGCTCAACAAGCTCAAGCTCAAGCAATAGCTGATGCTCAAGCTCAACAACTTGCACAACAACAATCTATTCCACAACAACCTAAAGTTGAAGACGGAAAAGATGATGGAAAAATCAGCTGGAAATCAAAAATCAAAAACTTTGGAAAAGGTATCGGTAACTTCTTCAAAGGAATGGTTTGTGATGAAACAGGAAAGTTCAGCATTAAAAGAACTTTAACAACAGTTGGTGTAGCAGCTGGTGCAGTTGCATTGACAGTTGCAACAGGTGGCGCAGCAACTCCATTTTTAATTGCAGCCGGCGCAACAATGGGCGCAGTTCAAGTTGGAAAAGGTGCTTATAAAGCAGCAACTGCAAAAACTGATGCTGAAGCAGAAAGAGCATGGCAAGACATTGGCTGCGGAACTACAGCTGTTGTTACATCAATTGCTGGTGCAAAAGGTGCAATGAAAGCAGCTGGCAAATTCAAAGCTCCAACTTCTACACCTACAACACCAGCTCCAACAACTCCAGCTCCTGTAAATGCAACAAGTGTTACAACTTACACAGGCACAGCTCAATCAGCAGCTGCAAACGTAGCATCTGCAGCTTCAAAATCAGGAAAATTTGCATCAGCAATCAACAATGTAAAAGGATCATTAAAAGCAACTTGGGATTGTTTCAAAATCAGAGGAAACGGTGCAAAATCTGCAATGAAAGGATTGGCTCACCCAATAAAAAGCGCAAGAAGCATAAGAGCTTACTACAGAAATACAATGAGACCAAATCTTGCTCAAGCATTCTCTTACAAAAACGGTCACAAAAATTATACAAACGCAATGGATCAAAAAATTAATAAAAACATCGACAAAATTGATGCACAAATCAAAGCATTAAACGAAGAATTAGCATCTAATCCAAAAGCATCAAGAATCCAAGAAATAGAATCAAAACTTACTGAATTAAACAATCAAAAAGCAAACGAAATTGCGAAACTAAACTTCAACAACGGCAAAAACAAGGGTATGGAATTTATAGAAAAACAAATCACTGAAGTAGAAGCAAAAATTGCAGACCCAAGCACAAGTGCAGCAGAAAAAGCAATACTTAACGCAAAACGTAATCAATTATATGAAATGGCAAATATAGTTGATACAAAATACAAAACATTTGTAAACCAGAATGTAAAAGCACAAGAAAAATACATTGCACAATTAAAAGAACAACTAAAAACAGCATCTAAAGATGAAGCAGCTAACATTAAGGCACAAATTAAAACTCAAGAAACATACTTAAAAGCAATCAAATCACAAAAAACAGTAGAAATAGCACAACACAACGTACAAAAAGCAGAAGCTGAAATCACAAAATTAAATCTTGAACTTAAAAAAGCAGGCATCACAGATGCACAAAAAGAAGCAATCTCTTCAAGAATTAAATTAATCGAAAATGCAATCAAAACAGACAAAAAAATCTTAAGAAACGCAAACTACAAAGTAGCAGCTCAAGCTACATTACCAAAAGTAGGACTAGCTTATGGTTCTTACTACCTAGGTGGAAGATCTTACATCCCAGAAGGCATTTCACAAGAAGAATTAGAAGCATTCTATCAAGCACAACAACAAGCAATGGCTGAAGCACAAGCTCAAGCACAAGCTCAACAATATCAAAATCAAATGACAGCTCAAAATGCATACGGATACAATCAAGCTCCTCAATACAATGCTTCATTGTTTACAATGCAACCTCCAATGGGAACAGGTCTTGGTTTTGAAGACTTATACAGATCACCATATCCAGAAATGTTATTCTAATAAATCATAAATAAACATCATATTACACATAAAAAGGTAAGAATTAAATCTTACCTTTTCTTTTATATAAAGCTGTTAGAATACCAATAGATATAAAAATAACAAAGAAACTTACTATTTGAGCTATTGCTACTCCTGCAATATTTAAAACACTATCTAATCTGCACCATTCAATCAATATTCTTCCTAATGAATACAAAATTAAATAAGAACAAAAAATCGTACCATCTTTAAGACCAGACAGACGTCTTATGACAAAAAATAAAATTAAAAACACAAATATGTCCCAAATGGATTCATATAAAAATGTTGGGTGAAAAAATGAGATATCTTCCATACCAAAAGGCCTGTGTTCAGGAGGAATATACAAACCTAAATAAGGAATATTACAAGGTTTCCCAAAAGCTTCACAGTTAAAGTAATTTCCAAATCGTCCAATAGCCTGACCTAAGACCAACCCAAAGGAAAAGACATCTGCATACTTTAAAAAATCAATTTTTTTGATTTTAGAAACAACAAGACCAGAAATAATACCACCAAAGATCCCACCATGAATAGACATACCACCGTGCCATACGGCAAAAATCTCTGATAAGTGCTTTGAATAATAATTCCAATCTAGCAATACATAATAAAATCTTGCTCCTAAAATAGAAAAAATTATAACAACTGGCAATATATCTAAAATCAAATCTGTATCAACATCTTTAAAATATTTTTTTGATACAAAACAAATTACCAAAACGGCTGTTAATATTGCAAAAAACATTATTAAACCGTAATAGTGAATACTAAACCCATTAATAGAAATTAAAATAGAAGATGTTGGTGAAATCATTACTCTTCTTCACTGCTAGGGCTAGAAGACGCACTAGACAAATCCGTATTTCTTTCTGTATTATATTTTGAAATTTGACTATTTATATAATCAATTTGAGTTGTAATTTTGTCTTTATCTTCTGCATTTGGATTTTTAGCCAAATATTTATTATAGTTGTCAACAGCTAAGTTATATTTTTCAACTATTTTAGATTTTTCTTCATCTGACAACTCTTTATTCTCTTTTTTTACGGTCGTTTCATTTTCTGATGAAACTTTATCAACATCTTCACTATCTGCGCTAGCTTCATTTTTATTGATTAACTCATCTGCTTCACTTTCATAAGCCATAGCCAATGAATAATAAGAATCTGCAAAATCAGGTTTCAATTTAATTGCATTTTCTAAAGACTTTTGAGCCTCTTCATATTTTTTATCAGTAATCAAAGCAACGCCCAAATTATAATGAGTTTCAAAAATACTATCATCTAAATCAATGCTTGAGCGTAAACGACAAATAGCTTTTTCTGTTTCACCATTTGCCATATATTCTTTAGCTTTAGAATTCAACTCTTGAACAGCAAGGTTGTTTATACAAGCAGTACTAATTACGGATACAAATAATATAGTGATTAATAAAACGACTTTTCTCATAACAAAAGATAAAAACTCTATAATACCTTATAACATAATAAACAAAATTTAAAGATTTGGCAACTAAACCAAAATAAGATACAATAAACGAAGTAGATTAAGGAAGTAGTATAATGTCTAACGATGAAAAAGTAGTTTCACTAAGCAAAGCTAAACACGATAACGAAAGCAGACAAAAAAAAGAAGAACAAACTGAACAGTTTGAACCAGTATATTGTAGCTTTTGTGGAAGACCAAATACTCAGGTTGTAAAAATGGTTAAAGGTCCTGGCGTAAATATATGTTCAGAATGTACAATGATTGCTGTTCAGTATTTAATTTTGGAAAATCAAATGCCTTCAGGCGAAGCTCAAAAAATTCTTGATGCTTTTTGGAACAAATTGGAGCATTAATAGATGACAGAAAACAAGCTTCAAATAAGAGCCAAAGTTCTATCTGCCATTGTAGGACTACAGAACAATTCACAAAATGTAGATTTTATAAAACAAACAATCAAAGACTTATCTGAAATTTCAGACAAGTCAACATTGTTGTCTGTATTATCAAAAGAATTTATAAAAGAAAATTCTGAAATTAAAGATTACACTATTGCTTTTCTTATGAACGAACTCATAAACAAAGAAGCACTTGAACTACATTTATTTGAATTACTTGCTAATCCTAAAATAAAAGATTCAATCAAAGCCAAAGTTGTTTCTGTTTTAAGAGAAAACGGAAAACACGTAAACTATGAACAATACGTTAATTACTTTGAAAATCCTGATGAAATAATTGACGCAGATACAGCAAAACTTCTAGAAAACGCAAGAGTAAACCCTGAATCACAAATTGATTTTTTGGATTTTATGAATGCTTTGCCTGATGAAGAAAAAGAAATGCTAGTGACCTCCCTAGCGGATGACTATGACGGTGACAACCTTGCAAATATCCTAATACCGATTATTTTATCTCAGCCATACTCGGATATTTCTCAAATTGCAATAAAATCAATTGGTGAAACAAAATCACACCTTGCTTATCCAGTGTTAAAATGGCTAGAAGAAAATATTGATGAACTAAGCGTAAAAGCAAATATCCAAAAAAGTTTAAGTCTTTTAAAACTTTCAGGTGTTAAAGAAGATATAACAAAAGAATATTATAAAAAACTTCTAGAAAATTCACCCGTATACAAATGTTTAATGAACTATCCTGACGGACACGGAAATAACGGAATTATATTTTCAAGAAAAAATGAAGCAGGCTTTATTCAAATGTTTGCACTTGTCATAAATGACATAGACGGAATAATTGATTGCTTTGGATTCAATGAAATCTCTGAAGGTGAATTCAACAGAATTTTAAAAAAATTCTACCTTAATGAAAACATAGTTGAAATTTCACCTGAAATTTGTAAATATTTCATTTGCAATGCAGAAAAAATCTCAAGATTAAAATTCAAAGAAATTTCATACGAATACATAGCTTGGAAAAGTATAATAAACGATATTGATTACAACGAAATTGATTTAACTCAAAATCTAAAAAAAGTTAACTTAGACGAAAAGTTACTAAAAAAACTATATGAAAAAAGCTATTTTGATAAATGGTTTATAACAACAAGTGATAATGAAGAATTTGATAAATTAACTGATACTTTGGTAGAAAAGAAATCTGTTTCAGCAGAGTTATTCCTCGAAGAAGCAAAAAAAGTAAAAGATCAAATCTTCACTCCAGTGTTTTTGCAACATCTAAACAGAAGACTTGTAGTGTCTTCTTACCTAGATAGCATTTCATTTAATGAGTTTGAATCTTCATTATTGTATTCACTTACTGATAATACAGAAATAAAGGAAATATTTTTAACAGATATTTTGAAAAAAAGTATTTATGAATTCTTTTTAAATGAAAAAGAAAGATATGAAAGCCTACAAAAGGCTACTACAATCTTTGCTCAAAAAGCAAATAAGGATTCAGCAAAAATTGACATAGACTTTGTGAAAAATTCTATAAAAGAAATAGAAGAAAAGTGGGCATAAATGTATAAAATTATGGGACTAGATGTAGGAACAAAAAGAATAGGGATCGCTTTAAGCGACTTTTTGCTTTTGACTGCACAACCCTGTGAGACAATAAACAGAGAGCCAGAAGAATCGGCAATACAAAAAATAACTAATATCATAAAAGAAAACTCAGTAAAAAAAATTATAATTGGCCTACCTAAAAACATGAACGGAACAATTGGATCACAAGCTGAGGATTGCATGAATTTTTCAAATCTGTTAAAAAAGAATTTAGAAGATATTGAAGTAATCTTTGAAGATGAAAGACTCACAAGCAGACAAGCTGAAAATATTTTAGCTTTGCAAGGTAAGAAATACACAAAAAACAAAGGACTTGTTGACCTTAAAAGCGCTTGTATAATATTACAACAATACTTAGATAGAAATAACTAGACAATAAAGAAAAGGAACAAAAAATGTCAAAACCAGAAGAAATGGAAGAACAACTTATTGAAACTGTTGATGAAGAAGGCAATGTAATCAACTTTGAATTAATCGATATTATCGAAATGGATGGAAAAGAATATGGCTTACTACTTCCACAAGATAATGAAGATAAAGAAGAAGAAAAAGAAGTAGTTCTAATGCGTTTAACAAAAGACGGAGAAGAATACGTTTTTGAAATGATCGAAGATGATGAAGAATTCAACAAAGTCGTTGATTACATTGACACATTAGACGAAATAGGCGAAGCTGAATAATTAGCTTAATATTTCTTAACAATATATCCTTGATATGGCAATTATTTTCTTTTTCTATACTTTATATATATACGAGGAATAAATTAGAGAAAGAGAAATCTACCACACACGAGGAATACACACAATATTTAAGGCCGTAAGGTCTTTTTTTTTGCCTAAAATAAGTTAGAAATACTTAAACGGCGAAGGACAAACTAGAAGACATTGACAAAGTAGAGTCTAAAGCTGACTGCATACTAGAATATGTCCCTGATGCCTGTTTCATTTTTAAATCATCTAAACTATTTATATTATTTGAACCTGAACCCATTTGCTGTTGGGACATTTGAGGATTTGAATCAGATTGAGCGCCCATATCAGAAGCCATATTTTCAAGCATTTGCATTTGCATGTACATTAAAGCTTCTTCAGCTGTAACAGTGCCATCTTTATTCAAATCTGCTGGATCATAGTTTTGAGAGGCGGACGATTCTGATGAAGACGAAATTGAATCAGAAGATGAATCATCAGTCAGCCCGCTGTCATCTGCAGCAGAAATAAGTTCTTCAAAATCAGTTGAATTAACAGATGATGAGCTTTGCGCCTGTATCATCTCATATAAAGATAAACCGCTTTGAACTGAACCTATCGCTGAAACCATAACAAACCTCTCTCAACCTAAGTCATCTATTACATTTTAAAAATTTAGCTAAAGTCTTCAATCATGCAAAAAGATGATTTGTTAAGTTTTGTTAAGCAAAGAATTTGAAAAACACAAACATTGAAGCCCCTGCTATCCAACAATAATAAGCAAATATCTTCATTGAATGTTTGCCTAAAAATTTCAAGAAATATTTGATACAAAAATAACCTGAAACAAATGAGACTAAAAAACCAACAACAAAAGCTATCCAGTTATAATTCAAAAACTCTTGGAAATTCACTTCTAATATAGGATAAAAAATTGAAGCTCCAACTATTATAGGAATACTCAAAAGAAAAGAATATCTAGCACAAGCAACTCTATCTAAGCCTAGGAAAATACCTGTTGAAATAGTAGAACCAGAACGAGAAATCCCAGGAATAGAAGCTATACCTTGAGCAAGACCTATGATAATAGCTGTTTTTAAATCAACTTTATCAGTTTTTACAGCTTTCTTTTCTGAAGCCCATTCACCAAGATATAAAATACATCCAGTTATAAAAATAAATATACCAACAATATAAGGAAGATTAATAAGACTTTCTGAAACTATTTTCAAAGGAAAAGCAACAAAAACAGTAAATACTGTACCTAATAAAATAAAAGCAGCTAGCTTCGCTTCTGGATCAGAAAAATCTTTTTTCAAACAAGCTTGAATAAAAGCCTTGGCAATTTTAATAATATCGTCTTTAAAAAATAAAAATACAGCCAACAATGTTCCTAAATGAAGGATTATATCAAAAACAACTTCCTCAGAGCTGCCTGTGACAAACTCTTTATTTGTAAAGTATTTATATAAACTAGACGTCAAAACAAGATGTCCTGAACTAGAAACAGGAAGGAACTCTGTCAAACCTTGAATCAACCCCATAATTATTGCCTGTATTAAATTCATTTTTCTACCCTTAATAAACTATTTTAAATTCTAACTAATCCCATTGTTCAAAATACATTGAACAAGAATTTTCATTTTCCCAAACACCCACTTTAGACACTTGTGGAAAAATCTTATTCATTTCATCATATATAAATTTTGCAAGAACTTCACTGCTAGGACTTATACCCTTAAACTCAGGAAGCTCATTGATATCTTTGTGATCGAGTTTATCTAATACTTTTTTTAATTCTTTTTTCAAAACTTTAAAATCAACTAAAATATTAGATTTATCAAGATTTTCACCTTTTACATAGACTTCAACCTTCCAATTGTGTCCGTGTTGATTTTCACATTCACCTTCATAATTTAAAAGATGGTGAGCAGCTGAAAATGAGCTTATAACTTTCAATTCGTACATTAATTAACTCCCTTAATTTTTTCATACAATTCTTTTGCTTCAGGCTGCTCTGGAAAAATTTCCATAATTTTTTCAAGATATTTTACAGAATTTTCACTGTCACCTAATTCAATTGATGCTTTAGCTAGTAGCAATAAAACATTAATATTATCAGGATATTGAGCAATCAATTTCAAAGCAAGATTTCTTGCGTTTTCATATTCTTTAATTTCAAAAAATGATAACGCCAAAAGATTCATAGTTTCTGCATCTTGATACAAACTATATGAATCAGATAAAAACTCTTTTGCTAAATCATAATTACCTTTGTTGAAATAAATCAAACCTAGATTAAATAACACTAGATGCTGTCCAGGGAATTTCTTGTTGCACTCTAAAAACACATCTAACGCATTATCTAACTGATTCATTGCAACAAGGTTTATCCCTTTAAAAACATTTATTTCCATATCATCAGGAAGAACTTCCAAAGCTTTGCCATACAACTCAGAAGCTTTGTTATGATCTTTTATTGCATAATAGAAATTTGCAACTTCAAAAATAACTTTGCCATCATCAGGAGCAAGTTCATAAGCCTTTTCAAACTCATCTTTAGCATAGTCAAATAATCTTTGAGATAAATAAACAACTCCAAGATCTTTATGGGCATAAGCATTAGTTGGCTCTAATTGAATAACCTTTTTGAAGATTGTTTCTGCTTTATCTTTATCATCAGTTTTCATACACAAAATAGCGTATTTATAATAAATAGCAGCAGGAACTTTCCCCAACCTGATTATATTCGCCATTACATTTTTAGCTTCTGTTAATTTGCCAACTTTTTCATAACACTCACATAATCTTTGACCCATTGCGATAGATTTAGGATTCAATGCAACTAACTGTAAAAGAATGTTTATTGCTTGTGTATAATGACCAACCTCTTGAAAAGCGCAAGCTAAATTATATTGAAAATTCTGTTTTTCAGGATGTAACACAATCAACTTTTGATAATAAGTTATTGCATCAATCCATTGTTCAGCATTAATAGATCCTAAAGCAACAGCAGTCAAATAAAACTCTGAATTTTCTAGCTCGTAAGCCTTTTTCAAATTCTCATAAGCTTCACCATGTTTTTGTTGTAACTGCAAAGAAGTTCCTAAATTATAAAAACTAGTAGCATTTTCAGGGTTCAATTCAACAGACTTTTCAAAAGCTTTTTGAGCAGCTTTGACATCTTTTAACGCTAAATAACAAGAACCCAAATTATTATATAAAAGGGCGTGCTCTGGATTCAATTCAATAGCTTTTGTTAGATATTCAATAGCTTTTTCATATTCCTTTTTCGCTGTAAAAGCAGTTCCAGCAATGTAATATGATTGATAATCTTCCCTATCTAACTCTATTGCCTTTTCAGCTTGTTTAATAGCTTCATCATAATCTTGTTTTTTTAAAGATAAAACACCTAAATTTTTATATGCATCTTTATAATCTTCTCTTAAAGCAATTACCTTTTCATAGGCATCCTTAGCTTTTGACAAATCATCTAAAGATTCATATATCATTCCTAAATAAAACCAAGATGTTGCATCAGCATCATCAACAGCTATCACGCGTTCAAAATTATCTTTTGCTTCAGACATATTCTCAATGTTTACATTACAAAGCCCTAAAGTCTTTTGTATTTCTATTGAATCGTCATCTTTTGAAACATCTAAATATTCAAGCAATACCTTTTTTGCTTCATCAAAATTCTTTTCTGTTAAAAATTCATTAGCTTTATTTAATACTTGTTCTTTATCCAAAATTAACACCTCTCAATTACAATCTATATTTTACTATAAAAATGAGTTTTTAAGCGGGACTTTACTTAATCAAAAAAAACATTATCATAGAATTATGAAAAAGATATTTTTATTAATCGCAATTTTTTGTATTTTCTGTCCAGTTTTGCCATCATTTGCTGATGATGGAGACTTTTGGGATGAACCAATGAAAATTGATGAAGCTGCAAAAAGTCAACAAAAAGCAGTAACAGATCAAGAATTTGAAAAAGTCTTGAAAATGTTTAAAAAGAAAACTAAAGACAAAAAAAAGCCACAAGGTCAGCCAATTGGCCCACAGCTTCAAGAAAATCAAACTCCGCCTGATGCTAATGCATTCAAAGTAACATATGAATCATATCCTACAGTAATGATTCCGGTTACTTTACTTACTGATAACGACACAGAAATCCCACCAGGGTATTATAGAATTTTGTCTGTTAAAAACGGTAATGAATATTATCTGAATTTTTATCAAGGAAGCTCAATTATCGCAAAAATAAAAGCACATAATACAGGAAACGATCATAACCAAAAATCATTAAACTACACAAAAGTAATCCCCGTAAACGACGAATATATGAACGTAATTTATGGTGACATTGACTGTAATTTAGAAACAAGAATTAGAATAAAACAATAAAAAAGAAGAGGTTTAAAAACCCCTTCTTTTTTTATTTATAAAATAAATTAAACTTCAACGTATTCTCTTAAACGTTTACTTCTGTTTGGATGTCTCAATTTTCTTAAAGCTTTAGCTTCAATTTGTCTGATACGTTCACGAGTAACACCGAATAGTTGACCAACTTCTTCTAATGTTCTTTGACGACCATCATCCATACCGAAACGCAATCTCAATACATCTCTTTCACGAGGAGATAAACCACTTAATACTTCAGCTAAATCTTCTCTTAAAAGTTCATGCGCAACAGTTTTCACAGGAGCATCTGCATCTTTATCTTCGATGAAATCACCCAATCTAGAATCTTCTTCTTTACCAATTGGAGTTTCTAAAGAAAGAGGCTCTTGAGCAACTTTGATGATTTCTCTCAATTTTGAAATAGAAATATTCATTTCTTGAGCTAATTCATCTTCAGTTGGTTTTCTAGAAAGCTCTTGAGCAAGTTTTCTAGTAACTTTTTTCAATTTATTGATAGTTTCTACCATATGAACAGGGATACGAATTGTACGCGCCTGATCAGCAATAGCTCTTGTAATAGCCTGACGAATCCACCATGTTGCATAAGTAGAAAATTTATAACCTCTTTCATGGTCGAATTTTTCAGCTGCACGAATAAGACCCAAATTTCCTTCTTGGATAAGATCTAGGAATAACATACCTCTGCCAACATATTTTTTAGCAATAGAAACAACCAATCTCAAGTTAGCTTGAACAAGTTTTCTTTTAGCAATAGCGCCAACATTACCACCTTGGATAATTTTTCTAGCTAAATCAATTTCTTCATCAGCAGTTAAAAGTTTGATTCTTCCGATTTCTCTTAAATACATTCTTACAGGATCATCTAATGAAACACCACGTGGCACTGCAATAGACTGATCATCTTCAGAATCCATATCATCAGAAGACTGCATATATATTTCATCTGCGGCAACAGAGCCGGATTTACCAATAATTACATCGATACTATCTGTTGTAATAGTTTCTGGTTCGCTGAACAAATCATCACCAGTAGTATCGTCATCATGAAGTTCATCTTCGTCTATAATACTTACAAGTGATTTGTCTGACATTCTTTTTCTGCTCATTAATTGTCTCCAGTTCTTAGCTTGTTTTTTATATTTTCTCTTAGTTGCATTTGGATTTGAATTGCCTGAATCTCGTCATCATTTAATTGCTTATATTGAGACCGTAAATGACTCTGGACTTCCTTTTCCTTAAAAGCTCTAATTGTATCAATATTTTCATCTATTGCTACTTTAAAGTCTTTTTCCGATAAATTCTTAAAACTATCGGATAAATATATCAAATCTGTGATTAAATCTTTGACTTCATAGTCCTCGGCAAATTCTGTGTACAGGGCTTCTATTAATTCTTTAACATTATTTACCCGTTGGACCAATTTGTCAATTGTATTTTTTACAATTATTAACGTATTATTTGTATATTCAACTTCCTTTAAAATATCATTTAATGTTTGGATACTGTAAGAACTTTCATTTATTAAATACATCGACAATAAATTTTTTTGCGCTTTTTCTGATTTATTTAACGATTTCTTTACATTTGAAACCAACTGATTATTTTTAGAGCTTTCTTTTACAGCAGGTGGTGAAAATACACTTGTTGATGAGATTTTTTTCAACTGATTTCTCAAAGAATTTTCTTCAATATCTAATGAAGTTGCAACAATTTTAATATACTCATCTTTAATGATGTTATTATTAATTTCCTGTAAATATGGAATAAGCTGATTAATCAAATTATTTTTTTCGATAGGAGACATGCCGGCTTTTTTATTTTTCAAAACGCTGTTTATTTGAAAATCGATAAGCAATGGAGCATCTTCTAAGACTTTTTTGTAAGCTTCAGCTCCGTTTTCCCTGATGAATTCATCAGGATCTTTTCCTTCTGGAGGAACAACAACTCTCAATTCACAAGAATATCTGTCATTAGAAACAGAAGCAAAATTTTCATCGAATTGTTTTATATTGCCTAATCCAACGAAAGCTTCTTTTATAACATCAGCGCCTCTTTGTGTTGCCATTTGACCGGCTTTATCAGTGTCAAAAGCGAGATAAATTTTTCTAGATTGTGTATATCTTGAAATAAGTTTCACATGACTTTCTGTTAAAGCTGTACCACAAGCCCCAACTGCATTTTTCACCCCATTAACCTGAGCAGAAATTACGTCAAAATACCCTTCCATAATAACAATGGAATCATTTTCCTTTATAGCTTCTTTAGCTTGATATAAACCATATAAAATATGACTTTTGTTATAAACAAGCGTATCAGGAGAATTCAAATACTTAGGATTTTGACCTTGTTCAATAGCTCTCGCACCAAATGCAACAACATTTCCTTTATCATCAAAAATAGGAATAGTTATTCTGTTTCTGAATCTGTCTATATACCCTGGAGCATTTTCACGCTTTATTATAAGCCCAGCTTTTTCTAAAATTTCATCTTTATATTTTGACTTTAAAGCTTTTTGCAAATCATCAAAAGAATTTGGTGCATAACCTAGTAAATATGTTTCGATATTTTCATCAGTCAAATCTCGATTTGACAAATAGGAATACGCAGCAGAATTTTTATCCTTTAGCAACTGACCTTTATAAAAAATAGCAGCATCTTTTAAACATGCACATAGTTCTTCTTTTAAACTTTTGTTATCATTTGTCTTTTCAAATGAGCTTGGAAGTTCAATCCCTAAAATCTCAGCTTGTTCTTTAACAACTTCAGCGAAAGACTGGTTATTAATCTTCATTAAAAAGCTTAAAACATCTCCACCTTCGCCACAGCCAAAGCACTTATAAATCTGTTTAGCAGGACTGACACTAAATGAAGGAGTTTTTTCGTTATGAAAAGGACAACGGCCCCAGTAATTGCCTCCCGATTTTTTTAAAATGACATGCTTTGATATGACATCAACGATGTCTAGTCTGTCTTTTATTTGTGCAACTACGTCTTGATAAGTATTTCCTGTCATTTCAACAACAGTATAACACAACAAGAATATCCTACAGTCTATACGTAAAAAAAAAGAGCCTTAAAAACTAAGGCCCTTTTTTATAGCAGTAATATTAAAATATTAGCTATTTTTACCACCTTTATATGCATCAACAACTGAATGAACCCAGTTAGCTACAGTACCAAGACCGGCTAAAGCAGCAACGCCCATTGCAGCATAGAATCCATAAGGAGTTTTTGTTACACCAGATTTTGCACCAGCTTCAACAGCTTTAGCAAAGTTAGCAACTCCTAAATAAGTAACAACAGTCGCGAGTGTTGGTAAGCCAACATGAGCAGCCATATCTTTTATACCGTCTTTTGTTCTACCATCGAACATCTGTCCTAAACCTGGTAAAAACGCTGATGCTAATGCTTTTCCTGCACTACCTTTTTTCTTTGGTGCTTCAGCCTCTTTTTTATGTGAAAATTCAACTTTATCTTCTTTTAGCTGTTCTTTAAATCTTAATTCTTCAACTCCGGCTTTGTCAGTTACGTAAGCACCTAAATTTCCATTGTTTAATGAAACAGCATATTTGTCTTTGCCAATTTGGGTAACATTGTAATTACCAATCACTTCCATACTCATAGTCGCAAATTCCTTTCACACTTTTACACTTATTTTAATAAAGTAAAAAAAAGCCTAAATTATTGATAAACAAAATTGTTGTATTAATATTTTGTTACATTTTCAAAAAGACAGTTATTATCTATTATCACAACATCTTTTTCATGTTTTAATTAGATAAGTAGATGAGAGGGTTAAAATGAATAAAGTAAAAATAGGTCTTATTGGTTTAGGTACAGTTGGTTCAGGAGTTGTGAAAGTATTAAAAGATTATCCTGAAGTCGAAATAAAAAAAATTGCTGTAAAAAACATTAACAAAAAAAGAAACATTGAAAATCTTGATACATCAATATTAACAACAGATCCATTTGAAATTGTTAATGATAAAGATATAGACATTGTTGTTGAAGTCATAGGCGGAACAACGCCTGCTTTTGAATTATTAAAAACAGCAATAAATAACGGCAAACACATAGTTACAGCAAACAAAGAACTTCTTGCAAAAAACGGTCAAGAACTATTTAATTTAGCAAATGAAAAAAACACAGCTATTTTGTATGAAGCAGCAATTGCTGGAGGCATTCCAATAATTATGCCAATAAAAACAACACTTGCAGGTAACAAAATTAATAAAATTGAAGCTATCTTGAATGGAACGACAAATTATATCCTCACAAAAATGGAAGAAGATGGCGTTTCTTATGAAGAAGTTCTTAAAGAAGCACAAGCTTTGGGCTACGCAGAAACTGATCCTACTGGGGATGTTGAGGGATATGATTCAGCTTACAAAATAGCAACCCTAGCTACAATTGCTCTTAACAGAAGAGTTGATATAAACAAAATTTACAGAGAAGGTATAACTCAAATCAGCGCAAACGACATGAAATTTGCAAAAGAATTAGGTTACAAAATAAAACTAATTGCACAAGCACTACTAAAAGAAAATAACAAAGTTGATGTTAGAGTTCATCCAATGTTGGTTCCATTGAAAGATTGTTTAGCAAGCATTAATGGTGTAACAAACAGCGTTGTATTAGAAGGTTTCCCTGTTGGAAGAGTTATGATGGCAGGTCCTGGAGCTGGTGAATTTCCTACAGCTAGTTCTGTTGTTGGTGATATTCTTGCGATTGTAAGAAGTCTTGGTGCCAAAGATATTTTACCCTTAATGAAATGCCATCATGAAATTAATGCTGAGCAAATAGATATAAAAGAAACAGAAAACAAATATTACATTTCAATTACAGCAATGAACACACCTGGGGTAATAGGCTGTATTGGCGAGATTTGTGGAAAACATCATATCAGCCTAGCTAGTGTTCTTCAAAAAGGAATTGAAGAAGGTAACACAGCTCAAATTGTAATAATCACAGAAAAGAGCATAGAAGCTAATGTGTTAGATGCAATTGATGAATTGAAAAACAATAAAAACATAGTAAAAATCAATAATTTGATAAGAGTAATGGAGTAAAAAAAGAATGATAAATTTTGAACAAAAAGGTCACTACCAAGGTCTTATTAACAGATATAAAGAATATCTCCCTGTAACAGATACTACACCAATCGTTACACTAAATGAAGGCAACACTCCATTAATAAAAGCAGATAATCTTGCAAAAAAAATCGGCTTGGATGAAATGAATTGCGAAATATACCTAAAATTTGAAGGAGCAAACCCAACTGGCAGCTTCAAAGACAGAGGTATGACAATGGCTGTTACAAAAGCCAAAGAAGCAGGCGCAAAGGCCGTAATTTGCGCATCAACTGGGAACACCTCAGCTGCTGCAGCTGCCTATGCAGCAAAAGCTGGAATGAAAGCCTACGTATTGATTCCTGACGGATACATAGCTTTAGGTAAGCTATCTCAAGCTATGATGTACGGAGCAGAAATTATTGCCATCAAAGGAAACTTTGATGAAGCGCTAGAAAGAGTAATTGAAATTTCTGAAAAATACCCAATTACTTTAGTAAACTCAGTTAACCCATATAGAATTGAAGGACAAAAAACCGGCGCATTTGAAATTTGTGAAGCACTAGGAGATGCTCCTGATTATCATTTCATTCCTGTAGGAAATGCAGGAAACATCACAGCTTACTTCAAAGGCTATGAAGAATTTTTAGCACTTGGCAAAACATCTCATCTTCCTAAAATGATGGGCTTTGAAGCTGAAGTAGCAGCCGCAATAGTTAAAGGTGAAAGAATCATGAAACCTGAAACAATAGCTACTGCTATTAGAATTGGAAACCCAGCAAGCTGGAAACAAGCTGAAAACGCAAGAGATAAATCTGGTGGAATAATTAACTACGTAACAGATGAAGAAATCGTTGAAGCATACAAACTAATTGCAGCAAATGAAGGTATTTTATGTGAGCCAGCTAGTGCTGCATCTGTTGCAGGAGTGATAAAAGCTAAAAAACTCGGACTAATTGAAGAAAACAAAAACATGGTATGTATTTTAACAGGAAATGGTCTAAAAGACCCTGATTCTGCTATAAAATACTCAGGATGCGAAGTTAAAAAGACATCCGCAGAATTGAATGATATTTTAAAAGTAATGGATTTATAATAAATTTCCGTTTATATCAAAAATTTTCACATCTAGCCCTCGTTGATTAATGAGGGCTTTCATATGTTGAATTTTATCACTAGACAAATCAGGATGTACTATTATTTTTTCAATAGTTTGAGGAGCAACTCCCATTGGTATTGCCCAATGAGTCGGATTTTGTATTTGATTACCGTGGAACACCATTGATTTTGCAAGATCCTCAGTTATACTATTTGCGTCTAAAATAAAAGTTATTGTTTCTTCTTTACCTTTTTGGGGCAACCAACCTTTTTCATACACCGAACGATTAGATAATTTAAAATAATCAGCTATTTTTTGCTCGTTATCTACTTTGAACAAGTCTAACTCTGCTGGTGTAGATGTATAATTACCACCAACAGAAGAGCCATTTACTTTTTTACCGATATTAATTTGACCTGAAAACAAGCCATGTTCAATAATTTCATCAAAATTTTGATATGGCGTATTATGAATATATGAATTTTTATGCATTATCGAATCAGCATTATGCATAACTTTTTGAGAAAGCATACTTTTATAAATCTGATAGTTTTTTTCTAACACATCCTTTTGTGACTTCGTTAATGTCATCATCAAATGATCATTCATCGGACATTCATAAGCTTTAGGTTTTGGCATTAAATTTTCAATTCGAACTAAATAATCATATAATGATTCACCTAACTTTTGAGGTTCAGATATCATTTTTTCTTTGAAAGATTTTAAGTAGTCTTTACGAAGCTGAAGTGTTTCTGAAATGAAATTATAATTATCACCATTTACATCATATGTCCCAATTTTTAAATTCTCAGGTTTTATTTTTTCAAGCTCATCAAATGATTTTATCAAATCATCTTTTGTCATATTTTTCAAAAGTTCTGCAGATTCACCATCTTTGAAATAAGATGAAACTTTAACTGTTTCTTGAAGCTGCTTTTGTGGATTTATTTTGTTAAACTGCCATTCATATGGTGTTAAGCCGTGTGTTTTTCTAATTACACCTGTATTTGTTACAAGAAGATTTTTAGAATCAAGACTCGTTTCTAAAAGACAATCTAGTCCAAATCCTTTATACAAAGATTCAGGATTATCAGCAATTTTGCCATTAGTTTGAACGAATCTAAAACCTTTTATTGTATCATCAGCAAAAGATATTCCTTTTGAATTTTTTGAAAATTTACCCAAATCAACAAACTCTCTATTTGCGCCTGTAACTAGACCATAAAGATCATCAGATATTTTCATTAATGGTGATTCTTTTTTTTGAGGTACATAATATAACTCATCTTTTATTTTTAGCCAATATCCTTGATCACCTTGTTTTGAGTATTTTTCAACCTGCTCACAGACGGTTTTTAAAGATTTTGGTCCATTTGGAACTTTGTACAAAACCTCTTTTTTATAGTTATTTTCAAGATGTGTAATTTGCTCAGTTAAAGTCCGACCTGGAGTCAAACTTTTTTTTTACCAATTTGACTAATTTTCATTGCAAATTCATCATCAAATTGAGACTGTGTTAAAAACTTAAAAGGATCCATAATTTCAAGATGGAATGTAGGATTTACAGACTCAAAATCTGCTTTTGCTAAAATCTTAGCAATATCGAGATCCTCACCATTTCCAAATATTTTCACAACGTCATCAGCACTGTATTGACCTTTGTTAAAATACTCAAACCAATGATGATTATCAACCTGATTTAAGATTCTATTTTTCACATCTTGTGGAATATTAATATCTTTCAATAATTCTTGAGCTAAAACCTTACTTTGGGCCGCGTGACCTTTTGTCACAAGATTTTCCATTTTTCCAAAATCGTGCAAAAATGCAGTCATTTTTAAAACCAATTTTGACTCGTCACTAAGTTTTGCATAAGAACCATTGTTCATTGCTTTTTGCAGAACTAATAAAGAATGGATATCAACTGAGTATTGGTGGGTTCCATGTTGTCTTTTACCAATCATCATAGCAAATTCAGGAAGACCTTTAATCAAAGAATCTACGACTTGTTTTGCTTGAGGATTTTGAATTGTAGATTCATTTTCAATTGTGAATTTTTTCAAAATAGCTAAAACATCATCGAATTCTTTGGTTCCATCTGGTTTTGCATTGAAAACAGGAACGCCATTAATTCCGCCATAAAGACCTTTTTCTAGTCCAAATTTTTTCAATAAAGCTTCCTGTTTGGAGCTATCTAGTCTTGATATCGCATTGTTTAAATCATTAACAAAATCGTTTCTAGAGTATTTTAAAGGAATACCCTTTTGTGCAAATTGAGCAAAATCAAATTTTGACAATACAGCTTCTGTGTTTTTATCAGAATGAACAAGAATTTTATTTAACAAAGCTGATCTGTTTTTAGAAATTGTATTTTTTACAGTCGAAATAGCAGATGATACTGTTTTTTTCACTGTAGATGTTGTATTAGAAGCAACTGTTTGAGTTGTAGCATTTGGATTATTAACTGTTTTTTGTGGCGCAGAATGCTTAACTGGATTTGATTGATTAGCGACATTTGTCGCTGTACTATTCACAGAAGCAGAATGATTACCAACATTTGCTGTTGAATGTCCCACTGAAGCAGTATTTTTTGAAATATTTTTAGCGCTATTTGGTATTTTAATTTTAGCAATATTTTTTTGAGTAAGTTTTGATAATTTACCCTTACTTAAAATATAACCACCAGTTAAAGCAGCAATAGCAATAGCAGAAGTTACAAATGTTTTTGTTGCAGCAGAAACATTTGTTTCTTTTTTCTCTTTGGGTTCTTCATCAAGAGGTTTATCTTGCTTTGAGCCAAAATTCAAAGATTTATAATTTATTTTATTTATGTCTGTACTATTTAACTTCAAAATAAAAACCTTTCATAAATAATAAAAAACATATAAATATAAAAAATTGCTATTAACAAACAGCTATAAGATTCATACATATACTTGATTTTAAATAATACATATTTTCATATACTAAAGTTGTATATAAATTATAGAGGATATGATCTTGGCAGTAAAAAAAAGTAACTTAAAAACAAAACCACAGGTAACAAAGCCTGATTTACGTGTTGCAGAGGTTCCTAAAAAACCCTTAACAAAACCATATAACGATATTGATTTGAATAACTGGAAAGACTATTCTCATATAAAAACAGACACATTATGGGAATTTCCAAACAGAGATAAATCTAATGGTCATTCCTATGACTACCACGGAAACTATATTCCACAAATCGCTCAACAGTTATATGAACGTTTTACTAAAAAAGGTGATATTGTACTTGATATGTTTTTTGGTTCAGGCACCTCTGGTATTGAAGCGATCAATATGAACAGAAGATGTATAGGTGTTGAACTAAAACAAGAATTAGTTGATTATGTAAGTCAAAAGTTTGACCCTAAAACATTAGTTACAGATGTGAATATAATTTGTGGTGATAGTGCATCTTCTGATATCGGATATAAAATCCAAGACAGATTAGAAGTTATGGGTCGTGACAAAGCTCAATTTTTAGTGCTACATCCACCTTATGATGATATTATTAAATTCTCTGATAAAAAAGAAGATTTATCTAACTGTGCAACAACAGAAGAATTCTATGATTTGTTTGAAGAAGTTGCAAGAAATGGCTACGAAAAATTAGAAAAAGGCAGATTCGCTGCACTTATCATCGGAGATAAATATGCAAAAGGACAATACTATCCATTAAGTTTTGGATGTATGGAAAGAATGAATCGCGCTGGTTTTATAACAAAAGCTATCATCGTAAAAGACATACAAGGCAATGAAAAAGCTAAAGGCAAACAAGCTAACCTTTGGAGATATAGAGCTTTATATGGTGGTTTTTACATCTTCAAACATGAATATGTTATGGTGTTCCAAAAACCTTAATTATTCATTAATAGCTTTTAAAATATTCGTAAAATCAAATCTGCAAGCTTTAACTTTATCCATTATCTTTGAAGTTTGCAGATTTTTTAATTCATTAAATAACTCATCAAACTTATCTGCATCTTCTAAATTTGAACAAGGTATTTCAAAACGCTTCGCAATTTTATCAACTTTCTCATCATAGCTTAAAGCTAATGTCGGAATACCATATTTCAATGCTAAAAGACAAGCGTGATATCTCATCCCTATTAAATAATCTAAATTAGAAAAAGATTGAACAGTCTGATCAATAGTTAGACTATTTAATAAAGTCGTTTTTATATCAGGATTAACTAATTTGAGCTGCGCTTCGAAATGCTTACACAATTCTAAATCCAAAGCATCTTGAAAAGAATAAATATATATCTCTTTGTCAGCAAAATTAGCTGAAATTTGTCTAGCTAAAGCAAAAAGATACTTTTGAGATAGCCCTTTCCAAGAACGAAGCTGAACCCCAACTCTGTTCATCGGAAGCTTTTCTTTTACAGCTAAATTCCACACTGGATCGGAAACTAAATCCGGTTTTAAATCCCATCCTCTTAATCTAAAAAGACTTTTTTCGTCACGAACAGTTATATATGTACATTTTTTTAAAAGCCTTTTGGTGATAAAACGTCCAATTGGATTTCTAATAGGACCAATACCTTGAGCAAAAATTATAACCTTCTTTTTATAACGAAGAGCATTATAAATAACAAACAAATAATACAAAAGACTTTTTAAACTTGTTGAATCCTGTAAAAGACTACCGCCACCGCTAATTAGGACATCAACGTTTTTTAAAGTATTAACAACTTTTTTAATATCGAAAGTATAAACAGAATTTACACCAAGTCTTAACCCAGTTTTCTCAGGGCTTTTTGAAAATACAGTGACGTGAAAATTATTTGCTTTCAATTCCTTAGCTAATACATCTAAAATAGCTTCATCACCAAAATTATCAAAACCATAGTAACCAGATACGGCTATACTTTTATAGTTATTTTCCATTACTTTATCCATAATAAGCTGAATACACTTGATCTTTGTGTGGTGCAGACTTTATCGAACCTAAACCATGGCATTGTAAACCTGCATCAATAGAAGCTAACTTTGCAGCCTCAAAAGGAGTCATCCCTGAATTAACACCATGTAAAAACGCACCGTTAAATGCATCGCCTGAACCAGTTGAATCAACAATTTCATCCGTCCAGAATTTAACAAAAGTTATATCACCCTCAAAGCCAACAAAATATCCCTTATCTTTTGCAGATTTAACAATAATTGTTTTCACACCTTTATCCCAAAAATATTTGATACATTTATCAGGTGAGTCTAATTCAAATAATTTTATAGCATCGTGTTCAAGACTTAAAAATAGAATATCTACATATGATTCTATTTCAGAAAAAGCATCTTTCGCATCTTCTACACTCCAAAGCCTTGGATCGTAATTTGGATCATATGCAGTTATCATTTGATTTTCATTAGCAATTTTAAAAGCTTTTTTGACAGCCTCTTTCGCAGCCAAAGACAAGGACTGAGTAATACCAGTAGAATAGACAACATCTGCTGATAAGATATAATCAGGATTTATATCATCAATCGAAAGCTTTGTAGCTGCTGTTTTTTTTCTGTAATATACAAACTCTTTTTGTTCAAACTCTGGATGACCAATAAAATAAACACCATTAAAACCATCAATAAGCTTAACCTGAGATATGTCCAAGCCCTCTAGTTGCCAACTATCCATTAAAAATTCCCTAAATGGGTCATTACCAACTCTTGTAATATATCCTGCTTTCGAACCCAATCTCATTGCAGCAACAGCAGTACATAAAGTATCACCACCGTAATACTTCTCTAACGTCTGTGCATAAGCAAGACTTTGATTACTGGAAAGTTCAATAAGACTTTCACCAATTGTAATAATATCTAATTTATCGCCCATGACTTTTACCTATGATGAATCTAGCATAAATCATACAAAAGGGTCAAATTTTAATATTAAGAAATATTAAGAAAGTATATACTAATTTAGCAATTTTTATAAAAGTATATACTTTATATATACAAGAGAGTAAAAAATAAGAGAGGCCACTATGGGACTTGAAAGTTACAATCAAAAATTACCTCAACGCGGTGAAAACATAGATGTAAGCAATAATTTTTACAGACCACCAATAACGCCTAGTACTGGTAATACTAGTATGAACGGCTGGAGAGGTACAACAGACTTCGGTAACATTCTAAATGGCACATCTGGAGTTGATTGGAACACTCAATACACAAATTGGTCTCTTGACTCAGGAACATCAAACGCAGCTGATGTAGCTACAATTTTTGGATATGTAACAGCTGGATTACCAATAGCAGTAGCTGTTGGAGGAGGCATTGCTGCTATCGTTCAAAATAATAAAGCACAAAAACAAGCAGCAGCTAAAGCTGGAGACCATTCAGCACAAGCAGATGTCGCAATTAGCAACGCAAAAGAATTATCTAATTCTACTGATATAGATGCTCTTAGAACATCATCTGACGAATTAGGCAATCAAATCGATTCACTAGAAAGCAGACAAAGTGAAATTGATATTCCTGCAGCTGAACAAAATGTAAAAAATTTAAAAACACAACAAAAAGAATACAAAAAACAAGAAAAAGCAGTAGAAAAAGCTGATGAAAAGTTTGCAGATGCAGTAAACAACTATACAGATTTAAAAAACAAACTTGATAAAATGTCACCTGATGACGAAGGCTATGCCCAAATGAAAACTCAAGTTGAACAAGCTGAAAAAACAATGCAAGAACTAAAAAAATCTTTAGATGAAGCAAAAGCAAAACTTGACGGAATGACAAATCCATCAGATAAAGAAATATCAGATGCTGAAGCTGATTTAAGACAACAAAAATCAGATAAAAACAGCATACCTAAAAAGTTAGAACAATTAAAACAACAAAAACAAAAAATTGATAACAGAATTAAAGCACTTGAAATCGCTGATGGTAATAAACAAGAAGAAACACAATCATCAACACCTGTAACTACGCCTGTTACTATAACACAACCTAATAGTTCAGGAAATGTATTTGGAAGATTTGCAAGATAATAAAAATTTTATAACAAATTGAAACAATAGATTACAAATAATTGTATTTAATAAATATTTAATATATCCTTTAAATACAGGCTAAACAAGCCCCAACTAGAATATACGGGTGTTAAAGGATATGGATTTAAATAAAAGATATATTATTGACTTGTCTCATGCACAGTCACCAGCTGACATTGTTTTTGAACTAAGCTCAATTATTGAAAAAGATGAAGCCTCTAACAAAAAAATCTGGCTAAAATTAGGAAATATAACTCTTAATCAATCTCAATTATTGAGTATCAATTCGCTAATTAACAGCATTAATTCAACATTGTCTTTGATAGAATCAGAATCACAACAAACTGAACTTGCTGCTGCAACGCTTGGAATCAGCACAAAAGATGTTGAAGAAGAATTACAAGAAGAAATCCAACAAATGGAATCAGAGTCAGAAAAAACTGTCGAAGACACTCCTTCTGAACAATATATTCCAATGACAGATCATATTGATCAAGAAGATTCTGAAAAAGAACAAACAACTGAAGAAAACAATGTAATTCAAAATGAAAAACTTGAATTATCTGAAGATGCAAAAGAAGAAATAATAGAACAAAATGAAACTTCTGAACAACAAAAAAATGAAAGTACAGAAGAAAATAAAAATCAAGAATTAGAAAATACAAATAACAATGTATCAACAGAACCTGAAGAACAAGAAGGAAATGAAGAAGAAACAGCACAAAACCAAGAAGAAATTCAAAATTCTTTAGACAGTATCTTCGATTCTGAAGCAAAACTCGAAAATATTTTAAACGAAGATAAAGACATTAATGAAATGAAAAACTGGCCACTAACAAAAGAAGTCGGTGAGTTTGAAATTCCTGAAGAAGAAATGACAGATGAAGATTATGAAATTCTTCAAATGAACACTCAATATCACAAACAAACTGTTCGTTCAGGTCAAGTTATAAAATCTAACGGAAATGTCGTGATAATTGGAGACTGTCATCCTGGATGTGAAATCCATGCAGCAGGAGATATCACAGTTTGGGGTATTTTAGGCGGTATTGCACACGCTGGATGCAATGGCAATACAAAAGCAAGAATCAGAGCACTTAATTTGAATGCAATTCAATTAAGAATTGCTGATTCATACGCAAGAAGACCTGATCATATAAAAAATATCTATGTTGAAAAATCTAATAACTTCACTCCTGAAGAAGCTAGAAACATAAATGGTAGCATAGTTATTTTAAAAATAAATGACAAATAAATAATAAGACAAGAAAGAGAATAGGAGCAAATATAAAATGACAGGGAGAGTAATTGTAATTACTTCTGGTAAAGGCGGTGTAGGTAAAACTACAACTAGTGCCAATATCGGTACTGCTCTAGGAAAAAGCGGAGCTAGCGTAGTTTTAGTTGATACAGATATAGGACTAAGAAACTTAGATCTTCTTCTTGGTCTTGAAAATAGAATTGTATACACATTAGTGGATGTAGTAGAAGAAAGATGCAAGCTAAAACAAGCTTTAGTTAAAGACAAAAAAAATCCAAATCTTTGTCTTTTAGCAGCTGCTCAAACAAGAGACAAATCCGCTGTAACAGCTGATCAACTCAAAGAAATCTGTGAACAACTACAAGAAGATTTCGATTACATATTAGTAGACTGTCCAGCTGGAATTGAGGATGGATTTAAAACTGCAATATCAGGTGCTTCTGAAGCAATTGTAGTTACAACTCCAGAAATGTCAGCAGTAAGAGATGCTGATAGAATCATCGGCCTTTTAGAAGCAAAAGAAGAAATAAAATCATATAAACTTCTAGTTAACAGAGTTAGACCTAATATGATTGAATCAAATGATATGATGAGTGTCGAAGACGTTGTAGACATTCTTTCTTGTGATCTAATTGGTATAATCCCAGAAGATACTGGCATAATTACATCAACTAACAGAGGTGAACCTATTGTTAATGATGAAAATTCATTAGCTGGTAAAGCTTATATGAATGTTGCAAAACGTATTCAAGGAGAAGACGTACCATTCCTTGATATTAATGAACCAAAAGGATTCGCTGGTTTTATAGCAAAAATAAAAAAGTTCTTTGGAGCTAAAGGGTAGGAGGGTGAAAAATGAAAGATAATATTTTTAGTAACTTCTACTCAAAAGTTCTAAGCTTCTTTACATCAGGAAAAGAAGAAACTGAGTCAGCTAGAAACACAGCTTCAAATCGTCTGAAATTGGTTTTGATGCAAGACCGTTCAAACCTTGACGGTGCAACAATGCAAAAAATGAGAGAACAACTTATTACAGTTATCTCTAGATATATAGAAATAGATACAGAAGCCCTAGACTTAAATCTTGAGGGAGACGGAGATGAAATCGCATTAATGCTTAATATTCCCGTAATTAGAGCTAGAACTCCAGAAGAAATTGCAGAAATAGAAGCTCAAGAAGAAGCTGAAAAACAAAAAGCTATTGAAGCAAAAGAAGAAAATGAAAATGATTCTGAAGACGAAGAATCTCAAAATGAAAATTCTGATGAAATAGAAAAAGAAAATGATACAGAGTCAACAGAAGAAGAACAACAAGAAGAAAATTTAACTGATGACTCAGAACAAAAAGAAGAAACAAACGACGAAGATTCTGAACAAGGAACTGATGAAAATCAAGATCAAGAAGATAGCCAAGAATCAAAAAAGTCTAAGAAAAACAAAAATAAATAATTGAATTCTAAATAAAAACGAAGCTCCCGAAAAAACAACTCTCTGGGGCTTCGTTTTTGCTTGAAAATTTGTTATACTGTTAAATTATAACGAATAAGGAAAAAACAAGTGTCTGATGAAAACAATAAACCACGAATAAAAAATGCAATGGACAACAAAAAAAGCGGCAACTATTATTCATCAAATGGCAATCTTGAGTTTTCATATAATACAGAAAAACTAAAAGAAGAAAATAAATACAAACTACAAGGCGAAGCATTCCCTAAAACAATAAACTGCTTTAACTGGGGAGCTTGTATTTTTCCTTACATATGGGGACCATTTAACAACAGCCCTATCGCTGTATTGAGCTTAGTTCTTTGCTTCATTCCATACATTGGATGGCTTCTTTCCATCGTCTTTTCAATATATTGCGGAGTAAAAGGTAACGAATGGGCCTGGGAAAACAAAGAGTGGAAAAGCCTTAATGAGTTTCATGCAACCCAAAGAAAATGGGCTGCTTGGTCTATTGGTATTGAAATGGCAGTAATCATAGGAATATCAACATTTATATTTCTTGCCATTCAAATAATTGGCAATTATGGCTCTGATGAGCAACTATATCAATTGCAATCAATGCTTGGAATATAAAAAAAAGACCTCTTAAAATTAAGAGGTCTTTTTTCTTTCTCTATAACCTAAATTAGAAGTTTAAGCCTGCTTCTCTAGCAGCATCAGCTAAAGCTGAAACTCTACCGTGATAAAGGAATCCGCCTCTATCAAATACACAGTCTTTAACACCAGCTTTAAGAGCTTTTTGAGCAATAGCTTCACCAACAACTTTAGCAGCATCAATGTTACCACCGTGAGCTAATTTTTCTCTTAAATCTTTATCGATAGAAGAAGCTGAACAGATAGTTACTTTATTTACATCGTCAATCAATTGAGCATAAATGTGTTTTGTACTTCTGTAAACAGCCAATCTTGGGCATTCAGGAACGCCACTGATTTTTTTTCTAACTCTGATGTGTCTTCTTCTGTTTTGTTCTTTTCTGTTTTTTAATTTAATCATTTTTCTTTCCTTTCACCGAAGCCTTCTTACTGAGAATTTTGATTTTATTCAAATGTTCTATAAGGGCTTATACCGGCTTTAATAAACTATACGTTTTTAAATTATTATATAAAAGACCTCAGTTATCAAGTAACTGAGAGCCTTTTATTAATTCCTATTTTTTACCAGTTTTACCAGCTTTACGTCTTACGTATTCGCCTTCATATCTAACACCTTTTCCTTTGTAAACTTCAGGTGGACGTTTGCCTCTGATTTCAGCAGCAACATCGCCAACCATTTGTTTGTTAGAACCAGTTACTGTGATTTTTGTGTTAGCTTCAACAGCAATTTTAATTCCTTCTGGAGGAGTGATTAAAATTGGGTGAGAATAACCTAATACTAAGTTAAGATTAGAACCTTCCATGTTAGCTCTGTAACCAACACCTTGAATTTCTAATTTTTTAGTGAATCCGTTTTTAACACCTTCAACAGCATTGTGGATTAAAGTTCTAGACAATCCCCATAAAGCTCTAGCTTTTCTGTCGTTGTGATCAGCTATATCAACAATGATTTCATTTCCTTCAAGTTTTAAAATAATTTCAGGACGAACTTCAACTGTTTCTGTACCCAAAGGTCCTTTAGCTGTAACAACCTGACCGTCGATTTTAACTTCAACGCCGTCTGGTATTATAACAGGTTTTTTACCTATACGTGACATTTCTTTATCTCCAATTAATTTATTAACTAATAATTTATAAAATAGCGACTAGACTACCATACGTAACAAATAATTTCGCCGCCTAAATTTTCTTTTCTAGCTTTTCTGTCAGTCATAAGACCTTTGCTTGTAGAAATAATAGCAATACCTAAACCACCAAATACTTGAGGAAGGTCTTTTGCTTTAGAGTATACTCTTAAACCAGTTTTAGAAATTCTTTTTAAGTTAGAAATAACAGGTTTATTAGCTTCATCATATTTCAAAGTGATTGAAAGAACTTTGAACTTTCCAACTTCTTTTTCTGTGTAATCAGTGATGTAACCTTCTTCTTTCAAAACTTTAGCTAATTCAACTTTAAGTTTTGATGAAGGCATTTCAACTTCTTCATGAGAAACGATATTAGCGTTTCTGATTCTAGTTAGCATATCTGCTATTGGATCTGTAAACATAATATTTTCCTTTTCTTAGAAACAACAAAAGCATAAAATACTTTTGATGTTCCTTCTTTACTACTTACTTGAACATTACCCTGCTTCGATTGCTCGAAACTTCAGTCAGGCAGTATAGTAAAGCCTTTGGTTGTTACCAGCTGGCTTTTACTACACCGGGTAATAAACCTTCATGAGCCATTTTTCTCAAACAGATTCTACAAAGACCGAAGTCTCTGTGATATCCGTGAGGACGGCCGCATACAGAACATCTATTATGAAGTCTTACTCTAGGATATTTTCCTTTAGAGACAAGATATTCTCTTTTTAGTTCTTTAGCTATCATTGATTTTTTAGCCACGATTTTCTCCTTTTTTATGCAAATTTTGCATTAACTTTTTATTTATTATATTCAAGCATTAAGCTTGTGATTTCTTTTTAAATGGCATTCCTAATTCAGTTAACAATGCTCTAGCTTCTTCATCAGTTTTAGCAGTTGTGATGATAGAAATGTTCATACCAAATACTGCATCAACTTCGTCGTAAGAAATTTCAGGGAACAATGTTTGTTCTTTTAAACCTAATGTATAGTTACCTCTGCCATCAAAACTTTTAGAAGAAATACCTCTAAAGTCACGGATTCTTGGAAGAACTACACAAATAAGTTTTTGCAAGAAATCATACATTCTTTCGCCTCTGAGAGTAACCATACAACCAACTGGCATACCTTCTCTCAATTTGAAAGATGAAATTGATTGTTTTGCTTTTGTAATAACTGCTTTTTGCCCAGCTATTTTTGTTAATTGTTTTACAATTGTTTCAGCTAATTTAGAGTTATGACAAGCTTCACCAACACCCATATTGATAACAATTTTGTTCAATCTTGGGATTTGGTTAACATTTTCATAACCAAACTGAGATTTTAAAGATTCTTTTACTTCTTCTTCGTATCTTACTTTTAAGTCTTTAGTTAATGTTGTCATTTTTTCTTTCCTTTTCGTAGAATGTACCTTCATTATTGCACAAACATAATATTAATGAATAACAAGGCACCCATACTCAATACTATGCGTCTAATTGTTCACCGCATTTTTTACAAACACGTACTTTCTTGCCATCAACAATTTCATGTTTGATTCTTGTTGCTTTTTCGCAAGAAGAACAATATACCATTACCTTAGAAGAATCTACAGGAGCTTCGATTTTATTCAAACCACCTTGGATTCCTGCCATAGGGTTAGGTTTTTGTGCTTTTGTTACCATATTTGCACCTTCAACGATTACTTTGTTTTCTGATGCAATGATTTTTTTAACGTTACCGATTTTACCTTTATCTTTACCGGAAGTAAGGATAACTCTGTCACCGGTTTTGATATGCAAATCGTGTTTTTCTACTGGTTTTTTATTATTTTTCATCGTTCTTTCCTTATATAACTTCCGGAGCTAAAGAAACAATCTTCATGAAGTTTTTGTCTCTCAACTCTCTGGCAACCGGTCCAAATACACGAGTACCTCTTGGGTTACCGTCTTTGTTAATAATTACAGCTGCGTTTTCGTCAAATCTGATTACAGAGCCGTCAGCACGTTTGATGTCAGCTTTTGTTCTAACAACAACTGCTTTAACAACGTCAGATTTTTTAACAGCCATGTTAGGAGTAGCATCTTTAACTGTAGCTACTATTACATCGCCAACGTGAGCAAACTTTTTATTAGAACTGCCCATTACACGGATACAAAGAAGTTCTTTTGCACCTGTGTTGTCAGCTACGACTAATCTAGTTTCTTGTTGTATCATTGTTTTAGTATCCTTTTACTTATTCTTTTGAAAAAACTATCTAGCTTTTTCAACTACTTCAGCAATTGTCCAACGTTTGTCACCAGAAATAGGTTTAGACTCAACGATTCTAACCACATCACCTTCATTGCAAACATTTTCAGCATCATGTGCTTTATATTTTTTGTGAGTTTCAATGATTTTGTGATATTTCGGGTGTTTGTTATATTCAGCTACGTTTACAACAGCTGTTTTATCCATTTTGTTGCTTACTACAACACCTGTTTTTTCTTTCTTCGGCATCTTACTTTACCTCTGACTTTTCTTTAATAACTGTCTTAGCTTGAGCGATAACAGTTTTTAGTTGACGTATTTGAGCAGTGTTTTCAAGTTTTTGCAAAGATTTTTGCAATCTCAAATCAAACAATTGCTTTTTAGTTTCAACTATCAACTCTTTAAGCTCATCTATTGATTTTTCTTTGATTTCTTGTAATTTCATTTGTTTTTCCTTTAATTACGATTGGTAATTATGCTTAAACTAAGCTTCTTGAGCTTCTTTTTCAATGATTTTAACGTTGATTGGAAGCTTCTGAGCTGCTAATTGAAGTGATTCAATAGCAACATCTCTTTGAGGGAATTCAAGTTCAAAGAGAACTCTGCCCGGTTTAACAACAGCTACCCAATATTCTGGGTTACCTTTACCTTTACCCATACGAGTTTCAGCAGGTTTTGCTGTAATAGGTTTATCCGGGAATATTTTAATCCAAACATTACCGCCTCTTTTGATGTTACGAGTCATCGCACGTCTTGCGGCTTCTATTTGTCTTGATGTAATCCAAGCAGGATCGCAAGCTACTAGACCAAAGTTACCAAACTCAAGTTTTGTTCCTCTAGTTTCGTGGCCTTTCATTCTGCCTTTCATTTTTTTACGATATTTTGTCTTTTTGGGCATTAACATTTTAGTGTCGCTCCTAATTATTGTTTTGTATTAATTTACTACTTATTCGGCAGCAGCTTCAGAATTTCTTTTTCTTCTTCTTCCGCCTAATTGTTTTTCTTCATGGTTGTTAGCTTTTTTAGCTTTGATGTTCATATCTGCTTTTTCACCAGGCATTAAGTTACCTTTGAAAATCCAAACTTTAACACCGATTTTACCCATGATTGTATCAGCTTCTGCGAAACCATAATCAACATCAGCTCTAAGAGTTTGAAGAGGTATTCTACCTTCTTTAACCCATTCGCTTCTAGCGATTTCAGCACCACCCAAACGACCTGATACCATGATTTTGATACCTTGAACACCAGATCTCATTGTTCTTTGGATAGCTTGTTTCATAGCTCTTCTGAATGCGATACGTTTTTCTAATTGAAGAGCAATGTTTTCTGATACTAATTGAGCATCTGCATCAGCTCTTGCTACTTCAACAACGTCGATAGAAACTGTTCTGTTAACAAGTTTTGCAACATCAGCTCTCAATTCTTCGATACCTTGACCGCCTCTACCAACAACAATACCAGGTTTAGCTGTTACTACTGTGATGTTAACGTTTTGAGCTTTTCTATCAATTAATATCTTAGAAATGCCAGCTGCATACAATCTTTTCTTGATGTATTTTCTTAATTTATCGTCTTCTTTAACGAATACAGGATAATCTTTTCTTTTAGCATACCATGTGCTTTCCCAAGGTTCGATTATACCTACTCTGAATCCTTTTGGATGTGTCTTTTGTCCCAAGGTCAGCCTCCTTAATTCTTACTACTTGCTAATTTAACTGTTAAATGAGAAGTTCTTTTGAGTCTTCTGTAGATTCTGCCTTGAGCTCTCGGTTTACCTCTCTTATATGTCCTGCTTTCATCAGCATAGATTTCTGAAATTTTTAAGTCTTCAGCGTTTGCACCAAACTTTTCATTGGCATTTGCAATAGCTGCAACCAAGTTTTTTTCAACAACTCTTGCTGCGAAGTAAGGCATAAATTTTAAGATTTTAGCTGCTTCTAAAGCAGTTTTGCCTCTTAACTCGTTGATTACACGACGCAATTTACGAGCTGGCATACTTATATTTGTTTGTTTTGCCATTGATTCTTGCATAATTTACTTCCTTTTAGCTGTTTTATCTTGACCTGCATGGCCTCTGAATAACCTTGTAGGTGCAAATTCACCTAATTTATGACCAACCATTTGTTCTGTAATGTAAACTGGTACATGGCTTTTACCATTGTGAACAGCAATTGTGTGACCTAACATATCTGGTACAATCATTGATGCTCTTGACCAAGTTTTTATTACTTTTTTCTCTCCAGCTTCGTTCATCTTAGCGATTTTCTTCTGAAGTGATTCTTGTACAAATGGACCTTTTTTTAGCGAACGAGCCATTCATTATCTCCTTACTTATTACGTTTTCTGCCTCTTACAATATACTTGTCAGAGTGTTTATTATTTTTTCTAGTCTTATAACCAAGAGCCGGTTTACCCCATGGAGTTTTTGGGTGTCCGCCGGGACCTGTTTTACCTTCACCACCACCGTGTGGGTGATCGCAAGGGTTCATAGTAACACCACGAACTGTAGGTCTGATACCTAAGTATCTTGTACGACCAGCTTTACCAATTTTCATGTTTTTGAACTCAGCGTTACCTAAAACACCAACAGTTGCTAAACATTCTTTTCTGATCATTCTCATTTCAGAACTTGGTAATTTGATTGTTACGTAGTTGCCTTCTTTAGCCATTAACTGTGCAGCAGCACCTGCTGTTCTAACTAATTTAGCACCACGACCAGGTATCATTTCAACGTTGTGTACCATTGTACCTAATGGAATCATTTCTAAAGGTAAAGCATTACCTGTAATGATATCAGCGTTAGGACCAGAAACGATAGTATCACCAACATTCAAACCTTGAGGTGTTAAGATATATCTTTTTTCACCATCAGCGTAGAACACTAATGAAATTCTTACGTTTCTGTTTGGATCGTATTCAATAGTTTTAACTACACCGGGTACACCGAATTTTTCACGTTTAAAATCGATTACACGGTAAGCTTTTTTAACCCCGCCGCCTTTATGACGACAAGTAATTCTACCGGTATTGTTTCTACCAGCTTTAGATTTCATTGGCTTCAACAAGGATTTTTCAGGAGTTGAAGTTGTGATTTCAGCGAAATCACATTTTGTCATTCCTCTTTGTCCTGGAGAAGTCGGATTTATTGTTTTAATACCCATTTTCTTTTGCTCCTGTTTCTTGGGATTCACATAGTCATCGGCATTTCAGCCACCACTATGCTCCTATTAATTCTTCTATTGGTTCACCCTCAATAGACACGATTGCTTTTTTGCCTGATTGAGTTCTTCCTGCGCTATAACCAACTCTTTTCTCGTGAGAAGGCATATACACAGTTCTTACTTTTTTAACTTTTCTTCCTGGAAAAGCTAATTCGACAGCTTGAGCTATTTCAACTTTTGTTGCATCTTTTACAACTTCAAAAGTGTATTGTTGCAAAGTTGTAGCTTCCATAGACTTTTCAGTAATGATAGGTCTTTTAATGATGTCGTATAGTCTTTCTGTATTGTTTTTCAAGTTGCTCATTATTTCGACAACCTTTCTGTAATTTCATTAATTGCTGCTTCTGTAATAATTACGTTATCTGCTTCTAACAAATCTTTTACGTTTAAGTTAGAAGGAAGAATAATTTTAACGTTTGGCAAGTTTCTTGCGCTTAGTTCTAAGTAAGCATTTTCAGCTGCTTTTACGTCAGCGATGATAAGAACTTTACCTTCAACTTTAAGAGCCTTCAAAGTTTCGACCATCAACTTTGTTTTAGGTTCGTTAATTTCTGAGAAATCTTTAACCAAAACAGTATTTTCGATTCTAGCAGATAAAGCTGATTTAAGAGCTAATCTTCTAGCTTTTGTAGGCATAGAGAAAGAATAATCTCTTGGTTTTGGTCCAAAGATTACGCCACCACCTGCGAATAAAGGTGATCTCAATGAACCAGCTCTAGCTCTACCAGTACCTTTTTGTTTCCAAGGTTTTCTACCACCACCAGAAACTTCTGCTCTGGTTTTTGCACATGCTGTGCCAGCTCTTCCGTTGTTTAATTGACGTCTGAGGGCAAGGTGCATTACATGCAAGTTAGGTTCTACGCCGAAGACTTTTTCGTCAAGGGCAATTTGTCCTACTGCACTTCCTTTTGTATTTAGTATTGAAACTTCTTTTGTCATTTTTCTTTAACCTCAATTAAATTTTGTGTAATCCTTAAGAGTTTATCTCGACTAGTTCCATTTAACTCTTGAAGGAACTACTGTAACCATTTTGCCTTCAGGTCCTGGAACAGAACCTTTAACTAATAACAAGTTGCTGTCTTTATCAACTTGAACAACTGTTAATTTAGTAATAGTTACTTTTTCATTTCCCATGTTTCCAGCCATTCTTTTACCTTTAATTACACGGCTTGGAGTAGTACCTGCACCGATAGAACCAGGTTCTCTGTGGTTTTTAGAACCGTGACCCATAGGTCCTCTTGAGAAGTTCCATCTTTTTACTGTACCTTGGAAACCTTTACCAATTGATTTGCCAGTAACGTCAACTTTTTCAACGTTTTCTAAAATAGACAAATCAATTTGTTGTCCAACTTTATATTCTGCTGAGTTTTCTACTCTGAATTCCTGTAAATTTCTGAAGTTATCCAATCCGTTTTTAGCGAAGTGACCGATTTGAGCCTTTGAAAGATGTTTTTCTTTAGCAGGTTCAAAACCAACTTGGATTGCATTGTATCCATCTGTATCAACAGTTTTAACTTGAGTAACTGTTAAAGGATCAACTTTGATAACTGTGACAGGAATTGCTAGTCCTTGTTCATCAAAGACTTGTGTCATTCCTAATTTTTTACCAATAACGCCTAATCTATTTTTAGACGCTGCTTTAGCGTTTGTAGTCATTTTCTACCTTTCTCCTTGTGAGCGCTACCTTGTGTTACTTTTGGGCGGATGTCCCTGCCGCCTCCTTTTTGTTGCGGACCCGTAGATCACATTAAATCATATTCAATTGTAATGTGTTAATGTTTCTTATAATTTTACTTCAATATCTACACCAGCTGGCAAGTCCATTCTGCTCAACTCTTCTGTTGTTTGTTGAGTTGGATCATAGATATCGATAATTCTTTTGTGAGTGCGCATTTCGAAATGCTCTCTTGATTTCTTATCTACGTGAGGTGATCTTAAAACGCAATATAATCTTCTTTTTGTAGGAAGAGGAATAGGACCTGCAACCTTTGCATCAGTTCTTTTTGCTGTTTCTACGATTTTTTCTGCAGAAACATCAATAAGTTTATGATCATATGCTTTTAAGCAAACTCTGATTCTTTGTCTTTTTTGAGCTGTACTCATCTGTCGTTCTTCCTTTGCTTTTACTTGTGTCAGGGTTTTCCCCGACCAGACATCTACTTTTTGTTGGGGTTTCGCACATAAAAACGCGGCACCCGACTAGTGTATTAACTAACTTATATTAAACAAAATTGCACGTCAACAGTATTTTTACGATTTTTTTTCAAATTTGAAAAAATTTACAAAAGTTTATAAAAACAGATGATTTTTCTTAATTTTTACCAATCAAGAAAAAAGAATTTGTAACAAAATATTTTTTTATCATTATAAACATTATCAACAACCCAATAATTGCACTAATAAGATTTATTAATTATAATAATTTGTATGAATTTTAAAGTTGAGTATATAAATAAACTAAAAATTACAATTACAATATTTTTAATAATATTAATTTCTGTTTTTGCATATTTTTTCAAAGATATTTTTAATTATGCTGAAGAAAGGTTTATCGATTTAAGAAGTTTTGTCAGTGTAGACAATGGTCTGTTTGCACCAAAGTTCAAAGCTGCATCTGATGATATTGTAATAATTTCAGTCAATGATTTGACCCAGTACGAAGCAGCTAGATCTTCAGAGTTAAACCTAACTCATTGGCCTTGGTCTAGAGAAGTTTGGGCAAAAGTTATTAATTTTTTGGAAGCCCAAAATCCAAAAGTTTTGATTGTTGATTTAAATTTCTCAAACTACGAAGATCTTTCTAGAAATTACACATCGCCAGATATGGTTTTAGCTAACACCCTTGGCTATTACGACAATATCGTTTTAGCTACCGCTTTAAGAACCCCATATTCTGAAACACAAAACATAGATCAAGCAAAAATCTTTGACAATTTTGCAAATCCATATTCCCCATCTAGTGACTCATTGAATATGTACATAGACAACGACAACATTGACAATTACATTTCGTACTATTCACATACTCCAATCCCAAATATTTTTACAAACTCGACAACAATGGGAGTAACTAATTTAGTCACAGGCAAAAACAAAGATGACATTGTAAGATATTCACAACCTGTATACAAACTAATAAAAGGGAATAAAGAATACTACATACCATCATTAGGCTTAGCGACTCTTTTAAAATACGAAAAAATTGGAAAGCTAGCAGAAGAAATACCAATTGAAAACAACTTTTTAAAAGCTGGTAAACACATTATAAGAGTGAATGATAAAGGCCAAACTCTGATTAATTGGCACGGTTCTGGAAACACATATCTTGATATCCCTGTAACCTCAATATTATTGAGTATGGTAAGAGGCACAAAATATTTTGAATATGACAAAGTAAAATATCCACTAAGCTTTTTCAAAGACAAAATTATCATAATTGCTCAAACTCACATCAATTCAGAAACGCATAATACACCTGTTGCAAAAGATATGACAGATGCACAAATAAAAGCGACAATTATAGATAACTATATTAACGATTCAGATTTAACAAACAAATGCAAACGACCTTTTGCTAAAAAAATCACACCATATAAGGGCTTAATAATAACAGTATTTTTCTGTTTATCGATAATCTTTGTTATATTAATTGCAACGAATCTTATTCTTGCATTATTCAACAGCTCATTAATCATTTTGGGCTATGTAATTTTAAGTGTAATTTTATTTGCGCATCCTAAATTTAGAATTATTCTTGATATGGCAATGCCATTATATTTTATGGTTTCAACATTTTTAATTGCTTATTCATTAAAAGTTCATCATGAAATCAAAAAACGAAGAAAAATCGAAACTATCTTTGGAAATTTAGTTTCAGAAAAAGTATTAAAACAACTTGTTGATAAACCACACCGACTCAATTTAAAGTCGAGCGTACAAAAAGTGACAGTTATGTCTTGTGACATATTCAATAATCTTCAAATTTCAGATGAAATACCACCTGAAAAATATGTAGAATTAATCAACAAAGCATTTAATACGATTGAACAAGTAATTTTTAAATACAATGGAACAATAAACAGATTTGTTGGTAATTCAGTTTTGGTTTATTGGGGATATCCTATCCATTCAAGAAAAGATAGTGAAAATGCAATTAAAGCCGCAATTGAAATCCAAGAAAAAATTGAAGAATTTAATGAAACTCAAATAAACATAACAGACTGGGATAGAATTGATGAAAATGACAATTTGAAAGAAATCCCTGATGAAATTAAACAATACTTTGTTAATGTGAAAATTGCAATCAATACAGGTAACGCATTGATTGGTCAAATAGGATCTTCAAATGTTTCTGATTTCACTGTTTTAGGAGAAACAGTTGATGTAACAGAAAAAATGAAAGAAATTTGTTCTGAATTTGACAAAGATATATTAGTCACAGAAAATACACTAGAACAACTCGATGAAAAAATTCCAACTAAATATGCTGGACAAGTGAGATTGAAAAACAGTGATGAAAAAGTTAAAATTTACGAGATAAATCAACTATACGACTACACAGACGAAAACTATAACGGCGGAGAAAATGATTCATATTGATTCTTTAATTCTTGAAGAATTTTATAACGAAAATAAAGATTTTTTTGAAAATGCAAAAGTACAAAAAATACAACAGCCCACCAGAAAAGAAATAATTCTTCAACTTAGAAAGAATGCACAAACTGGTGGAGAAACAAAGAAATTCTATATAAACATAAATCCTGAATATCACCACATTTGTTTTATGTCCAAAGACAACGAAAAAAGACGTTGTCTAGAAATTCCAAAACAGCCTCCTATGTTTTGTATGTTGCTTAGAAAACATATGGAAGGAGCCAAAATATTAAAAATAAACAAACCAGAAAATGAAAGAATTTTAGAGCTGTTTTTTGAAAATTATAATGAATTAGGAGATAGAATTGAAGAGTGTTTGAGCATAGAACTAATGGGCAAACACAGTAACATAGTTCTTTACAACACAGATAACAATATAATTTTAGGATGTGCTCACAACATAGGATCAGAAAAAAGTAAAGAAAGAGAATTAGCTGGCGGATTACCATATATTTACCCACCCAAACAAAACAAAAAAAACTTGCTGATGACAAGATTTGACTGGTTTGAAAGTGCACTTTTAAAATCTAATGATTCCATCAAAAAATCAATATCATCAAGATATTTCTCCCTTTCACAAATAATGATTGAAGACATTTGCAAACAAATAGATGTAAATGCAGATGAAATAGCTAAGGACATAAAAAAAGAAGATGCACAAAAACTTTTTGTTGCTTTACATGAATTTTTTGAAAAACAAAATAAAAATTACACAGTATCAAAAGACTATGAAAAATATTCTTGTGTGATTGAGCTTGAAAAAAAATATGATTCTATAAATGAATTGCTTGATGATTACTTTTCTTTTCATATTGAAAAAAATATTGTTTTGAGTATGAAAACAAGTCTTAATACTAAAATAAACAAAGAGCTAAAAAAACTAAACAACACTTTAAAAAACCAACAAAAACAACTAGAAAAAGAAGAAAAAGCAAAATTATATATGCTAAAAGGAAATCTTTTGACTGCTAATGCATATCAATTAAAAAAAGGTGAAAAAATAACTGTTTTAAAAGACTATGAAACAGAAGAAATGATTGAGATTGAACTCGATGAAAATATGACACCAATAGAAAATGCAAATAGATATTTTGCTTTGTACAACAAGACAAAAAAAGCCTGTCAAATAGCAAAGAAAATGTCAGATGAAACTTTGACAGAAATAAATTACTATAAAGAAATTCTATACAGCATTGAAGAAGCCAACACACCAGAAGAATTAAAGGAAATCACGGAAGAATTTGAACCAGAATCAAAACAAATACAAAATAAGAAAAACAAATCAGACGCTCAAATTAGTATAGAAAAAAAAGAAATTAATAGTTTTACAATATACGTTGGAAAAAACCACAAACAAAATGACTATTTATACTCAAAAATATCATCTCCTAATGATATGTGGTTCCATGTACTAAACACACCAGGTTCACACGTTATTATAAAAAGCCAAAACAAAACAACTCCTGATGACAATACAATTTTAGAAGCAGCAAAACTTGCAAAACAATACTCGACAGCAAAAAACTCTTCGAAAGTCTCTGTTGTTTATACACTAAGAAAATATATAAAACGTCCACAAAACACAAAAAGTGGATTTGTTGTGTACAAAAACGAAACTGAAATAGTAGTTAACTAAACTTTTCTATTAACGAAAAGCCCTGGGATTTTACTCAAACTAACAAGAGCTTTTGAAGCATCTTCTGGTGAAATTGTTTTTATTACTTCATTTTTCTCTGAATCGTAGATTTCAATCATTTCATCCTTGTTAAACCTAAAATGATATTTGGAGTATTCTTCATCTGAATCGTCATCATTTTCCTCAAGCATTTCCTGAGAATCATTGTTTTGTGATTCTTCTTGTTTGTCTTCAGAATCTTCTTCATTTTCCTTTTGATCATCTGGGATAAAAGGAATTGTGCCATTAAACGCAGCATCAGGATCTTTTCTTCCAGCCTTTTCAATTTTACCGACACCATCCGCATCAGCAATCTGATTTTCAAGACTTTGTCTTGCTGTTCTTTCTACTTCATTTGCTAGTTGAGCAGATGACAAGTTTTTATTAAGACCTAAATTAGCAAGTGAAAATCCATCAATACCCACAATTACCTCAATTCAAAGCTTTTCAAAAAATTAATCAATATGTTATTATATTATATAATATGTAGTTGAATTTAGAAATAGCGGAGTTTCCATGGCACAGAATAATCTTGGTATTTTGGTTGAGACAATATTTAATGCACCTTTGTGGGTTCAAGAGGTTATTTTTGTTGATTTAAGAAGAAATCTTGAAGAAAAACTAAAAGGTGTTACAAACTCAGCAGAAGATGAAATATATCCTACATACATACCGCAATTAACTTTCAAAGGGAAAAAAGAACTTGAAACTCACGACCACAATCTCGATTTCAATATTTATAAATACCTTACTGCTGTGACACAAGGTTTAAGAGTTATCGATATTACATTAAACAATTTTTGGACACTAGAAGAATCATCAAAATATTTGGCAGAATGTATAAAAATGGAATATATTAAAACACCAGAGAGTCCTATTTTGTGCGCAGGGATATTTTACATAGGCGGTGAAATAAGACTAGGTGAATATATAAAAAGACTAAACATGATTAATATAGAACAACTTGATGACGTATTAAGAAAGCAAAAGCAATACAACGAAGAACACCCAGAAGCACCTAAAAAAATAGGTGAAATGCTTTTATCTATGGGATATGTCGCAAATAAAGACATAGACAAAATTTTATATATAAAAAATGAAGCTAAAAAACGCTTTATTCTATCAAATGATTTTCGTTCACCAGCCAAAGCTGAAAGTGTTGATTATAGTGAGCTTCAACAAAAAATACAAAAACTTACACAAGAAAATAATCTTTTAAAAGATAAACTAAGAGCTATATTTAATATCCAAAATAAAAAGCAACAAAACTAAATCTAAGCAATTACTGCTTCGAGATTGTTAGAAAATAGTACGTTTTGTGCAAAATTTATCAATTTTAATGTAATAAAAGCCAAGCACAATGAAGATATACAAACAAATAGTTGTATGTCAATGTTGATTAATAAATTTAAGAAAAACTCCATAAAAACTCCTTGAAAACTTTATGTAAAAGTTAAACAGTTACCAATTTATCAGAATTATCCGAAAGTTTTGAATGTTTCTTCAATGTTTTTATCGATAACCTTTTTAACAGAATCCATTTCAGTCTCAATAGCTTGCTGTTCAGCAGCTAATTGTTGAATTCTCATATCGAATTTTTTATCTATACGTTGAAGCTTAGCAACTTTTTCATCATATTCGTTGTTAGCTTCTTCATAGTCACCTGAATCAACACCTTGATAAATGAAAGTTGAACCTTCGATTGACTCATCTGTCCAACCGTCTCTTGTTTCTCTTTGTATAACCCAGTTACCAGTTTTTAAGTTAGTTTCAAAGTAATCTGCCTGATTGCAATATGGTTCTACAGCATAATCAGCAACAGTCTTGTCATCAGGCATTGGATCTGGAAGTTCAGGTACAATAAGTCTACCAAATGAATCTCTGACTTGCATACCTAAGCCGCCATCTTCTGTTGATCCTGTAACAAGCTGATAAGAAAGTCTAGGTAAATCATCCGTACGTGAAGCATTGCAACCATCTTTTGAATAGTAAAGATGTTGAATATTCATACCGTCACTCCACAAGGTTGCTTCTTCGTCCATTTCGTTAGCCAAAAGCATTTTTGCTTGTGTTGTTTGTTGGATTTGATATTCGATGTTGTTCTTTCTGGCAGTCAATGTTAACAATCTGCCTTGAGATGCGGACAATCCCATATTTCTTATACTCCTTTATACATTAGAGTTATCGACTGTTAATAAAACAAACTTTAAACTTTGAAAAAGAGTTTTAACAAATATTTACATTTACACACTAATTTAACCTTCACGTTAAACAATAAGATGTTTTTCGATTATAATTTAACTATAATAATAGTTTACGGAGAGGCAAGAAAACAAAGTGAGTATTAAAGAATTACTGAAAAAAACAGCAACTGAGCAAAAAAAAGCTCTTTTAAATAAAGAAGTTTCAGCTGTTGAACTTGTAAATGCTGAATATGAAAGAATTGAAGCTGTCGATGAAAAACTAGGTGCATTCAATTCATTATGTAAAGAACAAGCACTTGAAACAGCAAAAGAAGTTGATAAAAAAATAGCAAACAATGAAGAATTACCGCCATTAGCTGGTATTCCATTGGCATTGAAAGATAACATCAACCTTAAAGATACAAAAACTACTGCATCAAGCAAAATCTTAGAAAATTTTGTATCTCCATATGATGCAACAGTTGTGAAAAAACTAAAAGAAAATATGATTCCTATTTTAGGAAAAGTAAACCTAGACGAATTTGCGATGGGTTCATCAACAGAAAACTCTGCATTTAAAATAACAAGAAACCCTTGGGATTTAAACAAAGTTCCAGGAGGCAGTTCTGGCGGTTCGGCTGCATCTGTTGCAGGTTTTGAAGCAACAATTTCATTAGGTTCAGACACAGGCGGAAGTATTCGTCTTCCAGCTAGCTTCTGTGGTATTGTCGGTATGAAACCCACATACGGAAGAGTTTCAAGATATGGACTTATTGCTTTTGCTTCATCATTAGACCAAATTGGACCTTTTGCAAGAAGTGTTGAAGACGCAGCTCTTCTTTTAGAAGCAATAAGCGGACATGACACACACGATTCAACATCATTAAACATGCCTGTTCCTGCTTTTAGCAAAGCTTTGACAAAGGATATCAAAGGTTCTCGTGTTGGTGTAATAAAAGAATTGTTAGGTGATGGTGTTTCAGCTGATGTAAAAAAAGCAGTTGAAGCAGCAATTCAAAAATACAAAGACCTAGGTGCTGAAATTGTTGAAGTTTCATTGCCATTGCTTGAACACTCAATTGGAGTTTATTACATTCTTGCAACAGCAGAAGCAAGCTCAAACCTAGCAAGATTTGATGGTGTTAAATATGGACACAGAACAAAAGATCCTAAAAACCTTCTTGAAATGTACACTAAAACAAGAGCTGAAGGTTTTGGAGACGAAGTAAAAAGAAGAATAATGCTTGGAACATATGCATTAAGTGCTGGATATTATGATGCATATTATAAAAAGGCACAACAAATAAGAAGACTAATTAAAGAAGACTTTGATAGAGCCTTTGAAAAAGCAGACATACTTATTTCACCAACTTGTCCTAATACAGCTTTTGAAATTGGTTCAAAAATTTCTGATCCATTGAGCATGTATTTAACAGATATTGGCACAATCAGTGCAAACCTAGCTGGTATACCAGGTATGAGCTTACCTTGTGGTTACGACTCAGATGGAATGCCAATCGGTTTGCAAATTCTTGCTCCAGCTTTAGCAGAAGAAAAATTATTCAATATGGCTTATAATTTTGAGCAAGCAACTGAATTTCATAAAAAACAACCTGATTTAAATTAAGAAAGAATTGGAGATAAAATGAAAAAATTATTAGTTGTTCTGGGATTATCACTTTTCTTGGGTGCTAGTGCATCAAATATGGCACAAGCATATTCAACAGAAGGTGCAATGTACTACAATGAAGGCTTGGATCAATATTCAAGAGGTGAATACTCAAAAGCAATTCAATCATTTAAAAATGCAGTTGCAAAAGACCCGGATTTTGTAGATGCATATTATAATATGGGTGCTCTTTTTGAGTTCTTGAAAAGCTACAACTCTGCAATTGCGGCATATTCAAAAATTAATCAGCTAGATCCAAACGATTCAGAAACAATTGTTAAATTGGCTGAGCTTTACTACAAAATAGGCAACTATGACAGAGCATTGTTTTATGTAACTAAAATCAAAGAAAATGATGACTATTACGGTAAAGCTAGAAATCTTAAAAACCAAATAGTTGTTGCATCTCAAAAACAAGCAGCAAAAAGCTCATTAACTAATGTTAATACAGCTAACGAAGTGAACAGAAGCGTTGTTGATAAATTCTCTGGTCCAACTGGTCTAGCTATGGATTCAAGAGGAATCTTATATGTTGCTAGTTACACAGACAACAGTATTTATAAAGTATTACCAAATGGTCAAACTCAACTATTCTCAAAAAGCCCTCTTCTTGGCGGGCCTATTGGTTTAGCATTTGACTCAATGGATAACTTATACGTTGCTAACTATGCAAAAAATAATATCCTAAAAATCAACAAAGCAGGTCAAATTTATACATTCATGAGCAAAATTACAAATCCTTATTATTTAATAATAAAAGGTAGCAATATGTACATTACAGAACAAGGAAACAACACTGTCGTAAGATATAAATTGTACTAAAAAGTATAACTAAAAAAGCGGTTCTAATAGAACCGCTTTTTTTATGCAATTAATTTACTTATTTATTATGTTTTGCTTCTAGTTCCTTTAATTCTCTTTGATATGGTGAGATATTATTCAGTTTGAATATCACATCAGGAAGAACTTTTAAAACATAATCAATTTCTTCTTCTGTTGTAAATCTGCTTAAACTGAAACGAATGCTACCATGCAATGCTTCAAAAGGTACGCCCATTGATTTTAGAACGTGGCTAGGCTCTAAGCTACCTGATGTACACGCACTACCTGAGCTTGCACAGATACCTAAATCACTTAAATGAAGAAGTATCAATTCTCCTTCAATATACTGAAAACCAATGTTTGTTGTATTAGGAACTCTATTTGTTGTTGATCCGTTTACTTTTGCATTATATATAGTTTTCAATATTCCATTTTCAAGCTTATCACGAAGTCTTTTCACTTCAGTCATTTCATAGTCCATAGCCTTTTGAGCAAGCTCACAAGCTTCACCCAAACCGATTATATAAGGAACATTTTCAGTACCTGCTCTTTTACCACGCTCCTGATGTCCACCAATTATGAATGCAGGCAATAGTGTTCCTGTTTTAACAAATAAAGCACCAATTCCCTTAGGTGCGTGTATTTTATGACCTGCAATAGTCATTAAATCGATATCTGTATTTTTAACATCCAGTGGAATTTTACCTGCAGCCTGTACTGCATCAACGTGGAATTTAATTTTAGGATTTTTTTGTTTAACAAGTCTAGCAGCCTTCTCAACAGGCAAAATGACACCTGTTTCGTTATTAGCGTACATCATTGAAACCAAGGCTGTGTCATCTGAAATAGCTTCACTTAATTCGTTCAAATCAAGATTACCCTTAGAATCAACGCTTAAATAAGTAACCGAATAGCCTTGTTTTTCGAAGTATTTGAACAAATTTAAAACAGCAGGGTGTTCAATTTTTGTTGTAATAATATGCTTTTTATTTTTATTGGCTTCTAACACGCCGCGAATAGCCATATTATCGCCTTCTGAACCTGAGCCAGTAAAAATAATCTCTTTAGCATCGTTTGCACCAAAGAATTCTTTTACCTGCTCACGAGCTTTTGCAACTGCTTTTGAAACCTTTCCTCCAAATTCATGCATACTAGAAGGGTTTCCGTAATATTCGCAAAAATATGGTTTCATAACCTCAAATACTTTAGGATCAACCATAGTTGTTGCATTATTATCTAAATAAACTACTTTTTCAGTCATATTTATACCTCAACAACTTCAATATCAGGAGAAATATGCTCCTTCAATGAAGCTTCAACAAAATTTTTCAATGTATTAGATGAAAACTTACAAGACTTACACATTCCTTTTAAAGATACATAAATCTTGTTTTCTTTAACATCAACCAGTTCAATATCTCCACCATCTTTTCTTAATTCTGGAGCAATATGTTTTTCTATAACATTATTAACCTTTAAAACAAGTTGCGTTACAGACATGTTTTTAATATCTACTTTTTCTTTTTTCTTTTGAATTTCATCAATAATTTTTTGAATAGCAACGTGACATTGACCGCACGCACCACCTGCTTTTGTATAATTCATAACATCTTCTAAATCAGTAAGATTGTTCTGCTCAATAGCTTCTCTCAATGTATTTTCAGTGACGTGATAACATTTGCATATGATTTTTTCGTCACAATGCATATTCACATCTTCGCCTTTGTAATTAGCAATTGCTGCTTCTAAGGCTTCATGTCCCATAACAGAACAGTGCATTTTTTCAGGTGGCAAACCACCTAAAGCATCAGCAATATCTTGGTTCGAAATCTTTTGAGCTTCTTCTATTGTTTTGCCTTTTAACATCTCAGTTAAAATACTAGAAGATGCAACTGCAGAACCACAGCCGAAAGTCTGAAATTTTGCATCTGTGATTATGCCATTATCATCAACTTTTAAATATAATTTCAATGCATCACCACAAACCAAAGAACCTGCTTCACCAACAGCAGAAGGGTTTTCCATCTCACCAACATTTCTTGGATTTTTGTAATGATCCATTACTTTTTCTGTATATTCCCACATAGTCTATTTCCTTTTTAATTTATTTCGATACTCGTGTTTTTACACCAATATTTTAGCGCAAAGAATCAAAGATTTAAACAGAAAAAAGTATATCTATCAATTTATGCAAATATTAAATTAAACTATATTCTTTTTTGTGTATCTACATCAAAAAACAAAAAGTCATTTGTATTAAAGCGTAGTATAATATTATCGTCAAACTGTTTTTGTGCATCCACTTTAGCTGAACATTTAGCATTATTAACGTTAAAATAAACTATTTTTTCACTGCCAAGCATTTCTGAAATATCAACAGGTACAGTAAATTCATAGTTATTATCCAATAAATCCATCTTTTCAGGACGAATGCCAACAATAACTCTAGTTCTAGAGCCTATCAAAGCCTTTTGATTGTCAGAAAGAGATATTACATAATCATTAAATTTAATGTTTCCATCTTCAACACTGCATTCTATGAAATTCATAGAAGGAGAACCTAAAAAACCACCAACGAAAACATTTGCAGGCTCATAATAAATTTTTTCAGGCTCATCTACCTGTTGAATAACTCCCTTATCTAATACGACGATTCTATCACCCATCGTAAGAGCTTCTGTTTGGTCGTGTGTTACATATATAAAAGTAGTCTGCAATTTTTCATGAAGTTTTTTGATTTCTGAGCGCATCTGAACCCTAAGTTTTGCATCCAAATTAGACAATGGCTCATCCATCAAAAACACTTTAGGACTTCTTACAATTGCACGACCTAAAGCAACACGCTGTCTTTGACCGCCTGAAAGCTGTTTAGGTTTTCTATCTAAATACTCTGTAAGATTTAAAATCTCAGCAGCTTCTTTCACTTTTTTATCTATCTCATCCTTTTTGAAATTTCTCATTTTCAAAGGAAAAGCAATATTTTCATAAACTGACATGTGAGGGTATAAAGCATAGCTTTGAAATACAAAAGCAATGTCTCTATCTTTTGGGTGAACATTATTTACACATTTATCGCCAATATAAATCTCTCCTGATGTTATATCTTCTAGACCTGCAATCATTCTTAAAATTGTAGACTTACCACATCCAGAAGATCCGACTAAAACAAGAAACTCCTTGTCTTTAATTTCTAAAGACACGTCATTTATTATTGTTTTTGAGTCATATTTTTTAACTACATTTTTAAGAGTTACATTAGCCATCTAAATTCACACCCTTATCTCATACTATAAACTAAATTTTTCAATAGGAATAATAAAGCAAAAACTGCTGCCTTTCATAGACTCTGATTCTACCCAAATTTTCCCTTTCAAAAGTCTAACTAGGTTGTAGACAATGCCTAAAGACAAGCTTTTAGGAGCAGCTTTTTTAGCAATATATTTTTCTATATTTGCATACGGATCAAAAATATTATTTAATTCAGGTTCAGGTATACCAGAACCTGTGTCATTAACCTTAATCATGAGATAAGCTTTATCAGGAGTGTTTTCTGTAACATTGAATCCTGCAATTTCAAGATATTCTTTATCCGGATGACTAACAACAACCTGAACTGAACCTACATCTGTATTAGTGATAGCATTATCAACAAGAGTTTTTACAATCTGCTTCAAAACATTTTCATCTGAATACAATGTTCTTTTAGCAAGACTATTTAAATCAAAATTCAAAATCAACTTTTTCTCATCTGCAACTGGTTTCATTTCATTAAATAATGAAGTCATTAAATTAACAAAATCAAAATTCTTAAACTCATAGTCATACAAACCTGATTCCAATTTTGAATATTCAATCAATCCATTCACAAGCTCTAAAAGCTGCATTGAATTTTTGTTAATAATTTTCAAATACTTTTCTTGCTTTTCATTAACGTCGCCGCCTAAACCTTCTAAAATAGCTTGAGAAAAGCCATTTATTGAGTGAATAGGCGAAGTTAATTCACCTGAGATTTTAGTCAAAAAAGTATTTTTGTTTTTAGTCAATTTATTCAAATACTCATGCTCAAACAAAAGCTTGTTAAGCATTTTTTGACTGTTAGTCACATCTCTTATTGAAACAATTATTTTTTCTTCGTCATCATAATATTCTGATGCTTTAACTTCTAAGAACAAATCCTCATCAAGACTAAGCTTTGAACGAACAACAACCGAGTCTTTGGATTTAGAAAGTCCGCTAACTAAATTAAATCCACCATCAAAAATGTCCAGCAATTCAATATTATCTAACTCTTCGCCAGAAATTTTTAATAAATTCAAAAGATTCTCATTTGCATAAAGAATCTCTCCAGTCATAGAAACAACTATCACAGCTTCAGGATAAGAATTTAATACATTACCTGACTGTTTCTTTTTAAATAAGAAAGAAAATATATTCATACTCTATAAAGCTCCCAAGTTTTTTCTTAATATTATCATAATTCCGACTAAATAAACAGAATTTACAAAAATAAAATGCGGTATCTGTTGAGAAAACCGCATAAGTCAAGAAAGGAATGGTTAGACTATTAATATGTTTATTATTACAACTTTTTTTTACGCGTGCAAATTTATAAACAAATGTTAACTTCGTGTATAATAAAAAAAAATGGAGTAATTATGAAAATAGGTATAATTTCGTTAGGTTTAATTGGTGGTTCTTTATTAAAAAGACTTTCAAAAACAGACATAGAATTATTTGCAGTAACAAGAAATCCACAAACAATAGAGAATGCAAAAAAATATACAAACAATGTGTCTGATGATATGAACACATTAAAAAATTGTGATGTAGTTTTTGTCTGCTCACCAATGAATAAAACTATTGAAATATTACAAAAACTCGAACAAATATTACCTGAACAAAGTTTGGTAACTGATGTATGCAGCCTGAAAAAATTTGTCACTCAAAAGCAGTATAAATTCAAATTTATTGGCTCACACCCTATGGCAGGAACTGAAAACAGTGGGTTTGAAGCATCCTTCGAAGACCTGTTCGAAGACGCAAAATGGATAATCACACCTGATGAATCAACAGACCCAAGTGATATAGAAAAATTAAAAAACATCATCAGTCTGACAGGAGCTACAACCCTTATAATGAATGCAGATGAACATGATGAAGCAGCAGCTTTAATTAGTCATATGCCAATGTTGATTGCTCAAGCGTTGATGAAAACAGCATTAGAAAATGAAAATGCACTAAAAATGGCGTCAAGTGGCTTTAGAGACATGACTAGACTAGCCCTTTCTAATACAGAAATGGCAAAAGACATGATTGAGATGAATAGTGAGAATATATCTAACTGCACTATTGATTTAATGGAAACAGTTAAATCTTTGCTCAATAGCAGCTACGAAGAACAAATAAAAGTCATAAAAAATTTCAGAAAAGACATGTACTCAAAAAATGGCAAAAACATCCTTTAACATCTCAACCTAAAGTTTAATATAGAGACAACTTTATTATAGTTAAATTCCTACCCACAACTGATATCATATAATTGTTAGGGACAACATTACAGTTTAACAGTCAGGGATGTAAATGAAAATCAAGGATGTTGACAAAGTTTGCATTGTTGATATAGCAGGGAACGCAATATCTAAAGCAGACCTCATAGAATTAAAAAAGCTTTTTGAAAAAAAAGCTTTCAAAAAGCGTATCGGAATAAATATGAAAAACGTTTTAGAGATAGAACATAATTTCTTAGAATTTCTAGAACGTTGTAGCGAAAAACATAAGCTATCAATATACAACGTAAATAACGAAGTTTATCTTATGTTGTTCATTTTGAGATATGACAAATATGTGAATATATATCTAAATGAAGAAGATTTTTACAACGATAAAAAATGCATAGTATACAGAAGACTTAAATTACTCAAAAAAGCTGCATAAAATTCAATTATTAAAAAACATTTATTTCTCGACATTGCTCAAAAAATATAGGAATATATTTTAAGAGCTTTAGTTTTAGGAGAAAATATGAATAAAGAAAACTTAATAGTTGCAATCCATGGTGATAATAGCGAACTAGGTGGAAGATATAATGCATTAGCCAGTTTTAGCAAAGCATTGCTAGAAGGCTTTAAACAAAATGGGATTAAAGCTCTTACAACTAAAGAGTGTTTTGAAAACAAAATAACTCCAGACTTGGCAATAGCTCTCAACGCAACAGGTTTGCCAATTTGGAAGGACATACTAGAAGCAGGCATTCCTAATATAATGTGGAATACTGATTCAATCTTTTATCAGAACTTTGAAATTGTGCAGCAATTCAGTTCTTATAAAAATTTTACGCTATTTAATTCTTCTTTTGAAGACACACCAGCAATACTTCACTATTTGCCAAACCTTGTGAATGGATATATTCCAGGAGGCACAGATCTTGATTTTTGGAAAAAGCAAGATGTCAAAAAAGAATATGACATAACATTTTTCGGATCTATAGACGACTACGACTCAAGAATTGCACAATTAAAAGAATCTATGCCTGATCTAGTTTTTAAATTAATGATGGATTTTTGCGAAGTTGCTCTAAGCTATCCAGAGCTCTCATTATGGCAAATTTACCAACTATTTAAAAAACAAATAGATTTAAATCTTGATGTAACGCAATATGTTTTATTATCAAAAAGCATTTCATACATAATCACATATAAACAAAGAGTCAAAATGATTCAAGCACTAAAAGACTTTAACCTAACAATATTTGGAGAAGGTCCTTGGGAAAAATATATCTCAGGAAACATAAAACTCGTAAAAGGTGGAGATATTAGAGAAACTGTTAACCTTATGAACAAATCAAAAATTACGCTCCACTCAAATCCATTCCACCTCGCAGGCGGGATTCATGATAGAGTCTTAAATGCAAGTGCTGTGGAAACTATGGTACTCACAGGACTTAACAGAACCCTTAAACGAGCATTTGGGGATTCTATTGTATTTTGTGATCCGGTTAATTATCAAGACATTGCAGAAAAGGCAGACTTTTTCTTAAAAAATGAAGATGCACGACAAGAAAAAGCACAAACCGCATCTAAAATAGTCAAAGAAAAACACAAATGGTCTGACAGAGCAAAAAGTATCTTGGAAATCATTGACTAATTGAGCTTTTTCAACTGTTCAACAGCAAATCTAGCTCGTTCTTTAATTTCAGCCAAAGATGCATTTTTATATAAGCATCTTCCAAGACCTACTGCAACAGCTCCTTCTTTTAAGTAGTCTGTAAAATCATCCAACCCAACACCACCAGATGGCATAAGGTTTAAAAACGGCATAGGTCTTAACATATCTTCTAGATATTCTACACCGCCCATAGATTTAGCAGGGAAAATTTTAATCAAAGGAATTCTTGATTTCCAAGCATTATATGCTTCATTAGGCGTTGAAACAGTTGCAATATGAGGAACTTTATTGCCTAAGCAAAACTTCCACAAACTACCTTGAAAAACAGGTGCGACTATAATTTGAGCACCCATATTAATTGCCTCTTGTGCTCTTGAAGCAGTAATTATTCCGCCTGCCATAACAGTAATATCATGGTTTTTTCTAAGCTCAATTATTGACTCTAATACAGAGCCTTTTTCAACTGTAATCTCAAAAACTCTGATACCACCATCTATCAAAGCTTTAGCCTTTTCTAAAGCTTCAGATGCTTCATCTGCCCTGATTACGGCAACGATTTTATTTTTGTATATGCTTTCTATTGGATTCACTTTTCTAATTCCACAAACTATTTAGACATTTTATCATTTTTTTTATTGCTAACCTGTTTTTTAGTTTTTATTTTTATAAAATTAAAAACAGTTTTATTCTCTTCAACAAAATCCTCATCTTCATAGCCAAGAAGGATTTCTAAATCTTTTTTTAATAAAGTTATATCATCATACTTTTTCAATGAGCCATCCAACGCAATTGAAACATCACCAGTTTCTTCTGAAACAACAAGACAAGCTGAATCAGAAACCTCACTCATACCAATTGCAGCTCTATGACGAGTTCCATACTTCCAGCTCAATTTAGGGTCTTCTGTCAGCGGCAATAAAACACCTGCTGATCTAATCGTGTCACCTTCAATCACAACAGCGCCATCATGCAATGGCGTATTCGGATGAAATATAGTCAATAACAACTCAGTAGAAACTATAGCATCAAGCTGCGTTCCAACATCAGAATAGCTATTTACATCATCTTCTCTTTCTAGAACCATCAAAGCACCGGTTCTAGTTTTAGAAAGATATTTAACAGTTTCAATCAGTTCTTTTAAAACATTAACTTTTTGTGTTTCATTAGGACTTCTTTTACCAAAATGGTTATGAAAGAAATTTGACTGTCCTAAATATCCAAGAAATTTTCTTATTTCAGGCTGAAAAATGATAACAGCACCAAACATTATGACACTGACCATTGTCCTTAAAAACACACCTAATATAAGTAAATTGAATTTAATTAATATTTCAGAGAATAACCAAGCCAAAAGTAAAATAAAAATACCTTTTACTAGCTTTTCTGACTGAGTTCCTTTGATAAATTTTTGATATATCAAAAGTAAAAAAGCAGCAATAATAAGGACTTCCAAAACATTTACCCAAGTAAATGACCAATGAATAGCCTTTATTTGACTCAATAGTATGTCTTTTATTTCTCCTATCACTTAATGTCCTTACTAATGCTATAAATCTACTTTTTTAATCTATCCGGTATAACATCCAAAGAAACTAGATGCTCGTAACTTTCTCTATTTATAATAATATCAGATTGTGCGTTATTTACAAGTACCGCAGCAGGTTTTAAAACCCTGTTATAGTTGCTAGACATAGAATATCCATAAGCTCCGGTGTCATAAAAACAAAGAATATCGCCTTCTTCTAGACTAGGAAGTTTGACTTCTTTTATCAAAATATCACCTGACTCACAAAATCTTCCTGCAATTGTAACAGTCTCAGATAACTCAGCATCCGGCTTATTTGCAACTTGTGCTGTATAAACAGCCTGATACAAACTAGGTCTTGGGTTATCAGCCATACCACCATCAACAGCTACATATTTTCTTCCTTTTGGAACTTGTTTTGAACTTCCTACAGTGTATAAAGTTATCCCAGACTTGCCAATTATACTTCTACCTGGCTCAATATGAATTTCTGGTTCAGCAACATTATATTTTGAAGCATTATCTTTTATAGATGTAATAATTTTTTCTGCAATTTCGTAAATAGATGGAGGTGCGTCATTTTCCGTATATTTAATACCTAAACCTCCACCAAGGTTTATATGAGTCAATTCAACACCAAACTTATCTTTTAGTCGACCCATTTCTTTTAAAAGAACATCAACTTCATCATAATAAATAGAAGTTTCAAATATTTGAGAGCCGATATGTGCGTGCATTCCGACTAAATTGAGGTTAGTATACTCTTCTAAGATTAGCTCAACAGCTTCATCAACTTGCGTTAAATCAAAACCAAACTTAGAATCCAAATGTCCAGTTTGGATGTACTCATGTGTATGACATTCAATACCAGGTGTAACTCTCAATAAAATATCAACTTTTTTGTCAGCAGCTTTAGCAGCGTTATTCAAAAGAGCTAATTCAAGAAAATTATCAACTGATATTAGACCAACGCCCAAATTAACAGCCATCTCAAGTTCATCATAAGATTTATTATTACCATTAAACAAGCACTTTTTCATATCAGCACCAGCTGTATAAGCAGTATAAATCTCTCCACCTGACACCATATCAAACCCAAAGCCTTCTTCATCCAAAATTCTAACAATAGCCTTAGTCATAAAAGCCTTAGATGCATATAACATACTAACTTTAGGATAATCTTTAAAAGCATTTTTATATTCATTAGCAATAGTCCTAATAGTAGTTTCATCAAAAACGTATAAAGGCGTTCCGTATTTTTCAGCGAGTTTTACTAAATCACAACCACCAATTTCAAGATTTCCTTCGCTATTAATCTTCGTAGTTACCGGCTTTAATGACTGATTAGCTGTATTCATTTTATTTATTATTCCTCATTTGTTTAACAAAATAATTGTACCACAATAAAACGTATTAAAAAGACCCTGAAATAAGGTTTTTCCAAAGAGAAAAGATTAATGTAAAGAAATGTAACATTATATACTGATTATGCAATTCGTATATATTATTTGTTTTTATATAAGTGTGTAGTAAATGTTACTAAGTAAGTAAAGGATTAAAAAATGGGTTTAGCATCATCACAAGCAAGATTATTATTATTAACTGCAAGAAAATCTGATTTAGAATTCAGAGCTCAACAAATCACTAATTCTGAAATGATCTTAGCTATGCAAACTGAAGAAGTTGCTAGAGAATATTCTTTAAAATTATCTAACCAAACTTTGAAATACATCAATGCTAGCGATTCTTCTGAAATTGAAATCAGCGCTCTTACTTTAAATTCTGTAACTGGTAAAAATGGTGCTGGTATGAAACTTCAAGTTTTTGTTGGTAAAACTGCTGAAAACCCTGATGGCTTTGCTGACTGGGTAAGTGATGGCCACGATGAAATAACTGGATACACTGATAAAGATGGTAACACTATTACTGTTGAACAATACAATGCATTATCTGAAGAAGATAAAGCTGCTTGCAAACCTCAAACTACTCATGTTGGTTGCACTAACAACTATTCTGGTCGCGAAATCCTTGCTGGTATTCAAAACGGTACTATGAGAATCGTTTCTGAATCTGGTGAAGAAGTTGATGCTATCAACGGTACTAATTTCTCTGTTGCATATGACACTTCTGATGATGCTCAAGCTGATGCTGAATACAGAAGAAAAACCGCTTCTATTCAAATCAAAGAAAAAAGATTACAAATGGACTTAAGCCAAGTTGAAACTCAACAAAAAGCTTGCGAAACTGAAATCGATTCTGTTAAGAAAATTATGGACAAAAACATTGAAAGAACTTTCAAAGTTTTCTCTTAATCGTTGATTGATTAAAACAAGTTTTATTGATCGCAAACCCAA
>CALUPF010000011.1 GCA_944322545.1 Candidatus Gastranaerophilales bacterium
GAAAAATATTTTTGTAAAGATATCATATGCAAAAAAGGTTCTGTTTATATGAATAAATCTGAGATTAAAGATGCTGTTAAAAATGAGTCGATAAAAGATTTGGAAAAATTAAAAGACAAAATCAGGACAATTGGTCGTTCGACTACAATGGTATCTGGTGGTGGTTCATTGGAATTAGGTACAGGAAGACATCATTATATATCTGTTTTTGATTGTACAGATGATATTGTTCGTTTTGCGAACCCAGAGGGTACTGCTATGTATAGAGAAATGCCACTAGATGATTTTATAAAAAAAGTTTGTGGACATAGTTTCTATCATAATTTATAAATTCTTGTATAAAAAAACACCCTCTTGATTGCAAGAAGGTGTTTTTTTTATTTGTAATTATTTTACGAAATAAGATGCATTTAAGTTTGCATAAAGTTTTATTGCTCCGCCTTGAATTGGGCTAGATGTTTCAGCAACGCTTCCTGCTGATGAGTCCATTGCCACATTTTTGGCAAGCATTCTATATTGTGGTCTTATATTATCAACTGTTGAACAGCTTCCGTTTATGTTTTTAATTCCTGCTAGAGAATTGCCTGCGCTTGATGCCAAGATTTCGGCTCTTTTATAAGCTTTTTTGCCAGCAAGAAGTAGCAATTCATCACACTGTTTGTCATAAGATGATAGAGAAAAATTGATGTTGTTTATGTTTGTTGCTCCTAATGAAATAGCCTTGTCTATCATTTGTCCAGCTTCTTTGATGTTTTTTGTATGGACAATTACATTATTTGACACTTCATATTTTACTAATGTTTTTTTATTGTTTTTGTAATTGTAAATTGGTGCTGCATTAAAGTTTGCTGTTTTTACATAGTCACCATTTTCTTTGTTTATCATTGATGATAAAGCTGCATATACTTTATCTGAAATTTCTTTGTTTTCTTGTGTAGCCTTTTGTAATGATTTTGAGTCTTCTGTTTGAACAGCGATATTTATTTCAACTATATCAGGTGGTAATTCTGTATTTGCTGTAGTTGACACAGAAACAAAACCTCTTTCGATTACATCTGCTGTCGCTTTTAATGCACCTGATGAAACAAAACCTACGGCTAGTAATGTAACTAACGCAACTGATAAATATTTTTTCATATCTTCTCCTTCTCAAATGAAAAATACACCTACAAGATTATAAACGATGAAGAATGAAAAAAGTTCATTTTTTTTACATCATTGAAAATAATTTTTCAAAAACTGGTGAAGCAAAGTCGTTAAAACGGTTTATGTATAAGTTGTAATTGTCTTGTGTACCAATAAAATCTTCGATATCACCTTTAAAACCACAGTCAGCGAATGCTTGTTTTGCTTTTTGAAGTTTATCTGCTGTTGAGATTACTTCTTCGTTCGCTGTACATTTTGCAAGCATGTATTCTGAATAATCGTTACATAATCTCATTTGGGGAGTGTCTTTGACCTGTTCGTAAAATGACTTGAAAAACTCTTTCGTATGCTTACTATCAGTAGATTCTTGTAAATTTTGTATAATTTGAAATCTTAATTTTGGATTTTCTTTATACATTTTAACTAATGAATCTAAATCCATTGCCGCTTTTTCTTGCTCAATTCGTAGATTGACACGATTAGTTAGGAATTGTACATCTGAACCATATTTGTGTTTTTTGGGAATTATGTATCCAAAATCAACGAGTATGGCATTCCCATTGGCATCTTTTATATACATTCCTTCATTTACATCATCAAAATACAGACCATTTTTTTCTAAGTAGTCTTTTATTTTAATTCCTTTTGTCCTCATTTTATAATTTGAGTCAATAAATTCTGATACAATCCAGCCATTGTCTGGGTTTGCAGCTATTAATGCGGCTGTGTCTGAAACTCCGTCATCATAAAGCCTTTTTTGAATTGCCGCTTCAGCATATGCACCTTCTGTTCGTGATATTTTGTGGGTCGTGCCATGATATTTTTTCATTATGAATGGTTTTACATTTGGCATTTCAATTTTATATACAGATCCAGACATGCCTTTCGCTAAAAATGATACTTTGGCAGTTTTGTTTCCTAATTCTATTTCAAAGATTTTGCCTGCTTTTTCATATTTTAGATCCGTTGGTTTTAAAACAGAAAGCATCGATGCAATATTATCCATCTCTTTTGCAAATTGCGCTTCACTCAGTCCTGTTTTTTGGATAATTTCTTTAATTTCTTTGGTGTTTATATAATTTTTCCCTGAATTTTGTATTGTTCTGTATAGTTCAACAGGGAGTGTTTCGAAACTTCCTGGTTCTATATTTAGGCTTTTGGTCATTTCATTTATTATTTGAACTGACTTTTTTTGTGGAATAGTTCTGACACAGACATCAGAATCTAGCTTTGGGCTATACTTTAATCCATCCAGTCTTATGTTTTTAAGCCCTTGGGGTTTGCTAGCAAAAAAATTTTTTATAGGTTTAATATTTCTAAATTGTTCGATAGTGCTAAAACTAAACATAAAAATACCTAAATGGACTAACCTTGTATATAAATAAAAACAAGAGAATAAAATAAATTGCTAATTTATACAGAAGGTTTGAACATTTGGTTTACATCAAGGTTTTCAAATTTCATAGGATTATCTTGGCTGTAGCCTAAAAAGTCTGTGTAAAAAGCAAGGCCTTCTTGTGGCTGGAAAACTTTGTTTGCCCAAGCATCAACAATTATTGCATTTTCTCCCCAAGTTTCTGGCTTTTCTTTAATTGCATTTGGAGCTAGTCCTATAACGTTAAATACGTGTCCATTTGAAGCTTTGTTTCCTGAAATTTCTATTACTGCTTGGTTTTTAATGCCCATTTTGTTTAATTTGTCATGTATAATATAGGCTCTTTCTCCACAGTTACCGTGATTAGATTCTTTAAATTCTTTTTTGACCATATTTATGTATTCATCGAAAGTCTGGTTTTGTTGATCTGGTCTTTTTTCTAACAAACCTATCATTAATTTAAAGTATCTGTCTGCTTTGACTTTCATCAATGAAGTTTCCAAAGATTTTGGCTTTTCCTTTTCCATTTTCTTTGCTAGGGTTTCACACATTGTGAATGATTCTAGGTTTGGATATTCAGTGTTAAATTCGTTTAATAGCTTGTTTCCTAATGATAAATTGTAATGGATGTTATCATTAATGCTGTTTAGTCCATATAAATTATTAATTCCTTGTTGGTTTTGATATTGCAAAATTTGTGTGGCTGGAAATTGCTGAGCTGTTTGTGTTTGAGAATAAGTGTTTGATGCATTACCACCAACAACAGGCTGTGACATGTTGCAGCTAGTCTGATAATTTGGATTTTGTATATAAGGATTTGTTGTATATGGATTAAGCATTTTTCTAAACACACTCCTACATATATATAAAGTTATATTGTGTAAGAAAATTGCCTAGTATTTTTCACTAACTGTGTTGCACACTTTGGGATCGTTAAAATATTTCAAAAAAACAACGTCTTCATGTGAGCCGACGACAGGCATTGCTCCTATTGTTGCAGAATGCTTTGCATCTGGTGTTAACATTGAATTAAAATATTCTTCACGTTGTTTTTGTGAGAACATACAGGTTGTTGTGTTTTTTCCTCTTAACCATTCATTTGTTTCTACATATACACATCTTTCACTACCATCAGGAATAAAGCCTTTTATCTCATAACTGCTTTTTGAGTTGTAGCTGATGTTAAATTTAGATTCAGAAAAAGGTTTGCATATTGAAAAATTTTTCTTAAACTCATCTGAATATTTTGAGCCGGCTGCATATGCAATTGTTGTAGTAATTATCAAAATTGATATTGTTAAAAATACTTTTTTCATAAAGAAATTCTATCACATGAAATTCTTTTTTAAATAAAAGACTAGTGAGATAAGAAATAAAGCTAGAATTACTCCGATCATTGTCAGACATCCGCCTAAAATAACATTTGCTATTTTATCAGATCGGTCTAGCGCTTCCTCTTCATTTTCTTTTATTTGGAAATTAAATCTTTCAATTGTAATATTTGGAGATTTTTGTTTTTCTTTTTCAAATCTGAAGACATATTGGTTAAATAATTCTTTTTCAATTGTTACCACTTTTCTTAAACGTGTATATCCGAGTAGCATTTTTATTTCATAGCTCATATCTTTGATTACACAATTTCGAGAAAAGACTTTTTCATCAATTTTTTTTAATGCATAATCGTTATCTTCGCAGTAAAACTCAAAATAGCACCAAAAATCATCTTCAAAGAACCATTCACGTTTTGTGTCCGGCTCAAAAATAACTTTTTGACAGGCTAATGAGCTGCATTTTTCTTGCTCTTTGAAGTATTCCTCTTTAATGCTTTGATATTCCATATTGCAATTTTATAATATCTTTTTGTAATTTTGAACTGTAAAATTGGGTAATAAAATAGAATTGTGAAAAAAATCACACTTGTAAAATTAAGAAAATCTAAAGATTTATATAAAAAATATATTCATAGAACATCGATAAATAAAGAACTTCAATTGTATCTTATTATTAATAATTGTAAAAATAACACTTGAATTTTAGTTATTTGTGTGCAATATTAATAGTGAATTATTTCACGATAAAGGAGATATTACACTATGGCAACAAAAAAACAAGCCGAAACTGAAAAGCTCGAAAAAGCTTTCAACAAATCTACTGAAGTTAAAACTCATGACGATTTGAAGCTTATCATCGAAAGAGCTAAAAAAGCACAAAAAATCTATGCTACTTTTTCTCAAGAACAAGTAGATAAAATTTTCAAAGCAGCTGCTACTGCTGCAGACAAAATGAGAATTCCTCTAGCTAAAATGGCTGTTGAAGAATCAGGCATGGGCGTTATGGAAGATAAAATCATCAAAAACCACTTCGCAGCTGAATATATCTATAACAAATACAAAAATATGAAAACAGCTGGCGTTATTTTTGAAGATAAAGCTAACGGTATTAAAAAAGTAGCAGAACCTATCGGTGTTATTGCAGCAGTTATTCCTACAACTAACCCAACTTCAACTGCTATTTTCAAATCATTAATCGCTTTGAAAACAAGAAACGCTCTTGTATTTTCACCACACCCAAGAGCTAAAAAATGTACTATTGAAGCAGCTAGAATCGTTTTGGAAGCAGCTGTTAAAGCTGGTGCTCCAGACGGACTTATCGCTTGGATTGATGAGCCATCAGTTGAATTGTCAGGCGCTTTGATGCACCACGAAGATATCGATATGATTCTTGCAACAGGTGGTCCTGGAATGGTTAAAGCAGCTTATTCTTCTGGTAAACCTGCTTTAGGTGTTGGCCCTGGTAACACTCCTGCTGTTATCGATGAAACTGCTGATATCAAAATGGCTGTTTCTTCAATTCTTATGTCAAAAACTTTCGACAACGGTATGATTTGTGCTTCTGAACAATCAGTTGTTGTAGTTAAAGATGTATATGAAGAAGTTAAAAAAGAATTCGTTTTAAGAGGTGCTTATATCCTTTCTAAAGCTGAAAAAGATAAAGTAGCTAAAACAATCATCAAAGATGGTAGATTGAATGCTGCTATCGTTGGTCAACCAGCTGCTAAAATCGCTGAAATGGCTGGTGTAACTGTTCCTGCTGATACAAAAGTTATCATCGGTGAAGTTACTGACATTTGCGAAGAAGAATCTTTCGCTCACGAAAAATTATCACCAGTATTGGCTATGTACAAAGCTAAAGATTTTGATGATGCAGTACAAAAAGCTTATGACTTGGTTGATTTTGGTGGTGCAGGCCACACATCTGTTTTATATACAGATGAAAGAGATTCTGAAAGAATTGAAAAATTCGGTGTTAAATTACACACTTGCAGAATTTTGATCAACACTCCATCATCTCAAGGTGGTATCGGTGACCTGTTCAACTTCAGAGTTAATCCTTCATTAACTTTAGGTTGTGGTTCTTGGGGCGGTAACGCAGTAAGCGAAAACGTTGGTCCTCAACACTTATTGAACATCAAAACAGTTGCTGAAAGGAGAGAAAACATGCTTTGGTACAAAGTTCCTGCAAAAGTATACTTCAAAAGAGGAGCTTTGGATTTGGCTCTTAGAGAATTGCAAGGCAAAAAACGTGCATTTATCGTTACAGACAGATTCTTATTCAACTCTGGTATGACAAATGCTATTACAAATACATTGGACGAAATCGGTGTTGATTATCAAATCTTCTTCGATGTTAAACCAGACCCAACATTATCTACAATTAACGATGCAATGATGATGGTTAAAGCTTATGAACCAGACGTATTCATCGCATTAGGTGGTGGTTCTTCAATGGACGCTGCTAAAATCTTGTGGTTAATGTATGAACAACCTGATACAGTATTCGAAGATATCGCTATGAGATTTATGGATATCAGAAAAAGAATCTGCATGATTCCTGAATTAGGTAAAAAAGCAGAAATGGTTTGTGTACCTACAACTTCAGGTACTGGTTCAGAAGTTACTCCTTTTGCAATTATAACAGACGATCAAACAGGTGTTAAATATGCAATCGCTGATTACGCTTTGACTCCAAACGTAGCAATCATCGATCCTAACCTAGTTGATTCTATGCCAAAAGGCTTAACAGCTGTTTCTGGTTACGATGCTATTACTCACGCTATCGAAGCTTACGTATCAGTTATGGCAACAAACTTCACAAACTCTAACTCTTTAGAAGCTTTGAAATTGTTGTTCAGATACTTGAAACGTTCTTACGACAATGGTGCAAAAGACCCACAAGCAAGAGAAAAAGTACACTATGCTTCAACAATTGCTGGTATGGCATTTGCTAACGCATTCTTAGGTGTATGTCACTCTATGGCTCACAAATTGGGTGCTATGTTCCACGTACCACACGGTATGGCTAACGCATTGTTAATCAACCAAGTTATCAAGTTCAACGCAACTGATAAACCAGCTAAACAAACAGCATTCCCTCAATACAAATTCCCATGTGCTAAGGCTAAATATGGCCAAATCGCTGATGAATTAGGATTGGGCGGTAAAAATGATGATGAAAAAGTTGAATTGCTACAACAAGCATTGATTCAAATGAAAAAGGATCTTGGTTTACCAATGTCTATCAAAGAATTTGGTATCGACGAACAAGAATTCCTTGCTAAACTTGATGAAATGGTTGAACTTGCATTCGACGATCAATGTACAGGTGCTAACCCAAGATATCCATTGTTTGAAGAAATCAAACAAATGTACTTGGATGCATACTACGGAAGAATATAATTTGAGAGTAAGATCCTCAAAACAAAGACCCGTTGATTATTCAACGGGTCTTTTAATTAGAAAAATTTGATCTTATTGTCTTTTTTGTAGGTTGTAGTTGTTACGTGCTTTTTTAGCTATTTTTAAAAGGTTTGTGTAATAACCTATCGCAAGAATTAGTCCAGCGCTGACCCATGCAATAGGGCCAGCATAGAAAACGCCAAAATAGCTAAATTTAACAGCTAGATAAACAGCAGCAAATGAACGAACAAGAAGTTCTGCGATACTTGCTGAAAGCGGTAAAAAAGCTTCGCCCATACCTTGTAATGCGTTTCTGAAAATGAAAATTTGTCCTAAGAAAAAATAAAATATTGTGCTTATCCAAAGATAGCTTTTTGCAATTGCAATTATATGAGTTTCGCCTTTACCTATAAATATTCCAACAATATTGCTGCCGTAAAAATGGATTAAAAATGCCATTATGATACTCAGACTTATGTTTATTAAAGAGCTTCTGTTGACTCCTGTTTTGATTCTTGAGAAATTGTTTGCTCCATAGTTTTGAGCTGTATAAGCAGCAAGCGCAACACCAAAAGAAATCATAGGAAGGGTTGCTATTTGTTCTATTCTTAGCGCAGCTGTAAATGCTGCAATTACATCAGGTCCAAAGGTGTTGCATACACTTTGGATTATTAAAATACCTATGCCGAGAATTGAAAATTGTAATGACATTGGTATTCCGACTTTTAGATGTTCAATAGCAAAATCTAGGCTTTTTTTGCTAATTGCAAATGTCCAATCTTCTTTTTTTAGATGTAAAATAGGAAATTTCTTTTTTACATAAATTATGCACATAAGAACCGAAACACCTTGGGAAATAACTACGGCAATAGCTGAACCGGGGACCCCCCAATGAAACTGTAGAATAAAAAGTAAGGCCAAAAAGATATTTAATATTGATGCAAAAATTAAGAAATAAAGAGGTGTTTTGCTGTCACCTAATGCTCTTACTATACTAGCAAGCAGATTATATAAATTTACGATTATAAGACCTGTGACTACTATTTGAATATACCAGTATGCATCTTTATAAATTTCTTTAGGTACATTCATCCAAGCAAGTATTTGGTTCATTAATATTGCTAGTAAGATTGAAAAGACAACTGTAAAAACAGTGCTTAACACAGTAGATACAGTTACAGATTTTCTAACTCCATCAGGATCTTTTGCACCAAATCTTTGGCCTGTAATTACTGCAAATCCGTTTGTAAGACCAACTACAACAAACATCAAAAAGAAAAATATTGGAGAAATTGCTCCGACAGCAGCTAGAGCATTCATTCCTAAAGTTCGTCCAACAATTACGATATCAGCTATGTTATACAATTGTTGGAAGACGTTTCCTATTAAAAGTGGCACTGAAAAAAGCAATATTAGTTTAAGTGGATCGCCTTTTGTCATGTCATTAATCATTATTATAAAAACCTTATTGTTTTTTATTTACACATTAATATACAAATATCATAAAATTAATTTAATTAGCAAAAATTTTTTTTCTTAGTTTTTTACTTTTTTGTAAGGTTTATTATGTTTATAAATTTATTCCCAACAAAGATTAATTTAAATAAGAGTGTAATATTAGATTCAAAACGAAACTTGAGTTTTAAGTCTGAGCAAGTCCAAAAATCAGATAGTTTTGAATTATCATCTAATCCTAAAACTATTGAGATGAGTGTTTATAACCCATTTTATAATTCTAATTTCAATGGTGTTGTTAATGTTGATTTGACTAAGCCACAAAAGATTGTACTTTCTGAAACAAGAAATAAAAGATTGGAATGTAAAAGCCTAGTTTTAGATTATGATCCTAATAGGACAGATTATTTAATTAGCAAAGTCACTGGGCGAAAAGTTAAGGTTGCTATTTTAGAAGCTAAAAATGGTAAGGCTGAAACAGCTTATATTTTTATGTCACCAACATTGAAAAAAGAATATGGCTATGTCAACTTTACAGATAGAGATTCTACATATTGGTATCCAATAGATTATTTAGTTGACACTGAATTGAAAAAAGATTATCCAAGACAGGGGATAAAAGGAAGAAGATTGATAATTGACTATCTTCAAAATTGGAATGACAAAAAAATAGGTGGAGTTGGAAAATTAGCTGATAAATTAGCTGTTAAATATTGTCTTGAACATAATATGAAACCTGTCATTGTCTCAAATGCTGATGTAGGCTCACATGTTGCCCATTATCTTCGTGGCAAAAGATTTTTGCCTTTAGATAAAGATTTTTATGGCTATAACTTTTTTAAACAAAAATATGGAACTACTGATGTGAATAAAATTTTGAAAAAGCTGCTAGACCAAGCTCAAAATAGTGAAGATATGGAGATAGATATCTCTGATTGGGGCTTAGTTCCTATGTATATGCCTCAAAAACTTGCACAAAAATACATCAACGAGTTAAAATCTGAGAAGAAATAAATTTATATTATGGAGTGAGTTATGGCTAGTAGTCAATTTATAAAAGAAAGAAACAAAAAACTTGCTGAAAAGGTCGTTTCAGCTTTAAATAAAAGACATTTTGATGCTTTTTATTGTGAGGATAAAAATGAGGCATTATACAAAATTTTAGAATTTATTTCAAAAGATGATGTGATTTCTTGGGGCGGATCTATGTCTATCAATGAAATAGGGCTTGTCGATTACCTAGAGAGCAATGGCTATAAAACTATTAACCGTGATAAGGCTAAAGATCCTCAAGAAAAGCTAAAATGCGCAATTGATAGTTTTAGTTCTGATATTTTTCTAATGAGTGCTAATGCAATTAGTGAAGATGGGCAATTAGTTAATATTGACGGTCTTGGTAACAGACTTGCGGCTTTGTGTTTTGGTCCTAAAAATGTATTTGTTGTTGCTGGCATGAATAAAGTATCTAAGACTATCGAAGATGCTTATCAAAGAGCTAGGACTTATGCAGCTCCTTGCAATATGCAAAGAATTAACTCACTAGCTGCTAAAAACACTCCATGTGTTAAAACTGGCAGTTGTGCAGATTGCTTGAGTGAAGATTCAATCTGTGCTCAAATTTTAACAACAAGACTATGCAAGCCAAATGGAAGAATCAAAGTCTTTTTGGTAAATGAAAATTTAGGATACTAAGATTTATTTTATTTGTCTTTTAATATCATTTTTTACATCTGAAAGAGGGCCACTATTAGGGTTAATCAGATTGTAATAGTATTTTTTCATATATGTAAATGGGAATCTTGGTATCCAGCTGAGTTTCATAAAAATTGTTGCAGTATCAGCACCTTGAGATAACATCAAATCATCAATTGTTTGTTCATATGCTGGTGAAATTGAAGATAATATTTTCAAAAGGTAGTCTGCTGCTGTAACGGCTGAATATCCTGAAATAAGGCCTGTATTTACAGCAAGGTGAGTAACCTTAAATTCTTGATTGTTAATTGTTACTTTTTCAACACCTTCTGGAAGTGTTATGTCATTTGATGTCATTCGTTCAATTTCGTACCACTCACCTTCATAGCGAATTCTTAATGCTTTGGGGTGTGGCATATAAATGTCATCAAAATCGTTGTTTAAAAGTTTTTTTCCATCTTGGTCTATAATGCCATATTTGAATTTTTTGCAAGTCAAAAACATTTTTCCGAACAACGGTTCAATTGACGAATATTCAGGTTCAATTATTATATTTCCTTTTTCATCATATAGCCCATAATCTGTATCGTTGCCTAGTTTTGCATATTTCATGAAAACTCTTTCAGCGTGTCTGTATTTTGGTTTAACAAGATAGTTTCCTGATGAATCCATAAGACCAAATCTGTTTTTCTTTTGGACTATCCAAGAATAGTCCCCAACTCGTATGAGTTTTTTATATTCAGGCTCAACAACAACATTTCCTTTTTTGTCTTTGAGTCCGAAATATTCATCCTGACTAAAAACTGTTACATCTGAAACCTTTAAAGGTTCTTTTGATACTTCTTGTGCATTAACGCTCAAAGATGCATTTGCCATTAAAAAAAATAAACCGATTAAAACAAAATACTTTTTCATATGAGAATAATAGCATGATATAATTTTTTTAGAAAATAGTAACGGAAATTTAATTATGAGAGAGTTTTTGAAGAAAATAAAGTTTATAATACCAATTGTTATATTTTTAGCTATTATTGCTGCTTTACCATTTGTTTTTTATTTAAAGATATTGCCTTATGTTGTCTCAAATGAGCAAGCAATTTCTTATGTTGAGCAGTATGTAAAAGAGTCTTCAAAACTGGATTTGGTTGTTAAAAAACCTGTTTTGAAAACAGATTTGAGTCCAGAATTGTCATTTAGCGTTGATGAAATTTCTTTGAAAAAAGACAATGCTAATTTGTTAAATATAAAAAACTTTGATACAACTATTTCTTTTGAAAAAGTCTTAGAAAAGACTATTGTGTTAAAAAAAGTTGGCTTAGATGATTTATTCGCTGATGTAAATAAACTGATGGCGTTATCAACTGAACCTGCTAAACCACAAAAAAAATCAGACTGGACAGTTGAGTGGTTAGACTCTATTTTGTATTTGAAAAATTGCTACATTATTTATGATGTTGATAAAAAAACAAAAGTCGAAGTCTTTGGAAAAAACATGGAAATTACAAGCTCTCGTGAGCCTAAGTTTGTAAGATTTGACTTGAAAATAAATGTGACAAAAGGAAAAGATAAGCTAAGAATTGTTCTTTTCAACAAGAATAATATCTATATAAAAGACCATAAAATATTTATTGATAAGGCGAAATTAGGTATTAACCGTTCTAGTGTTTATATAAATGCTTTTGCTGATCAGAAAAACAATTTTGATTTAAGTGTATATTCTAACAAGTTTGATATAAAAAATGTTGTTGAACTTTTAAAAACTGATCTTGTTATTCCAAATGGAGAAGAAATGCTTATGTTTTTCAAAGACATAAGTGGTAACTTTGATTTTAAATTTGATATTACAAATAAAGGAATGAATGGCTTTGTAAAGGTAAATAAAGGCTTTTTGAGAGTTATTCCTTTAGCTAATTTACCTATGACGCTTAATTATGGATATGTTGATATAAATGACAAAGAAATCAATCTGAAAGATTTTAAAGGCTATTATGGTTCGACATCTAAAAATCGTATCAATATGTCAGGTGTTATCAAAGACTATATGAAGTCTGTCGATACAAATATTGAGGCAACAGGTCTTGCTACAAATGAGCTTACGGCTAAATATCTTTCAAAACTAGTTGGCTGTCCTTTGACTTTGACTGGTGATTCTGGCGCTAAGATGATTTTGAAATCAAAATATAACAAAATTGATATGACTTGGATGTTTAAAATTGCCAAAGGCGATGATATTTTGATTGACGGTGCGTCTTTGAGTCCTGTCAATTATGACAGAGCTGTGGTTGCTGATTTCTATTTAAATGGAAACAATCTAGATATCAAATCAATAAGATATTTTATTGCTAAAGAATTAAATAAAAATACAAAAAATGTTAAACCTATTTTGACAATTGACGGAAAAATGGATATTTCAACATTAAAAGTTAAAAAGTTAGGGTTTAATATTCCAAAACCTTTACCTAGCGAATTTTTGAATGTGCTAATAGGTCAAAGACTGTTTAGAAAAGGAACTATTGCAGGTAATATGTATATGATAGACGATGGCAAAAATCCTATGTTAGAAGGTACATTGTCTATGGATAAGGTAAGAATTCCTAGTCAGCGTTTGTCGATTAGAGAGGCTCGTTTGACTACGAATAAAGATTCTGTACATATCAATGCATTTGGTCGTTTTAAGCGTTCTCAATATAAATTTACGGGTGATATCAAAAACTCTTTATTGTTGCCTGTCGTAGTAAGAAATATTCATTTGACTGTTGATAATATTGACGTAGAAAGAATTCTTAATTCTATGAATCAACAAAATACAAATGCTGTATCACCAGTTTTTCAAGAGAAAGAGGCTAGTCTTACAGCTGATCAGGATGTTGATTTAGACAGTGAAAATGATGATTTATACACTTTTGATACAGGTTTGTTAATCGTTGAAAACTGTGTGTTAGAGGTTGTAAAAGGCTTTTATAAGGATATCAAATTTGGTAATTTGAAAGCAACTTTGACTTTGGATAAAGATGGATTATTGCAAATAAAATCTAATAGGTTTGATTTTGCAGAAGGTATATCTTCTTTGAAGGTTGTTTGTGATCTTAAAAAACATATTTATTCTATAAAACTTGGTGTTAAAGACATCAACGCAGATTTGATTGCTACAACATTGTTGGCTCTACCTAGAGAAATAACTGGTAAAGCAAAAGGCTTCATTAATTTAAATACAGATGATTCATTAAAGCTTAACGGTCAAATCAAATTTGACGTTCAAAACGGAACAATACCAAAAGTTGGTTTGTTAGAATACGCTTTAAAATTTGCTGCGTTATTTAGAAATCCGATGGCAATGATTAGTCCTTCTACGATATTTGATTTGGTTAATGTTCCTGAGGGTAATTTTGATAGAATCAATGGGGATTTATTAATTAAAAACAACGTAGTTGAAAGAATTATGGTAAGATCTTCAGCTCCTCAGTTGAGTTCATTTATCGTAGGACGATATGATTTAGAAACAGCAGATGCTTCATTGCGTATTTATACTAAATTTAGTAATAAAAACAAAGGCTTTGCTGGATTTTTGAGAAACTTGTCATTGAACAGTCTTGCAAACAGAGTTCCTTTAAGTAATAGCAATGATAGTATGTATTATTCTTCTGAGTTGAAAATGCTTCCACCTATCGATGCGGATGAAAAGGACTGTCAGGTATTTTTAACAAAAGTCGATGGAGATGTTGAGCATTTCAATTTCTTATCTTCTTTGAAAAAAATTAAGTAAAAAGATTTGACTGAGAGTGGACTCTAAGTTGTAAAATATCTTTTAAAAGTGAGGTAAAAATGGCTAATAAAGTTTTAATTCTTTCTTCTTCGCCTAGAAAAGGTGGAAATTCAGATACGCTATGTAATAACTTTATGAAGGGAGCTCAAGATGCCGGTCATGAGGTTGAGAAAATATTTTTAAAAGATAAAAAAATCAATTATTGCGTGGGTTGTGGCTATTGTGCAAATAGTGGATACAATGGATGCGCGCAAATAGATGAAATGACTGATATTCTGAAAAAAATGATAGAAGCTGATGTTATTGTAATGGCAACACCAGTTTATTTTTATACGATGTCTGCTCAAATGAAAACATTAATTGATAGATGTTGTGCTGTATATACGAAAATAAAAAATAAGTCGTTTTACTTTATTATGACTGCTGCTGATGGTAACAAAGCTGCTTTAGAAAGAACAAAAGACGGCTTTATGGGATTTTTAGATTGTTTAGATAATCCTAAAGACATAGGCGCTATTTATGCAGCAGGTCTTTGGGAAAAGGATGATGTTAAAAATACAAATTATCCAAAAGAAGCATATGAGGCTGGTTATAATCTTTAAAAATAATTAGAATAAAGGCTGATGTTATTGTTTTATAACGTTGTATATTGAACTTATGTTCGATTTTCAATGGTATAATTCATTAAATCAGCCTTATTTTTTGCCACCTGCTTGGTTATTTGGACCGGTTTGGGCTGTTTTATACTTTTTGATTTTTCTTTCACTTTTTTTGTTTTTACGCCACGGTGAAATAAAATCTAAAATTTTTCCATTAGCTTTGTTTGTTTTACAAATTGTTTTGAATTTTTTATGGACTCCGCTTTTTTTCGGATATAAACAAATAGGGTTTGCTTTAGTTATTTGTTTTATGTTATGGATTTTGATTCCGATAATAGCAATAGGATTTTTTAAGCACTCAAAACTCTCAGCAATACTTCTTGTTCCTTATTTTTTGTGGGTGAGTTTTGCTTTATATTTGAACTTTGAGTTTTGGAGATTAAATTCTTAGTATTTTATTGTGTCTATAACCTCACCATCAACTGGCGATTTTCTTATATTGTCAGTTGGTTGTGGGTTTTGTGCTGGAGCTAGTTGGTCCATTTTTCTTGCTATATTTCTGAAGAATTTATAGTATTCCATATTTTGCTCATTTGTTTCATCTTTTGAGAATGTTTCTGCGTAGCCTCTTAGTTCTGGAGCTTTTGCACTGTATTTGATTAATAAATCTTTGTGTGTATCAGGATTTAATTTTTCAGCATATTCAGGATGTTCTTCAATCATCTCTTTCATTTGAGCATATACTCTTGCTTGTCCACCATAGGCTAAGATTACTTCAAACATATCATCTAGTGCTTCAGAGTATAGTCCTAGTTTTTTCTTACAATCTATACGATATTCATAATATACTGCAGCACCGTAGTTTGGTTGGTTATAAAAATAGTTGAAATCTTCTAAAGCTTTGTCATATTTCTCAAAGAAATAATATAGTTTCGCTCTTGCAATTCTTGCGTCATTGTATGAAGGGTCAATTTCTAATGCTTTAGAATAAATATCAATTGCTCCTAAACGATTATTTTTCCATTCATAGTCTTGGCCTTGTTTGTAATAATATTCAGGTGTTTGTTCTTTTGGTGCTGCTTTAGCTTTGTTTGCTGCAATTGCAGAATTTGTTACAGCTGTGAATGCGAATAAACACAAAATTATTGATAAAATCTTTTTCATATTGACTCCTTCCCATTAGTTCATTGTTAAATAATACAATAAATTAAATTATTGTTTTATAACTTTTTCATTAAATTTAATATATTTTACAAAATTTGAATTTCATCTAAAGAGTTAACAACAAATTTTGATGTTTTTTCTAAATCTTGTTTGGTAATTTGTCCTGTTGCAACGAGAATTGTCTTTTCTACATTTGCATTGTTGGCTGCTATATAGTCCATTGGTGCGTCACCTATCATAATTGTATTTTTAGGATTTGCTTTCATTTCTTCTAGCGCCAATTTAACAGGAACACCACTTTCTTTAGTTTCTTTTGTTGATTCTCTTCCTACGACTGAGTCAAACAAGTCTTCCCAGTTGAAATGTTTCAATGTTAAAAGAGTGGATTCCTTAGAATCTGATGTTACAACACCGAGTTTAAGCCCTTTTTGTTTGAGCTTTTTGATAAAATCTATCGCTGAGTCAATTGGTTTTGTGTATTTTTGCATTTCTTTATAGAAAATTACATTGACTTCATCAAATATTTTTTCTAACTCGTTTTCTGTAATTTTTATATTTAAATCATTCAAGTCTTTGCAAAATAAGTTGATGATAATTTGTCTTGAATACAAAGCTGTTATTCCCTCACTAAGCATTTTGCCTGTGTTTATATCATAGCCAAGTTTCAGGGTTAGTTTTTGAAATAGATCGTTTTCAAGATTATATCTTTTTATTATTTCTTTCACTCTAAGCTCAGTCATTTTTCCCCAAAAATAATGGAGATCTATAAAGGTGCCATCTTTATCAAAAATGACTGTGTCGATGTTGTTTATTTCCCAATTTAAGGTTTTTAGTGTAATCAATTTTGATTTTCCTTCATTATGTCTACAAGTGATTTTGCGATTTTTACAGCCTCATCTAATTTTTGTTTGTTAGTGAGTAAATCGTCAGCGAGTAGATAATCTTTTACGATTTTTCTAGCATAAGAACCTACAGCAAGACAGTTAGGATGAACGTTGCACAATTTTGCAAGTTCTATTGATTTTGTGTTTGTTCCACCAGACATCATTATATATGCTGGCATATTAGCGTTTTGGAAAAGTTGTGCAGTTGCGACTGCTTGAAGTGTTGTTCCAAATTCGTCGTTGCTTCCACTCATTGCAACACCGTCTGCTTGGATGATTGTTGTATATGGTTTTCTTGTTTTTAACATATTCCAAACACGCTCTTTTAATCTTTTATCACCTAGTTCTGAGCGATCTAGTGAGATGCATAAAAAGCCGTCAAAGTATTCGTTTATTTGCTCCCATTTTTCCATTACATCTTTTTCGTCAGTTGAAATAGCGTGAAATTCAATGCAATCGATTCCTTTTTTTATGATTTCAGGCAAGACCTCTTTGTAGTCTTGCAATTGAGTAATCATACTAATTGCATTGTGAGGACAAACTTTTTCACACTGCCCACAACCAATGCAGCGTTCTTTTTTTACCTTGTATTTGTCTAATTCAATAATTGCGTCATGGGGACAAGTTTTTTTACATTTTCCACATTTTTTGCATTTTTCTTGGTCAATTAGTGCTTTTGTTATATGAGGGTCACCTTCAATTCCAACACTTACGCATAAATATCTTTCTTCTTCTATTCCAGAGTTTTTTAAACCTCTTTTTGCTGCATCTACAATTTCAGGTTTTGCACATAAATCAAAAAAGTTACATCCTGCTAGAGAATAAATTGTAACTAATCTTTCAACTTCTTGTGCATCTTCGTTTCCTGCACCGCATACCAATTTAAAACATTTTTTATTTTCTAATAAATCTTTTAACATAGTTCTTCTTTCTATATAATATAAGTCACAGATTTATTTTATTATAAAAAATGTTTGATTATAAATAAAAAAATCGGATTTTAATTAAAATCCGATTTAAACAAGGCATATATTAGTTTTGTTCTTTAAAATAACTTTGTGTTTCGTTATATATGTAGGCTTTGACATCAGAGATTGATGTAGCTTCAGCGCATAGGGTTGAATAGTCTAAGTTAGATAAATATGAATCAAGTTTTGAAGCTAATTGAGGATATTGAGCTTTTAAGCTGGCTATATATGAGCTAGCTGTTGATTGAGCGGTATCTTCAGTAATTGTAGATGATGTTGTATTTGTTTGAGTAGAATCATTATTGTCAGATGTGAAAAGGCCTTCTTCTTCAGCTTTTTTCTTTTTTTCTTCATCTGAAATTGAGCTAGTGCTTGTTGATTGAACGCTAGATGTTGACATTGAGCTTATAGAATTAACCATTTCTTTTCTCCTTTTGACTGTGTAACCCTTACATTTAAAATATTCCCATTTTGCTATTAATAGAAGTAGCTACAAAGAGCTATTTTTTTTGAAAAAATTTTATAATTCCTATTGAATTTATTTTTTTTTTGATTTAAAACAGTGTCGTAGCGAAATATTAATAACAAAATAGATAGCGTAATCACCATGAAATTTATTACAAAATTGTGTGAAAGGCTTGGAGAGAATAATAAGCCTATTTATACAGTTATGGCAATTGCCTGCGGAAAAGGCACAGTAAGACCAATTTTGAGTATAAATAAAAAAAAGGAAGCTCCAGATGCTAGAAAATATGCTGCATTAAGAGAGTTAATGACCGAATTTGTTGGTGTACCAACCACGTTAGCTTTGGGTTTAATTGGGGAAAGCTTGGCAGGGGTGCTTGCTAAAAAAGGTAGTGTTAAATATAAAAATGCAAACTCAGTACTGTCCTTTTTAGGCATTTGTTGTGCAGCAGGGTATTTTGTTCCTAAATTCTGTAATTTAGCAATGCCTCCTATTATGAAAAAGCTAATGCCTAATTATGATCCAAATTCAACAGGAACTAAGCCTGACGTTGTTAAGCAAAACCAGTCAACAGCTGTTTTGCCACAACAACTAGCAAAGCCTAGATCTGTAAATAGTTATGTTTATCGCGTAAATGTTAATTCACCATATTTTCGCGCAGGAATGAGAGTGTAGAATATGAACGTTACACCAGTACAAAAATCTTTAATAAAAGTCCGTAATGTAGTTTCAAATCCTAAGTTTGCAGAATTTGCAAGAAACACAGTTTGTGCAATCTCTGTTGAGACGACACTTAAAGCTACTTGTAGACCAACTTTTATATATTGTGATAAAAATGCAAATAAACAGTCTAAAAAATATGCCGCAACAAAAGAGTTTTTATATCAATGGTTTTGTTTGGGGCTTTATTTAAGCTTGATTAAACCGGTGAGTAAAAAAGTCTATGGTTTGTTAGGTAAAAAACTTTCACAAAATAATCCGGAAAATAAAAGAAAATTGGCGTTATACGATAATTTTCAAAAAAGTATTCAAGAAGCAAAAGATAAAAATGTCAAAAAAAGATTGGAAAATCAGTTAAGCCACCTTTTACACACTAATAAGGACTATCATTTTGGAAAAGGTGTAAAAGAATTTAGCTCTATTGCTTCAACTGTTTTCATTTTGGCACTTTGTGCTCCAATTGCGTCGCAAATCATTTTGCACCCAGTTATGGATTTGATTTTTGGATCTAAGTCTAAAAATAAAAAAGCTAGTTAGCTTTTGATTTTGAGAATATTTAATTTGATTATAATCAAGCCTCTCAGTTAAGAGAGGCTTGTTATTTAGCTAAAAAAAATATATACTCATTTGGTGAGTTGATTAAGTTTGTATATTTAATGAAGAAGATTTATTTTACTATTGTGTTCTTTTTTATGCTGTCAATGTTATTTGATAGCAGGGCTTTTGCTGTTGATTTTAATAGTAGCGTTGAAAAATCTAAAACACAAAAAGTTATAAATGTAGAAGAAAAGGTTTCTGAATCTTTTGATTGGAATAATTACATGGAAAAAGTTCAAACAAAAGTTAAAAAAAATTGGAATCCTCCTTTTTCTAAAAAAAGTATAAGAACAGTTGTGCTATTTTCAATAGACAGGTCTGGAAACATATCTTCTTTAGCAGTTAAGACTTCTTCAAATATACCAAGTGCTGATTATGCAGCTATTGATGCAGTTAAAAAGTCTGCACCATTTGAGCCTTTTGCTGATTATGTAAAACACAATAAAGTGGATGTACAAATTACTCTTGATTACAATGTGCATAATTATATAAATAGGGTAAATATAGGTAATGATAAATTTCTTGCTAAAAAGTTTTTTGTTCGAGGTTTATTCTATTACAAAAGTAAAAAATACAAAGAGGCTATATTATATTATACAAAAGCAATAAAATTGGATCCTGATGATGATAATTACTATTTATATAGAGGTCTTGCTTATTTAGACAAAAAGGATTATTCAAAGGCGGTAGATGATTTTTCTGCAGGAATAAAGTTAGATTCTGGTAATATTAATTTTTATCTTAAACGGGCAGCTGCTTACGTCGAGTTAAAACAATATAACAAAGCTATTGTCGATTTAACAAAATCAATAGAATTGAGACCTGATGTTTCTGCGGTATATGAAAATCGAGCGCATTTCTATTTTTTAGTTGCTGATTATAATAATGCTGTTTTAGATTATTCAAAAGCAATTGAATTGGCACCGAAACAAGCTGATTTATATTATTTTAGAGCAGCTTCATACAAAAATTTATTGCAATACGATAAAGCTATTGAGGATGTGTTAAAAGCAATCAAATTTGAGCCTAAAAATACTGATTATTATTACTTAATAGCTAATATATATGAACTTAAAGAGGATTATAAAACGTCATTTTCTTATCGTCGAAAAGCTTTTAAATATGAAAAACGAAATAAATAATTTTTTATACTGTGTGTTTTTTTTATGAGGATAGTATAAGATTAAATAATAATTTATTAAAAGATATAAATACAAATTTGATTTTGGCACTTGCTGTGGGTTTAATTCCTACTTTTTTATTTTGGGCTATTTATACCACTAATGTCCATGCTGCAGACCAATCTTTGACACATTTTTTTGTTTGGTTTTTTTCTTCAATAAATACATTGTTAACTTATAGTGATATCAAAAATCAACTTTTATTATTATCTTTTTGTGTGCTTTTACCTTTAGGGGTTTATATATGCGTTTTTGCTTATATAGTTAAATATCTGTTGAAAATGAAAGCTATATTATCAGATTTGCATATCAAACATGTTGATTTGCTTGAGGATAAAATTTGTTTTGAATATAGCAAACCTGAATACAATTTTGAGTGTAAGTTTAATGAGCTAAAAAAAAATACACTTTCAAGTTATATTGCAATGGTCAAATGGAACTGCGACTGTGTCTGGTGGTTATAAAATTGGGGATATGAAATTTTACTTCACAAAAAATGATGATACTACTTATTCAATATCTACAACACCTTTCCCTTTGTACGCAATGTCTTATATTTTAAAAATCGTAGATTATTTTAAAATTAATGGTATTGTTTTTTCATATGAGTTTATCAAAGATGATGGGAAAAAAGATTCTAATACTAAAGAGTTTGAGAAAAAAATAGCTAATTATATAAGTGAAGGTAGATATAGATTATCAAAGAATGATCAATTTGCAATTCTATTTTTATCTCAGCTATCTTATCTATTGGGTATTGGATTAATGATCAATTTTAAAGATAATGTTGCAAATTTTCCTAACGATATAGGTTTAGTTTTATTTTCATTGCCAATAATAATTTCGGCAGTTTTAGATGTTGGACTTTTACTTGATAAAAATAAACTCCAGGGTTTAAAAATGAACTACAAAGTCTTGAATCACTATAATTTAATTATGTTTATAAAAATTATAGTGTTTGTTTGTGTCGTTGTTGGATGTTTTATCTAGAAGGTTAGTTCTTTTTCGTTACTTTTTTAATGGCTTAACGTTAAAATTAGAACGATATTCAGTTTCTTGCCAGAAAACATTTTCCGCAACTAAACATTCTGGGTTTAGTTTTACGCCATCTAACATTATTTCTTTAAGCTTCTTATAGCCGGCTCTGTCTATCAAGTGTCCGCCGTGAAGGTATTCAGGCTTGTTATCCATAACATAAGCTGAAAATTTTTGCCAATTTTTTAGCGTGTTTAAAATAACATCTTCTGTTGCCCAATTTAAAAACATTTTGCCTGCTCGTGGTGTTTGGCGGCCCGTTCTTCCACCGATGATAACTCTATAAAAAGGTGTTTCTTTTCTTGTCCAAGCACTTGTCGGACAAGCTCTTACGCACTCACCACATCCAACGCAGCAGCAAGCATCTTTTTCTACCTTACTAAGATTTTCATTTAAACTAAGTACTCTTGTTGCACCTTTTTCACAAGCTTTTACACACGCGCCACAAGCAATACATCTTTCAGGGTGGTATTCCATTCTTGCTGTACCGATAATACCGAAATCACACATATGTGCTTTGTTGCAATCATTTGGACATCCTGAAATGTTTATTTTTATGTGATAGTGACTGGGGAATATTATTGATTCTATTTTTCTTGCAAGTTCAAACGTGTTGATATTCCCGCATATACAGTGATAATTTCCTATACATGCAGTGATATTTCTTACGCCGATTGTAGGATAGCCACTATGTGGTTCCCAATAGGCTTCTTCACCTGCAATAGTGTTCATATTTACGTCACATATACAAGTTTCTACATCTTTGATGTAGGTTTCTATATATTTGTTAACAGCTTGAATATTCTCGTAAGGGATTCCTGTTACATTGAAAGTTTGCCTTGTTCCAAAATGGAAATTGCCGTCACCAAAAGTTTGGGCAATATGTTGTATTACACTCAAATATTTTGCATCAATAAATCCGCCAGGTACTCTCATTTGTAGCATAAATTTGCCGGGTTCTTTTGATTGTCTGTAACAATTTAATCTTAATTTTTTTATATCAATATCTTTATTCATAAAAATAAAATTCCTTGCTCTTTAGTCAACTAAATTTTTTGCTACTGTATATGGGAAAACAGGCCCATCTAAACAAATATATGTTTCATCAATTCTGCAATGACCGCACTTGCCTATTGCACAAGACATTTTACGTTCAAAACTCATCCAAATTTTTTCATCAGGGATGTTATATTTTTTCAACTCAAGACCGGCAAATTTCATCATAATAGGCGGGCCAACAACTATAGCTGCATAGTTATCCTCAAAAGAATTAAAATCGATTTCTTTAACAAAATTTGTTACTAAACCGCTGTTCCAGCCTTCAATGCTTTCATTATCAAGAGTATAAAAAGTTTTGAATTTATCTTGCCATTTTTTCAGCTCGTCTTTGAATAAAATACTTTCTTTGTTTTTAAAGCCAGAAATAAGAGTAACAGACTTAACAGAAGATATGTTGTTATAAAATTCGTTCAACAAAGAACGTACAGGAGCAAGACCTGTTCCCCCTGTAATAAAAACAAGATGTTTGTCTTTTAATTCTTCAACAGGCCAACCGTTTCCGTATGGACCTCTTAAAAATAAAAAATCCCCTGCTTGTTTTTCAAAGATTTCATTTGTTACTTTCCCTACAGCTCTGAGGGTAAAATCCATATAGCCATCACCTATTTCAGAAATTGAGATAGGTGCTTCTCCTATTTTTGGAACAGAAAGTTGCATAAATTGCCCATGGTTAGCTTTAAAAGGGCTTTCAACTCTAAATGTCCATTCAATATCAGTTTCTTTAACAACTGATATGATTTTGCACGCTGTCGGAATCATGTGATTTTTATTTTGTTGAGTCATAAGTTACTCCTGAGTATTGCTGTTTGTAATTTTAACTATTGCATTGTTCATTTTTTCCAGTGTTGAGACAATAGAAATAGCTTCAGGACACCTATGAATACATCTTCCACACCCAACACACATGTGTCTTGTTTTAAATCTTTCTTTATAATCGTGGAATTTATGCAGTAGTTTGTAGCGCATTCTTTCAGACGCTTTGTTTCTTATCTCTTTTTGTCCTGCCATTTTGTCAAAACCTTCTATCTGACAAGACGCATAGACTCTTTTTCTTTCCCCTACTTTAGGGTTTTCGCTAAAGATTATATCTTTTGTTGTAAATCAGGTACAAGTAGGGCAACAAACTGTGCAACTTCCGCAAGCGATACATCTTTTATCGTACTCTTGCCATAGTGGATGCTGTTTTAGTTTGTTCAAAACATCCTTGTTAGGAATTTCATTAACTTGAACAGAAATACTGTTTTGGCTAACAAATTCAGGTTCGTATTCTGTTTGTTCACAATTTTCAAAACAGGATAAAAACTCGTTATCTTTAACAGATAACAAATATTCATTTTCAACTTGTTTGATTGCTATTGACCAATTATCGGTAGTATTGGAATTCATACTTACACAAAAACAAGTATCATCCCCGCCGTTGCAATCCATCAATACAAATTTCAAATTATTTTTAATTCTTGAAAAATAAATATCAGAGAACTCACCATTTTCTTCATAAATTTTGCTTTGAACTTGAATCGCATTGATATCACAGGGTCTGGCAAACAACAAAATCGGTTTTTGTGAGGCAGTGCTTTCTTTGAATTCATTTTCAATAAAATAAAAAAGAGTTTCATTTATGGGGGTTAGCACCTCTTTTGCTGAATAGTCACTTTTTTTGAGAAAATTCTATCTCTTTTATGCTTTTGATTTTTGCGTATCTGACTATATCTGTATCAGAATATCTTCCTTGCTTAGGGAACCTTTTTGGGGCATATATGTCATATTTAGCAAAAAGCGCTGAAAGCAGATTATCTGCATTGTCTACATTAAATTTAAAACCCATAACAAACTCCAAAATAATTTAATCTAGTGTCGCAGTTGTCGCCTCGAACCTCCAACTCCTGCCATTAGCGGGGCGGGTGCCAACTGCTCACCTTTTCAAGGTGACACTCCAAAAATTCGTTCACGTCTTCCTCTCGCAAAAACTGACATTTAGTCAGCTTTTGCTCGGCAGAGTGCTCCTAATCACGAATTTTTCTCGGACAATATTATTATAAAAGTGTAATATCAAAATGGTCTGCCGTTAAAATATTTACTTAGTATTAATCTTTAGAAATATTTAATATAAATCTTATCGGTTTGCGGTAAAATTTAATAATACAATAATGGGGCTTAATATTATGACATTAACTTTTGCCTGTGATGAAAAAAAAGATATGAGAACCGAAATCCAAGAATTTGCGGATGTTTGTAAAAAATACTATAACGGTGAATTATCTATTTCAGAATACAAATCTATATCAGGCGGTTTTGGTACATATTCTGAACGCGGGCATAAAACCGGTATGCTCAGATTAAGAACTCCTGCAGGCGTATTGGATTCAGAAAAATTCAAGTTTTTGATAGATAGTATAGAAAAATACAATATACAAAACGTTCATATAACAACAAATCAATCAATACAGTTGCATAATCTAGAGCCCCATGTAATACCACAATTAATGTTAGAAGCATACGATGCTAATATAATTACGCGAGGTGGCGGTGGTGATAATCCAAGAAACGTCTTGTGTTCACCATTATCAGGTGTTGAAAAAGGTGAATATTTTGATGTTATCCCTTATGCCAAAGCAGCTTCTGACTTTTTGATAAGTTTAATTGGAAAGATTAAATTGCCAAGAAAGCTAAAAGTTGGTTTTTCTAACACTTCTGAAAATATTGTACACGCTACATACAGAGATATGGGATTTGTTGCCAAAGCTAACGGAAAATTTGATTTGTATACGGCAGGCGGGTTGGGCGTAAATCCTGAGCTTGGCGTTAAAACTGCTGAAGATATAGAGCCTCAAGATATCTTGTATTACATAGCTGCTATGGTTCGTATGTTTATGAAACACGGCAACTATGATAACAGAGCAAAAGCAAGAACAAGATATATTCCAAAAACTATTGGTGAAGAAACTTATTTGTCTGAATTTAACAGTATTTTAGAATCTTTAAAACAAACAGAAGATTTGACTTGTAATGTTGAAACTACTTCAATCACAAAACAAGGTAACGGAGAATTTGCAAAAATCGAAAATAATGTAATAGAACAAAAGCAAGAAGGATTATACGCCGTAAAATATCATCCGCACCTTGGCAATCCGTCTATTCAAGTTTTAAAAGATTTATATGATTTAGTTTCTTCATTAAAAGATGTTGAAGTAAGACTTTCTACAAAAGAAGAAATGTATATCATTAATCTTACTGCAGAAGAAGCAAATAAGGTCTTGGATATAATAAATAATGATAACGCTTCTACTGAGTTGCAAGAATCAGTAAGCTGCGTAGGTGCAACAATTTGTCAACAAGGTATTGCTGATTCAAGCGGGTTGTTGAAAAAAATTATTCAAGTTGATAAAGAAGAAAACTTTAAAAACGGGGTATTACCTAAATTGTGTATTTCAGGGTGTCAATCATCTTGCGCTGCACATCAAACTGGTCGTATTGGTTTTAAAGGCGGAAAGAAAAAAGTAGATAACGTGCTCACTGACGTTTTTGATGTCTTTTTAGGTGGTAATGAAATACAAGGCAAAGAACGTTTTGGCGAAGTTCTTGGAACAGTAGCGGCTGATAATATCCCTGAAATGTTGAGAAAATTAGGCAAAGAAATTCAAACAGAAAATTCGACATTTGAAAATTGGATAATTAATAATGAAAGTCGCTTTGTTGATATCATTAAGGAGTATTCAATTTGAAATGCATAAGTATAAGTTTCAAAACAGCTCCGGAAAATATTAGAAACAAATTCGCATTTACAAATTCAGAAAAAGAAAACTTCTTGTCTCAATTAAGTGAATTTATCACTGATGCAAAATGCATTATTCTTGCCACTTGCAATCGTACTGAAATATACGTTGAATCAAAGAATGCGGATTTTTCTGTTCTTGAAAATTTGTTGTCTCAAAAGACAAAACTTACTGTCAGTGAAATAAGAAAATATGCAAGATACTACGAAAAACAAAGCGCAATAGAACATATTTTTAAAGTAACTTGTGGGCTTGATTCTATGATTTTGGGCGAAAATGAAATACTCTCACAAGTTAAACAAACTTATCTTGATTCTCTGCAAGAAAAAAGAACCGGATATGAACTGAACACAGCCTTTTTGAGTGCATTGTCTTGCGCAAAAAAAATTAAAACTCAAACAGAAATTTCTAAAACCGCTGTTTCTTACGCAACTTTAGCTTGCAGTGAAATTAAAAATTTTATGCAAGAAAATAATCTTACTGAACCTAGTGTTTTAATAATTGGTGCCAGCGGCAAGATTGGTTCATCTATTATCAAAAATATTTTAAGCAAAAACTGGAATATAAAAATTATTGCAACTCAAAGAGCTCACGGCAATTCTGTAAATTTTACGGATAAAATTTCTGTTATAGATTATTCACAAAGATTTGACTGTTTAAAAAATGTTGATATTGTAATCTCAGCAACAAAAAGCCCTCATTACACAATAAATTACGCTGACACGGTTTTAAATTTATCATCAAAAAAATTGCTTTTTATTGATTTGGCTGCGCCATATGATATTGATAGAGAAATTTCTAAAATTGAAAACTGCAAGCTTATTACAATAGATTATTTTAAAGAAATAGTTAAAAACAACAACACAAAAAAAGAAAAAGCCGTTGATGATGCTCACGATATTTTAAATCAAGAATTACAAAAACTATATAAAAATATAATTTATCATAATGCGTTAGATAAAATTAAGGCAGAAGGTTCTAAACATAAAGATTTTTCTTTAGAAAAATTTTTGTGTCATTTAAAGGATAAACTGGATGCAGAATCTTTTGCAAATGTTGTTGATGCAATAGATAAGGAAGGAAGCTGTATCTTATGATGTCATATTTTCCATTGTTTGTTGATTTAAAAGATAAAAACATATTGGTTGTAGGCGGCGGCAATGTAGCGTTTAGAAAAATTGTTAAACTTCTTCCTTTTGAAGCTAAAATAACAATAGTTTCGCCTAAAATTTGTTCTGAAATTGCAGAGCTTTTAGTTCAAAATCAAAATTTAACATACAAACAAAAGTCTGTTGATATCGATGATATAAAAAACGCTTACATTGCAATTACAGCAACCGATGAGGCATCTGTAAATGCTTTTGTTGCTCAAAACTGTAAAAATAATAATATATTTGTAAATTCCGTTGATGATATAGAAAATTGTTCTTTCATATTTCCTGCATTAATAAAGAAAGATTCTTTTGTTATGGGGTGTACAACAAGCGGTAAAGCTCCTTATGTTTCAGCTTATCTAAAAAACGTAATAGAAAACGATATTCCTGAAAATCTTGATGAAATTATTGAAAATATCGCAATACTAAGACAAGAATTAAAACTTAAAATAAAAAAACAAAATATACGTGCTAAAGTTATTCACTTGCTTTTAGAATACTATCAAAAGCACAATTTTAATCTCGGTTTGGAAGAACTGAAGTCTGAGTTAAACTCTTTAATCGATAATGTATATTTAAAAAATTAATTAAAAAGAAACGGATATTTAATGCAAACATTAAAAATTGGAACTCGTGGTAGCAAACTTGCAATTGCACAAACTAAAATAGTTGAAAAAGCGTTAAAAGAACATTTTGCTGATTTGCAAACAGAGATTGTTGTTATTCATACGATGGGGGATAAGATTTTAGATAAACCGCTAAGCGAAATTGGAGACAAAGGGCTTTTTATTAACGAATTTGAAAATGCACTTGCTCAAAACAAAATCGATATAGCTGTTCATAGTGCAAAAGATTTGCCATCAGAGTTAAAAGACGGATTAGAAATAATCTGTACACCGATTCGAGCTGATGCAAGAGACGTGTTAGTTATAAAAAAAGGAGTAAAACAACCTGTTGTTATAGGTACAAGCAGCCCAAGAAGAGAATTTTATATCCAAAAATATTTTCCTCAAGCTCAAATAAAAACAATCAGAGGCAATATCGATACAAGATTAAAAAAGCTTGAAAACGGAGAATATGATGCAATAGTTTTAGCAAAAGCCGGTTTGGACAGACTTAAAATAACAGAAACATTGAACGAAAAATTTGATTTTCGTATTTTTGATACTGACAAAATAGTGCCGGCTGCATGTCAAGGTATAATTGCTGTTGAAGCTAAAAAAGATTTTAAATACAAAAAAGAAGTTGCTCAAATTAATGATAATAAAACTTTTAGGCAATATAAAATAGAACGAGAAACCTTAAAATATCTACAGGTAAACTGTAGTGACATTAACGGAGTGTATAGTAATTTTCATGATGAAAATAATATAGATTTGACCATAATGTACAAAGGTAAAGAAATTAATACCACAGGGGAATATTCAGAAATTTATGAAAATATTTCCAAACTCGTATCACAAATAAAATCATAGGAAAAACAAACAATGACGGGTAAAGTTTATTTAATTGGTGCAGGTTGCGGCGAGGCAGATTTGATTACTTTAAAAGGTTTGCAAAAACTTCTTGAAGCTGATGTCGTCTTGTATGATTCTTTAGTGGACGAAAATTTGATAGAAAATCTTTCTCAAACAGTTGAAAAAATATATGTTGGCAAGCGTTATAATCAAAAATCAATGCCCCAAGAAAAAATAAACGAACTCATTGTTAAATACGCAAAAGAAGGAAAAACCGTTGTAAGACTAAAAGGCGGAGATCCGTACGTGTTTGGCAGAGGTTCTGAAGAAGCTTTAGAACTTGAAAAGGAAAATATTTTATATGAACTCATCCCGGGAATATCTTCAGCAATTGCTGTTCCTGAACTTGCTGGAATACCGGTTACTCACAGACAATTAAGCCGTAATTTTACTGTTTTAACAGGCTCTTCAGTTGGCGTTGATAATGACGAAAAAGTTACTCCTATTGATTATAAAGCTTTGACTAAACTAGGCGGAACAATTGTTTTTTTGATGGGATATCATCATATTGCAGAAATTATGAATAACTTTTTGCAAGCTGGGATGGACGAAAATACATCCTGTGCAATTATATCGAAAGGCTGTACTAAAGAACAGACAGTGCTTAAAGGCAATATAAAAAATATCACCGAAAAAGCAGAAAAGATAAATTTAAAAGCTCCAATAGTTATTGTTATAGGCGAATGTGTAAAATTTGATTTAAAAGCCTATACAAACGATAATGAACAATCGCAAACAACGAATAATAAAAATTTTAAAGATTTAAAAATTGCAGTAACGGGAACAAATAGTTTTGTGCAAAAACTGCGTTCAAAAATTGAACAGAAAAAAGGCAAAGTTATAGATTGGGGATTTTTGGATGTTGTTTGCAGTGACGAGTTATTGCCTGATTTTAGTGAGTTTAACTGGATAGTTTTTACAAGCCAAAACGGTATAGAACAGTTTTTCTTAAAATTAAAAAAAGAACACAAAGACGTAAGATTGCTTTCACATCTAAAATTTGCCGTAATTGGTTCAGGAACTGCGGAAAAACTTTTAGAATACGGTTTTTATGCTGACTTAATCCCGAGTAATTTTGACTCCGAAACATTAACAAAAGAACTCTTGCTAAAGCTTAAGACAGATGAAAAGGTTTTGATTTTCAGAGCAAAAGAAGGCAGTGACTTATTAATAAACAAATTAAATGACGCAAAGATTGAGTATCTGGATTTTCAACTCTACGAATTAAAAGAAAATACAGAGAAAAAAAGCATTATATCAGCTTTAAACATAAAGTCTTTTGATGTAGATTATTTAGTGTTTGGAAGCGCAAAAGGCGTCACGACATTTTTTGACAACTTTAAAGCTGATTTTGACAATAAGATAAAAATTGTATGTATTGGTCAAAAATGTGCTCAAGCGTTGGAAAATTACAATGTTTCAGAAATTATAATTGCAGATACATACAATATAGATGGCATAATTGAGTGCTTAGAAAAAAATCAAAATAAGGATTCAAAATGAAAAGATTTAGAAGATTAAGACAAAATGAAATAATACGAGATTTAGTAAAAGAAACAAGACTTAGCGTAAAGGATTTTATTTACCCTATTTTTGTAATCGATGGCGAGAATATTAAAGCTCCTGTAGATTCAATGCCAAACGTTTACCAATACTCTATAGACAGGTTAGACGAAATACTTGAGCAAGTTAAAGCAAGCAATATCTCTGGTGTTATGGTATTTGGAATACCCAAAGTTGAAGACAAAGACGAATATGGCTCTCAAGCTTATGCACAAAACGGCATTACACAAAGGGCTGTCAGATATATAAAAACAAATTACCCAGAAATTTTATGTATAACAGATGTTTGTCTTTGTGAATACACATCACACGGCCATTGCGGCGTTGTAAAAGACGGAGAAATCCTGAATGATGAAACATTACCGCTTCTTTGTGATATGGCGGTAAGTTTAGCAAAAGCAGGTGCGGATATGATTGCGCCATCAGATATGATGGATGGTAGAATTATGGCAATCCGTAATGCGTTGGATAATGCCGGTTTTAAAAATATTCCGATTATGGCGTACAGCGCAAAATTTGCTTCTGCATATTACGGTCCGTTTAGAGATGCAGCTCATTCAAGCCCTTGTTTTGGAGATAGAAAAAGTTATCAAATGGATTTTTCTAATCCCAAAGAAGCTCTAAACGAAATAGCAACAGATATAGAAGAAGGTGCTGATATAGTAATGGTCAAACCTGCTCTTGCTTATTTAGATATTTTAAAAGAAGCTTCTCAAAACTTTAATATACCAATTGCTGTTTATAACGTAAGCGGTGAATATTCGATGGTAAAAGCTGCTTCTATGCAAGGATGGGTGGATGAAAAGAAAATCGTCACAGAAAACCTTATTGCTATGAAAAGAGCAGGTGCAAATATAATAATCACATATCACGCATTAGATATGGCAAAATGGATGAATGAATAATTTTGAAAAGGATTGTTATGACTAAATCAGAAGAACTTTTTAAACAAGCACAAAATATAATGCCAGGTGGGGTAAATAGCCCCGTAAGAGCTTTTAATTCCGTTAAAAGGACTCCTTTTTTTGTTGAAAAGGCAAAGGGGGCTTATATTTATGATGTAGACGGAAATCAATATATTGATTATGTTTGTTCTTGGGGCCCAGGGATTTTAGGTCATGCGTATCCTAAAGTTGTAGAAGCTGTAAAAAAAGTGTGTGATAACGGATTAACTTTTGGTGCGCCTACCGAAAAAGAACTTACTTTAGCTGAGCTTATAAAAAAATGTGTTCCGTCTATGGCAATGATAAGATTGGTCAGCTCAGGAACCGAGGCTGTAATGAGTGCGGTAAGGGCTGCAAGAGGTTTTACAGGCAGAGATAAAATAATCAAATTTGTCGGTTGTTACCACGGGCACTCTGACGGATTGTTGATGAAAGCGGGCTCAGGAGTTTTGACTGGTTCAATTCCTGATAGTAGCGGGATTCCAAAGGATTATGCAAAATATACTCTTTTAGCGGAATATAACAACGAAGAATCCGTTAAAAAGCTTATGGAACAATATGGTAACGATATTGCTTGTGTAGTAGTAGAACCGGTAGCTGCTAATATGGGAGTAGTTCCACCTAAACCAGAATTTTTGAAATTTTTAAGAGAAATAACCCAACAATATGGCTCTTTGCTGATTTTTGATGAAGTGATAACAGGCTTTAGATTGGCATTAGGCGGTGCTCAAGAATATTACGGAATAACACCTGATTTGTCAACATTTGGCAAAATAGTAGGTGGAGGAATGCCTTTAGCTGTCTATGGCGGCAGAAAAGATATTATGTCTTGTGTTGCTCCTGTTGGCAAAGTGTATCAAGCAGGCACACTGTCAGGCAACCCTGTTGCTGTTACTGCCGGGATAGAAACATTAAAAATACTTATGGAAAATAAAGAAATCTATCAACAAATTGATAAACAAGCTTCACTTTTAGAAAAAGCATATCAATCAATTGGGCTCCAAACTAAAAGAGTCGGTTCTTTATTATCTGCATTTTTTACAGATAAACAAATTATGTCTTATGATGATGTTTTAACTTGTGATACAAATAAATTTGCTGATTACTTTAGCCATATGTTAAACAACAAAATTTATGTTGCACCGTCTCAGTTTGAAGCAATGTTTGTATCAAATGCTCATTCTGATGAAATAATAGCTAGAACTGTTGATGTAATTTGCAAATATCGAAGATAGCTGCTTATTTTTGTTGTTATATTACATTTCTGTAAATTTTTTAGCTCAGGTCATTTGGCTTAATTTTCGGTTGTTAAAATTTTCATATCTGAATTTAAGATAAATCTGTTCTTTTTAGAATCATATACAACATCTGTGAAATTAAATTCTTTTGGCATATTGTTAATAACAAATTCGTGTTGATCATTGCTTGATGATCCTATGACATAACGTCCTTGTGTTCCTGCAGGAACATTAATGTTATGTTGTATAGTGGTTTGGAATTTAGATTGTTTTAGCCAGTCTTCTACAAATTTAGTGTTAAATGTTGTTGATTTGAACCTGTCATCTACAATTTTTGTCTGTTTTATCATTTCTATGACTTTGTTTTTTAGTGGTTTGGGTAAAAACCTCATCATTTGCATCGCGTCTGCAAGAGAAAGCTTGTCTTTACCTTTTATGTAATCATAAAGGTTAGTTTCTTTTGAGCCTGAGAAAAGATAGCTGTAGGTGTATTCTGAAAAACCTGTTTTTTAGTAAAAGGCATAAGCATTTTATTTATAAGTTTGATAGTTTTTGTCATTGATTCTGGCAATTCTACGTTATTAAAAGCACCTGTATGTCTAACACCTCTGCTGACAGACAAAGCTTTTTCAGTTTTATGTTGTGACAGAAATTCACGAAGTTGTTGTATTGCTTTAGGGGATTTATAAACATTGTCACTATTTTCAACATAACTTGCTAAAATTAAGTCTGATGAGCCTTTTTCCATTTCTTTTAACATATCTACTGAAATATTTTTGTTTAACTGATAACCGTTAAGAAATAACACGTCGATTAGTTTTTTAGATTTAATAACGTGTTCATATGCTTCAGGATTGTAATAGTATAAATCTAATAAATTTTTCACTCCTGCATTTACACAGCTTTTAGGATAGTTTAATTGCTGCATTTTTTCTGTGATTTGTTTTGCTATTTGTTCGAATTCTTTAGCTCTGTGTGGTTCTTTTTCAAGTACTTTTATTAGATTGATTCCAAAAAAGTCTGAGTTAGGTACAGCACATTTATAATCATCATAAAATTTTAAATAATTAGAAAGATATGGGGATTCTTCTGCAAACTTTTGCGCATCAAGGATGATGCCAGATGCTTTATTGCTCAATTCTACAGTGTCTTTGTTAATGGTGTTTTTTAACGATAAAGATGGTTGTACATTTTTTTTGTAATAAGAGATGATGCTCCATTACGTTTTAATGCAGAAGGAATTTTTCTGACATATTGAGAAATTCTTGTACTAAATGACATAAAACCACCAATTTTTTCTAACCTTATATAAATAAAAAGGTTTTTGGCTTTAAAATTGCCTAATATTTTTGTTTTATTAAGCTTTTTAAAACACTATTTAGATAATTCATTTTATGGTTTTCGTATTGACTGAGATTTAGCTCTAATTTGTAATATATGTTGTTTTAAGTGAAATGAAATTTTATATTTGAAATTTCTTATGTGCTAAAATTGTTTCATGGTTTCAGTAAATTATAAAAATAAACAGGTTGCTTTTAAGGGTGTTTTTTATCCAAAAGATCTGAACTACAAGAAAGCTTTGCAAAAGGGTTTGATGGATTCTTATGGAATAAGCTGTAAGATTCAGGACTTGGATGCTGTAGCTGGCCCAAATGAATTGCGTGGTATTATTTCTAAACTTAAGCCAAATCAGTACGAGGTTGGTGATAGTTTCAGAGCTAATTTTCATATTCATACAAAAGCATCTGACGGTCGTCTGACTCCTAAAGAATTTCTTGAACTATGTGTGGATTGGGCAAATCGTATGTTTAAATTAAACAAAAATCAAGATGATTTACCTGCCTTTTCAGCAGCAATAACTGATCATGATAGGGTAGCTAGCACAAAGGAAGTTATTGCTTTAATCGCTCAAGAACCAGATAAGTATAAAAATTTTAAATTTATAAGTGGTTGTGAATTTCTGTTGTATGGCTATAAAGAACCACATAGTGCATTTGAGGCTGTTGGTTTGGGCTTTAATCCATTTGATAAAAATATTCAACATATGATGAAAGGTTTTGAGTCACATAATCATATTTCAGATGCAAAAAAGGTTATTGATGCGGGAGGAATTTTTTCTTGGGCTCATCCTATTGTAACTCCTGATAAAATCAATGAAGACTTTTTTGTGTTCTTAAAAGCCAATGGCATCAATGGAGTTGAAGGAAATTATCAATATAGCAAGTGGGATAAAGAATATGTTAATGCTATTAAGCCAGCTCTTGATAAACTGATTAAACAATTTAAAATGTTTGTGACAGGTGGAACTGACAGTCATAGAAAAACAATATTTTAAAGGATATGGTTTGAATAATTTTATGTGAAATTGTATTTTTTTTACTAAAAATTTAAAACTTTGCTGATTTTTGTCCAAATTGAAGTTTTTTAGGTTTTAAACCAATACTATTATTCTCATGTAACTTAGTTATGTCTGTTGTCTTTTTCCAAGAATTGATTTTTTTATTTCTTATAGAAAATATGTCTTTCCCTTGCTAAAATCATGACCGACGTATAGATTTTCTAATGCATGAGAATCAAAGCCTCCTACTTTTTTCGTGTTCATATTTTGTCACGATATTCATAGCAAAGACTTTATCTTCATTATTGGCTGTATAGTGTTTAGTTTGTGTATAATATCTCGATATTTAGGAGCATAGCTTTTGCTGCTTTATTTGCGTAATATACACGACCTTTAAATGAAACTATATTAGTTGAATTGTATATAGGCACTAATTTGTCATTGAACGATACTTTCTCCAGCTGTTTTTTTTATCGTCACATAAACAAATGTATTGATATAGCTTAATTAATACCACAGCTTTTTACGTTATTATTTATAGGGATAGATATCTTTTCAATTTTTGTTTTATATACATCTATTAAATTATCTGCATATGCTAATGTTGTAATTAGCACCAAATAACAATGTAAAATTCCAATTAATGTTGAGACAATAATTGAACCTATAAATGGATTAGAAGCAAATTGGAATATTATTCCAAGAACAATACCAAAACAGCCAACTACAGTAACTATTATTTGAGAAACTGTCATGTTTAAAAGATTTACTAGAACAAATTTCAAAGATACCATAAGAGCATCTTTAAAAGATTTTTTTACATAATTAAAAAACTCAACAGGATCAAATATTTTTGCTGAATACTGAAAATTTTTGGCATACGAGATATAAATGAACTGAACAAATGGAGAAATCAAAATATAATATATAGAAACAATAGTAATAAATATAAAGCAAAGTGAAATTAATAAAACAACAGATAAAAGGTCTTTATTACTTATTAAAAATACACCAAATTCGTAAAAAAACGAAAATACCACAAGTATAGGGATTCCTGTATACAACATCCAAACCAAAAATACAGGTAGTGCTTTTATACCTTTGACTAAGCAATCTAAGTCAAGATCAGGAATTCCAGCTGGCTCGTATAATCTCTTATTCAAGAACTTGAAATAGAACCCTAATATAAATAACATAGGAATGATTGATAAAACCAATAGAATTAAAGAAGTATTGAGTACCTGAGTCATATACTCTTTAAAATCTTTGTCTAGAAATTCAAGGGTTGCTCCTAATAAACTGGGAAAAATAAACAATAAACAGATACATAAATGTGTTTTGATAATGTTCATTCCCTTGTATAAATTTTTAAAACTATCTAAAATTCTTTTCATATAGTCGTTCCCAAAATTTACAATAGCTCAATCATTGTTATAAAATTTACTTTTTATTGTATAATTGCATACATAATAAAGAAAAAAGGTGTATTACTATGTGCAATTTTTTTAATAAAAAAATACAGTGTAATTTTATTGATAATTTATTGGTAAAATTTTATATTTTCATTTTGTTTTTTATGCCTTTTATTGTGTTGTTATATTTATTGATAAATTATCCTTACAGAGAAATCTTTGTGTGTAATTCAAGTAAGTGTAGTCTTGAACGATGTTATTTCTTTTCTAACTCAAATATAGTTCATATGAGCAGACCTGTAAAGGTCTATGTTCATTATAGCGGTGGCAACAGATTAAAATCTTGTTCTTTAATGATATCTGATTATCAGCGTTTATTTTACTCGACATATTATATACCTAATTTTGCTTATCGCGATAGAGATTTGATAAAATCAGACAATGAAAAAATAAAAATAACTAAATATAATCAAGATATTTCTATAGTACTTATTTTTAATATAGCGCTTATTCTTCTCATCATTTATGGAAGAATAAGCTATCTAAAAAAAAGTAAAGCAACTTTGCCTCAAACATCTGGACCTGAAAAATAAGATTTAGTTTGTATATTTGACTTTCTGCCTAACAATAAATCTGATATTAATCGGTTTACTAAAATTTTTTGATTTCAGTAAACCTTGAGTGAATTTAAAAGAATTCTTTGTGTTTTCTGGACCTGATAAAGTCCTTTCATACCTATAAAAAAATCAATATGATGCAACTGTCGACAGATATAAATTAGTGTTATTAGTATAGAAAGTTCGACATAAATTAGACAAGTTTAATGTAAACTGAATATTTCAACACACTAATCCCACATTTACAAAAAGCTCACAAACCTTATTAAATCGGAGAGGGGGGGATTGTCTTGCTCGCTCGCGTGTAACGGCAATTTCGTGTTTTGTTTTTGTGATTTTATCACTGCAAACAAAAGCACTCCAGCCTCAGCTCGCTCGCGCTCGAACCTATTGCAAGGCTTCGCCTTGTGGTTCTCATCCCACATTAAAGAACTTCAACAACAATAAAAGTCGGAGAGGGTGGGATTCGAACCCACGGTACAATCGCTTGCACACAGACTTTCGAGATCCGCACCTTAAACCACTCGGACACCTCTCCATTACGTTTATTTTATATCAAAACCTAAATTTAGGCAGATTTTTTATGTTCTACTCCAGGAGCATCTTTTATTATGTAAGGTCTAACAAATGCATAAGTTCCATATAATGCAGAAATAGCGCCTGTGATAGACAAAGCCTTTGATATTTTAGGTAGTTTATTTGCAACCAAAGAACCTAAAGTTGCAAGTGTCGTTCCTGCCATAATTCCAAGATATCCTTTGAAGATTGTTCTTGGTACAAGAATTGTGTCATTTAAATCAGATGCGTTTTTTGTTTTTTCATGAAATTTTTCTAAAAAACCTGTTTGTTTTTTTTGTTGTGTTTGAAATTTTGGTGGTTGATTAAAATTCGTTGTTAATGTCGGTAGTTGCATAAATTTTCCCTAAGTCTGTACTACGAATATAATACATTAAAAATCGACATTAATTTTGTTTTTGGTTTGTTTTGTGAATTTTTTTTAATAATTTTATGAAAATTTTTAGCAAAATAACAAAAAAAAACTGTTTTGGGTTTTATACGAACATTGCAATTTTTTAGATAGTCTATGATGGAATGAAAAGATAATTTTTATGATTACCCCGATTATTAATTTTAGACATAAGTCTAATAGTTCTAGTAAAGTACAACCATACAGACCTTTTTTCAGATTTAATAAGATTTCAGATTCTTATTCTTTTAAAGGTTCTGTTGGGTATATTGATTCTGAGAATTCAAGGAATCTAGATACGCTTAGTCGTGCATATAAAGAGGTTATGGCTTTATTGGAGTTAAAAACTGACGAAGGTATAAAAAAAGTAGAAAATGATGTTCCAAACCTTAAGTTGTGGAAAGGTATTACATTTTCAAATTTTGGAGATGAAAAAAAATCTGTATATTTAAATATTCCTCAATCTAAAAAAGCAGGAAATGTTATAAAATTTGTTTTAAGTGACAAAAAAACTAAAAAAGAAAAAACATATTTGATAAAAGATTTTTCAATGGTTATTAAGGATCCGTCAGTTAAGTCTCCTTCTGAATTTGAATATCTTAGCAATGCAGAAATTGAAAGATACGGCATTAATAAAGATCTAAAAAATTTGTTAGAAGATTTAGATCCGTTAATTTTGAAACTTCGAATAGCCGTTCAAAAAAGGAGCGAACAGGATCTTAAGCCACCTACTGCAATTTTAGATGAAAAATTAAGTCAAAAGTTGAGAAATATCAAACTTTTAAATTCTGAAGTTGATTCTATTTTTGAAACAAAATCAAAAAGAACTTTAACAAGATTAAAAGATAATTTTGGTGATTATAATGGTATTACTGGTCAAACAGCTCATATGTTTAAAAATGTAGGGCCTGATAATCTTAAAATTGTATGTTCAACTGTTCAAAATATAGATCACGGCGAAATGATGAGACTTTTAGTTTTTAATTCAGATGATGAAATTGTTTCAGGATATCTGTTTAAAGACTTTGATAAAGTAGTTTCAAATTACAATCCTAAATATATAGCAGTAATTCCAGAAAAGCTCAATTTTGTTAATGTGAATGAAATAGGTGATGATAAATATTCTAAAGAATTGCCGGCATTGATAGATTTAGCTGAATCTAAGTTAAAAAGCTTTAGAAATCATCTTTTAGCGCCACCTCCGGCTCCGAAAAATACAGGCTTATTGCCTTCAAATGATGTAGAATTACTTGCTTCAATTGATAAAAATATTTGTGAAATAAATGAATGTTTTGAAGGCCTTCCTTATATAAGAACTTATCGAATAAAAGAATCTTATCCTAAATTAGAGCTGGCTGCTGGTAAAAAGGGATTTACTTTTATTATTGAACCTCACAATGGAGAAAATCTTAAAAAGATATCTATTTTACCTGTGCAAAATAGGTTTAATAGTAATTTAACAAGATTGTCTGTTACAGATGAAAATGGACAATTAGAAAAAATATTCTTGATTAAAGATAATAATAAAATTGTAAAAAACTATAATCCTGATTATCCAAAAGTTGTTCCAGAAGTTTTAAAATTTTATGATGAAGATGAAATAAAAACTTTGGATATTTCCCGTGATATTCAAGATTTAGCTAATGAAATATCTGAATATCAACAATATGTGCAACAGCAATCAGTGGAACCTACAAAACTAAAAAAGACAAGAGTAAAATCTTCTTTAGGTTCAAAAACAGATTCTTCAAAACAGTTACATGTGACAAATGGTGATTTGAGTAAAATAAAACAAAAATCATTTAGATTGCTTGTTAAGTCATGTTCTGAAGATTTTCTCAATGCACTTAATGCTTTAAATGAAAAACCTGACGAATTTAAAAGTGTAATGGCTGATATTCAAAAAAGAGTTGATGCTTATTTAAGCAAAGATTCTTAGGCTTTTTACAGGAGTTTAAATTTTTCATAAAAAGGGTAAAATATATATATGTTTGTGGAGTAGAACTATGGATATAAGTCTGCTTAAAAGTGATTTGAAATCTGGGTGCTTTGATGAAAAATTTTCGATGCTATATTGTGTTGAAAAGTCGCAGGTGTGCAAAATTGTTGAAAGATATCTGGATTTGATTATTGGTTTTGAAAAACATTTCCAAAATCATAACGATGTAAGTGTTTTTTCTGCACCGGGAAGAACAGAAATAGGCGGCAATCATACAGATCACCAAAAGGGAATTGTTTTAGCTGGTAGTGTCAATCTTGATGTTATTGCAGTAGTCGCGTTGAATGGAACAAATAAAATTAATGTTCAGTCAAAGGGCTATCCTTTAGACGTTGTCGATTTAGACGATTTAGAAGTTGATGAGGCCGAATTTAACCAAGCTAAAGCTTTAATTAAGGGCGTTGTGTCCAAATTCAAACAAAAAGGTGTCAAAATTTCAGGTTTTGATGCGTATACAGAATCTAATGTCTTAAAAGGCTCAGGTCTTTCTTCTTCTGCTGCTTTTGAGGTTTTGTTGGGTAATGTTATAAATGGATTATTTAATAATTCATCAACTGACGCAATTGAGATTGCACAAATTGGTCAGTATGCTGAAAATGTTTATTTTGGAAAACCATCAGGGCTTATGGATCAAATGGCGTCGTCTGTTGGTGGAGTTGTCTCAATTGACTTTAAAGATGTTGAAAAACCTATTATAAGAAAAATAAATTTTGATTTTTCTTCTTGTTCGCATGCTTTATGCATCATTGATTCTGGAGCTGATCATGCTGATTTGACAGGAGAATATGCAGCTATACCTTCTGAAATGAAAAAAGTTGCACAATTTTTCGGTAAAAATTATTTAAGAGAAGTTGATGAAGCTGAATTTTTTAATAATATTTCTAAAGTAAAAAAGTCGGCTGGTGACAGAGCTGTTTTAAGAGCTATGCACTTTTTTGAGGAAAATAAAAGAGCAAAAAAAGAAGCTTTTGCTTTAGAAAATGGCAATTTTGATGAGTTTTTAGCTATTGTAAAAGAGTCTGGTTATTCTTCTTTTATGTACCTACAAAATGTTTTTGTTAGTGGATCAAATACAGAACAAGCTGTTGCTTACACTTTGGCATTGTGTGATAAGTTTTTAAACGGGCATGGTGCTTATCGTGTTCATGGTGGTGGCTTTGCCGGTACTGTTCAGGCTTTTGTTCCAATTGATATGTTAGATGATTTTAAAAATAATATTGAAAAATCTCTTTCAAAAGGGGCATGTCATGTCCTTTCATTAAGACCTTTAGGTGGAATACAAATCGCATAGTTTTATAGAATCAGGTGTGAATTTATGATTGATGAATACGTAAAAAAGCTTGTAAAATATGGCATGTCTAAAAATCTTGTTAAAAAAGAAGATGAGATTTTTGTCACAAACAGGATTTTAGAAACATTAGCGTTAGATGAATATACAAATCCGCAGGTCGACGATTTTAGTAATCTAGAAGATATTTTAAAAGCTATTTTAGATTATGCATGTGAAAAAGGGCTTATTGAAAACACTGTTGTGCATAGAGATTTGTTGGATACAAAACTCATGGGCTGTTTGACTCCATTGCCTTCTGATGTTCAGTGTAAGTTTTTTGAGCTATATCAAAAATCTCCAGTTTCAGCGACTGATTGGTATTATGAGTTTTCTCAAAACACAGATTATATCAGACGTTATAGAATTTGTAAGGACATAAAATGGTCCGTTGAAACAGAATATGGAAATTTGGATTTATCAATAAATCTTTCAAAGCCAGAAAAAGATCCAAAAGCTATTGCTGCGGCAAAATCTGCTAAACAAAGCGGATATCCAAAGTGTATGTTATGCTTGGAAAATGAAGGTTACGCTGGCAGGTTGAATCACCCAGCCAGACAAAATCATAGAATAATTCCTATTGAAATCTGTGGTGAAAAATGGGGATTTCAGTACTCTCCATACGTTTATTACAATGAGCATTGCATAGTTTTAGATAGCAAACATATTCCTATGGAGATAAATCGCTCTACCTTTGAGAAATTGTTTAGCTTTATAAAACAATTCCCTCATTATTTTGTTGGTTCTAATGCAGATTTGCCTATTGTCGGTGGTTCAATTTTGTCCCATGACCATTTTCAAGGTGGTAGATATGAATTTGCAATGGAACGAGCTGAAATTGAAAAACATTTTACTATCAATGGCATTGATGACGTAGAAACTGGTATTGTAAAATGGCCGATGTCAGTTATAAGACTAAGACATGAAGATAGCTCAAGAATTGTTGAGCTTGCAGATTATGTGTTAAAAAAATGGCGTTCATATTCTGATGAGACTGTGTTTGTTTTTTCTGAAACAAATGGAGAACCTCATAATACAATTACACCTATTGCAAGAAAATCTAAAAAAGATGGACTTTATGAGCTCGATTTGGTTTTAAGAAATAATATTACTACTGAAGAATATCCATTAGGCGTTTTTCATCCTCATAAAGAATTGCACCATATTAAAAAAGAAAATATTGGTTTGATCGAGGTCATGGGACTTGCTGTTTTGCCTGCAAGATTGAAAGAAGAGTTTGCGCTTTTAAAAACGGCAACATTAGAAAATGAAGATATAGAAAATAATGAAAAGCTCCAAAAACATTATCAGTGGGTAAATGAAATTAAACAAAAATATTCAGATATAAATAAAGACAATATCGATGAGATTATAAAAACAGAAACAGGGCTTGTATTTAAAAAAGTCCTTGAATGCTGTGGTGTCTTTAAACGTGATGTTCAGGGACAAAATGCATTCAAGAACTTTTTTGAGTTTTTAAATTCTTAAGAGTTTAGTTATTTCCTTGGTTTTGTTCTTCTTTTTCTCTGATGTGTTCATCTCTTAGGTATGCAACCCAGAAAAGAAGTACAACAAATACGATTGCGCCTACAATGTTACCTAAAGTTACTGGAATTAGGTTGTTTAAAAACATTGACTTTACGCTTATTGTTGCTAATTGTTGTTGAGTTAATCCTGAAGCTGCTGCAACTGCTGCAGTGTTTTTAAGGAATATACCGTTAGTTAAGAAATACATGTTAGCAATACTGTGTTCATATCCTGAAGCAACGAATGTTGTGATTGGGAAGAATATTGCGAAGATTTTTCCTACAACATCTTTAGCACAAGATGCCATCCATATAGCCAAGCATACTAACCAGTTACAAAGAATACCTCTTGCAAAAGCTTCAACAATACTTAAGTTAACTTTTGTATAAGCTGTTTGTAATCCCATAACACCTAAAGCTTCATGAGCGTTGTGAGAACAGCCTGAGTAATAAATTAAAGCAGCTAGTAAAACTGAACCAACGAAGTTTCCTACGTATACAATTGACCAGTTTCTGATCAATTTCCAGATGCTAGTTTTTTTCTCAATAACAGAGAATGTCATCATTGTATTACCAGTGAACAATTCTGCACCTGTTAATACAACCATCATAAGACCTGTTGAGAATGTAATTGCACCGATAAGTTTAGCCAATCCCCAGCTTAGGTTTTCAGCAGTACCAGTCATAACTGTAAGTGAAACTTGAGCACCGAATGCAATCAATGCACCTGCTGCGATTGCAAGAGCGAAAGTTTTTGTTTTTTTGTAGTTAGCCTTTGTTGGCATAACTGAATCGCTAAATTGGTGTGCAACACCACTCGGAGAAACAAAACCTTCCGGTTCTGTTTGCTGTTTTTCAATTGTTTCTGTCATTTTTTGTTTCCTTTTTTCTAGTGTATTTTTCGCATGTTTTTTCGTGCAGTTTTATTCTAGTACTAAAATTTTCTCAGGCAACTTCTTTTTTCGAAAAAAATTTTTTTAAATTAGTGCTTGATTTTCATTTTTTTAGTTTCATAATTAATTACATTATGACATTAATAACATCAGCCATTTGGGTTTACACAATCGGTGGCATCTTACAGTTGTTTTTAAAAGAAGAAAATAAATGTAACCTGCTAATTATCACAAATTTTGTTGCGGCAGCACTGCTGGCAATGCCAGTTATGTTCGTATTGGCGAACAATGCGGTCGTTGAATCTTCATTATGGATGGGAATGCTTGTTAAAAATGCAATTTTCCGATTGGATTCGCTTAGTGCATTCTTTATTTTGATAATTGCTGGAATAGGCTTTTTAGGCACTATCTATTCTAAAAGTTATCTTGCTCCATATATTGAAAAGGGTAAAAAAATAGGTTCTCACTTATTTTTATTTAACTTGTTCATTGTTTCAATGATCTTAGTTACTCTTTCTCAAAATATTATTTTCTTCCTAATCAGTTGGGAATTGATGAGTTTTTCATCATTCTTATTAATGATATTTGAGAATGAAGAAAAAGAAGTGAGACAGTCTGGCATCAACTATCTAATTACAATGCACGTTGGTGTTATGTTTTTGACTGTTGGTTTTATCCTTATGTATTTAAAAACAGGCAGTTTAGATTTTGCTTCATTCAATGGCAAAATCAGTGAGCTTGTTTTTGCAATTATGTTTATTGGCTTTGGAATCAAAGCAGGTATTGTTCCACTTCATTCTTGGCTTCCAAAAGCGCACCCTGTTGCACCTACTCATATTTCAGCTTTGATGTCTGGTGTGATGATTAAAACAGGTATATATGGAATTCTCAGAATGTTGTTTTACACAGGAAGACCAACAATTACAATTTCATATTGTGTTTTAATAATAGGTCTTTTGTCAGCTTTCTTTGGAATTTTATATGCAGTTGCACAAAGAAACTACAAAAAAATGCTTGCTTATTCTTCAATAGAAAACATAGGTATTATTATAACTGGCCTAGCTGTTGGAATGTTAGGATTGGCTTATGGAAACTATGTAATGTGTGTTTTAGGTTTTCTTGGATGTTTCATGCATATATTGAATCACTCAATATTTAAAACACTTATGTTTTTCACAGCCGGTTCTGTTTATACTCAGGCTCATACAAAAGATATGGAAAAACTCGGCGGTTTGGTTCATCCAATGAAAGGTACTGCTTTAGCATTTTTGTTAGGATCTATAGCCATTAGTGCTTTGCCTCCATTCAATGGATTTATAAGTGAGTTTTTGATTTATCTTGGATTTTTGAATAGCTTTTCTAGTCACAACTATTTCTTATTTACAGTGATGGTTGCTGCTATTGGTATACTTGCATTTGTCGGTGCTATGGCATTGATTGCATTCACTAATGCGTTTAGCATTATTTTCTTAGGTTCTCCTAGAACAGAAAAAGCTGAACACGTTGAAAATGATGTTCCTTCTGTGATGTTATTACCAATATACGTACTTGCTTTTTGTGCTTTGGTAATTGGTTTATTCCCACAGATGTTTGTGAATATCGCAGCATTTCCAGTATTGAATTATGTCAATGTGATTATGCCTCATAAGTTATTAGCTGTTATTTCTACATTCAATATTTCATTGTTCGTAGTTATAGCTGCTGTTTTAGGCTTGAGAGCGTTGTTGTTGAAAAATAAAAAAGTTGAAAAAAGAGAAACTTGGGGTTGTGGTTATCAATTCCCTTCAGCAAAAATTCAATATAGCGCTAACTCTTTCACAAGACCATTTTTAGGATTTTTGACACCATTCTTTATTAGAGAGTTGCATTTCACTCAAATTAAAGAATTGTTCCCTCAAAAAACTTCATTCAAGTCTAGAATCTTTGATTTATTTGAATATTATATTGTTAAGCCAATAGTTATAGTTGATGAGTTCATAATTTCTAAGTTTTATTGGATTCAAAGCGGACATACTCAAAAATATTTGATTTATGGTGTAGTGTTCCTTGTATTGGCTATAGCACTTTTGATTGGAGGTAAAATCTAATGATGTTTTTGATAGTTTTAATTTTACCTTTCTTTTTCATTGGTTTGATTAATAAAATGAAGGCTATATATGTAGGAAAACAAGGTGCTTCAATTTTCCAACCTTATTATGACTTTTTTAAACTCATAAAAAAAGGTGAAGTGATAAGTGATACAAGTTCTTTTGTTTTTCAAATAGCACCGTCAATTAATTTGGCTTGTACTATCATAGCTGCAGTGTTACTTACGCTATTTCATTTTGAAGGAGATTTTATTCTATTCTCATATGTTTTAGCTTTGGGCAAATTTTTCTCAGTTATTGCAGCAATGGATACAGGTTCTAGTTTTGAAGGAATGGGCGCATCACGTGAGGTTAGTTACACTTCATTTGTTGAACCTGCATTTTTCATAATAATCGGTTCATTAGCTGCATTAAGCGGACATTATTCATTTTTGAGTATATTCGGACTTTTACAGTCAAAAAATGAAATTGTTATGTTGATTGCGATACTAGCTGTATTTGCTATTTTTATGATGATTTTAATAGAAGGTTCAAGAGTTCCTATTGATGATCCTAAAACTCACCTTGAATTGACTATGATTCATGAGGTTATGGTTTTGGATAACTCAGGCGTTGATTTAGCGTTCATTCATTATGCTAGTGCATTAAAGATGCTTTTATTCTCAGCTTTAATTGCTGCAATTATTTGTCCTCAATACTTATGGGCATCATTGCTTGTTATTTTATTTATTGCATTTTTAATTGCTACTATTGAATCAATAGGCGCAAGAATAAGATTAACTCACATAATTGAATATACGTTCACAATGATTGCCGTTGCATTGATAGTTATGGCTCTCGTTCTTTTGATTATGCACGGAGGACGTTTTTAAATGATTAATTTATTTATAGTTTTATTTGGCGTGTCAATGCTTTATATGGCTAGTTCAAGCCGTATTATGGCGCAGATAAATATGTTAAAGCTTCAAGGGATTATTCTTTGTTTAATTACTTTGATTGCTCATCATCATGCAAATATAGCAGGGATTGCGTTTTTGCTTTTAGAAACTTTTGTTGTAAAAGCGGTTATGATCCCTTGGTTTTTGGAAAAAGTTTCTAAAAAGAACAATATAAAAAGAGATAACAATCCTCAATTCCCTAATTTTTATACGCTTGTTATTTCTACGTTCATTTTGTTCTCAGGATTTTTAATAGCTAATATACACAGTGATTATATGAAAAATATCTCAAATCTTTATTTTGGGATTTCTATTTCGACTATCATTACAAGCTTTTTGTTTATAGCAACTAAAAAAAGACTTCTTACTCACGTAATTGGGTTTGCAATGTTAGAAAACGGAATCTTTTTGCTTTCTTTATCAGTTGCAAAAGAAATGCCTTGGTTGGTTAACATTGGTGTTTTGTTAGATGTCTTTATCGCTGTATTCATTTTAGGTTTGTTAATTGGAGAAATCGGCTCAATCTACGAAAACCCTGGAGTATGTCATTTGTGTAATTTAAAAGACAGTGAGAGTGAGGAAGATGAGTAAATTTTTTGCACTGGATAGTTTAAATTTATTATTTATGATAATACTCGTCATTGTTACGGGTGCAGTTATAGTTTATCAAGGAAAACAAGATTGGAAATATAACACAATTTTCACTTTGTTCTTTTTGTCTATGACAGGTGCAATAATGAGTAGTCACTTAGGTTTGACTTGGGTTTTTGTTGAAGCTACAACTTTGACCAGTGCTTATTTAATTATGCAGCACAAAACTCAAAACTCTTTAGAGGCAACTTGGAAATACGTATTTTTATGTTCAATCGGTATTTCACTTGCATTTGTCGGTATAATTTTGCTTTTAATCGGATGTGATGGAGTTAATTCATTAGCTTACACTGATTTATACACACATGCTGATAAAATTAATCCATTTTGGTTAAAATTATCATTTATATTTATTTTAATAGGGTTCGGAACAAAAGTTGGCTTGGCTCCGGTTCATTCTTGGTTGCCGGATGCTCACGCAGAAGCTCCATCTCCAGTATCTGCAATGTTGTCAGCAACACTATTAAATTCAGCTTTTCTTGTAATTTTAAGATTCTACAAGCTTATGGTTTTAGCTGGTGCTTCTCACACTGCTAAAGTTTTGCTTTTGGCAATGGGCTTTTTATCTATATTTATAACTGCTGTTTATGTTTATAAAATTGCTAATTATAAAAGAATGCTTGCATATTCTTCAATTGAAAATATGGGGATTATTGCAATTGGAACTGCTTTAGGTGGTGCAGCTGTTTTCGCTGCGGCAATGCATTTAGTTGCACATTCTTTGATTAAGGCTTCATTTTTCCTAACTTCAGGCAACGTTTTAAAAATATACAAAACAAAAGAAGTTGCTGAGGTTAAAGGAATAATTGAACAGGATAAATTCACAGGTTGGTTATGGGTTATTTGCGCAATGTTGATTGTTGCAATTCCACCATCTCCAATTTTTATTTCTGAATTCATTATGATTAAACAAATGATAATTGAACATCATTACATTCTTTGTTTCTTGTTTATCTTGTTATTGACAATGGTGATGTTCGGCATTATGAGAGCAGTTGTTAAAACTGCATTTGGAAATACAAATCTTACAGAAAAAGTTAAGCTTGGTTTCAATAAATATTTACCACAGGTTGTTTTGCTTACTGCGGTGATTGGTTTTGGTTTGTATTGTCCTAAAGTTATTTATGATTTGATTGCAGGAGCAGCTTTATGGATGTAATTGAAATAAAAAATAATCAAAAAATTAAAAGAGCAGAGATTCCTGTAACTGACTTTGAGAATTTTACAAAAAAAATAATCTCTTATGATGTTAGAGTTGTAAATCTTTTTGCAAAAAAAGAAAACGGTCAAAATAGATTATATTGTATTTTTGCAAATGATAAAGAAAAAAGACTCTTTTTAACAACAACATATGTAGGTGGCAGCTATCCTTCTTTGACTCTTAAAAAACCTTGTTTGCAAATGTTTGAAAGAGTCATATATGAAGAAGAAAATATATTGCCTGAAGGTCATCCGTTTTTAAAACCTGTAAGAAAGCAAGATGGCAATAATTATGAATTTTTAAAATCACACGATTTGCAAACACATGAAGTTGCAGTTGGTCCTGTTCACGCTGGTATCATAGAGCCAGGACATTTCAGATTTTTATGCAACGGCGAAAGAGTAAATCACCTTGAAATTCAATTAGGTTTTCAACACAGAGGCGTTGAGTCTTTGATGAAAAAAAGACCTTCAATTCAACTAGCTGAATCTATCTGTGGTGATTCTACTATTGCTCATTCAATGGCTTATGCAAGAGCAATGGAATCATTGTCTAACATAGATGTAACACATAGAGAAAAACTAATCAGACTAATTGCTTTGGAAATGGAAAGAATGGCAATCCACGTTGGTGATATTGGTGCTGTTGCTGGTGATGTAGCTTATCAAATGGCAGCTAATATCTTAGGTGTTACAAGAACTCTTGTAATTAATACAATGCTAGAGCTTAGCGGAAGTCGTTTTGGAAAAGGCTTGATGAAGCTAGGTGGTGTTAATTATGACATCGATGATGTTATAAGAGAAAAAATTCTAAAGATGTTAGATGAGGTGAATGACAGAACTGACAAGACTGTAAAGGCAATGTTTGGTCACGCAACAGTTGTTTCAAGACTTGAAAACACTGGTGTAGTAGGTAAAAAACGTGCAAGAGAAATTGGTCTTGTTGGTATGGCTGCAAGAGCTTGTGGTGAAGAGTTTGATGCTAGAATATATGATGATTATTCAAATTTTGAAATAACAACTCTCAAAACAGGTGATGTTTATGCAAGAACTTATTTAAGATATTTAGAAATTAAAAAATCTACAACGTTAATAAAAAATATGTTAGCAGAGTTAGATGGTGAATTTTCAAAACAAAGATATACGCTAAATCTAGAACCTGACAGTTTTGTCTTTTCTATCTTAGAAGGCTGGAGAGGTGAAATTTGTCATTGTGTTATGACTGACAGCAATTCTTTTATTGATACATACAAAATAAAAGATGCTTCATTCAACAACTGGTTTGGCTTGGCTTTGGCTGTTAGAAACAATCAGATTTCAGATTTCCCTGTATGTAATAAAAGTTTTAACCTTTCATACTGCGGATTTGATTTGTAAGAATAAGGATATGATATGTTTGAAACATTAAAAACACAGGTTTTACAAAAGAATCAATTAATAAAAGATATAAGAACTGCAACACCAAAAGACAGATTTAGAGGTCTTCCATCAATAGATCCTGAAAAATGCCCAGATTGGAAGCAGTTACAACAAAATTGTCCTGCTAAAGCAATGTTGGATGATTATAAAATTGATTTAGGAAAATGCACACTTTGTGGTGAATGTGAACATTTATGCAAAGATGGTGGCATCAAATTTGGTAAAAACCATAAAATTGGTGCTTCAGACAGAAACGATTTGATTGTAAATGGCGAAATTAATCCGATTAAAGCAAGTGAAGCTATAAAAAAATATTTCGGAAAATCCTTGAAATTAAGACAAGTTTCAGCTGGCGGCTGTAACTCTTGTGAAATGGAGTTGAATGCCTGTTCAAACGCAAACTTTGATATGGGTAGATATGGTATCGATTTTGTTGCTTCACCTAGACATGCTGACGGTGTTGTTATTACAGGACCTATCACTAAAAATATGGCTAAAGCTTTAGAAGATACTTTTGAAGCTTGTTCTGAACCAAGAATTATTATTTTGGTTGGTGCATGTGCTATTTCTGGTGGAGTTTTTCAAAATTCTGAAGAGTTAGACAGAAGTTTTCTTGAAAAACACAAAGTTGATTTATACATCCCTGGATGTCCTGCTCACCCATTGACTATCATCAATGCGATATTAGATTTAATTGGTGCTAAATAGTTTATTTTAAGTTTAGCGCATATTTTTTCATTCTTGCAGACACAGCAGCATCTTTTTCAGGCATATTTTCGTCTGGGTTTAGGATGTATAGTAAATCTTCTGCATAAAGATTTTCTGGTGATTTTTTGTTTTCATCTAGCCATTGTGTAACTTCTTCTGTGTATTCTCTTATTCTTTTTTCAATAGTTGTTGTATTTATTTTTTTCTTTGCAACTAAAGATATAGGCTTTTCTTGCGATTGAGAAGTGTAGTTTCTTGGTTCAGATGGGAATTTTTTAACTAAGTTAAATAACTCTATATTGTCACAAAGTTCTTCAATTTCCATCTGATATACACTGACATCGCCGGTTGCTTCATACAAAGCATCTGCAAGCGCTTGTTCGGTGATGAGTATTGTGTATTTTGCTAATGGAGACATGGTTGCTTTTTGAATTAGTGTTAGTTTGTGATTTTCATTTGTATTTTTTCTTTTTGTACAAACTTGTTTTTCGAAAATATCATAAATATTCATTGAATCTATATTTCTTAATTCTTTTGCCATTTCTTTGCAGTATGCATTTAAATATTTTCTAGGAACAAAATAGAATCTATTTTGGTATAGGTATGAAATAGCTTTGATTTTTTCTTCCTTTTCAAAAGCATCTTGTTTTTCAAAAAAGCAATATTCAAAGCTTTTATTGAGTGAAGCTGGTGCATTTGCTTTGAGTTTTTCATAAAATGCTTTTTTTACAGCTTTGGGATACTCGCTTTTTTCAGAAAAGATTATGGACAAAGATTTTCCATAAAGACTAAGATATTCTTTAAGCTCTTTTACATTGTTTCCATTAATAGTTATTGGAACACAAGAATTTTGGATAATTTCATTAAGTTTTTGGTCATATGTCTTATAATTTGTAAAATAATAATCCACAATTTCATTTGTTTCATTTGGAGTTATATCTTCTTTAAACTGTCTGTATAAATTAGATAGTCTTTCTTTCGAAAATTTGTTTTTTATTACGGGGATTTGGAAATATCTATTGTATTTTAGTGATCCAAGTTCAATCGGATTATCTCCTTTATCAAGTTTATATAAAGCTGTTTTTACGTCTGAGTGAGACATTAAAAAGACTTCTGGATTTCTAGTACATTCATAAAGTATAGTTGCGCCAGCAGCTTCTATTGCTCTGTTAATTCTTGCACCTCTTACAGATTCTGTTTGAGTTATGCTTTGAAGGATTTTTTGTTCTTCTGGTGTAATTTTTTCTCCATTAAGATTTTTTGTCCAGGTTTTTATTTGTTCTTCATCCATATCATTTGCTATGACATCCATAAAGTCATCTATATATTCATTAGGTAAAACTTTCAATCTGTGACCTAAGGTTCTCATATAAGCTTCTTTGAACTCTTTTACATAAGGTTTTTCATTTTCTTCTATATTTTTTTCTTTTTTTGCTATCTTATTTGGTTGTGCATTGAAAGCGTTCATTTCTTTTATACGTTGGTTTTTGTCTCTCATAATTTGTTTTTTGAGAGCTTCAAAGGTTCCACTTTCGATTGCTTCTTTAATTTTATTTTGTGATTCAATGATTTTTTCACCAAGCTCTGCTGCATAATTTTGATGCTCTGCCCAAAATTCAGACATAACCTGTGATTGGAATTGGCTGAACTCTTGGGTTGAATATAAAAGATCAGCAGGTTTGAAAATTTGGTTCTTTTTTAGGTGTATAGATAATTCTTTGATTAAGTCAGTGCTATGGTTCCAAGCATCAATCATCGTGTAACGAAGCGGTTCTGAACCGGCTTTCATTTTTGAAATGTAGTCGGTTCTTTCTTCTGGTGACATACTAGACCATCTTGTGGTCAATCTTTGCATTCTTTTTATGTGTAAAGAATCTTTTTCTGCTTCTGTCAGACTTGCTTCATAGTTTTTGAGTTGGATTGTTGCCCATTTTTTGAATAACTCGTCTTTTGATAGCTTATCAGATCCAACTTTTACATGTTTTCTTGTTGTTTTATCTTTTTCTTCTGGTAATGTTTTTGTTTCTGTTTGTGCTTTTGTTTTTTCTTCAGATTTTTGAGTTTTTTTGAATGATTTAAGCATTTCTTCTGATGACACATCATCAGCAATCATTTCAAGTTTTTTATTCAAAGGTATGCTATCCCACCAGTTTTCAAATTTTTCGACAGATTTTTTAGCTTTAGCTGTTCTTTCTTCATCATCTAAAGAATCCCAAAACTCTCTAAGACCTTTTTTTATGCTTTCTCCTACTGCATCAGAATAGCCTGCACGAGTATATCTAAGTGATTGTTGATATTCAAAAGCTGGTGTTTTTATGCCAAGTGCTTTTAGGGTTGATCCATATACATATTTCGATTCTGATTCTTTGTCTTTGTTTTTAAATTTAAAATCTGCTTTGAAGTCTTCGTCTAAATCATTTTCCAAATCTTCATTAATTTCATCAATTGTTTTTCCTTCGAGGAATATTTTTTTCACAAGGTATACTGTTAAATCACTTTTGTCTTTTAAAATACCTTGATCAGATAATTTTAGAAGTTCTTCATTTTCTTTTACTGATTGTAAAATACCTCTTTTAGCTTTAGTTTTAGAGGCTTCTGTCAGCTCATTAAATAGCTCTTCGTCTGGAAAATCTTGTTTTATATCTTGGATAGTTTTTGCATCGTTGAGTTTAGAAAATGCTCTTTGTTGTGCTTCTAGCGGGGTTAAACGAGATTTGTCCTCAATTGAGCTTACATATCTGTATACGGTTATTGGCATTCTATCCTTGTTTGTTTCATAAAATCTTCCAAGACCTTTATCTACTTGTGCGCCAAATGATAGTAAGTGGTCATTAAATTTTGCTCTCAGCTCAAAATTTGGATTTGTTGTATAGGTTGTTTGTGTAGATTCTTGTTTTTGCTCGTTATTTTTTTTGATTAGTTTAACATTATAAAAAGAGTGAATCGGAGTAATATTCATGAATTGTTTCCTTAATCGCTAGTGTAATAGTACAAAGTTTGAGAATTTATTATTTTGTTAGTGAATTTTAATATGTTATAAAATTTTTACAAATTATCTTGACTGATAGTTACTCTAAAGCTGTAATATTTATTTTATAATTAAGTTGGTGGTAGTTAATGGAGAGTTTTTACAGTGATAAAAAAGTTAATTGCTGTTTTGGCAATAATGGCGTTTGTTCAAGGAACAATGTCTTATGCAAAGTCAAATGACGTGGCTGTTTTGAAAAATAAAAAGGAGAAACAATTAATGACAGTATTGAATAAAGTAGATAGTCCTGAAGATGTTAAAAAGCTTTCAAAAAAAGAAATGGAAGCTTTAGCACAGGATATTAGAAATGGAATTTTAAAAAGAGTAAATACAATAGGCGGTCACTTAGGTCCAGATTTGGGTATAGTTGAAGCGACTATTGCAATGCATTATGTATTTGATTCACCAAAAGATAAGATAGTTTTTGATGTTTCTCATCAGGTCTATCCTCACAAAATGCTGACAGGAAGAAAAGCAGGATTTTTCGATCCTGAGATGTACTCAAAAATCACAGGTTATTCAAATCCAGCAGAAAGTCCTCATGACCATTTTGTTATAGGCCATACATCTACTTCTGTCAGTCTTGCTACCGGTTTAGCTAAAGCAAGAGATGTGAAAAATGAAAAATATAATGTGATAGCATTAATTGGTGATGGCTCTTTAAGTGGCGGTGAAGCTTATGAAGGTTTTAACAACGCTGCAGTTTTAGGAACAAATATGATTATTATTGTGAATGATAATGAAATGTCTATTGCTCCAAACCAAGGTGGTTTATATAAAAACCTTGCTGAACTAAGAGAAACAAAAGGTAAAGCTCAAAACAATGTGTTTAAAGCCTTGGGCTTTGATTATTACTACGTGGAAGAAGGTAATGATATAGAAACCTTGATAAAAGCTTTTGAAAAAGTTAAAGATACAACTCATCCGACAGTTGTTCATATTCATACATTAAAAGGTAAAGGCTATGAGCCTGCTGTTGAAGACAAAGAAACTTACCATTGGCAGTTGCCTGGATTTATGGATAAAAAAGACAATGGCGCAAATGTAGAAACTTATAATTCTGTTACAACAGATTATTTGTTGAAAATGAAATCTCAAAAAGAACCAGTTGTTGCAATAACAGCTGCAACTCCTGGGGTTTTTGGATTCACTCCTGATTTCAGAGAAAAAATGGGCTCTAATTACACTGATGTTGGCATTGCTGAAGAACACGCTATTGCGTATGCTTCAGGTTTGGCAACAAACGGAGCAAAGCCTGTTCTAGCTTTGATGAGTTCGTTTGTTCAAAGAACTTATGATCAAATGTCACAAGATTTAGCGTTAAATAATTCTCCAGCCACAATACTTATTTACTGGGGTGGAATTTCAAATGCAGATATGACACATCTTTGTACTTTTGATATTCCTTTGATAAGCAATATTCCAAACATTGTTTATCTATCACCAACTAATAAAGAAGAATATCTAGCTATGTTAGATTGGTCTTTAACGCAAAAAGATCATCCTGTATTTATAAGAGTTCCAGCTGGTGAGTTGGTTTCAACAGGTAAAAAAGATACTACTGATTATTCAAAATTGAATAAATACGAAGTGGTTGAAAAAGGACAAAAAGTAGCTATTATTGCTGCCGGTAATTTCTTTAAGTTAGGTTCTCAAGTTAAAGAAGAATTAAAAAAACAAACAGGAATTGATGCAACTTTGATTAATCCTAAGTTTTTAACAGGTGTAGATGAAGAGCTTTTAAATTCTTTGAAAAAAGATCATACTCTTGTGATAACACTAGAAGATGGTGTCGTAGATGGTGGTTTGGGTGAAAAGATTTCAAGATTCTACGGCAATTCTGAAATGAAAGTTCTTAATTTTGGTGCTAAAAAAGAGTTTACGGATAGAGTACCTTTAAATGAGTTGTACAATCGTTACCACTTAACTAAAGAACTTATTGTAGAAGATATTCAAAAAACATTAAAATAAACATTTGTGATATGCCCTGATTTATTCAGGGCATATTTTTGTAAAAACGGAGATTGTATATGTACACAACAAAAGAAGTTTCTCAAAAAATGGATGTGTCAGAGCATACTTTGCGTTTTTGGGCAAAATGCGGTTTTTTTCCTTTTGTAAAAAGAGATGAAAATAATATAAGACAGTTCACAGAAAGTGATCTTGAGTGGGTCAAAATTGTGAAATGCTTACGTTCTGTTGGCACTGAAAATAAGGCTATTAAAAAGTATATAGATTTATGTATTATTGGTGATTCAACTATTCCTGAAAGATTTGAGATTATTAAGGAAACTAAAAATAATGCATTGAAAAAAATGGCTGAATTAAAACAACAATTGGACTTGTTGGATTATAAAGAGACTTTTTATAAAAATCTTATGGAAAATAATTTAAAAGATACGTGGAATCCAATGAATAAGATGAAATAGAGATTATTTTTTCAAAATAATCTTGCTTAAATGTTAACATTACTTAAAAAAATAACATAAAAAGTCAATATTCCTTCTAAAAAAAACTTTTAGATAATATACGAGTTTATAGAGGAGATATATTTTTATGAGTTTAACAGTTAGTTCAAATTTTGAAATTCCAGCTAGTTATAAATCATCAGGTGCAGCTTCAGCTGATTCATCTAAACCTGAAGTTTTTTCTTCAGCACCACAAGGAACTGGCGATGTTGCTCCTAAAGCCAGCAAAAAACATACTAATCCTAAAATTCCTAAAATGATGCCAGCTAGAGAAGTAGTAATAACAGCGAATGATAATTATATAGATGCTTTAGGCTATAGACTTGGATTAACTGCTCAAGATTTGCGAGATCAATTGCGAGATATGAAAGATCCAAAAACAGGAAAACCTTTAATTCCTGAGGGTTATAATTTTGATGCTGGACATAAAAAAGATTTGCCTTGGTTCAAAGAAGGTTACAAACTAAAACTTCACTATCCTAAAACTGAAGCAGAAAAGGATAATTATGAAGAGTTTGTCCAACAAAGACGAACAGAATACTATAATAACAAAGCTAAAAGTAAAAAAATTATAGACGATCTTTCAAAAGCTTCAATTAAATCAACTGAGGATGCTGCAAAAGCTGCTAAACCAATTTGGAAATTTTGGTAGAATGTTGATTTGAATTTAGTAAAATAAAAACTGCTATTTATTAGCAGTTTTTATTTTGTTTTATACGTAAAAATGTATGTTAAAAAAAAACAATTTTCATAGGTTTATCGAAAACGTAGTCAATTTGATTTTTTAAGTTTTAAAATATAAACAAACAATACTGATGAATTTATTTGCTAAAATAAAAATACAAGGTAAAATAAGATTTTGTAAGCGTATGCAGGTTTTTTAGGGTTAGTTTATAGGATTAAATTGTATGCATAAAAAAGTAAGGGTTAGAAATAGCAAATATAAGACTACAAAATTTGATTTTCAAGTCGTTATGTATTTTATTATAGCGTTGTTATTTTCTTTAGCGAGCATTTATTTTGTATATTTTATTGCACAACTAGGTTTTAGTTCTGTCTATTCAGTAATGGGTGGATGGGGATTTGTTTTGATAATAACTCTCATTTTTTTAGCAATTATGTTTTGGGTTATTACTTTTCAAACATTTAACAATGTTAATCTTTATAATACCTTCACAAAATTGGGACAAATAAGTGTTGAGTATTTGGAATTTTCTAATGAAGGCGTTGTTGTTTGTGAGAATTCGCATAAATTTAAAATAGATTATAGTGACATAAAATCAGTGGAGTTTTTAATTAATGCTAGTGTTATATCTAATAAGTATTACTTAAATTCTTTAAATTTAAATATTGAATACAATTCAGATGAAGAGTTAAAAAATATTGCAATAATACAAGAACCAACTTTTATGATTATTGATCAAATATATGATATTTTATATTTTTCTCAAAGATGTCCAAATTTTTCACTTAAGTTTCCTAATGAGGACAAATTGAGAAAAACAGCATTGGGTAAAGCTATTAATTCTTACCTTGACAATAACTGTCATCATACTTTTCGCTCATTTATGCAAACCTCAAAAGGTATGTCTTTATTGTTTATTATAGTTGTATTGTTAATATTAATAATAGTTGGTGGACAATTTATTTAGTAGATGTTTGTGATTTCAAAAAAATTAGTGCTTGAAATATATATAATATAACTAATGTTTTTATTCTCAGATCCTTAAATCTGAAACATACCTAGTGCTTTAAATTCTTATAAAAGTAAAAAACTTATATCATTTTCACCAATATGCTGCATAAATCAGCGAATCCTTGCACGAACAGCAGTATGTATTAGTTCAAAAATGTGAGATAGCAATTTTTATTGTTCTTTTTATTTTATTACTATGTAAGTATTTGATTAAAAGGTTTTGTGAAAAATAAATGAATTCTATAAAAAATGCTTATTTAGAAGAAATATCCCAGATTATTTATACCATTTGACGACTAAAGAAAATTACCGCAATATACTTTGCGATGGCGCAATAAAACAAAACTATGACAGAATTCTTAATAAACAAGCAGTTTTTACAGTTGAACAAAAAAATTTTATTAATCAATGGTCAAAAACTTCTGTTAATAATGAAAATCTTCGAGATATGTTAATAGAACATACCAGTTCAGGTGGTGATAGTGTTGTTTTGAAGATATCGACAAAGAACTTGGATTTAAAAAAATTATTTATAAGAAACCAAAATAAATTTTTTAATTATAAAAACGGTAAGTACGACAAATTGCCCAAAAATCCTGCGAAGTTTTTTGAATTTGTTATTGATGCTTTGCATTTAAGATATGGGACTCCTGCGGCTATAAAAAAGTTTTTTAACAAAAACAAACCCTATGAATACATATACAAAGATAAAATTGACACACAGGAAATAGACAGCATTATTTCATTGGATGAGTTTTTAGGTAAAATATAGTTCTGTGAAATCTGACTTTTCTAATCTACATTAGATAATGATTGAAAGTAAAATTGACTTCAAAATTAAAAAGCTAAAAAGCAGATGATTGTTATCAAAAAATCTACATTTTAAGTATGGGGGATTTAAAATCGGAGAGGGGGGGATTCGAACCCCCGGTGGAGTTGCCCCCACACAAACGTTCCAGGTTTGCACCTTAAACCACTCGGACACCTCTCCAGTAGTCTATAATTCTATTTTATTTGCTTATTAATTTTCTTGCAACTTTTATTTAATTGTAGATGGGAGTTTGCAATTTTAAATATATAGTTGTTTTTTGTTGCGGATTGCTTGATGTTGATATTACGAGATTGATGAATTTATTTTTTTCTTTTAGTCCTGTAAACAATTCAGAATTGTGGTAAATATTTCCTATTACAAGTAGTGTTTCGCTATAGGTTGACTTGCAGCCTAGATTTATATCTGAATTCAAAAATTTTAACGGCTTGAAAAATAAGGTGTGTTCGTTATTTGTGATTTCAATTACTGGAGTTAGCAGTGTATTATTTGATTCATCAAGTAAAATATCACCAAAATATATTGTTTTGCCTTTTTTGTCTTTTAGGCCTAAGCATTCCATTAATTCTATTTTATTCATGTTATCTAAAACTTCTTTTTCAGCTTGGAATTTTTCTAGTGTTAACTTTCCAAGAAATATAGTTTTATATTGTTTTTCATTTTTTTGCATTCTGAATTTAATCAGCTGTGTCATTTTTTTCCGCCTTTCAATAATTCCATTTAAATATTCGGGGGTAGCAACGATTTTAAAATTTGTTCTTCTTATTTATAACAACTAAAAAAAAACATATATATAGTTTGTAAAAATGTTTGTAAATATATGCCAAACGGAAAATATGTTAGCAAATTTTTTAAGCTTTTATTTGTAAGGTTTTCGATATTAATTCTTATAAAATTGCCTCAAATTTTGTTACTTATTTTAAAAAAATATTATATTTCTTAAAGATTTTAAATTTGTAAAAAAAGTGTTTGAAATTTTTTATTGTTTATTTAATAATAGTTTTACATGGCATAGTAGCTCAGTTGGTCAGAGCGCTCGGCTCATACCCGGGAGGTCACTGGTTCGAACCCAGTCTATGCTATTTTTTTATGTTTTATTATCCTAAAATGAACTGTTTTAGTATTTTTTTAACTTATTCTGCGCTCGGCTCCCTCTCAAAAACCTGACATTTAGTCAGCTTTTTTCGGCAGAGTCCGGG
>CALUPF010000012.1 GCA_944322545.1 Candidatus Gastranaerophilales bacterium
TCATGACCAAAGTATTTTTTCTATGATTTGTTGTGTTTTTTTTACACAGTAATGAAAATTTAATCAAGTCTACCTGTATTTAACAACTGTTCAAGTTTTTCTACCATAATTTTGTTTATATCTTCAATAGGTAGTGTACCATCTATACTTACAAAATTATAAGCAGATTTCATTTTATTGTATTCTTCAAGACATTTGCCCTGATATATTTTAAAGCTTTCATAAAAGTCGGTGCTTAATCCGATATCACGGCCAGATTCCCAGTAGTCCAAGCCAGTAGTGCCAATGACTCTTTTTAGTAAAACATCTATTGGCATATCAAGGTAAAAAACTAAATCTGGTTGTGGTGCGTAATTATAAAGTTTTTTTACCCATTCTATGTCTAGTCCTCTTACAACATCTCTTGCAAATGCAGTGTAGGTATATCTATCTAACAAAACTACAAATCCTGAATCTAGAGCAGGAATGATTGTGTTCTCTAATCTGTCAGCAAAATCTGCTGCATATAAAAGACTAAATGTCGTAGCATTTAACAAGTTTCTGTCTTTTGCATCATCAATAACATTAGCTATTAGTCTTGATGTTTTCCATTCTGATACCATACAACCATAACATTTATCTTCAATCCAACGTTTTAAAAGTTGAATTTGTGTTGATTTGCCAGAACCGTCTGTTCCTTCTATTACAACCAAAAGACCTTTATGATTATTACCACAAGTGTTTTCCATTATAGATTTATTCCTTTTTTACTCAAAAGTTCTGTAACGTATTTTCTTAAAAGAACTTGTTTTGAATGAATTGTGTTATTTGCATCAATTTTAACAAGACCAAATTCATCTACCATATTTGCATATTCTTCGTTGACTCTGCTTTGGAAGATTACATAACTTTTATAAGGATTATTGCTCAGCTTTAAATCCATACCTGCTTCATAAAAAGAAGGCGCACGGTTTGCACAAATTCTTTCAAGGGAGATTTCTGCTGAAATGCTGTAATATAATGCTAAGTCCGGTTTAACAGCGAAACCGTACATGTTTCTTACCCAGTCTTTATCTACACCTCTTGCAACATCTCTAGCGAATGCGGTGTAAACATATCTATCGGCTAGAACAATGAAACCTGACTTTAAAGCAGGAATGATAATTTGCTCTAATCTATCAGCGAAATCCACTGCATGAAGAAGACTAAATGTTCTAGGGCTCAAAAGATTTTTCTTTTTTGCTTTTTTAGTCGTTTGAGAGATTAAATCAGATGAATTCCATTCTGTGAATATAACATCTAAGTTTTTTGATTTTAGCCAATCTCTTAAAATTGCAAGTTGTGTTGATTTACCAGAACCGTCAATTCCTTCTACACAAATAAGAGTCCCAGGCAATTCATGTGGTTTTGATAATCTCATTAAAAAAAGACCTCATAAAATTAATCTATATTTTAATAATAATATCATATTTTTTTGAATATTAAAATGATAATATCTGCTTGAATAACTTGCACAAGCTGGTAATTTGTTTTTATCCAGCCGCATAATTTATATCCATAACCATTGCAAAGTGAGTTTTTATCATTTGGAGAAGAAAAAATAAAGAAATAGTCTGGGGGCATATTTTGATAATGTTTTATTACCTTATCTTCGTTGTAGCTTTTTAAAAGAGCTGGTACAAAATAGTTATAATAATTGTCAGATTTTCTTTGTGTTAGAAAGTTTAATATAGGAGTTTCTGGTAGAATTATTATTTTGTCTTCTTTGTTTGTATTTTGCTCAATATAAGAAATTAGGTAGTTGAAAATTTTTGCGTCTTTTTCATAGCTTAAAATTTTTGCGTTTGTTGTTTTTATTAAGCTATTTTTTAAAGACATAGTGGTCAAATTTGATCCAAAATTTATAATAATCAAAACTGATAAAATCAATATAAAATAGCTTTTTAGATGCTTTTTGTCCTCGTTGTGTTCGCAATATAAATTTGTTGTAAGTATACAAAAAACTACAATTAACAGCGGAAGAAAATATCTTCCATATAAATTCATTGCAAGGAAAAAATATGATTTTATGGATATACAAAGACTAGAAATCACTAAAAACAAAAGTTTTTTATCTTGTAATATTTGTTTTGCTTTTATCAATGCTAATAAAGAAACTACAATTGGTAAAAAACAAAAGATATAATCAGTAAAATATTTTTCAAAAATAAAACAAATACATAAAAATGCTGAACTAAAAAGGCAATATAAAATTATTTTCTTTTTATTTGATAGCGAATTTGAGAATTTGAAAAAGCAAAATATGAAAATAGATATAATTAAAAATACGAATAACGATTTTAACAAAATTCCAAAATACTGAAAAGAAAAATAAAATGTTCCGGTGTAGAACTGGGATAGGTCTTGGGCTGATGAAAAATTCATTAATGTTTTTAGATACTTAAAGAAATCATTGATTGTTAGACCTTGTATAAATAAAAAACTAAAAAGGAATAAAGGAACTATACCCATGGAAGAAACAGAAATAATTAAGTTTTTAGTTTTTTCTTTTTGAAATATTGTGAATAGAATGATCAAAATTGAGTATGCTAAAAATTCATATTTACAAGAAGACGCAATACCTGAAAATAAAAAAGACAAATACAAAAATAAAGTATTATTTTTGTTGTTCATGTAATTTATGTATAAAAGAATTGAGATAAAACAAGCATTGATTCCATATACCATCGCATATGCATATGGTGTGATATAGTTATTTAACTCTTGATTAAAGCAGCAGCTACAAATTATGAATATTGTTATTAATGTTGATAGTATTTTGTTTAAAAAGTTTCTCGAAATAAAATAAAAACAAATAATTATAGAAAGACAATTAATTATTCCTAAAGTCAGCAAATTAAATAAATTAGATCCGAAAAACTTAAAAATTAATCCGTTAAATAAATAAGAAAAAGGCCCAAATAGAACAAACAAATCTTTGTATAAAATTTCTCCTTTAGAAATTGATTCGCAATAAAAAATTTCTTTTCCAAAATCTGTATAAAGGTTTATCATTTTATATTTGAATAAAACGATATTTATTATGAAGATCAACATTATGAAAAGCAAAGATTTGTATTCATTTTTTAATGTGTTTTTTGCTTCCATAAAAAATCCCTTTGTTAAGAAGAATTTTAACAAAAAATAATTTTGTGGTCGAATCTTGCATTTTCTTGCTTTTTTATTCATGATTAATCTATGTTCAAGAAGAAAAATAATATGGTAAGACTGAATAAATATATTGCTCAAAGCGGTTTGTGCTCAAGGCGTAAGGCTGATGAGCTCATTGAGTCTGGAGTTGTTAAAGTTAACGGCAAAATTATTACAGAATTAGGTTTTTCTGTTTCTTCCAAAGACAAGGTAACTGTTAATAATAAACCATTACAGAAGAAAAGTTTTGTTTATATCAAGTATTATAAACCTGCTGGATATATAACAACAATGAGTGACGAGAAGGGAAGAAAAACTATATATGATATTCTTCCTGAGGAAGTTAAAGATTTAAAACCTGTTGGTAGATTAGATAAAGATTCAACAGGACTTTTGATAATGACAAATGATGGTGATTTTATAAATAAAATGACTCATCCTTCTGTTAAAATTCCAAAGGTATATAGAGTTACTGCCGAAGGTAAAATGAATCAGCAACATCTTTTGCAAATGGCGAAAGGTATAGAAATAGAAGAGGGCAAAATTGCATATGCTGATTCAATGATAATAGACTTTGAAGGAAAAAATACAGTTTTGCAAATTGTTTTATATCAAGGGATGAACAGACAAATCAGAAAAATGCTAGATTCTTTAGGATTTCCTGTTATTTCTTTAAAAAGAATTTCTCATGGAACGATAAACATTCAAGGTTTAAAAAAAGGTCAGTTTAAGTATATTAAGCCACGTGAAATAAGTGATTTATTGAAATATATTAATAAGCTAGAAAAGAAAAAGTAATGAATATATTTGTTACAGGTACAGATACAGATGTTGGAAAGACCATCATAACAGCCGGTCTAGCTGCTGTTATGCAATCATTAGGATATAAAGCTGGTGTTTACAAGCCTTTTCAAAGTGGCGCTGTTGAAAAAAATGGATTTCTTGTATCTCCTGATTTAGCTTATGTGAAAAAGTTGGATTTTTATGTTGAAACACTGTGCACATATCTTTTAAAAGAACCTACTGCACCATATGTAGCTGCAGAATTAGAAGGTGTGTCAATAAACCCGGCTATAGTTGCAAGAGAGTTTCAAACTCTAAGACAGGCATGTGAGGTTGTTTTAGTTGAGGGTGCTGGTGGTCTAATGGTTCCAGTTAACAAAGAAACGATGATGGCTGATGTTGCAAAATTACTTGATATTCCATTGTTAATTGTTGCAAGGCCAAATCTAGGAACTATTAATCATACTATTTTGACAATTAACCAAGCAAAACATATGGGACTAGATATTGCAGGAGTAATAATAAACAGATATCCAGAAGGTACAAATGATGCAGCAATAAAAACAGCTCCAAGGTTAATTGAAGAATATACTGACGTTGATATTTTAGGGATTGTGCCCAATGTTCCTGATTTTGATAACGTAAAGCCCGGGTATTTAATTAATATTTTCATAAATTCTATTGATATTGAAAAAATATTTAGAATAAAAATACCGAAATTAAATTTGAATTTATAATTTCGGCATTTTTAATGTTTTGTTATTACATATATTATTATGGTCTTGGTATGGGTGGTACTGGAGGTGTATTTGTAGGTTTTGCTGTTGTATCAAGAAACGTGTTGTTGAATGATACAGGATTTTGTGCCGGTTGTTGCACTTGTTGTTGACTATTATTGTTGATTAAGTCTCCATTAATATCACCAGTTGGCATTTGTGGTTTTGGTGGTTCTTCTGAAACATCTTCAGGATTAATAGTTTTTACCGCATTTTTTGCTGATTTTTTTAGTTCTACTGGAGGGTAGTCAAAATCAGAATTGCCAAATTTTTCAGTAGCAACTTGCATTGTTGCTTTCCAAATCATTGCAGGGATTGTACCACCATATATTCCACTAGTTTTAGTGTTGTCATCATTACCTACCCAAATACCTGTTACAACATCAGGTGTATATCCGTAGAATGATGCGTCTTTGTTGTCGTCTGTTGTACCAGTTTTAGCTGCTGCAGGTTTCCCAATACTTGCAGCTCGACCTGTACCACTTTCTATAACTGTTTTTAACATTGCTGTAATAACAGATGCTGTATTTAGGTTAAGCACTTTCATTACTCTTGTTTTAGGTGCTTGGTAAATGACTTTACCTCTAGATGTTTCTACTTTTTCAATTGCATAAGGTTTGACTTTGAATCCACCATTTGCAAATGCGCCATATGCAATTGTCATTTCATAAAGTTTGACACCATTAGAGCCCAAAGCAATTGTCATATCATACTCAATTGGTGTTGTAATACCCAGTGAACGAGCTAGTCCAATAACAGAGCGAACTCCAACATCTTGTATTAATCTTGCTGCCATAACGTTAGATGAAAGCATTAATCCCATAAACAAAGGCATTTGTCCTCTGTATTTGTTACCATAGTTATGAGGTTTCCAACCATTAATATTCACAGGTGTATCTTCTAACATATCGTTAGGACCCCACCCTTTTTCAATAGCAGCTGCATATACAAGAGGCTTAAAAGCAGACCCTGGAGGTCTTACTGCTTGTGTTATACGGTCATATTGGCTTTTATTGTAATTTTTCCCTCCAATGTATACTAAGATTTCTCCTGTGATTGGAGAGAATGAAAATACTGCCGCTTGATTTTTTCCACCAGAGCCCAAATGTCTAATTACAGCATCTTCAGCTGCCTTTTGTGCTTTATAATTTAGTGTCGTAACAACTTTATATCCACCTTGTGAAATTTCTGTTTCATCAAAGCCTAATTCTTCTAACTCTTTCATTGCATAATCAACGAAATATGGAGCTCTGTTTAATGAATATATATCAGGATTTGGATTTAGATGAAGCTTCTCTTCTTTTGCTGCTTCATATTCTTGTCTTGTTATATATCTCATTTTATACATTCTGCCTAAAACTTGGTTTCTTCTTTCGATTGCAAGTTTTTTGTTGTTATATGGCGAATATACAGAAGGTGCTTGAGGTAAACCTGCAATTAAAGCTGCTTCAGCAAGAGTTAAATCTTTTAATGGTTTGTTAAAGTAAATTTGTGCAGCTCCTGCTATACCATATGCGCCTGATCCTAAATATACATTGTTTAAGTACATTTCAAGAATTTGATCTTTTGAAATTGTTTTTTCAATTCTTGCAGCAACAATGAATTCTTTTATTTTTCTATCGAATGTCTTTTCATTGCTTAAGAACAAGATTCTCGCTAATTGCTGTGTTATTGTACTAGCACCTTGAGAAAAGCTTCCTGTTGATATATTTACAACCATTGAACGAGCTAAACCAATAGGGTCATAGCCTCTGTGGTGATAGAAATTTTTGTCCTCTGTTGCGATGATTGCATGTTTAATGTTGTCAGGTACATTTTTAATTTCTACTTTTTCAAATTTGTATGCTGTGAAAGTTTTTATGACTTCACCATCAGCAGAATAAATTTTAGTTACAACATTTGGTTTAAAATCTTCTAAATGTTGTATTGGTGGCAATGATGTTAAATATAAATTTACACCAATAAAGCCAGCTAGCATAAATGAAAACAACATAACAAAAAGTTGTTTTATTGGGCTATTTTTTTTAGGGTTTTTAACTTTTCTAGGCATTTCAAACTCAGACATTTCTTTTATCCATAATCTACATATATACAGAGTAATATTATCAAATAATATAATCAAATACAAACAACTTGATACTAATCTTGTAAAGATTTTATAAAGGGTTGTTTTAGTGGTGCTAAAATATAAAAATAGAATATTTGGATAAGGAAGAAGGAGATTTATATGATTCCTATAGTTGACTTAAAAAGACAGTATAAACAAACAGGGGCAGAAATTGAAAAAGCTGTAGTTGATGTATTACGTTCTGGTGCTTATATTTTAGGGCCTAACACAAAAGCTTTGGAACAAGAATTTGCTCAATATTTAGGAACAAAACACGCTATCGGTCTTAACTCAGGTACTGATGCTTTGCACTTAGCTTTAAGAGCTTTGGATATAGGTAAAGGTGATGAAGTTATAACTGTTGCATTTACTTTTGTAGCTACTACTGAATCTATCGAAATTGTTGGTGCAACACCTGTATTTGTTGATATTGATCCTGATACATTCAACATGGATGTAACTCAAATTGAATCTAAAATTACTCCAAAAACAAAAGCTATTATGCCTGTTCACCTTTATGGTCAACCTGCTGATATGGATGCAATAATGGACATAGCTAAACGTCATAATTTGTATGTAATTGAGGATTGTTGCCAAGCAATTGGAGCTACATATAAAGGTAAAAAAGTTGGTTCATTTGGTGATATTGGCGCATATAGCTTCTTCCCAACTAAAAACTTAGGAGGTATGGGTGATGGCGGTATGGCTGTCACTAACAGTGATTATCTAAAAGATAGAATGATTGCTTTGAGAAACCATGGTGGTGCTGTAAGATATCACCATGATGAAATTGGTGTTAACAGCCGTCTTGATGAAATTCAGTCTGCTATTTTGAGAGTAAAAATGAACTATATCGATGAATGGAACAAAATGCGTCGTGAAGTTTCTCATAGATATACAGAATTATTTAAAGGCTGTGAAGACGTTATTACTCCAAAAGAACTTGATGATACATATTGTGTTTATCACCAATACACAATTAAAGTTCCAAACCGTGATGCAGTACAAAAAATGTTACAAGAAAACGGTGTAGGTGCAATGTTGTATTATCCTATACCACTTCACATGCAAAAAGTTCATGCTCATTTAGGATATAAAATGGGTGATTTGCCACATACAGAATATAATACGCAACATGTTATGAGCTTACCAATGTTTGCAGAATTGACTTTTGAAGAACAAAAAGAAATTGTTGAAAAAGTTAAAAATGCTATTGCAAAATGTAAAGCAACTGCAAACTGCTAATAGTTATAGACGTATATTTTAAATTTATAATTATCAAAACTATCTCTCTGTAATATAATATAGGGAGATAGTTTTTTAGGATTTTGTATGGAAAATAAATATGATTTGGGAATAATAGGTGGAGGTCCTGCTGGATATAGTGCAGCAATTAGAGCTGCTCAAAAGGGGCTTAGTGTAGTTTTGTTTGAAAAAGATTCAATGGGTGGTGTTTGTTTAAACCGCGGTTGTATACCAACAAAAACGATTTTGCATTGTTCAGATTTTTACAAAAATCTTAAAAAGGTGGATAAATTTGGTATTGAAATTTCTGACAAGAAATTGAATTATGAAAAAATCTTTAATCGCAAAAATGATGTTGTTTCAAAAATCCAAAAATCTTTAACTAAACTTGTACAAAGTTTTGGTGTAGAAATAGTTTGCGAAGAGGCAAAACTCATTGCACAAGATAAAATAGAAGCAAATGAAAATATTTATCAATGTAAAAATATTATTCTTGCGACAGGCTCAAAACCAGCTAATATTAAAGGCTTAGAAACAGACGGACAATTTATACTTAACTCTAATGATATTTTAAATCTTAATGAGATACCTGAAAATATTTTGATTGTTGGTTCAGGAGCAATAGGTGTTGAATGGGCAAGGATTTTTAATGCTCTGGATAAAAACGTGACCGTTGTAGAATTGGCTGAAAGGCTTTTGCCTTTGGCTGATATTGAGGTGTCTAAAAGATTAGACAGGTTATTTAAAAAGAACAAGATTAAGTTTTTTACAGGAACTAAAGTTGAAAGTATTAATGATAAAACAGTGCGGCTTTCAAACGGTCAGGAAATTGTATTTGATATGGTGCTTTGTGCAATAGGCAGAGAACCCGTTTTACCACAAATAGAAGGCATTAGCATAGATTTAAGCGGAAAGTTTGTTAAAGTTGATGATAATTTTAGAACAAATATTTCAAACATATTTGCAGTTGGTGACTTAGTCGGAAAGATGCTACTGGCACATAGTGCAGTGCATCAGGCAGTATCTGTAATTGATTATATAGCTGAGCAAAAACAGTGTCATTTTGATACTAATAGTGTTCCGTCTGTGATTTATGGCAGTCCTGAAATAGCTTGGGTCGGCAAAACGGAAGAAATGCTTGCAGGTTTGGAATATAAAGTTTCTAATTTCCCTGTTGCTGCTTTGGGTAAAGCAATGGCAGATGATGAGATAGATGGATTTGTAAAAGTTCTATCTGTTGATAACAAAATTGTTGGTGCTCACATTGTTTCTCCAGAGGCTTCCGCAATGGTTCAACAGTTTGCTCTTATGATTGATAATGAACTTGAAACAGAGGATATTTTAAAAACAGTTTTTGCTCATCCTACATATTCTGAGGCTGTATTTGAGTCAGTACTTGGGTTAGATAATATGAGTTTGAGTTTGCCAAAAGGGATGTAAACATGGAAAGAAAACGATTACCTGATTATTTAAAACGTGGCATAGTTGATACGGAAAAGACAAAACTTGTTCGCTCTATATTGAAACATAAATGTTTAAATACAGTTTGTGAGGCGGCAAGATGTCCTAACAAAGCAGAGTGCTATGCAAAAAATACTGCTACTTTTTTGATTTTGGGTAATATTTGTACGAGAAATTGTCGTTTTTGTAATATTTCAGGAGGTATACCTGAACCTGTTGACAGGCAAGAACCCTTAAAAGTAGCTCAAGCTATAAAAGAGTTAGGGTTAAAATATGCTGTCATTACTTCTGTGACTCGTGATGATTTGCCTTTGCAAGGGGCAGACATGTTTGCTGAAGTTATCACGCAAACGAAAAAACTTGTTCCAGATATCAAAATAGAAGTTTTGACACCAGATTTTGAAGGTGTAGAAGATTTAATTGATATCGTAACTGATGCAAAGCCGGATGTTTTCAATCACAATATAGAAACTGTTAAAAGGCTTTATCCAAAGGCAAGACCACTTGCGAAGTATGAGCGTTCATTAGAGTTTTTGAAACATATCAAAGACAGAGATAAAAATATGGTCACCAAATCAGGTTTGATGGTTGGTCTTGGTGAAACATTAGAAGAACTAGAACAAACTTTTGTTGATTTAAAGTGCGTTGGTTGTGATATTGTCACAGTTGGACAATATATGCAGCCTTCTAAAAAACATCTTGTGGTTGAAAGATATTACACAGAAGATGATTTTAAACAAATTGAAAATATAGCGAAAAATGTTGGAATATCACAAATTGTTGCATCAGGTCTTGTTAGAAGCTCTTACAGGGCTTTTGAAACGTATGAAAATATTTAATTGCAACAATTTATTAATTTCCTATTTTACACTTTTTTGTTTTTAATTTAGAATATATATAGAACGTTAAATTATTAATTGTGAGTCCGAATTGAATACCAGCACAAAAGCTTCAATAAGAAAAAGTCTCAAAGAGTACAATGAACTAATTGAAACTATTGCAAAAATTGAGTTCAAAAAGCTCTCTTCAGCTTATCTTATAGATTTTTCAGAACTCGTAAATATAGGAACACAAGTTGTTCATCATTTGTGTTCGACCTCTGATATTTCTCAATATAACAATTCTTATATTTCTACTGCTATAAAATGGGCAATTAGAAATGAGGTAAGACGAAGATATAAGTGGTATTCTCAAAAAACTAAAAAAGAAACAGCTTTGACTTCTGGAGAAGTTAATGATTTAAGAGAGGCTGTTTATAAAACCATTTTATCAATTGATGAAATGGCTGATGCTGAAAACCCAACGCAAATAAAAGACGATGCAAAAACACCTGATGAATTGGTTGCTTTTCAGGAAATGAGTACAGCTATAAAAGAGGCAATGAAAAAACTCCCTCAAAGAGAACATGACCTAATTGAAGCTAAGTTTTTTAAAGATAAAAAACTTAGAGAATTATCAGATGATTTTAATATTTCACCGTCTCGTATATCAAGAATTATACAGTCAGGTTTAAATAAAATTAGAAAAGAACTTGAAAAAAATAACCTTGCTTAGACTAAGCAAATAAAGCTTTTACGAATTCTTGAGAATTGAAGTCTTTTAGATCTTCCATTTTTTCGCCGACTCCAATTAACTTTACAGGTAGATTCATTTCTTTGGCTATTGCTATAATAATTCCACCTTTTGCTGAACCATCTAGTTTCGTTAACGCGACAGATGTTAAATTGACACACTCCGTGAAGACTTTTGCTTGTGAAAGTCCATTTTGTCCCGTATTCGCATCTAAAACTAAAATAGATTCTCTTAATGATTCAGGGGCATTTTTATCTATTACGTTTTTTATTTTTGACAATTCTTGCATAAGGTTAAACTTGTTTTGAAGTCGACCTGCTGTATCAACAAGAATGACATCATAGTTTTCGTTTTTAGCTTTTTGTATTGCATCATAAACAACAGATGCTGGGTCAGCACCATCGTTTCTAACTATATCTGCTCCAGCTCGTTTGCTCCAAATGTTCAATTGTTCTTCTGCTGCAGCTCTAAAAGTATCTCCTGCTGCTACAAGAACTTTTTTACCTTGAGTTTTAAATCTATGAGCTAGTTTCCCTATTAATGTTGTTTTTCCTGCTCCATTTACTCCAACAATGAAGTAAATGTTTAGCTCATTATCCTTATAACTTAAATTATTGTTTCCTGCTGATTCTAAAATTTCAGAAAATTCATTTTGCAAATATTCTTTAACCTGTGAAGGTTTCATATTATTCTTTTTTCTTAGTTTATCAACAACCAAAGATGCTGTGTTAACTCCTAAATCGGCTTTGATCAAGAGCTCTTCCATATCATCTAAAATAAACTCATCGAATTCTTCTTCCTGTTCTACTTTTTGCACTATATTGCCAACAAGTGATTCACTCGTTTTTTCTATTGTTTTTTTTAGGGACTCAAAAGTAAGAGAAAAAAGATTCTTTTTTTCTGTTTCTTGTTCTTGAGATGTATTTTCTTGTTGTTTTTTCTTAAAAAAATCGAACATATCTTTTAATTATGCTTTTTCTTTATCACGAGCTTTTTTTTCTTCAACTACTTTACCTAATATTCCGTTGATGAATGATGATGAATCATCAGTAGAATATTTTTTAGCTAGTTCAAGTGCTTCATCAATTACAACTTTGACAGGGACACCTTCACTGAATAATAGCTCAGAAATAGCGATTCTTAATATATCCTTGTCTATTTTTACAAGTCTGTCAATATCCCAGCCGTGAGCAAATTTTTGAATTAATGAATCAATTTCCTGAGAGTTGTCTTTGTATGTATTAGCTAATTGTACGACATAGTTTTTAACTTCACCCGTATGTTCTAAAGCTGTCATTTCAGCTATTTCCAATGCTAAAACAACTTTTTCACAAATACCGAGTAATTCATCTAATCTGCCACTTAAATCAGATGTCATTGGCAATGCTACCGGTATGTTGTTTGCTTGAAGAGGTCTTTTTAAATTAACAGGGCTATCTGCTTCATAGTTATCTACGTACTCTTTCATTGCCAAAATAGCCCCAGCTGATGTTTTTAGCTCATCAGCTGCATTGTTTGTTAATGTTCTAACCGATTTTAAAATAATATCTTCAAATTCTGTTTGTGTATATTGTGTGATTTTTTTATCAAACTGAGAAAATAATATTAGAGTTAATTCTCTTGCAGCTCTTCTTGCGTGCATAGTTTTTTCCTTTTCTTGTCTATTTTTCTTTATTATATTCACAAAAAAAACAATTTAAAAGTTTTTTTAATTGATTGCAAGATTTTTATAAATTATATAGAATATAAAGTATTATGGAATGTTTACAAAGAAAAAAAGAATCTATTTTAGGTTTTGACGTTGATTTGTTTAGTTTTGAAGATGCGATTCAGTTTGTTCATCAAAACTTGAAAGAAAGTAAAGGAATGCAGATAGTAACAATCAATCCAGAAATGATTGCGATTGGTCGTAAAAATGATGATTTTGGTAGAATTATAAATGATGCAGATCTTGTTATTCCTGATGGAGTTGGCATAAAGCTTGCTTTGAAAATAAAAGGAACTAGTCAGCAAAATATTCCTGGAATAGAGTTTTCAAAAAAACTAATTGCCCTATGTGAGCTAGAAGGTTATACAATAGGTCTATTAGGAGCAAAGGAAGAGGTTGTTCAAAAAGCTGCAAAAAATTTAAGAGATGAACATCCATCACTAAATATTACATATGTTAGAAATGGGTATTTTAGTGAGGCAGACGAAAATATAATAAAAGAAGAGTTAAAAGCAATATCCCCAAAGGTTGTTTTTGTTGCTCTGGGGGCTCCTAAACAAGAGTTGTTGATTTCAAAAATAAAAGCAGAAATGCCTGAAACTATATTTATTGGTGTTGGTGGCAGTTTCGATGTTTGGTCAGGTATGGTTAAACGTGCTCCTGAAGTATATCAAAAATTGGGACTCGAATGGTTATATCGTACGATGAAGGAACCAGCACGATTTAAAAGGATTTTTCCGGCTTTGCCATTGTTTTTAATTCAGGTTATAATAGAAGCCTTGAAAGAAAAATTTTAATTAATTTTGTGATTTAAGCGGTAGTTTTGTGTACCATAGTAAGGATTTAAAATGATTAATCAGTCCAATGAACTCTCATCCGATGAATTAAAGGAGATAAAAGATCTCTGTTTAAAAATGAGAAAAGATATTTTAATGATGATTCATTCTGCAAAATCAGGTCATCCTGGGGGAAGTTTGAGTTGTGTTGAAATATTAGCAACACTTTATTCAAAATGCATGAAGCATTGTCCTGATTGGGAAAAAGATTGTGATTTTGAAAAAAGGGATAGGTTTGTTTTATCTAAAGGACATGCTTCTTCTACCTTATATTCTGTTTTATGTAGATTGGGTTATTTTCCTGAATCTGAATTGAAAACTTTTAGAAAATTGGGCTCAAAATTGCAAGGTCACCCTAGTTGTACATCACTTAAAGGAGTAGAAGTTTCTACAGGCTCTTTAGGTCAGGGGTTGTCAATTGCCTGTGGAATTGCTTTAGGATTGAAATTAGATAAAAATCCTGCAAATGTGTATGTTTTGTTAGGTGATGGTGAGCTTCAAGAAGGAAGTGTTTGGGAAGCTTTTATGAACGCATCTCATAACAAGCTAAATAATCTTATTGCTTTTGTTGATAGAAATAAACTTCAAATAGATGGTAATACAGAAAATGTTAAAGGGCTTGAACCATTAGCTGAAAAGCTAGAAGCTTTTGGCTGGAATGTTATGGAAATTGATGGTCATAATCCTCAAGAAATTTATGAAGCCGTTTGTGTTGCAAAAACAATGGCAACACCTTCTGTTATTATTGCTGATACGATTAAGGGCAAAGGCGTTTCGTTTATGGAAAATGATGCCGGATGGCATGGAAAAGCTCCTAATGACGAGGAGTATAATAAAGCTTTAGCAGAATTGGAGCAGATATAATGCCTGAAATAAAAAAAGAAAAAAAATCAATTAGAGCTCAGTATGGACAAACTCTTGTAGAGTTAGGCAGAGAAAATAAAAATATTGTTGTATTGGATGCGGATTTGTCTGCATCAACACAAACTGCAAAATTTGGAAAAGAGTTCCCTGAAAGATTTTTTGATATGGGAATTGCAGAGCAAGATGCAATCACAACTGCAGCAGGACTTTCTACTACAGGTAAGATTCCTTTTGTTTCTACTTTTGCAATGTTTGCGACAGGACGAGCTTGGGAGCAAATTAGAAATACAGTTTGCTATCCTAAGTTTAATGTGAAAATTGTTGCCACTCATGGTGGTGTGACAGTTGGTGAAGATGGGGCAAGTCACCAGGCTTTGGAAGATGTTGCTTTAATGAGATTGATTCCTAATATGATGGTGATAGTTCCTGCTGATTGTAATGAAACAAAACAGGTTATTAAGTTTGCTGCATCGTATAAAGGCCCTGTGTATATCAGATTGGCAAGAACCAATGTAGTAGATGTATTTGATGATAGTTATAATTTTGATCCTCACAAAGCCGTTGTTGTGAAAAAGGGAAATGATGTTACTTTGGTAACAAATGGTGAAACTCTTTCTGAAACGCTTGATTGTGCAAAAATTTTAGAGGAAAATAGTATAAAAGCAGAGGTTATTCATCTGCCTGTTGTCAAACCATTAGACGAAGCGACAATACTTGCTTCTGCTAAAAAGACAAATAAAGTTGTGACAATTGAAAACCATTCTATAATAGGTGGTGTTGGGTCCGCAATATGTGAGTTATTAAGTGAAAAATATCCTGTGAAAACATTAAGGATAGGAACTAATGACGTATTTGGACAAAGCGGTGAACAGCGCGCATTAATGGAATATTATGGATTAACTGCTGAAAAGCTTGCAGAAAAGATTAGAGGAATATTATAAGAAAATATGATACAACTTCGTGGTGTTACAAAAAAATATAAAAATAATTACGCGTTGAGAAACATAAATCTTGATATTATGTCAGGAGAATTTGTATTTATTACTGGTTCATCAGGCGCTGGTAAATCTACGTTGATGAAACTTTTGTATAAAGAGGAAACTCCTACTTCAGGAAGTGTTATGATTGGCGGAATCAACATAGCCAACTTGCCTTCTGAAAAGGTGCCTAATCTTAGAAGATGTATGGGGATTGTTTTTCAGGATTATAAACTTCTTCAAAATATGAGTGTTTATGATAATTGTGCTTATGTTATAAGAACGCTAGGTATGAGTTCAAAGGAAATTGAAGCTCGTGTTACAGGTGCATTGAAGGTTGTTGGCCTAGTCGATAAAATGAGAGCAAAACCATCAGAGTTATCAGGTGGTGAACAACAAAGAGTTAGCATTGCACGTGCGATCGTCAATGGACCTCCATTATTGATTGCGGATGAACCAACAGGGAACCTCGATCCTAAAAACTCAATGGAAATTATGCAGATTTTAGAGCAGATTAACCAAAAAGGTATTACTGTTTTAATTTCTACACATGACCATACTATGGTTGATTATTTTAGAAAAAGAGTGTTAACTCTTGAAGCCGGTCAGATAATTAGAGATGTTCAAGCCGGCACATACGAATAGATTTATATTTTAATTAGAGAAAAATTATGAGTGATACAGCAAAAAGTATAATTAAGAAAAAAGTTAAAGCACATATTCCAAAAGATTGGTTGAAAGAACTTAGAATTGTGTATCGTATTACACTAGAGACTATCTATGGAATTAAAAGAACTGGTTGGATAAATCTTGCTATTATAACTACAATGGCAGCTATTTTAACAATTTTTGGTGCTTTATTTAGAACTACTCTTTCTATTACATCTTTTGTTCAGGAATTAGGTAATGTATTAGAAATTTCTGTATACTTGAAATCCAGTGCGGATACAAAACAGGTTGCGACGGAGATTAGAGGGCTAGAACATGTAGAAAGGGTAAAAATTATTCCTAAAGAACATTCTTGGGAAAATTTAAAAAGAGAAATTGATGTTCCCAATATGGACAATCCGTTGCCGGATACGTTGCATGTTAAAGTTGATAAGCCTGAAAATGTAAATACAGTGTTTAACAAAATAAAAACATACAGCGGCGTGGAAGATTTGAACTATGCACAAGATATTGCTAAAAAAATGCAATTTTTTAATAACGTCGTACATACAATTACATTGGTGGTTGTTGTATTAGTCGCTATTTTGACAATTACAATAATTAATAATACAATACAATTAGTAATCCAGTCCAGAAAAGAGGAAATAGAGATTATGCGACTAATGGGTGTTAGTAATTGGTACATAAAAATCCCTCTAATTCTTCAAGGGGCTATTTACGGATTTTTGGGTGCATTAATAGCTTTAATTCCTTTAAATGCGGTGAATGATGGATTGCTAAAAGTACATGAATTCTTTGTGGTGCCAGCTCCATTGCTTGCTAATAATACGGTAATTCTTGTGTTATTTGTAATTGCAGTAGGTTTTGGCTCAAGTGGAAGTTTGTTATCAATAAAAAAACATTTACAGGTATAAAAAAATGACAATAGATGCAGCGCAAGTATTAGATCAAATAAAAGAAATTCCGGCAATGCCGAATGTTATAGTTAAAGCTTTAGGTGTCATAAAAGACGACCAGTCTGGCACAAAAGAATTGTCTGAGATCATGTCTTATGATCAGGCTTTGACTTCTCAAGTTTTGAAATTGGTTAATTCTGCTTATTATGGATTTGCTCAAGAGATAACATCTGTAAATAAAGCATTAGCCCTTTTAGGAATGACTCAAACAAGAAACATAATTATTGCAGTTGCAATGAAGCCGATGCTTACATCTCAAGGTGGAAGAGATATGTGGAAACATTCTTTGAGATGCGGCGTAGCTTGTGAGTTATTAGCAGAACGCACTGGTGTTGTTGACGCTGGTGATGCTTTTACAATTGGTTTTTTGCATGACATAGGGAAAATTCTTCTTAACATTATTGATACAATGACATATCAAAAAGTTAGAACTATGGTTAAAAATGGCACTGATATTATAGAAGCAGAAAACGAAATGTTTGAAACTAATCATGCTGATTTAGGCTTTTTGCTTGCTAAAAAATGGAAGCTTTCTGTTTTACTAGCAAATTGTATTAAATATCACCATGATCCAATGTCTTCTTCTATGCCTCAGGTTAGTACTCTTGCTTATGTTGCTAATAAAATTTCGCATGATGAACCTGATTTAATAGATGAGGCGGTTGTAAAAGAACAATTAGGTCTAGATATTTCAGATGTTATGCAGTGTCGTGACGATGTTATCGAAAGAAGTAATGTTCTATTTTCAACATTAAATGCTTAAAGTTAACTGATTTTAAGATTGGATAGATTATGAAAAAAAATCAATTATTAAAAGCTTTTTCTTTGCCGGAGATTCTTTTAGCTTTGACGATTATTGGTGTTATTTCTGCTATAACAGTACCAACATTGAAAGATTATTCTGATGAGATGACGGTTGTTTCTCAGGTGAAAAAAGCTTATAGTGATATGGCTGCGGCAACTGCGGCCGTTGAAACAAAGTATGGTGACCTTCAGTTTTGGCCTTGGAGTGACAAAGCTTCAATGATGGATAAATACGGCACGCAATTAATGTTTAATGAATCAGGTGGTACATCAAGAACTACTCAAAATGGATTTACTTGGTCAATTTCTGATGGCAAGGATGATGTAGGCGTTCAATACACTGTTGGAGGTGTTGCTGTTGTTGATATTAACAACAGTATAAATCCACCTAATAAAGCAGGGGTAGATCTTTTCGCTTTCAGAATCAATAAAGACGGAGTTGTTCCATTTGGTTCACCATCTGCGATTTCAGGAACTGATTTTGACGATACATACAGTGTTATAAATACAGGAAAAGTTCCTTCTTTTCATTAACGATTATAAAAAGGGTTAAATATGCATAAATCTAATTCCAAATTTAAATTAGGATTTACTCTTGCTGAAGTGCTAGTTACTTTAATGATAATTGGTGTAGTTGCATCAATGACTATTCCTGGATTGAAAAAAACGGCTGAAGAACAGTCTTATGTAACTGGTGCACAAAAAGCTTATTCTACGCTTACTTCTGCAACAAAAATGGTAAAGTTAAAAAACGGACATATAGTTACTTGGCCATTAAAAAAGAAAGAATCTATTTTGAATTTGTATAAGTCGCAGATGAATGTGACAGAAATGCCTAATATCGCATCAACTAAATATGCTATGTCTTATTTAAATAATAATAGCTATGCTCCTGCTGATATTTTTAACAATACATCAACTTTTTATACTGCAGATGGTATGTTGTGGTATATAGTTTCTTCTGATGAAAAGTGTTCAACAGGTAAAGATTCATCACTTTTTAGTGATGCTTGTCTTTCTATATTAGTAGATATTAATGGACCTAAAAAACCAAATGTTATTGGGGTTGATATATTTGCCTTCTATATAACTAAAGAAGCTGTTATACCTTTTGGAACAAGTCCTAAAGGAGAACAGGATTTATCAACTTGTAGCAATAGTTCGACAGGATTTGCTTGTACAACTAAAATTCTTTCTGATGGAAAAATTAGTTGGTAGTGTGACTTAATTTTGATAAAGAAAAAACGCTCTGATAATTCAGAGCGTTTTTTCTTGTATCTTTTTTATTGCATTAGTGTCTATCTGTCATAATAAACAAGCTGATTAGATCATTTAATGCTACAGCTTGTTTTTTGTAGTCTTGAACTTGTTTTTCAAGAGCTTTTATGTTGTTTTTATATTCTTGAATTGTTGCCATACAAGCTTTTGCAGAAGAAGTTAGACTATCTTGTCCTTGCTGAGCCTCTTTTAGTACACTATTCATTGAGATTCCTAGTGCTTCCATTGTTTGTCTTATTATTTGTGCACCTGTTTGTTTTGTTACACCTTGTGGTAGTTGCATAATAAGTCTTTTTAGTACTGCAACATTAGCTGGCATTGAATAATTTTTCTGTTGAGGTACTCCTTTTATTTGCGCAGATTGTGGAGTATTGAAAATATCATCCTTTTCAAACATTTGCGAATTTGGTCTATCAAAATTAAGGCCATTAGCAAAAGTTTCTTCAAATTGAGTATCTTGATCATACTCAGATTCTGTATTCATTTCTTTATTTGGTTCTTCTTGAATATTATCTAATGTGAAATCACCAAAATTATCATCAAGATTTACATTATCACTAATTTCATTGCTATAAAATTCAGGACTGTTATTTTTAATATCCTGAATTAGATTATTATCTTCAATGTTATCTGATATAGGTTGAATTTCTATTTCAGCTTGCTTTTTTAGTGCTTGTACAATCTTTTTGCCTACACCGCTAGGAAGTTTATTTTCTGCCATTTTGTATACCTTCTTTTTTTTTTCATGAAAATTATATAAAGAATATAACTTTTTTTCAAAATATGATTACAATATATTAAGTATACAAGCGTAACTTAATAAAAAATATTACACATCTTTCTTTATTCTTTGTTTATATTGACTTTAAAAATGCACCAAAAGTTTTTGAGTCATTTTGCGCACTTCTTTTTATAAATTCATTTGAAACTTTCATTTTATCAACATTTTGTTTTGCTTCTGGTTGTTTTTTGTTCTTTTCACAAAGCTTTGTAATGATGATATTAAGTTCCGTGATACCTATACCAAGAACTATTCCTGAATATAAGTAACCAGCTAGTTGTTGATAATTTTTAACTTTAATTTGTTCAAGAGCTTTTTGCGCTATAGGATTTGCTTTTTGTTCTTTTAATGCTTTTATTAGCTTTTTGAACGGTAGAACATTTCCTGCTTCATCTTTTATATTGATACCTAGCTTTTTAAGTGCAGGGTAAAGAATTTCTTCATGAGATTTTTCTGTTGCTGTTAATATATAACTGTTTTTGATTTTATTCCAGAAACCTTTTTGGGCTTGTTCTGTTGGTTTTATGTAGTTTAGAGTGTCTTTATTAAATAATTTTGCAACAATTTTAGAAACGAATCCTCCAAGAATCAACCAGTTGGCAAATCCCAAAGTATCTTTAATTGTTGATTCTCTCATTTCGTTTTTATCTCTAACCGCAAATAATCGGCTCATTATTGTCATTCCATATATGAATTTAAATTGATCCATAGTTGGAACAAGACCTTTATACTGAAGAGCTGATCCAATTTCTTTTAATGCTTTTTTAAATGTAGATTTTTTATATAATTCTAATGGGTTTTTTAGTATAGTTGCTATCATTGCAGAGCCGAGAGCAACGCCCAAGACGGTTCTTTCGATTTTGAATTTAGTAGATTTATCTGGTTCTCTGCCTTCTACGCCAACAAATCCATCAGAGCCAGTACGCTTTTTAGTCAAATAACGGTTGATAGGTTGAGTTGACATTCCAATAATAACTGGTACGGCTAGACCTGCTGCTGCTGTATATTTTTTCAAGCCTTTTATTTTACTTATAAATTCAGCATCAGAAAGAATTGCTTCTGTTTTTCCTTTTTGTGATTTTTTTAGATCTGCTTTGAATTTGTCTAAAAAGGCTCTTCTCACAGAGAATCCATTGTTAATATGGTTTTCTAGTGTATCTTCTATTGTTCTACCTTTAGAGTCAGTTAGTCTAACAGATTCTGCAGCACCTTTTTCTCCGATAATCAAAGCTTTAAGTTCTTGAAGAATTGATTTTGGTGTTTTATATTCATTTGTTTCTACGGATGATAGAAGTTTTGCTGCACTTTTTGCTGTTTCGTCTTTCATTTGTGTATAGGCAATTTTTGCTGCAGCTTCAGGATTTTCTTTTACAAGTTCTTTGTATTCTGGTGTTGTTGTATTCAAAAATTTCATGTTTTTGAACATTTCGTAAAAATATTTTTCACCATTTATAGTGTTTTCTGCTTTGTTTGCATTTATAAAATCACTAAATACATCAATTGCTTTGTCATCTGTGAACAAGAAATGAGTTTTTACGCCGTTTGCTTTATTAAAAGCATATGATACTAGCCATCCAGCTCCAAGTCCAATAACACCTGCCAAGCCATGGTTTAAAGTTCCTGCAGTTTCTCTTACTCCTGTTTCAAATCCAGCATCAAAACCTCTTGTTGAATCTATTGCTGTTCTTGGGAGTACCATAGAAACAAGATCTAAAAAGCAAGCACCAATAGCAGGGTTGGCATTTAAAGAGTTCAATGCTGTTGTTGCTAATGCATTACCGAAATTAGGATTTTGATTTTTTATAGTTTGATTGTTTTTTTTAGGTTGTAATGTTTGTGCTTGTGTAACGTTATTAAATCGAGAAATCATATTTTTACCTGTTTATTTATTTCATGCTTTCCATCATCATACCAAACGCTTGAAAAGTTTTTTTGTTGCTAGCTTGCATTAAAGATGGATAGGTGTGGAAACTATTATATTTTTGTTTTAATTCTTCTTGGACTTTGCGTTCGGTTTGTTTTCTAACATACCAAGGAACTAACATTCCTAGTATCAACATTGAGAATCCAAGAGAACTTCCTTCGCATATGTATCTTAAAATTTTTGCTTTTTTAGATACTTTAGCCGCTTCAGCAAATGTTTTAAGCTCTGTTCCGTTTGCCCAGTGTGCTAATTTTTTGCCAAAATCAGTTATTCTATTTTTTGAATTTTTTGGAATATCCTTAGTATAATTCAAAAGTGATTCACCTGTACCTTTTTGCAAGAAAAATCCTACACCTTTCGCAACATAATCACCAAGAAAATACAAACTAGCAAATGTTGCAATGTCTCTCCAGGTTACTTCTTTCAACTCATTTGGGTCTTCTGATGCAAGCATTCTACTAGCAAATGTAGAAGTTGCAATCCAACGGCATTGATCCATTGTTGGCATGTTCTTTGTGAATTGAAGACCTTTTAATATGTTTTTTATGCTTGATTTATCTTTTAGTGAAAGTGCTGCAACGCCTACCATTAAGCCCGCTGCACCAATTTTATGCAACCAAAATTTTGTTTTTTCGGTTTGCGTCAATTCTTTTTTCTTTTTGTTGACACCAAAATCTTTATAAATAGGAGCACCCTCTTGACCAGATGTTTTTCTTGTAATCCATCTGTTGATAGATTGCATAGATGCAGCAAGTGGGATTGTAATTGCCAAACCAATAAAGCTTTTTTTGTTTATAAATCTTTTGGATTCTTTTGCGTAATTTTTTAATTCTTTGCCTAATGTCTCTGTATATTGTTTTAATATTTCTGCTTTTGGTGTTTGTTTTGAGATGTTTCCTGTTTTGATTTCTTTTTGGAAATTTTTTATAACACCACGTTTTTTGTCTAGGAAATCTTTTCCCAGATCCATTGCATCTCTAAGAAGTGTGTTTAAATCGGCATGGTAGATTTTATCACCAATTTTTATGTGTTTAGATGCACCTGTCATTTCGAGAACTTTTTTCTCTAATTTATTTATAGCAGCTAACTTGTCTTTTTTAGTTGCCATTTTATTTGCCATTGTTTTGGCAAATTCCATTCTTTCTGTTTCCAGGCTAAAGCCTTCTATGACATGTCCTAGTTGTTCTTTTTGTTTTTTAGGATCTAGTGGGATCCAAGTACTACCATTTAATACACTGATATCTTTTAAAAGTTTGTTAGTAAAGCTTCTTGAACCACCTTTTGCATCAAAAAAATGCTGACCTAAAGTGTTAATAGCGTCTTCATTTGCCCATTTTGAAGCCATTCCCTTATCTTTTGGATTTAGAAGTTCAAGGACCTTTGCTACTCCATAGACAATAAATCCTGGAATTAAGCAGTTAACAATAAGACCAGATGATTCACGTCTGAATGTTTCAGCAGCAGCAAATCCATTAGTTTTTGCGTCTACATATGTTCTTGGCAAAATGGCAGTAGCCAAGTCAATTATTGATACATTTATAATTTCTGGAGGAATCCCCTTAAATGTAGCATTTGCTTTGCCATCTTTGTTTTGATTGATGACTGCTTTTCTATTATAAACTTCCGATTTATGTATACTTACTTGATTAATCATATTTTTAACTAGTGTAATGTCTTTACTCAGGTGATACTGTTTCCTTATGATAAAAAAGACCTACAACAATTACAAATCAGCTGAAAAAAAAAATTGCTAGTGTTTTTTGTTAAAAATTTTTAAAGTTTTACACTTAATCTGATTTTTTATTTAAAAATGCAAATAAATAAAAATTAGAGGTCTTTTTTCTGCATTTTGTATAAAAAACAGCTTATATTTTTTGTTTAAACTCATGTTTACAAAACTTAATTATAATTTGGGTATACATTTCTTTACAAATCTGAACTAATCATTAAAGTTTTATTGAAGGTTAATCGATATTTAGGTTAGAAAAGTTAAATCAGGGGTATCAAGCAAAATGGCAGATGGCAATAATATGTTGAATAAACCTTTTGGGTTAAATATAAAAGTACCAACAAGAACTATCAAGCAAACTCAAGAGACTGCTCAAAATACAGTAAATGGTTTATGGCAGCCTTTATTTAACTTTATTGATGAAAATCAAGCTGTTTTTAAAGGGGATATAGCTAAAGAAATAGAAAAATATAATCTTATGAGCTACAACGTTGGAGCGGCCTTAAGAAAAGGTAATACTAATGGTGGCTTTGATGTGAAAGGTTAGTTTACCTAGTGTAAACTCTTGGTAAGCGGACTCTAAGAGCACAAGTTAGTTCATAGTGGATTGTGCCTATTATATTTGCCCATTCATCAATACCTATGAAGTTCCCATTATCTTCACCAAGAAGAGTTATTATATCGCCTTCTTTTGCTTTAACATCACTGATATCAAACATCATTTGATCCATTGTGATATTGCCTATTTGTTTAACTTTTTTTCCATTAATCATTCCGTATATTTTGTTTGATAATTTTCTTGAAACTCCGTCTGCATAACCCATTGGGATTGTTGCAATTTTTGTTGGTTTCGTTGTTTCAAAAGTGTGAGAGTAGCTAACACCTTCATTTGGCTCTGCTGTGTGTATGTTGGTTATTCTTCCTTTTAAAGAGATTGCTTGTTTGATGTTAGGAGGTGTTGTGTTAAGTGTTAAATCTGGTTGTAATCCATAAATTCCAATTCCAACACGAGCCATATTGTAGTCAAAATCTTTATAACAAACGACAGCAGCTGTATTACAACAATGAATCAGCAAACCTTTTGTGTCGATTGAGTTAACTACCGAGTGGAATTTTTTATATTGATCCAATGCATATGATTCTGTTTCTGCTGTTGCAAAGTGTGTAAATATTCCTTCTAATTCAATGAAATCACAAGCTTGTACTTTTTTTATAAAATCTATTGCTTTATCTGGTCTTACTCCGATTCTGTTCATTCCTGTATCAATTTTTACGTGCACTTTAGGTTTGATTTTTGTTTTTTGATAGGTTTGTTTACAAGCTTCAATGTGTTCATCAGAGAATATTGATACAGATATGTTATTTGTTGCTGCCCAGTCAAAAGACCATACAGGAACAGCTCCTAAAACTAATATAGGTGCAGTGATTTTTGCTTCTCTAAGTTGTAGTCCCTCATCTATTGATGAAACACCAAGAAAATCTACGCCAGAAGCTAATAATATTGGTGCTATCATTACTGCTCCATGTCCATATGCATCAGCCTTAACAACTGCAAAAAGTTTAGCATCTTTTTTTAAATATTTTTTGAATTCTAGTATGTTTTTTTCTATATAATCCAGATTAATTTCAACCCAAGCATCTCTGTGGGTGTTTAAATAAGAACTTCTATTTAATCTCACTTTAAACTCGTTTTCTTTTTAAAATTTTTACAAATATATTTTATATCAAAAGTTTTTAAATTTTTTAAAATTGTAGTAATATATTGTTATGGATATTTCGAATAAAAACCCAAAAGATATAAAAGAACAATTGTTTGATAAAATCACTAAAGAGCCGACAGCAGAGGATAACTATTTAGAGTTGGGTAAGTTGTTTATTGCTGAACAAGACTATAAAAATGCTCTTGATATTTATGAAGCTTTATTGAAAGTTAACCCTTTTAATTCTCAGGCATTGATTAATGCAGGTAGTATTCATTTCTTTTTTAGAAATATAGATAAATCTATTGATTATTACTCAAGAGCTGCTGAGCTAGAGTCTAAAAGCTTTTCTATTTACATGAATTTAGGAAATGCATATGCAGAACTTGGTGAGTTTGAACCAGCGATGAAAAATTATACAAAAGCGTTGGAATTGGAACCTAACAGCGCTGCATTGTTTAATGCTATTGGACTGTTATACCAAGATAACAAAGATTATTTATCAGCTAATGTCTATTATGACAAAGCTATTGCTTTAGATGACAAAGATCCAGAGACTTTTATAAATAAAGCAAGTTCTCAGATGGCTATGCATATGTATCGTGAGGCTATAAAATCTTTGAAAAAGGCTATGGCTTTGGATCCGAAATGTTTAAAAGCACAGATTTGTATAGCTAACAGCTATGCTTCTTTGAGAGATTTTGATTCAGCAGAAAAAGCATTTGATGCTTGTTACAAAATTGATGATAAAGTTTATCAAGTGTATGTTTGTCATGCTATAGCTTATTCTGATGCAAATCGTATAGACATGGCTATTCAAAAGTATAAAGAAGCTATTTCAGTTGGTCCGAATTATCCTAATGCTTATATCTTGCTTGGGAATATTTTTGTTGATCAAAGGAAGTATAAAGAAGCTTTGGATTTGTATAAAAAAGCTTCAGAGATTCAACCTAATGATGCTAAAACTTATACATTTATAGGTAATACGTATTTTATGCTAGATGATTTGGAAAATGCTATTTACACTTATAGAAAAGCTCTTAATAGTGATGAAAAATCAATAGAAAATAAACTAGTTTATATTGAAATTCTTCAAGAATTTATCAAACGAAAAGAAATGAAAGAAAAAGTATCTGTTTAGAAAAAAACAGTGCTTTTAGGGAGAGAAAGTTGTCTTATCAGCATAGATCTATTAAGCCGTCAGCAGTAGAAAAAATTATTGCTATTTTATCTTACATAATGCCATTATTTGGATTTGTTGTAGTAATTGTTTCAGCATTAATCAAGTCAGATTTGAAACCATTTATGAAATATCATATTTTTCAGTCTATTTTTATTGCATTTGCTTTGTGGTTAATAATTACTGGTTTAACATTTGCTATGAATCTTGTTAGTTATGTCCCTTTTGTAAAAAATATAGTTAGCATGATTACTTTCTTTTTAAACACTCCTTTATTTTTCGGTTTTTCTGTAGTTACATTTGTTTATTTATTATTTGTTTTATATTTGATTTTGGGTGTTTTAAGAAGCTCTGATAGCTATGTTCCATTTGTTTCAGATATAATCAAAGCTAATTTAAGAGGTCAGTTATAATTTTTTAAGAGGAATAAAAATGAAGTTTGATAGTATAGCAGTTCAAGGTGCACATAAAGCAAAAGATAATAGACATTGTATCCCTGTTCCTATATATCAAACGACGGCATTTGATTTTGATAATGTTCAGTATGCTGCTGATCTATTTGATTTAAAAGCTGCTGGCGATATTTATACAAGAATTTCAAACCCTACAACACAGGTTTTAGAAGAAAGAGTTGCTGCTTTGGAAGGTGGTGTTGGTGCTTTAGCTGTTTCATCTGGTCAAGCTGCTTCTTTGATTGCTGTTTTAAATATTGCCGCTGCTGGTGATGAGATTGTTGCTTCATCAACTTTATATGGAGGCACATTCAATTTATTTAATTCGACACTGAGAAAGCTTGGTATAAATACAGTTTTTGTTGAAAGTGAAGACCCTCAAGATTATGCAAAGGTTATTACCGATAAAACAAAGTGTATTTTTACAGAGATGGTTGGTAATCCAAAGTTAAATGTCGTTGATGTGGAAGCAATTGCTAAAGTCGCACATGAAAATAAAATTCCTTTGATTATTGATAATACCGTCCCTTCTCCATATCTATTTAGACCTTTTGATTGGGGTGCTGATATTATAGTTCATTCATTGACTAAGTATATTTCTGGTCATGGTAATTCAATGGGGGGGGTAATTGTCGATTCAGGAAAATTTGATTGGAAAGCATCAGGTAAATTTCCTGCTTTAGTTGAGCCTGACCCTAGTTATCATGGTTTAAGTTATACTGAATCATTTAAAGAGGCTGCTTTTATTGTTAAAGCAAGAGGGCAGCTGTTAAGAGATTTTGGTTCTTGTATTAGCCCGTTTAATTCTTATTTAACTTTATTAGGCCTAGAAACTCTTCATTTAAGAATGCAAAGGGTTTCTGATACAGCTTTAAAGGTGGCAAAATATTTAGAATCGCATCCAAAAATTAGTTGGGTAAATTATCCTGGTTTAGAATCTAATAAATATTATCCACTAATCAAAAAATATATGCCTAAAGGGGCATCGTCAATAATAAGTTTTGGAATAAAAGGTGGAAGAGAAGCCGGGATTCATTTCATAGAAAATGTAAAATTGCTAATACATGCTACGAATATTGGTGACTCTAGGTCAATTATTACATATCCATGCTTAACTACTCACAGACAGCTGAATGATGAGCAGTTGAAGGCTTGTGGTATTTCTGACGATTTTATGAGATTGTCTGTTGGTTTAGAAGATGTTGATGATATAATTGAAGATATTGAACAGGCTTTGCCTTAAATTTTATGGATAAAGAAAAGAAAAGGAATGAAAAAAAAGATGCAGAATTACGTCGAATCAAAGGTTAGAGATATTGTTGATTTTCCTAAAAAGGGTATTATTTTTAGAGATATAACAACTGCTGTGAAAGATGCTAAAGCGTTACAGTTTATGATTGATTTTTTAACTGAACAATTTGAAGATAAAAAAATTGATTACGTTGCTGGTATTGAATCTAGAGGTTTTGTTTTTGGTTCTGCTCTTGCTTATAAACTAGGTGCAGGTTTTGTTATGATTAGAAAACCAGGTAAACTTCCTGCTGATACTATTTCTCAAGAATATCAATTGGAATATGGAACTGATAAAATAGAAATGCATGCTGATGCTGTAGAGCCAGGAAAAAATGTTTTAGTCATAGATGATTTGCTTGCAACAGGTGGAACTGTTGATGCTGCATGTAAGTTATTGAAAAAAGTTGGTGCTAATATTGTTGGTGCTGCTTTTATTATTGAGTTATCAGATTTGGGTGGAAGAGAAAAGCTCAAAGATATAGATGTTGTATCAATGATTCAATATAAAGGTTTATAAAAAAAGAGGCTATATGCCTCTTTTTTTATTGCTCTTCACTAAGAAGATTTTTGGTTTTTGTTTCAATAAATATATTCATCAGTTCAATATCATCGTAATCGACATATGCTGTTTGAAATAGGTTTTTACCAGATTTAATTGTTATTTGGTTTGTTGAGTTTTGTTTAAGTAAGTTTCTTGGGATTTTTATTTGTTGGTTATCTCCATTTAGATTTAGTTCTGCAATTATATTTCCGTTAAAAAATATTTGAGGTGCTGATGCATAGGCTGTTTTTACTTTGGATTGTCCCATATCTCTTGCCATTTTTGTATCTATTCCAATTACAGAGCCAATTACTAAATATGCATCTTCATTCGCTGCTAGAGTTTTAAACTGGAAATTTTTTGTATAAAATGGACCGATTGCTTTTATTCTAAATTCTGCTGCATTGGCTGAATTTTCGGAATAATTATCATCTCCTATATGGTACATATCTTTGTCGATTATTATGTCATGGGGATTTGTTTTTTCAATACCTATTACAATCGGTTTTGATGTTGAATTTCCGTCAATCGTTAAAGAAAAAGGTTTATATCCTTCTTTTTGAACTGACATTATAGTAGGGGCATCAATTTTTGCTCCTAGATTAAAACGTCCATCATTATCTGTTTTAGTTTGCCAGCCTTTAGATGGTAAAGCTACATCCGCTTGAGTAATAGGACTTCCACTTTTAGAATCGACAACTTGGTTGTAATCACCTAATCCTTTTTTTTCAACGCCACCATTAATTGCTGCAATAACAGGCATACTGAGCAATGTTGTTAAAATCAAAGTTAACAATAATTTCATATAATCCCCTTTAAAATAGTATTCATTATTTGATCATTTTAAATAAAATTATCAAAATAACTATACCCGATAAGGATTAATCAAATTGGTGATAATTTTTTATTCACCTCTTGGCAATAATGTACAACCTGTATTAGGATTGTACTCACAAATACAATTTTTGCCGTTATTTTTAGCATTGTATAAAGCAACGTCTGCAAGCTCAATTAACGTTTGTTCATCTAAAGCACAAGAAGGGTATTCACTCATACCAATACTAACTGTTGGGCAAATATAAATATCGTCTTTTACATTTATTTTTATTGCAGCAATATTTTTTCTTATTCTTTCTGCAATGATTTTTGCATCTTGAATGTTTGTTTCTGGCAAAATTACAGTAAACTCTTCACCACCATATCTTGATGCAATATCAATTTTTCTAACTGTTTGACTTATGCAACTTGCAATTTCTCGTAAAACTTGGTCTCCAACTGGGTGACCATATGTGTCATTTACAGATTTGAAGTTGTCTATGTCCATCATTAATAGTGTCATTTCATGGTTATATCTTGATGAACGTTTGATTTCGTTTTCTAAAAGCGTATAGAAGTGTCTGTAAATATAAAGCTTAGTCAAACCATCTTTAGTTGCAAGTTCATATAGTTTTGCATTATCAATAGCAATAGCCGCTTGGTTCGCTAATGCTTCAATAAATTCTAAGTCTTGTTTGTTGAAAAGTTTTCCATTTAGTTTGTTTGTTATATTTATTACACCAATTGGTTCACCTTTTGCTATTAAAGGAACGCATAGCAATGATGATACATTTAATTCTGTTCCATTATCTATGAATCTTGGGTCATTTTGTCCTAAGTTAGAAATAATAGATTTTTTTTCAACAAAAACTGTGCCTGCAATACCTTCACCGACTTTTATTTTTGAACATTCAACAAGACCATTGTTGATTTCTGTTTCAAGGTTTTTGTTTGCAAGTCCATATACAACTTTTGTTTGCAGTACATTTTCTGCAAAGTTATACAACATTAAAGAGCCTTTTTCTGCATCAATTGTCTCTAATGCTTTGTTTAAAATAACTCGCAACAGTCTTTTCAAGTCATCAATAAAATTAACGGCTTGAGAAATGTTGTATAAAATTGAAATGTTATGCAATGACTTTTGTAGTTTTTTTAAGTCATTCTCTTGATCTCTACGTTTGATGTATTTGATCAATATAGGTCCAATATAATTAAAAACTTTTGTTAGGTAATGCAAATCTTCATCAGAAAACGTTGTTCCATCAGTTTTAGAACCTATTGAACATATGAAATAAGGTATTGAATCTTTTTGAAATAATTTAAAGTATGAACTATTTAGGTTATGTAAATCATATTTATCCCAAAAAGATTTATAAATAGGTTTACCATTATCATCGGAAACTTTTATAAATTCATTTTTGTTTAAAACTTCCCAAAACCCCTCTTCATCATTTTCAAACTGGAAAAACTCATGATCATCATTTTTTTGATTTGCAACCATGTAATAAACTCTGTCATGATTTATAAAAAATCTGACATTTTCTATGCTTAGCGCTTGAGTAAGAAAATCTGTAATTTTTTCTATCAAGTCTTCAATAGAATCTGCTTGTGTTGCTATTATGCTTAACTCAAATAAACTATTTAAGTCGTAAAAGTTTTTTTGCAGTGTTGTGATTTTTTCAGAAAGATTTTCCATAATACCTATTTTATTCGAATTTGAAGAATAATTCAATCAACTAAATATACTGTATATATGATTCTATAAGCATGTCTGGTGTTAATAATTTTATGGAATTTATTGATACTTGTATCGATTTATTTATATCCATTAAATCGAAACCAGTAAGAAAACTTTTAGATTCATTGTCTCCAGTGATTTTGGGAGCAATAAACTGATATATTTTATCAGCTAGCTTTTCTTTTATGAACTCACCGTTAATGTTGCCACCTGCTTCTACTAGTATGCTTTTTATTCCTTTTTCATAAAGTTTAATAGAGAGATCTTTTAAGTCAATTTTTCCATTTTTTGTTTTACAAGGAATAAGCTCTACATTTTCTCCATAATCTTTTTTTTCTAATTTTTCATCAAAAGCCACGAAAACTTTGATATCGTCATTGTTGTACACGTTAGAATTTTTATTAGTTTTGAGGGTTGTGTCTAATATTATTCTTATAGGGCTTTTTCCATTTTTTATCCGACATGTTAAAGAAGGATTGTCAGCTATCACAGTTCCTGAGCCTGTTAAAATTGCATCATAATTGTGTCTTAGTTTTTGTACAAGATTTCTTGACTTTTCTGATGTAATCCATTTTGAAGAGCCTGTTTTTGTTGCAATTTTTCCATCCATTGTTGTTGCTGTTTTTATAGCAATGAATGGTAAATTTTGTTGTTGATTCTTGAAGAATATTTCATTCAGTTTTTTACAGTCTTCTTCTAATACTCCTGTTATAACCTCAATTCCTGCAGATTTTATTTTTTTTATTCCGTTACCTGCAACAATAGGGTTTGGATCTATACATCCAACTACTACTTTTTTGAATTCTTTTTTTATAATTAAATCAGCGCATGGTGGAGTTTTTCCATAGTGGGAGCATGGTTCAAGTGTTACGAATATAGTCCCATCTTTACAACTAAAGCCATTATTTTCTGCATTTTTAATAGCATTAACTTCTGCATGTGCTTCTCCATATTTTTGATGGTATCCATAACCTGCTATTGTTCCATTTTTATCTAGTACAATAGCTCCAACAATTGGATTTGGAGATACAAAACCGGCTCCTTTTTTGGCAAGAGCGATTGCTTTTTTCATGTAAAATTCATTATTTTTCATTTAATTTCACTTTTTTAAAAAATTGTTCAGCAATGATTTGTGAATATTTATTGTTTTGATTTGCAGATATTATTATTTTATCTTTTCCGTTTTTATCTTCAGCTACGGATATTATTCCTTTTATTTTTTGAAATGGTAAATTGGTTACTTCTGCTTCAAACTGCGCATAAGGAACTGTTTGTCCCATAGTTTGCATAGTTCCTTGTTTTGTTATTTTAAAGTTTTCAATGTGTATGTATTGATATTGAAGTTTTTCGTTTATATTGTCAATTTTTTTTTTGAGATTACCGTCTTTAAAATCTTTTTTGGTAAGGTTTAGTGTTTTATTTTGGTTTATAACAGCAAGTTTTTGTCCAGTTGCGTCATGTTCTGCTAGTACAGCTCTGTAGCCAAGAATATTTGCTGATTTTGCTATTTCATATTCATCAGGGATTTTTGAAAAATCAGCCACATCTTTGCTTTTTTCTATAAGCGCTTCTTGTGAAGGTTTTTCAAATGGATGCCAATTTTTATTAATCCAATCCCATCCTCCTAATGAAACGAATCCTATTATTGCAAGAATTATAATTGCTAATTTTATTATAAATTTAAGACAACCCATTAAATGCCAAACCTTTCATATATAGAGTCAATGTTTCTTAAATAATAATTAGAATCAAAGCAGTTTTCAATTTCTTCTTCCGTAAGAATTTTACAAACTTCTTTGTCTTCTAGTAAATTCTTTTTAAAATCCCCTGTAGGGTTGTTGAATGCTTTTAATGCGCAGTTTTGAACTAGAGCATATGCAGCTTCTCTCGAAAGACCTTTGTTTGTAAGTTCTAATAAAACTCTTTGAGAATAAACTATTCCACCATATAAACATGTGTTTTTAAGCATGTTTTCTTTGTGTATAACTAGTCCACTTACTAATTTATTAAATCTATTTAGCATGTAATCTATTAGTATTGTTGAATCTGGAAATATTATTCTTTCAACAGAACTGTGTGAGATATCTCTTTCATGCCATAAAGGGATATTATCTAATGCAGCTATCGCGTTGCTTTTTACAACTCTAGCTAAACCAGATAAGTTCTCAGAAGAAATAGGGTTCTTTTTGTGAGGCATTGCTGATGAACCTTTTTGACCTTTTTTAAATGCTTCTTCGACTTCTAATATTTCTGTTTTTTGAAGATGTCTTATTTCTATTGCGCATTGTTCAATCACAGATGCAATTAGTGCTAATGTTTGCATGTAATTAGCATGGTAATCTCTTGCGATAACCTGTGTTGAAATTTTTGCTGGTTTTAGGCCTAGTTTTTTACAGGTTAATGCTTCTACTTCTGGAGAAATATTGCTATATGTTCCAACCGGTCCAGATATTTGTCCTACTGCAATTTCATCTTTAGCAATAAGAAATCTTTTTTTAGCTCTTTCAAAAATATCTAGCCAGCTACATAGTTTAACACCAAATGTCATTGGTTCAGCATGGATACCATGCGAACGTCCAATACAAACCGTTTTTTTGTGCTCGATTGCTTTATTTTTTATTGTTTCTATAACTTTGTCTAAATCTTTTTCTATTATTTGTGAAGCTTTTTGTATTTGTAGAGCAAATGCTGTATCGATGACGTCAGAACTAGTCATTCCCATATGGATGTATCTAGAAGATTCTCCCACGTTTTCATTAACATTAGTCAAAAAAGCTATTACGTCATGCCCGACTTCTTTTTCTATTTCATCAATTCTTTCAACGGAAAAAGCAGCTTTTTCTTTTATTTGCTTTAAATCAGAATCTGGGATTTTTCCTAGTTCATTGTATGCTTCACAAACTGCTAATTCTACATTGAGATAGTATTGGAACTTTGATTCAAGCTCCCATATAGCTTTCATTTCTTTTAGACTGTATCTTTCAATCATAATTTCTTCCTTATTGGGGATATCTGCTAGTTGCATGAATAAGCATTTTTGCTAGTTTTTCAGCTCCTTCAAACCCTCTTTCATTTAAAATAGAAGCAGCTTTTTCATAGTCATAATCTACAAGATTATGTTTTACAGAGAATTCTTTATTTGCAATTTCTAAAATTGCGTAACAAGATTTAGGTTCTTCACTGAATGGTCTGCCTACACTTCCAACGTTTACGACAGTTTGTTTTGTATTAGTTTGATATCCGCAAGGGACATGTGTATGTCCGCAAAATATAATATCAGCATTTGTCCCTGCAATCATCTCTTCAACTTCTTCTATTTTTAAGTCTGAAAAAATATTTTCATTGTTTTTTCTTGGGCTTCCATGTACAAGAAGAATTTTGAGTCCTTCTATTTCAATTTCTTTTTGCTTAGGAAGACTTCTAAGATAATTTTTTTGCTCTTCAGTGATTACCTGAACATCACAAGCAAGAGCATGTGCCATTACAGGATTATTTTGTTCTAGCATATGAATCATTTGATTATCGCAATTTGCAATCATTTCATCAGTATTGCCTTGTATTATTTCAAAATCTTTTGTGTTTGAAATGTTTCTTATTTTTTCTATTGTTTTTTCAGGTTCAGGGCCAGCCATAGCTAAGTCGCCAAGGCAGAAAATCTTTTGACAGTTTTCTTTTTCAATGTTTTTTAAAACGGATTCTAATGCTTGCATGTTGCCATGTATATCTGAAATAATTGCAATTTTCATAATTTTGCCTCACTAATTTACAAAACTAATTCTATCATACATTTGACAAAATTTTTTGGTGCTAAAATAAATATATGATTAAAAGAAGAATTTCAAAACAAATACAAATTGGTGATGTAAAAATAGGCGGTGACGCGCCTATATCAGTGCAGTCAATGTGTAATACAGACACAAGAGATGTCTCTGCAACTGTAAATCAAATAAAAGAATTACAAGGTGCTGGCTGTGAGTTGATTAGATTGGCTGTTTTAAATAAAGATGCAGCTGCAGCAATAAAAGAAATTAAAAAACAAGTTGAAATACCTGTAATAGCTGATATTCATTTTGATTATCGATTAGCAATACAATGTATAGAAAATGGTATTGATGCATTAAGGTTAAATCCTGGCAATATTGGTAGAACTGAAAATGTAAAAAAGGTTGTTGAACTTGCGAAAATAAACAATGTGCCAATAAGGATAGGTATAAATGCTGGATCTTTAGAAAAAAATATAGCAGCAATGGACATCCCTCTATCTGAAAAAATGGTCATGAGTGCAATGGAACATGTGAAGATTTTAGAAGATAACAATTTTGATAAAATTAAAATTTCTTTAAAGTCAAGCAGTGTTCCCACCACTATTGATGCTTATCGTTTGATGGCAAAAAAAGTTGATTATCCTTTGCATTTAGGTGTTACTGAAGCTGGAACTCTAAAGGGTGGATTGGTGAAATCATCAGTTGGTCTTGGTACATTGTTAGCTGAAGGTATAGGCGATACAATTAGAGTTTCTCTAACTGAAAATCCTGTAGAAGAGGTTTATGCAGGTTTTTCAATATTAAAATCTTTAGAATTGAGACAAAAGGGAATAAACTTTGTTTCTTGTCCTACTTGTGGTAGATGTCAAATTGATTTGATAAGTCTTGCTAAAAAAGTAGAAAATGCATTAAAGGATATTGATAAGCCTCTTACTGTTGCAGTTATGGGTTGTCCTGTGAATGGTCCTGGTGAAGCAAAACATGCTGATTATGGTGTAGCAGGAGCTATAAAAGAAGGGTATATCTTTAAAAAAGGTGAAATTATAAAAAGAGTTCCTGAGGAAAACCTTATGTCAGAGCTTTTGGATCTAATTAAAAAAGAAAATTAAAAAATACTAGATTAATATGATTTGCCTAAATTGATAAAATAATATACTATATAATTATATATAATGTGAGGATTTTCGATGAAAAAGTTTTTATTAATATTAGGATTAATGTTATTGGCTCCGGCATGTGTTAACGCTGAACTTAGCGTTAAAGAAACGATGTCGCCAGAGTTTTTACACAATCAAGGTTATTCTGATGAGGTTTCAAGAGTTATACAGATTAAAACTAAAGACCCAATGACGCCAATTCCTACAGAAAAGCAGTCTGTATGGAAAAAATGGGGATTGGGCGTAATTAAAACTATTGATCCTGCTTGGGAAGCTGGTAATGAATTTCCTTCTCATAATACAAACTTTAATGGTTCAAATATAGACGATCTATAATTTAATAAAAATGAATTGACAAAAGCACCTCTAGCTAGAGGTGCTTTTTGTATTGAGTTAGCCCTTAGTTCTGGAATGTTAAGATATATTAAGCACTTTACTTTCTTTTTAATAAGTCGAAACCCATGGCATGCATGGGTTTTCGGTGTTTCTCAAAAAATGCAATATTAAATAATATTGATTGTTTGTCCATAATTACAATATGCTTTATAATTAGAAAAGTATTAGTATTTTCTGATACGTATTTTCTTGGGGGAGAAGGTTAACATTCAAATGAGAACAGTTGAAGATAACTTATCTGAGCTAAGAAAAGAAATTGCACCTTATAAACCTATTATAATTGCTGTTACAAAATACTTTGGCGTTGATAAGTTGATAGAAGCTTATAATGACGGGTTGAGGGATTTTGGAGAAAACAGAGTGCAAGATGCTCTTTCGAAGTTTGAAGGGTTGTCAAATGAGATTAAACAAAATTCTAGGTTTCATCTTATTGGACATCTTCAATCAAATAAAGTGAAAAAAGCAGTCGGTGCTTTTGATTTGATCCATTCGGTTGATTCGTTAAAGTTGGCTGAAGCTATATCAAAAGAAGCTTTAAGTAAGAATATTGTTCAAAAGATTCTTTTGCAAGTTAATAACGCAAATGAAGAAGCTAAGTCTGGTTTCAGTGTTAAAGATTTGCAAGAAAACTTTAAAGAGATTATTTCATTAAAGGGTATAAAAGTAGAGGGTCTTATGAATATAGCTCCAATAACAGATGAGGCAGACCTGCGAAGATTGTTTAAGGGGATGCATGATCTGAAAATTCAGTTGGAGAACGAATATAATTATGAACTTAAAGAATTGTCCATGGGAATGAGTAATGATTATAAGATAGCGTTGAGTGAGGGAGCTACAATGATAAGGATAGGAAGAAAACTTTTTACATAATATCGGGAGGAGAAAAAATTGGCAGGCGTTTCAGACAAAATTAAATCTATTGTAGGTTTTTTAACATCAGGATTTGAAAGCAGAGATGATATATTTGAAGACATGGCTTCAGAAATGGATGAGTATCCAGTATCTGATAATCTTGCATTAGAGCCTATGTATTCTTCACAAAAACAAACATCTCAAGCTTCAAACGTAGTTAGCCATCCAGGTTTTAAAGGCTATGAAGTTTTAGTTTCAGAGCCACGTTCTTATGAAGAATCTGTTCAAATTGTTAAACAATTGAAAGATAAGAAAACTATTATTTTGAACCTTCACTTGTTGGACAAAGAGCAAGCTATGAGAATCGTAGATTTCCTTTGTGGTGCAACTCATGCATTGAACGGTAACCAACAAAAAATTGGTGACTCTGTATTCATTTTTACACCTAGCAATGTTGCATTGAATGCAGAATCTCAAAAAAGCAAATTCATTAGGGATGCTTTGTGGAACCAACCACAATAAAAGCATGACAAATTTTTAAAATTATAACAAGAATAGTTGGGGATATAATTTAAGCCGCGTATCAAGTACAGCGGCTTTTTATTTTTTCTAATTATTTATTATCTTTAATATCTTGATAAATTAAAGTTGTATTATTTTGAGCATGCTGAATTTTTAGTCCCGTTCATAAGCATTAATGTTATATAGAATGTTTGATTAGGCATGCAAAATAAAATTATATGTAATTGATGCTATATAATTTGGTGTGTGTGTGAAAGTTAAAAATATATCATTAATAAGTATATTGCAGAAAAAGTATGAGCATTTTTGCTACTAAAATAAACAACAAAAAAGGGCATGTATATTTTTGACATGCCCTTTTGTAAATATAAAGATTTCTATATTAGTTCATGTTTTTTCTAATTTTTTCTTTAGTTTGGTCTAAGCTTTTTATTTTCTTTTCAGTTTCTTTTACTTGTTTTGCCTTTAAAGCTCTTTGTTCTTTTATAGCTTTATATTGATTATCTATATCTGTGTATTCAGATTTATATTGAATTAGTTGATTTCTAATCTCTACCTGTGCACTGTCTAACTGCATCAATGCATTTTGTAAATTACCTGATTCAACAGTAGTTGTTTGTTGTAAAGCTTCTTGCGATTTTGATGTTGCTGGAGCAATAGCTTTAGGTGTTTGCTGCACAACAGGTGTTGATTCAGCTTTTGCTGTAGTTATAGATTCTGTAATTGGCATGCTCTCAAAAACTGGTTCGTATGGCATGTCATTTGTATTTGCTGCTAAAGAATATTGCATGCTTCCTAATAATATTGCGGTAATAATAGCAGTATTAATTATATTTTTTTTCATGGGGATCTCCTTTTTCCATTTTTCATGTCGATTCATTATCATTTTATTAGATTAAATATCATGCTACCTCGTCTAACATGCGTATAAATTAAAATAAAAAAATCAAATTTTAGGGCAAAATATATTCACAGAAATAAAAATATAAAGAAATGTAAACCTGTAAACCGTTGGAAATAAAGGGTTTTTGAAAAATAGAAAAATTTTTCATAAAAATAAAAAAAAACGCTTGAAATAAAAAATCGTTTGGGCTACATTAATAGAGTGGTCAGCGGGCCACGGAGGCGAGACCGAAAGAAAGAATAAAACCAAAAGGTTTCAAAATTTACTTTCTTGAGAGCCTAACGAAAAAGATTTAAAACTTTTCTAACTGGAATGGTTTAAACACTAAGAAGCTGAAAATTAAATTAATAACAAAAAGATTTTAAAAAAAAAACTACTTGACAATCAAAATTGAGATGATACGATAAAGAAACGTCAAGAGGATGAGTTGAAAGACCTTCTGAGCAAGGTGAAAACAAACTCTAAAGAAGTTTTCACCAAGTAAAGTCTGGACATTAATTTGTAAGGGTTTTATTTGGTTCTGGGTTCGTCCCAGATTGAACCTTGAAAATAGAATAGCTAAAAACGATTAATACCTGTTGATTCAACAACAAATAAAATTAACGGACACGATTTAAAGCAAAGTCGAGCAGGAAACGTAAGTTTCCGATGGACATAAACTTTCTGACAATGGAGAGTTTGATCCTGGCTCAGGACGAACGCTGGCGGCGTGCTTCATACATGCAAGTCGAACGAGAAGCAGGAGCTTGCTCCTGTGGAAAGTGGCGGACGG
>CALUPF010000013.1 GCA_944322545.1 Candidatus Gastranaerophilales bacterium
TGGGGACGTTTTGGATTTGACGGGGTGATCGTTTGTATCAAACTGCGGGTCCGAGCGCTGTTCTCGGTTATCAACGAGCAACTTAAATTAAACGCTAACAACGTTATCGAAGGCAATTTCGGCAGAAGAGCAGCTTTAGCTGCCTAGTAACCGATAGTTCGACAGACTGAACTATGCCCACTTTGTACGGCCAGCTTGCCGCTGTGCAGGGTCCATTATGCAAGACGCAGTACGGGGATGAGAATTAACCGTATCAAGACTTTTCTCAAGGAGCGTATCTCTTGAAACTGCTTTGTTTTAGCTTAGGTTATGGTAGCTTTCCTTGCTAAAATAAGATAAAAGACTCCTACGCTCGTAGATGTTTGCTGCATTCCATTTCGGACAGGGGTTCGATTCCCCTCGTCTCCACCATTTTATATTTCTGTTATTTTTTAGGAATCGAACCCAAGGGGTTCTTACCTCTCGATTAATATGACGTTTACTCATATTAATCTCGGCAGAGTCCTCGTCTCCATTCTTTTGAAGTTTGAGCCGTACTCCGATGGAGTAGGCGAAAACGAAAAAGCATACGGATGTGAGTCCGTGACGGCGAAACGTTGAGTTTCGGCGGACAGGACAAAACTGGACGATGGCGACGTAGAAATCTTTGATTTCACAGGAGCATAGTTCGATTTTACAGATATTATCTCCACCATTTTATATCCCTTTTATTTTTGCTAGCAAAAAAAAATTTGTAGGAGTTTTTCTACAATCACACAGAAAAAACGGAACAGAAATGATTAATAACAATTACACAACAAATAATGTAACACCATCTTTTGGAAAATTCATAAAAATAAAAGGGCCTAATCACAAACTTGATTCATTAAGACAAAAAATTATACAAAAAAAGCCCAAATATTTTACAATCATGCCACAAAAAGGTAAAAAAGAGTCAGTTTTATACCTTTTAAGTGGAAAACATTATGACAAATTTATCGAAATTATTAGAAAAAACTACGATTTCTTAAATGTACGATTAAATTTCGAAAAATTTATGAAAACAAAGCCAACTAATATAAAAATTGAAAAAGCAGAAAAGAAATTATTAGGCTAAAAATCTACTTTTTCATTGCGCGCAAAATATTTTTCAGCTCATCAGAAATGCGGTAAGATTCTATCGCCTTTTGAATAGACTTGTTATAAGTCCAATTATCCAGATTAGATTTTTTTAAATAATCTAGTGTTTTTTGTTGTTGCTTTACAAGACAAATTGAAACAGCCCACGCAACAGCCATTTTTGCATAATATCCTTCATGTTTTATCTTGTCTAAAATTTTTAAAACATCGTCAATGTGCTGTTCATCAATAAAATAGCTCAACAACATCACAACCCCAAAACGAATCTCAAATTCTTTAGAGGATTTTAAATATTGTTGTATGAAATTCCAAACCAGATTTTTATGTTTCAAAGTAAATTTCAAACTGGAACAAAATGTGTCACATACAGCCCAATTGTCTATTTTAGGGACAAAGTCTTTGACATACAACAATATATTTTCAGGTTCATCTTTGATTAAGCCTATAACAAAGCCCTGAAGCATAGTCAATTCCATATACTCATTATCATTAGAGCTGACAAAACTCTTCCAATCACAAGAAGAATAAACCTGTTTTGCTATTTTTCGCAAAACAGGAATTCTAACCCCAAGCACATTGTCTATGTTTGGGATTAGAGTGGAATTGAATTTTTTGTAACCTTCTTGTGCTTCTTCAAGCAATCTAGCTTTTATATCCATTACTTAAATATAGCATAGCAAGGAAATTTTAAATTAAAAAAATTGATATAACCTTCTTTTCTAATTATTGATATACAATTTCGTTATAATTATATTTAGAAGCCCATTTTGTCGGGATATTTTTTGATACAACATAACCTTTTGTACAAAGTTTTAACATTGGTAAATCACTAATTGAGTCAGTGTAGCCAATAACTTCATATTGGTCTAGTGGTTCATCCTTAAAGTATGCTTTTATTATTTTGGGTTTATTATCAAACATGCAATCAAGTCCATCAAATGTTGCTTTGCATTTATTATTTTTAAACTTTATTTTTGTACAAAACAAGCCATCCAGTTTAAATTCGTCAACAAAGTATTTAAGATATATGTCATATCCACCGCTAACAACATAAATTCTATAATTTTCTTTTTTTAATCTTTTTATCTCTTTAAGAATCTGTGGAATAAAATAAGGACGGATTTCTTCTACATAAAAATTAAGTGCACACCTATCCATTTCTGCATAAGATAGATCTTTCACTTGATTTAGTATGTAGGTTTTATCATAAAATCGTTTATTCATTTTTTTTCCAAGTTTTATTAAAATTTTATTTTTTAACTCTCTTAACCTAACAATAAAAGAATAATTGTGTTTTTTTACATAATCTATATATGCATTACCTGTTTGATAGTTTACTACTGTCCCACAAAAATCTAAAAATACCAATTTATTACTGTTCTGATTTGCTTTTGGTGCATTAAAGTCTTCAAAGAATTTGTCTATAAAATTTACAACTTTTTGCATTTGAGATGTAGTTCCAATCGTTATTCTTATACAAGGGTATAGTTTTTGACATTGTGACAAATCACGTACAAATATATTATGTTGTTTGAGATATTCAAATAAATTTGCTTTAATTGAATAAGAGGAACACTTGATAAGCACAAAATTTGCACAACTAGGATGTATCTTTATATATTTGTTATATTTTTGCATGGCATTTATAAAATACTCCCTAGCATCTTTTACTTGTTTAACAAATTGTTTCATATAATCAATATCAGAAAGTGCCGCAAGAACGGCCTCTTGTGAAAATGTTGTAATGTTTTTAGGGTTACGTATTGAATTAATGCTTGCTATATTTGTTTTTGACGCTAATAAATATCCAAATCTAAAATTTGCTAGAGCAAAAGCTTTAGACATTGTACGCGTTATTAATATATTATCGTAACTCAATATCAAATCTTTGGCTGTGGTTTCTGAAAACTCATAATATGCTTCATCAACCAAAAACATAATTTCTGGATATTTAGTCAAAAGTTTTTCTATATATTCTGTTGAATGTTGGAATCCACACGGATTATTGGGAGAACACAAGTATATAAATGATGGTCTAATCTTCTTTATATCTTTTTCAAAAATTTTATTATCAAATTGAAAGTTTTCGTCCACTTCGCTATAAAATACACGACCACCATTTGCTTGTACCGTTAATCTAAAGTTGTCATATGACGGTGCTTGTATCAACACTTTGTCATTTTCGGCAATATACATTTTTGCAATATATTCATGTATAGCATCCGAACTTGCAAAATATTGTACATTTTCTATAGGCACTTCCGCATATTTTGCTAGTTTTTGCGTTAATTCCTCATTTATTGTTCGCGGATATAAGTTAAAAAAATTATCTTTATTCAACAATTTTTCCAATCTTAATAGTACAGCTGGCGAAGGAGGTATTGTTGCTTCATTCCAATCAAGCTTAAGCACATTGTTTCTTTTGTCCGGATCGATATCCCATATTTTATGAGGAACGACTTTATATGGTTTGATGTTTTGCAAATATTTATTTACATGTAAAGAGTTATCTATCCCAATGCATATCTTGATTCGTATACCCAAAATAGTAAATATTTTATATATTTTTCCAGATTTGACATTTTTTTGTTTATTATAAATTTTACTCAGTATTTTGTTAAACATTTTTACTCCAGATCAATTTTTGATTTTAGTCAAATCAATTAAACTACCAAGTTTAATATCAATTTCATTACTAGACCATTTGCTAGCACCTGATGCACTGCTAAAAGTCATTTCTCCAAACTTGAGAGTGCCATCATTTAATTTGTATATATCAACACGCACCTGCACAAACCCCTGAGAAAGCTTACGTGCTATATTAATCATTTCGTCAAGATTATTTGGTTTTTCAACTGGAATTTTGGCTTGCTCTTTCCCTTTTTCAATTAGTTGTATATCTTTCATTTCCCAGTTCATATTATAAAAACTTCTTTCTTGAATATCGCCAAACTTGTTACTAACCCAACAAAGTTCAGGCTTTCCATTAAAACATAAAAACTTGTAATCAATTGCTGATTTATCTACAGACTCTATATATTCTTCTGCAATGATTAAAGGTTTTATATTCTTGTAATGTAGTTCTAGACCTGAAATAAAAGCAAAATTTGTGTGCATCCATTCATCGAATTTTTGTTTTGCAACTACTTTGTCTAACTTGTTTTTATCTTTGACTATAATATTCCACCCACAGCCATGATTAGCTTTTAGAACAAATTTTTCAGGTAATTTATCAAAATCAATGTCATCAAATTTTTCCCAAACTCCAAGTAAGGGAATTAAATACTCTTCACCAATTTTTTCTTTAACCCACTCTCTTACCAAGTATTTATCAGCAAGACGAGTTTTTAATGGAGTTGAATCGTACAATTTTAGCCATTGCATCTTTTCATTAAAAGTTTTAGGATTTTCAAGATTTAATTCTTCGCCTGTACAGTTATAAAACCAATCTTTTAAATATTCAGGATATTTATCCTCAGACATATATTTACATAATTTATACTCAAAGTTTTGACACAAATTTGATGAATTTTTTAACTTACATTTTATTTTCACACCTAAAATTGTTATTATTTTATAATAATTATTTTTGGTCACAGAAAATATTTTTTTTAACATTGCTAAAACAAACCTTTCTTTTTATATCGTCTTATTTTTTTGTTAAAGTAGTAATTACTTTACGACCATTCTTCAATTTGCTTTTTAGAAATACCCCATTGGTGATTATAAGATCTACCTTTTACATTGCAATATCTGCAAAATGGAATTGGTTTTGCAAGAAAATCCAATATTTCTTGTATGGAAGAAGCTTGATGAATATCAATATAATCATTTTCATCTAATTTCATATCAACATTGAAAAATTTCTTAAAATGATGAGCATTGGCTGCTGGGGTACAAGTATAGAGCTTGCCATCATGAATTCCTATACAATCATTTGCATGAAAACAATTGATAAAATTTTCTCGTGGCTCTTGTGAGCCATTAATATCAAAAGGGATATGATATGATGTTTTTAAAACCTTTTCATCATTATAAAAAAGAAAATCAACATTATATTTTTCTGCTTGTTGTTTTATATATTCATAATCTACATTTATAGGATATTTAGTACATACAATTGTTATTTTATTATTTTCTATAGCTTGCCAAAAATTTTCGTCTCTATTCATTAACAAAATACCATTGGAATGCAACCTTAATATAGTATTTGGGAAATTAATTCTTGCAATACTGAACATTTCAATAATATCGGGATTAAGTAATGCCTCTCCTCCAGTTAGTATAATTAAAGAAACATTTCCTTTTGTTAATTCAGCTAGTCTTTTTATATCTTTTTCAAATGATTCTAAACTAACAAAACGTTCCTCTGCGATTGGTGAACAAACATCACAATTTTTACAATTTAAATTGCAGTGATCAACTAGATGAAATAAAACGTGATCTAGCGATGGTCTAGGTATAATACGCGTTATTTTTTTATAATATTCATCTAACTCCAAATTTTTGACAAGATTATCATTTCTAATTTTTATTTTAACCCCTAAAATTGTTATTATTTTATGATATTCGCGTTTTTCTATTGAAAACAAACGTTTTAAAATACTCATTAATTAACTCCTTTCACACCTGTTAACTTTTAAAGATTGTCATATTTTAAATTTAAGTTTTATTCCCAAAATAGTTATAATTAGTTTTTTCTTTCTATACATTTTTTTTACTGAAAAAAGTTTTTCTATAAAAGAAACATAAATATACTGATTGTGATAAAATAATTCATCTCTAAACTTTTTATAAAGTTGAATTGGAAATTTTTTTTTAATTTCCTTTTGAAGATGTATTTTTTGAGCTTTGTCACAATGAACTAATTCATACAAAAAATTATCTATCGCTTTTTTATAAACAGTTTCTTTTACTTCTTCCCAAATATTTTTTGACTTTATGTATTTTATAACTTCTTCATATGCAAGTATCACACAAGTTGAAGATTTTCCACGATTAGCCGATAAACAAGTACTACTATTTTGACGATAAGTTATCAAATCTTCATCTACATATGTAATTTTGTCCGCTAAAAGAAGTGAAATATTGTTGAAATAAACATCATTACACGTCTTTATTTCTTGAAATCTTAAACAATTTTTCCTAATGAACTCAGTTTTATACAACTTAATGAAAAGATTTGGCACACAAATCTGTAATATATCATTTGGAATATCTTTTCTAGAAAATGTTTCTAAGTTAGGTATAACTTCCTTGTTAGTGGAATAATCAATATTTTCTATGCAATTACTATTTTCATTAAATATGTTGTTCTTACAAAAACATATATCAGAATCTGTTTTTGAGATTTGAGAATACATCTTTTCTAAATTATGTAGATCTATAAAATCATCACTATCTAAAAAATACAAATAATCACCGCTTGCAGAATCTAAACCTCTATTTCTTGCAACACCTGCTCCTTGATTTTTTTGTTTTAACACTTTTATTCTTGAATCTATTTGTTCATATTCCTGACAAATTGACAAACTAGAATCTGTTGACCCATCATCAACTAAAATGATTTCAAGATCCTTTAATGTCTGATTAACCACACTATCTAGACATTCTCTTAAATATTTTTCTACATTATAGACAGGGATTATCACTGAAACTTTAGGCATTTTTAACCTTTCTTTTTATTTTGAACGAAACCCCTAAAATCGTAATTAATTTTTCCTTTTTACCAAATGTATTTTTTATTGAAAAAAGTTTTTGCCAAAAAGACAAGTACAAAGGACCCGAACCTTTTTTATGCAACAAGTCATACACTTTTTTAAAATTATTTTTCTGAGCGTAGTATATCAACAAATGAGACTTTTTATTTGCTATAGGCACTTTATTTCTTTGCAAAATTTCAATAAATTCCATAGCATATTTTTCTTTATAATCAATCGAAACAAATTGATACCAAAAAAATGCATCATCTTGCACAGAATCATATACATAATTCAATTTACTGTTACCAATATTTTTAATCTTAGACAAGAAAAATAACAAGTTATCAAAACAATATAATGTATCAAGACAGTCTTTAGCGCCTTTGTCAAAAGCCTTAGACATTACACTGCCAGTTCTATAAACATAATTGTACAATTTTTCATTCAAACCATAAGCATTTTTTGCTACAAGCACATATTGACGTATAAATGTACAATCCTCTTGCTTATGACCATCAGGAAATCGTATATTATATTTATCTACTAAAGACTTTCTAAATATTTTCTTCCAAAGTAAAACCTTTACTTTATCTTTTATTTTAATGTTACTGTTAAAATCAACCTTTCCAATAAAACCCAATCTAGGGTAAACAGTATCATCTTTTCTATCGTTTGTTTCATCTATAACAATATTCACATCACAAACAACTAAATCAACATTTTCTTTCTCTATTGCTGAAAACATTTTTTCTACCATCTGAGACTCATACCAATCATCTGAATCACAAAACATTAGATACTCGCCATTAGCATTATCTAAACCAACATTCCTTGCTGTAGCAGAACCTTTATTTTCTTGAGAAAACAGTTTTATTCTAGAATCTTTTTGGGCGTATTCTTCTATAATTTTTAAAGAATTATCTGTTGATCCATCATTAATACAAATAATTTCGATATCATTGAAAGTCTGATTAACAAGACTATCTAGACATCTTTTCAAATATTTTTCCACATTATAAACAGGTATTATCACTGAAACTTTAGGCATTTTTCACTCCCGCTAAAACACTTTTATTCTTTTTAATTGACAAAATAATATCCAAACACAATTTCAACTCAGACTCGTTGTAACCTTTTAAAACATTCAAAATGTCTGCTTCTAGTCTTCTTGGCGTATATTTTTGAGTTGTTTTCACATCCTCAATGCTAAAATCAAGAACATTAGAAATTTTCAAATAAGTGCTTAATTTAGGGATATATGTTCCATCCTCTAGCTTACCAACATGGCGTGTGCTGATTCCGACCAATCCCCCTAGCTCAGCTTGTGTAAAGCCTTTTGACTTTCTTTTCTCTTTTATTAAAACACCTAATGACTTGCATAAGCTGATATCAGAAGACATAAAAGCACCTTTTTAGTTAAAACTACGTAAATAGAATATATTTTTCTCCAAAAGTATACATTAAACAAAAATATATATACATAAATTACGTACTTTTTTACAAAAGTATAAACTATTTACGCTTATTTGTTTCTCTTGAATGAAATAACATAAGAAAAAGGATATGTTATGAACAATAAAAAACTTCTTGGAAAAAGAATTAAAGAATTGAGAAAAATCAAAGGTTTAACACAAGAGGAACTGGCCGAAAAAATTGACATAGAAACAAACTCATTAAGTGGAATAGAAAGCGGGCGCCATTTTCCATCTCTTCCAACCCTTGAGAAAATAGCAAGTCATCTAAATGTAGAACTAAAATCACTTTTTGAATTTAAACACCTAATTGATATAAACAAAATGAAAGAACGCATAATAAAAAACATAGACAAAATACCAGAAGAACAGATAAAATTCATATACAAATTTTTTGAAGATTTTGAATAGCACAATAGCAAAAATTTTCCATTTTATGTTTTATAATGAATAAGTGAAGGTAACTGAGGTCTGTGAAATGTCTGACAATATGAATATTGATGCATATATTACATCGCCCTTTTCTTCTGACATAAAAAAGCAAAGAGATGCTGCTTTTGAAAGTGCAAAAAATATTAGAAAAGTTACAGAAACACCTGAAGAATACAGACTTCGTCTTGCTCAAGAAGAAATCGAACGCCAAGAAAGACTTAGAAACGAAAATACTGGCATTTTACAAGAAAGACTCGCTAATATAGACATCAGAAACATTGCCACTAAAAACAGAGCGGCAATTGAAGACATGATTCGTCAAGCTGAATCAATAAAATACTTTGCTTTGTACAACAACTATGATATGAACGCAATCGACTTTAGAAACTTAGACAAAGCAATAAAAGTTGCACAAATGCGTTTAAAAAGTTTAAGAAATGGAAAAGACGAAGATTTAGGCACTGGAATATATACAGACAATTACAAACCCGCATCTAAAGACACCTCGATTTTAGACAAATTAGCAGGTGGTTCTAGTGCTGTAAACACAAATTATGGCGCAAATATTAGACCAACATTCAGAAAATAACATCTCATTATCTTGCATAAATATCATCTTTTGTTATTGCTAAATTTTCTGGCTCGTAATTCTTCAAATAATTTATTGCATCTTTTGGTGTATTTGCAACATAATACAAATTTTGTGCTTTTTTACCGGCAAATTTTTGTTCAATTATGTCATCAAAAAATCTCAATAAATTGTCGTAAAAACCATTTGTGTTCAAAATAACAATTGCCTTTGTATTATATCCAAGCTGTTTTTGGACAATCATTTCACTCAACTCTTCTAACGTCCCAAACCCACCGGGTAAAGCAATCAAAGCATCAGACATTTCATCCATTTTAGCTTTTCTGCTTCTCATACAAGGTGTTTCAAAAAACTCGTCGCAATAATCTGAGTACACATCTAACTCTTTTAATTTTGTTGGCATAACACCAATCAAACGCCCACCTTGTTTTTTCACTTCACCGGCACAAGCCCACATTAGCCCCAAGCAACTTCCGCCATAGACAACATCCATATCAGACTCAACTATTAGCAATCCTAATTCTTTCGCCGCTTCATAATATGAAGCATCTAAATAGTTACAAGATGAAGCAAAAATACAAACCTTATTAATCATTTACAAAACCTTTTTCTAGAAATAATCTCTAAAAAAATAATACCATGCAAACAATAAAAATCGGGTATTTGATAACAAATACCCGATTTCTAAATTCAGTCCTTATAAATTAGTCAACTGATAGTTTTTTTACATTTTCTTTTTCAGCGATTCTTTTTGGCGCTTCTATTTTTAAAACGCCATGTTCTAATTTAGCTTTTGTCTTTTCTACATCTATTTCTTGAGGGAAATATACAGTTCTTGAAAATTCGCCATAACTAAATTCTGATTTTTTATAGCCTTTTTCATTTTCTTCTTTTTCTTCTTCTTTTTTAGCATTGATAGTTATATAGTTTTTATCAATATCTATGTCTAAATCTTCTTTTTTTACGCCTGGCAATTCTGCTTTGACTGTATATTCTTTTTCTTTTTCATGTAACTCAACAGGCATAGCTAGCTTGTCTTCTTCTGGAAAACTATAATCTGGGAACAAGCCATCTAAGTTTCTACTAAGAATTGAACTGATTTCATCATTTACTGATTTTAAAAATCTATCTGGTGTTTTTTTTATTAAGAATCTCATAATATTCTCCTTTCAAATTGCTCACTACTTTCAACACTGTTATTATGACTCTGAATGCAACAAAAACTTAGATAATTAACCAATTTTTAACAATCTTCAAAGATAACCATAAACACAGAATTTCCAAGGTTATAGAACAACAAAACGGCTTTATTTCAATAGTTTCAAGAAAAAAAAATAGTTTATATCGACGTATCAATAAATTAACTAAATAAGTATAATAATCAGCGGAAACAAAATAGGAGTCAAAAGAGATGAACAATTTTGAATTTTATGGACCAACAAGAGTCCTCTTCGGTAAAGGAATGATATCAAAACTTTCTGATTATATCGATAAAAATCAAAAAATTCTTATGATATATGGTGGTGGTTCAATCAAAAAAAATGGAGTATATGACCAAGTCAAAAAAGCTTTAGAAGGCTATAACCTTCTTGAGTTTGGTGGCATTGAGCCTAACCCCAAATATGAAACTTGTATGAAAGCTGTTGAACTAATAAAAAAAGAAAATATAGATTTTCTTCTTTCTGTCGGCGGTGGATCTACTTTAGATGGAACAAAATTCATTGCAGCTGCAGCAAAATACACAGGTAATGAAGACCCATATGATGCAATAGTTAGAACTGATGGAAAAAATGTCGTAGATGCATTACCTATTGCTGATGTAATAACATTGCCAGCAACAGGCTCTGAAATGAACAATGGTGCAGTAATTTCAAAACTTGAAACAAATGAAAAGCTTCCATTTCACAGTGAAAAAGTTTTTCCAAAAGTTTCAATTATTGATCCTAGTGTTACATTTAGTCTTCCTGAAAAACAAACAATCAACGGCATTGTTGATACATTCGTTCACACTATGGAACAATACTGTACATACGATGTAAACACTCCATTACAAGATTTATGGTCACTTGGTCTTTTAAGAACACTTATTCAAGAAGCACCAAAAGTTTTAAAAAATCCGCAAGACTACGATGCAAGAGCAAACGTATTTTGGTGTGCAACATGTGGTTTGAACTGCTGGATAGCTCAAGGTGTAGTAGAAGACTGGTCAACTCACTTAATTGGACATGAATTAACCGCTTTTTATGGAATCGACCACGGTCAAAGTCTAGCAATTGTACTACCAAGACTACTTAAAAATCAACTTGAAACAAAGAAACAAAAGCTCGCTAAATTAGCAAAAGAAGTTTTCAACATACAAGAATCTGATGAAGAAAAAGCTGCTATTTTAGCTATTGAAAAAATTGAAGAATTTTTCAATTCTATAGGAATGAAAACAAAACTATCTGATTATAATGTAGAATCGTTAGATGCTGCAGAAAAAGTCAAAGATCGCTTTTTAAAAAGAGGTACAAAAATTGGAGAAAAAGGTATTATTGATGGTAATGTAGCATATGATATATTAAAAAATTGCTAATAATAACTACTTAGGCAATGAAAAAACTAAAAAACTTAATCATAATTTTTTATTATGATTAAGTTTTTATTATTGCTGTTTTTAATGAAAATTTTTGGCATTACGAATCTTTAAAAAGCTCATCATAAACTCTTCTTATTTCTTGAATATCTTGCCACATTAGCCATTTAGGAGAACCCTTTTCCCTAGAATCGTTTCTCAATAAATAAGAAGGATGAAAAATCGGCATCATTTTAGCACCATATGGACCATCAAACCATTGTCCCCTAACTTTTGTAATTCCTCTAGCACCTTCTATGAAAGACTGAACAGCAATGTTCCCACATAATAATATAATTCGAGGTTTTAAAGTTCCTACTTGAATATCAAGAAATTCACGACAAGCATCTTTTTCTTCAGGTAAGGGGTTTCTGTTATCAGGAGGCCGACATTTTAAAGTATTACAAATATAAACATCATTTTGTCTTGAAAAGCCGACTGATGCAAAAATTTTGTCTAAAAGTTGACCCGCCTTACCAACAAAGGGCTCCCCTTTTTGATCCTCCCAATAACCTGGGGCTTCACCTACAAGCATCAATTTTTTATTTGGCACACCACCTGAAAAAACAGATTTTGTACGTAACAAACCGAGAGGACATTTTTGACAGTTATTACACCTGTCTTTTGTCCTCTCTAACAAATCCAAATCCTCTTGTTTCACAAGATAATCAGTCATAATGTAAAATGTCTAAGCTTTGATCTCAACCGAAGATGTTTCTAAAGTCTCTGGTAAATCAGAAGCAACTTTTATGTCCATTGATGATACATCAACAGCAACAGCTTCTTCATCTTTTTGTTCAGATTTTCTCTCTTCAGCTGCTTTTTCTATTGCCTTATCTTGAATTTCTTTTATTAACTGAGTAGCACCTTTTAATAAATCAATTTGTACCTGTTGTGAAGTTTTTTTACCTTCCTGTAACTTACCAACCCAAGCATCTATAATTGAAGTATTAGATTGAGCTTGTTCATTTGTAGAAAAACCAAGTATCATAAAATCACTTCCTATCTATTTTTAATACTTAATTATTAATATGCTAAATAAAAACTAAACCTTAATATCAATCGGCGATTTTAATTGAGCAGCTGTAATTGTAGAAGGGTCTTGTGGCACTGCATTAATAGCACCTTGCAACAGGGATAATGCAATAGCACCTTGTTGTTTTTGCATAGTCATCATTTGAACCTGCATTTGCAAACTAGCCGTTTGAGACGCCATTGATGAACTTATTGAACTTACCATGGAGAAATTTCCTTTTTATTCTACTTTGTATACTATATCACTTAAAGATAACAAAAATAACTATACAAAAGCTGTATTTTTTTAACTTTTGTAAAGTTATTTCCAAAACAACAAAGAATGATTAAAGTTTTTCAAAAAAAATATCGACATGAGACATGAAACCATAGTGTATATAATATTCAGGGAAAGTGAAGAAATGTAACAATATATACTTTTTATGGTTTTTGTATATAAACATCGTTTTTATATATATAGGTCAACAAAAAACAGGAGTCGAAAAATGGTACAAGGTGTAGGCGGTACAGGTTCTTCAGGTTCAATCTCGAATTTAACAGAATATCAAGTATATTACCCAATGTACCAAAAATACATTAAGGCTAATAACTCAAACTTGTCTTTTGAATCTTGGCTTATAAAAGAAGGTTATCTTGTAAACTTTAACCAAAAAGTTGAAAACTACATTGAAACAGGAAATTCCAATGTCGGTGATGGTTCACAAGGAAACACAATTAACGCATATAAGCATCTATCAAATGCTTCAGGGGCTATATTCCAAACAGAAGATGAAGATTGCTATTATGAATTTGATTATGATAGCGGAACATACAGAAAAATTGAAGGAAATGAAGCTGTAGCAAAAGCCCTTGGCATACCCGACGGAAATAATATAGACACAATTAAATTTGGCTACAACTCTGCAGTCATAACTGATTACACATTTGGAAATCTTGATGATGGACAAGATTCAAAAACGTATGCACTTGCCGGTAAATACGGTGGTGTAACATATGTTAACCAAGAATTTGATATTCACTATATATTAAATGCTTTATTAATGGATCCAAGTGACCCACAATATCAAATTGCAAAAGCCGCATTTGATGATTTATGTGCAAACACAAGTCAATGGCTTCCACAATCAGATCTAGATGAGCTTGATGCAATAGCTTTGCAATATGGAACCAATTCATTAGAATACAAATCAAAACTACAAGAAGTTCTATTGAAAAATCTAGATCAAGCTAATGAATGGGTCGAAGAACACTCTCACGTCAAAAACCCTAATACAGGTTCTTTAACTGAAACAGGTCAAACAGAAGGTTCTACTTCAACTGATGGAACAAATAATTCCACAACAGAGGAAGAAGGCTCAATCCCTAGCTATGACAAAAACTCTGCAATGAATAGTGCAGGAGTATTAGATGATTACACTCAAGGTACATGGACAAGCCGAAAAATATCTTGGAAAAATGATGCAGGTAAAGATACAGACAAATGCCGAGAAATGGCAAAATCTGAAGCTGTTGCTTATGCAACAAGTGTTTTAGATCAACTAGAAAGTTCTTTAGCTTCTCAAATGGGCGAAGAATATACAGAAGAAATCCAACAATATCTCGCAAAAGCAAAAACAACAGCACTAGGAAATACAGATGCTTGGCTGTCAACTGATTGGCATAAAGCAATGCTTGGTAAAAACAGAGGCTATACAGCAACATGTAATACAAAAGCATTAATAGATAATTTCTTCACAGAATTTGATTCATTATGTCAAAACAAAGGAAAAACAACAGAAGAAGTTGAAGCAGAAAAAAAAGCAGCTGAAGAAAAAGCTGCTAAAGAAGAAGCTGCGTACAAAGACTTATATAATACAAACATGGTTTCAGTAGGAACAGAAGCTGGTGTAAATAAAGACATACAAGTTGTAAACGTAAACAGTGCAGCAGAAATTAAAGCAAAAGCTGAATCTGATATTTTAGATCCTATTAAAAATAAAATAATATCAAAATATTCAGGACAAATTCCAGCATCTGATTTACAAACAATGTTAGATAATGCAGCAAATGCAGCATTAACAGATTGTACAGAATGGGCAACAACTTCTAATAATTACGTATATACAATTGATGCAGATAAACTGATAAGCGCTTTTGATGAAAATATAAAAACACTAATAAAAAATAAAGGTTATAATTTCTAAAATCAAAAGACCTTACATAATGTAAGGTCTTTTTTATTTTTTCTGAATATTTTCCGTACCAGGGAATGAATTTTTTCCAGTTCTTAAATATGTAATATAATATTGAACCTTTGGAATAATAGTTGACAAGAACAAAGATGATACACCCATTGCTAATATCATAAACAACCCATTTTTATTCAAGTTGCGTTTGTTCATTTTTTTCATAGAGTCCCAAGATACATTTGTTTTATTCTTTTCTGCGTCTTGAACAATAGCTTTTACATAATCTATGATTTGTGTTCTATATTCTTCTATTTTTGAAGTCGAAATATATCTATACTTATTAGACAAAGGTGAAACATCATGTTTATCTTTTAAAATTTCGTTCAACGCCTCTTTCATAAATTCGGGCTTACGAACAATACCACCTCTTAAAACATCTTCTAATTGCGATTCAGTGATAATCTTCATACCACCTTTTTCTGGCTGCAATCCAGACATTTTTCTAGCGGCTTCTTTAATCTTCGATGCCTTAGATATATCTTTATAATGAGAATCAACAATATTTTCAAAATCTGCCAAACTGATAATTCTATATTCTTTACTTGGTTTTTTCTTAATCAATCCAAACAAATATGACTTAGCTGGTTTTTCTTCAATATCAGGGAAAACCTTTTTATATAAGTCTATATCATATGAATCGTTACCAAGCGCAAATTCTTTAAATCGTTTTGCACTCATATTATCTATGCCTTTTTTAGCCATTTCTTCAACTAAATAGTTGTGAACTTGAGCAGCAGACATTGGATTTAATTTGGTATTCAATCCACCAAACACATCTTTTTTATTCATAAATGCAACAATTGCAGGCATTGAGAAGCAATAGAAATAAATTGAAGAAATATCTCTAAACATAATTTCAACACGTTCATCTTTATTTCTTGCATTTAAGGTTCTTCCTGAAACAGTACCTACATCTGTTCCCATCAATTTCCACACATCATTTTCTTCAAAATTTTGAACTATTCTTAACAAAGAATCAGCTCCTGCCTTGAACGATGGAACAGAACCAGATTGTTTATTATCCTTATTTTCTATAGCTTTTTGAGCCTTGAAGTTTTCTACTGCATTAATGGAAACATCTTTAGCAAAAAGAATCGACCTTGCATCTTTCAATGTAAGTTTTGACTGATTATTATCAGAAGCATTATCATTTTTGGCATTGTTTTGCATCTTTCCAAATAAATGTTTTGTGATCGCCTGATTTAATTTAGGTACAACATAGCCAATAAAAAGACAAGCTGTAATAATACTAGCAGCTGTTTTACCAACAGAATATCTAGCAAGATTTTTCTTAATAGCTTCTGCTTTTTGGGGAGACATATTAAATATTTTTGCCAATGACTGAATATAGTTATCAAAAGGTGTTCTCACAATATCTCTTCCAACATCAGGCATTGTTTTAGGAATTTTTAAGAACTTTTGACCTATTTTATCAAACAGCCTGCCAAACATGCTTGCACCAAATAGCCAAAATACAGCACCCAAAGATTCTTCTGTAACCCTTTCTCTTGCTTCCACAAAACCGTCTCTTTGATAAGCTTGGTAGGTTCTGCCGCCGGTAACCGTAGCTTCAAGAAGAACCACAGGCAAAATTGCACCTGATTTATTCAATTTAGTGACAAAATTTCTACCTGTCCACTTTTGGGCTCTATCAATTATATATTTCGATTTATCTAAATTTAGGGATGGAACTTTCATTTTATTTTTTTATTAACTATCCGGTAATATAAGTAACCTCAAGAATTATTTTTGCATGAAAATAATCATATAAGTATTAATATTGTTACACTATTTTACATAACTACACGATTATTTCGTACGCTTTCAAAGGTTGATCAGACAACCCAGTTAATCCATGGGCTGCGGCTTTTTTGCCAGTTGGTGGGTGATTATAAGAAGTTTCAGGAATACCTGGATCTCTTAATTTATAAATTTCTTCCACTCTTTTATCTAGAGTCTCAGCTGATTGTCTATACAAATCTGCCACATAATCCATTTCTGGATCATATACATCATGAACATTTTCCACCCAATATTTTGCCTGAACTCTATATGCATCTTGTTCTTCTCTTATTGAAGTGTATGGATCGTTATCTTTTCCATGCGTAAATTCATGAATTAAATATGCACCAACTAATTTAGGGCTTGCGTATGTATACTCGTCAGTGACAGAAATTTTTCTTTTATTGTGCTCATATTGCGCAATATTAGATCTTCCTCCCATTTGTGACGTTTTATCAAATGAGACAGTTAAATCCTTCATATCATTCATATAACCCTTAGGTAAAAAATCTTTTGCTATTTTCACTGCTTCAGTTAAGTTATTAATAGCAGCTTCATATCTTTCTTTTCTAGCTTGTGTCGGATTTAGACATTCTTTATAAAGATTTTGAGTATCTAAAAGATTTCTTTTCGCATAATCATAATTAGGTTCAACTAAAAGCGCTTTATTAAACTTTTCAATCGCCTTTGAAAATTTACCAGATTTTTTATAACATTCCCCTAAAAGTGTTATGTTTTCAATATCATCAGGCTTCGAATCTACATATTTTTCAAGATGAGGAATTGCTAGTTGATACTGCTTATTATAGTTATAAGTTTTAGCTAAACTCAAATGAGTCTCAATGTCTTCTGGATTTATATCAAGTGCTTTTTTATAAAGTTCTATAGCTTTATCAAACAGCCCTTGTTTTGTTGCATTATCAGCCTGTGACTTCAGAATTCTGTCTTCTAAAACAGAACGAGCTTTTAAAGGTGTATAGTTATGCTGATTTAAAACTTGCAATCTACCTTGAAAAGAGGGTCTTTGAGTATTTTTATGATTAATGGGTAATATAGATATCAATTGTTCTATTCCAAATAAAACTTACAAAATCTTTTTAATTCTAAAACAAAACTTACAAAAAATTTGCTACAAGAAAAAAAACATTTCATAAATTGATACAATAGAACAACACTTGTAATTTTTTGTTCTAGTTTATTTTTTAATTCTTGCACTTATCATCCAATTTTTTTTGGATTGAAGATTTATCCACATACCCTAAAAAATTTTTACTCCAAGGATTTTCTATTACAGGAATAGATGTTACTTTCAATGTATTCATTATATTTAAAACTTCTTGTATGTCTGATTCAGGATAAGCAACAACAGTAAATTCTGCCTTTTTATTACAACTAGACAATTTTACTTTAGAACTTTCTACGTTTTTATGGATACATAAAAAATTATTTTTCAAAAATGAATCAATTTTAACTATTTGCTCAAATGCTTTTCTAATCTTTTGTTTAAAACTACTTTCCATAACAGGTACGCAATCAATAAAAGTTGGAGGATAAATAACGTATTCTGTTACCACTGATTGATAGTTTTCTTTTAACATTTTTAATGCTCCTAAATTGTAAATTGAAGTAAATTAGCGTAAATATGTTTTAAATGAGGAATATGTTTTTTGTATGCAGTAATACTAATTCAATAAAAAAAAGTCGGTTTGTCTATTACAGTTCCAATTCTATATAACTTACAACAATAGTCCATTACCCAGTCGGGTTATTTAGTGTAAAAAATACAATTTATAACAAACCAATATTTGAAAATACAAAATTAAATTTTGTAAATACAGTAAACACACGATACAAATCTACATTTTTGTTTGTATGATATAAACCCCAAAGCAAGGGAGTTGTTATATATTTCATTCTAGAGGTTTTTATGATTAGACTGCTCATTTGTGCTGCAATTTTTTTGACATTTTTTAACCAACTATATGTCTGCGCAGAAGAAGTAACTGCGGTTAAATTAAAAAAAGGCAGAACATTTTTAGTAAAATCAGATTTGAGATTAAGTAACGATGTTAATACAGGCACACCAGTACAATTTGATTCACTAAGCAAGGAAAGCATATTTTATCCTAAATCTCCTTCAAAAGTAAGCTTTAAAGGGAAAGTTGTAAAAACAAAATCTCCAGGATATGCAGGAAGAAGTGGACGAATAAAAATAGCCCTTGAAAAAATAACAGTAGACAACATAACATATCCCGTTAAAGCATTAATTACAAAAAAAGAAAATGAGCGAGTATTTTTAAATAGCTTAGGTGGTAACTCTGTATATTTAGCTAATCTTGGTGACACCATTTCTAATGGAACGATCAACACTATTTATAAAGATCCTTGCACAAATAACATATGTGCATCATCAACTACAAAACCTTTTGTATATTTAGGGGCCGCTGCTATACAACTAGCTGATTTATTAGTCGCCCCGATAGCATCACTTTTCAAAACTGGTAACAATTTAGATATTCCTGCTAATACATATTTTGAAATTAAACTCGATGAAGACTTATGTGTTATAAGTCTTTAAAAAATATTATCGAACTGTTTATATAAACAGGAGTGTACACAAAATCAACAGCTTCTCTTATTTTAAAAGAACAAAATTTAAGATAAGAGGGTAAAGTTGAATCTTTTTAGTAAAAAAAAATATAAAAATATTCCAATAGAAAATTTAGTCATTTTAGCTCAACAAGACAAATTGGATGCAATGGAAGAGCTTATTAAAAGAGTACAAAATAACATTTATGCATCTTTTTATTATCTAAGCAAAGACTGTGGCGATGTTTTAGATTTAACACAAGAAGCGCTTTTAAAAATGGCAAAAAACATAAAAAAGCTAAAAGATCCAACAAAATTTAAGCCTTGGTTAAATCAAATAACAACAAGATTATTTTATGACTATCTAAGAAGCAAAGAAAGAAAACCGCAAACAATACCAATCGATAAAAAAGATGATGACACCAAAGACAGATTTATCATCAATGATATTCCATGCAAAACTTGCACTCCTGAACAATCAAGCATTAACAGCGAATTAAGTTGCTTTATAGAAAAATCAATTCAAAAATTACCCGATTCTTTTAAATTAGCAATAGTTCTTAGGGAATTCCAAGGACTTAGTTACGAAGAAATTGCAGAAATTACAAACACAAATGTTGGCACAGTAAAATCAAGAATTGCAAGAGCAAGAAATAAACTACAAGAAGATTTAAAACAGTACATAGCCTAAAAAGAGAATAAAATGACAAATACTATATGCAAAAAAGTTTCATCAATGCTTTCCTTATACATAGATAATAAAGTTACATATCAAGAACGTTCCTTTATTGAAGATCATTTAAGTAACTGTCAGGAGTGTTACAAAAAATACCTTTACTTAAAATCTCTGATAAAAAATTTAAAAGATTCTTATAAACAAGTTTTAGAAATAGCAAAAAAGAAACAAAAAAAAGAACATTTTAGCATACGAGAATATGAAAAATTCAAAGAAAATCTATCTCCATACATAGATAACGAACTAGACGCACAGTCTTGTTTTGAATTTAGAAAATATCTTATAAAATCAAAAGTCGCGCAAAAAGAACTAAAAAACATATATATCATTCAAAAAGAAATGAGAAACAGTTATGAACGTTCAAAAAGAAAAATGAATTTTGACGCAAGCAAATACGTAATAAGCAAAATAAAACAACCCAATAATATAAAACTTCCAGAATCAAAAATTATTGATTTTATAACCAAAGCAAACCCCAAAACGCTAAAAATAGCAATTTTATCAGGATTAATAATTTTTACAGCCGCAGAACTTAGAAACACGAGCATCCCTGTAAAGATAAAAAAAGAAACAAAAGTTTTTAAGGAATTAAACAAAAAACACCTACAAAATCCCCTAAAATCTATTTATAAACACGATAATTCAAACTTAAACATTGATAAAATTAATCCATAAAACGAAATCTTAGCAATGCTAAAATAGCATGAATACCGTCTTTCCAAGTTATTTTTTTGCCTTCAGCATATTCTCTTCCATAATAAGAGATGGGCAATTCAAACAATCTTGCTTTCTTTTTGAGCATTTTTGCAGTAATTTCGGGTTCAAAATCAAATCTGTCTGATTTTATCTCAACACCTTCCAAAAAACTTGCACGAAATGCCTTATAGCAAGTTTCCATATCTGTCAAAGTTGCGCCATATAGCAAATTCGTAGTAAAAGTCAAAAGCTTGTTACCCAAAAGATGCGTAAACATAAAAGATCGAGATGGTTTTGCACCAGTTAATCTTGAACCATATACAACATCAGCTTTATTTTCGACAATCAACTTAATTAAGTCTTCATAATCATTTGGATCATATTCTAAATCAGCATCTTGAATGACCATTATATCCCCAGTGATATTAGACATTGCAGTTCTTATTGCAGCACCTTTGCCTTGATTTTTTTCATGATAGAAAACCTTATATTTGTTTTCTAATTCCTTTAATTTTTCCCTTGTTCCGTCTGTAGACATATCGTCTACTAATATCACTTCTTTTTCTAAACCGTAAAAAGACGCATTTTCAATCTTTTTTAGGATTTCATCAATTGTGTTTATTTCATTATAAACAGGTACTACTATACTTACTTTATTCATAACCCCTCACTAGGAATTTCCACTCGTTTATTTATAATTTATAAAAAATATTGTATAATTAAATAAAGAATATGTTAAGGGTTATAAATATATTATGGAAGAGTTTATAAAGTCAGTTTGTGTTGAAGATATTAAAAAAGCAGAAAACACAATGTTTTCTTTATTTAAAACATTAGAGACAGCTAGTTTAGGTAGCTTGACAGCAAAAGCAGAAATGATTCACAACACATTTTTGCTTAATAAATCTTATGAATTCATCGCCCAAAACCTATCGCTTTTAGCAGTTTTGAAATACAAAGCAGATCAAACTAACTATAAAATATGTTTAAATATGCTAGATGATGCAAAATTTTTAGCAGAAAATTCTCAAAACAAAAATGCAATAAAAACTAATTATTTTTGTTGGGGATATATTTATTTCTCTGAAAAAAATTATTCTCAAGCATTAGCAATCTTAAAAAGAGCTAGAAACATCAATTCAGAAAACAGTGTAATCAATATAAAAGTGATGGATTTAATTAGCAGAATTGAAGCTTTAGATATTGAAAAAAACGAATTAAACCAAGATGGGGATGTTGAAAAACCATTAGTTGCTCTTTTGAATGTAGCTAGAACATTGGCAGCAGAAACCAGCCTCGAGCATTTATTAAAAACAGTTGCAGAAGAAATCAAAAAGGTGATAAATGCTGACAGATGTACAGTCTTTTTGCTAGACAAAGAAAGAAACGAATTGTTTTCTAAAATTGCTCTTGGAATGGGAACTCAAGAACTCAGATTTCCAGCAAACGCAGGTTTAGCAGGATATGTCGCCCAATCAGGAGAAATTATAAACATCAAAGACGCTTATAGTGATTCTAGATTCAACAAAGAAATTGACAACGAAACAGGCTATACAACAAAAACTATACTTTGTATGCCTATATGGAATATGAAACATGAAATTGTTGGTGTCTTTCAAGTTTTAAACAAAATAAATGGAACTTTCTCCAAAGAAGATGAAGAAGTTCTTATTGCAATTGGATCTAGTGCTGGAATTGCAATTGAAAATGCTAGACTTTTTGAATCGCAACAAACAATGATCAACCAGCAAAAAGAACTTTTCAAAAGCTTTATAGACACACTTGCTGCATCTATTGATGCAAGAGATAAAATCACAGCAGGTCATTCAAACCGTGTAAAAATGTATTCAGAATTAATCTGTGACGTAATGAAAACAGATGAAAAAACCAAGGCAAATGTTATTCACGCTGCAGTTTTACATGACATTGGTAAAATCGGCATAAAAGATGCTGTTTTACAAAAAAATGGAAAATTAACTGACGATGAATACAAACACATCCAAGAACACGTGAAAATAACATATGATATATTAAATAGAGTCTATATATCTGATGAATTTAAAGAAGTTGCAGAAATTGCATCTAGCCACCATGAAAAATATGATGGAACAGGGTATTTTAGAAAGTTAAAAGGAGAAGAAATTCACATTGGAGGTAGAATCCTAGCCGTTAGTGATGTATTTGATGCAATAACATCTAAAAGACATTACAGGGATAAAATGCCTATTAAAAATGCCCTTGAAATAATAAAATCTGGAGCTTGGAAACATTTTGACGGCAATATAGTTGATTCATTCTTTTTAATAAAACTCGACAAGCTCGTTGATGTTTTTGTATCGGAAGTGGAAGCAACTTTATTAGAAAAAGATAGAGAAATACTTTCTAAATATGATGTAAATTATTTGTATTACCTGCTTAATAAAGATGACTCAGAATATACAAAAGAAGATTCCGATCTGATAGAATTATTTAATAGATACTATAATTGTAAAGCAGGAAATTAAAATATGATAAAAAAAGTATTATTAGCAGCTGCAATATTGACATTACCAATCGCTAGTCAAAGCTATTGTTCTGCACAAAATACAAACAGAAACATAATAAAAACACCTATATCAACATTTAATAAAGAAAATCTTAAGTTAATAAAAAACAATGAATTAACAAATGATTTTGTGAAAATCATTACATTTTCACAAAATAGTGCAAGTGCAAAATCAATCGATCCAACCAAAATTGATTACGCTAAAAAATATGCAGAAGCTAATGAAAAATTCACACAAGGTAATATAACAGCTGCATATAAAGACTACAAAACATTACTACTTGCAATGAGCAACGATGATTTTGTCAACTTGGGATTTGCATACAAATTTGCAAACATCGGTCTATTTTCACTTGCACAAGAAGCAATAAACAACATTCAAGACAGAGAGTTATATGGATATCAAATCCAACTCATAAAATCAAAATTGTTCCCTCAAATAGTTTTATCTTATGACGATGAAATTCAATTAGCTCAAAGCTATACTGAAATTTATTATAATAATCTTGCATTTGAAGTAGCAAGAGATATGAACAAAATGCCAGAAAGATTAAAACGTTCTGATTATGCGCATTTTATACTATCTCAAGCCTATTACAATATTAAAGAGTACAATAAAGCAATAAATGAAATAAATAAAGCATTATCGATAAATCCTGACAATGCAAATTACCTAAAATATAAAGCTCAGATTTTTTGTGAAACAAACAAATTGTCGGACGCAGTGAAAACTCTAGATTCAATGCTAGAACAAGATATTAATATTCTTGACTATAAAAATGATTTAGAAGGTCTAAGATATTACACTTTAGCTAAAGCAACAAAAGACAGAGAAAAATCAAGATTTTATCTTGCTAACTATTTTATCAAAACAGGTGATTACAAAAGAGCAATAAAAGAGTTAAATCAAAATATTTCTCAAAACAAAAAAGATTATCAATCAATGACTCTTTTAGCAGAAATATACTTTAGACAAAGTAAATTGTCTGAATCGATGGATTTGTATGAAAAAGCATACAAAATCAAGAAAAACAACCCTGAAACACTGATGGGTATAGCTAATATGTATCTATTCAAAAAAGATTATAAGAATGCTTTAGATTTTTACATAAAAGCTGCTAAAAAAGATAAAAACAACAAAGAAGCACTGATAAAAGCATCTTTATGCTATAAAATGCTTGATATGACAGACAAATCAACTGAATTAGCAAATAAAGTTTTTGAAAAAGGAAAAGTAAACGCAAAAGTATATTATACAGCCTCACAAATTGATGAAATAAAAAATATACAATATTTGAAAAAAGCTGTATCACAAAACCCGATGTTGTTAGATGCTTGGTTAGATTTAGCAGATATTTCAATAAAAAATAACAGAATGGATTTAGCTAAAACATATATAAAACCAGTTAAATACGTAAATAGCAAAAACTATCGTTATTACTACTATTCAGGTCTTATTAACAAAAAGCTTGGAAACAAAGATGCTGCAGCTGCGGATTTCAAAAAATCTCTTGAAATAAACCCATTTTTTGATGAAGCAGAAAAAGAGTTGAATACACAATTATAAACAAATTCAGGAAATTATGAGCAATTTAAAAATTCTCATTGTCGAAGATCACGCTTTAACAAGATTCGCATTAAAAACAGCTTTTGAAGATGATACCCCAAATACTATTATCTTTGAGGCAGAAAATGCCCAAAAAGGTTTTGATATTTTAGAAAAAGAAAATATCGACATTATCATAATGGATCTCGGACTCCCTGATATAGATGGAGTTGAAGCAACAAGACAGATAAAAGCAAAATTTCCTTCTAAAAAAGTTATAATTCTTTCGTCACATGAAAAAGAAGAGGACGTTATAAAGTCAATTAAAGCTGGAGCTAATGCATATTGCACTAAAGATATATCGCCAGAAAAACTTATAGACATTGTCAATTCCGTCTCAAGTGGCGCAGCTTGGTTTGACCCTAAAATTGCACAGTATGTATTAAATGCAGCTGCGCAAAAAGGCAGTAATGAAAGTGAAATAAAACAAGAATCAATTGATTTAACAGCAAGAGAAAAACAAGTTTTAAAATTAATTACAGAAGGCTATACAAACAATGAAATTGCTCAAAAACTCGACATTAGCATAAATACAACAAAAGTTCATGTATGTAGCCTATTACAAAAACTAGGGGTTCAAGATCGTACTCAAGCAGCAATAAAAGCTATTAAAGATGAATTAATCTAAATAGATGAAATTCAACTGATTTCAATTGATAATTATTAATTTATCAATTAAAATTACAACTAAAGTATGAGAAGAAAGAGTTAAAATATGGTAGCTATTGCTAAAATTTTAATTATTGATGACAGTCCAAAGTATCTTGCTGATGCATTGCCTTTGTACGGTTATGAAGTAGAAACAGCAACTGACGGACTACAAAGAATAAAAAAACTTACTGCAGAAGGCAGTGATTTTGATATGGTGCTTTTAGATGTAATGATGCCAAATATGGATGGTTGGGAAACATTAAAAGCAATAAGATTAAATAAAAAGTTTGGAAATATTCCAATAATAATGATTACAGCATTAAATGAAGAACAAAAAGAAATTTCCGGATTAAAATTCGGAGCTGACGACTATGTTGTAAAACCATTTATTTTACCAAACCTACTCGCAAGAATTGAAGCACTATTAAGACGCTCAACTTGGCAAAAAGAAAAAGTCAATAATGTCGATTTAAAATTCGTCCAAGAAGGCGAGATAGAGCCTCTTACAGCAAGAGAAAAAGAAATTCTCAAAATGGTTTCACAGGGTGCTAGCAATAACGATATTGCCGAAAAACTTTTCGTTAGAGAAGTTACAGTAAAAACTCACCTTAACAGCATATTCAAAAAATTAAAAGTTAAAAATAGAACCCAGGCAGTATTGCTCGCTATGCAGATGAGAATTATAGAAGATTAGAATATAAAAAAAATGGTATTATAAATATATCAAAGTGATAGTCAGCTAAGGAGAATTTCTATGGCAAATTACTCAAAAGAAGAATTGTTTGATTTAATCATCAAAAATCCAAAAGAATATGAAGATTATAAAAAATCTCAAGAAGAATTGGATTTAAGTGAATTAGACTTTTCAAATCTAACATTAGAAGGTGTTGATTTGTCAGATGCTGACTTAAGTGGATGTTCATTTACAGAAACCAATTTTACAGAAGTTGATTTTTCCAACGTTGATTTAACATCGGCTGACTTTTCAAGAGCAAACCTTGTAGAATGCAATTTTTCAGGAGCATTATTAAATGGAACAGATTATAGCTATGCTACATTAAGCTATTGCAATTTCAATGATGCAGATATGGCTGGCGCTGTTTTTAATGAAAGCAATCTCGAAAACTCAGATTTTTCTGCAGCTGAAAACATGACAGCAGTAAGATTTGATGAGTCAACAATCTGGCCAGATACAGATATGTTACCTGAAGACTTTGACACAACATACACAAGAGACTTATCTTCATTAGAAGATGAAGACGATTCAGTAAGTCACGATTACTAAAAAGAAATTTAATAAGTTATAAAACCCTAAATTCATAAAATTGAGTTTAGGGTTTTATGTTATTAAAATACAACGAATATATGATGTGACTTTTAACCTTAATTCTTAAGATTGTTATAGGGAAAAATGTAGAAAATTAGATTTTCTAGATTAGGGGAAGAAGTTGCAAATTAGGGAAGCGAGTGAAAAAAACACAACTGAATTTTCTAGCCAACTAAATCTTACATATAGTTGGTTTGATGAAAATTTTGTAAAAATATTAAATGAAACTTTTTCTGATTTCTGGGGAAAACAATCTGAAATAAAACTTGTTTCAATAAGTGAAAATACAAATCTTCTGACATCAAACGAAGAATTTTTTGTTACACAAATTCGTTTAAACAAAGAATTATCAGTTTTTATAAGATTATCTAAACAAATTGTCAAAATACTCTTAGAAAACGTTTTAGGAACAAATAATAAAAATTTCAATATTGAAAAAATAACAGAACTCGAAGCCAAAATACTTACCGGTTTTGACAATTTCTTATTTAAAAATTTCTCCCACCTAATCAAACCCAAAGAAGAATTACCAAAAAACAACACTAACTATAACGAATGCAACCTAACATTTTTCCTAAAAGAAGGTTTCAATACACTAGGTAAAATAGTAATAAAAATCCCAGTGGTAGCAATAAATCCTGAAAAAATAACACAACAAGAAGAGACCTTCAATATAACAAACTTTTTAAACAGCACAGCGGAAGTAAACCTGTGTGTAGGAACTACAAAGCTAAGACTTAATGACATAAAAAGTCTTGAAAATGATGACATTGTACTATTAGAAAACAGCAATGCAGCAAAAATGCAGCTAAAATACAACGATTATAGTTGTGAATTTAGAGTCACACCAAACCCAGCAATTATGGTTGATTACGACAATTTTGACGACAACGGAGGAAAATCTATGCCAAACTCTGATATATATAACATGTGGGATACAATTCAGGTAGAAATTGGAGCTGAATTTGAAAAAGTAAAACTCACATTAGGCGAACTAAAACAAATATCTGAAGGACTTGTTGTTGACATTGGTTCAGTTTATAACAACAAAATTGACTTAAAAGTTGAAGATAAAATTGTTGCCTCTGGTGAATTGGTCATTATAAATGATAGATACGGAGTCAAAATTAATGAAATTTTCACCGATGAAAAGCAAGAAGAAAATGATTTTCCAGAACCCCATCAAGAATTAGAAGAAGATAATTCAATTGAAGACTTAGACAACTTCGATGAAGAAAATAATGAAGTTGATGAAGATTTGGAAGAATCAGAAAAAGATAATGATGAAGAGTTTCAAGAAGAAAATTTTGACTATTCAGACTTTGACGTAGATGAAGAAGATATTTAAAAGGTAGGAAATAACTATGGGCGTATATCTGATTAACTTTCTTGTATATTCAATGGCAATGGTTGGTCTTTTATTCATTTGCCTTATGATTTATAAAAAAACAATGATACAAAACCGTTTTTCAAAAGATAATAATGACTTAACAATAGAAAATGCATTAAATCTTTCACAAAGAAAAACTCTTTATGTTGTAAAAGCAGGTCATGAAAAATTCCTAATCGCAGCAGATTTAGAACGCACTTCTTTTTTAGCTAAGTTAAACAGCAATGAAGAAAGTCCAGCATATAAAAATATAATTGATGAAAAAAGAGAAATTCCTTATATACCACCTCAAAAAAAATCACAAACTGTTGATTATTCTGAGGTAATGAACGCAATAAAAGGAACCAAAAAATTTCAAAAGCAGCCAGTAATGAAGTCTATGCTGCAAAAACTTTCTGAACCTATACAGAAAGACTAAACAAAAAAACAAAGAGGGATATAAAATAAAATGGACATGATATTAAAGGATATGAATCCGGTTTTACAAATGCTAATGGTAATGACTATTTTTTCAATGTTACCATTCTTTTTCACTTGTATGACCTGTTTTTTAAGATATGCAATTGTGTTTTCAATGTTGAAACAAGCACTAGGTACACAACAGGTTCCACCAGCAATCGTTCTTTTGGGACTATCTATAATTTTAACGATTTACACAATGAACCCTGTTTTTTCAAAAATGTGGGAAATGGGGTCAGTTCCATATCAGCAAAACGGTGACATTGTAGGTGCCGTAGTCGAAGGATCAAAGCCTTTAAAAGAATTTATGATGAAACAAACCCGTCAGGAAGATATGACATTTTTCATACAACTATCTGGCGCGCCAAAACCTAAAACACCTGAAGATATAACAATTTGGCAAGTTGCACCTGCCTACATTATAAGTGAATTAAAAACAGCTTTTGAAATAGGTTTTGTAATTTATGTACCATTTATTGTTCTTGACTTGGTTGTAGCAAACGTACTGTTAGCTTTAGGTATGTTTATGTTATCACCAACAATCATTTCACTACCCTTTAAACTGCTTATATTCATTGCGGTAGATGGATGGAGTATGATTGTACATGGACTTGTCACAAGTTTTAATTAGAAATTAATAAGGAAATATATCAATGGAAATATTACTTGAATATATGGGAAAAGGCCTTATCACAATGCTTTTAATATCTATGCCTTGCGTGCTTGTAGCAGCAGGGGTAGGTCTTGTTGTTGGTATTTTACAAGCTGTAACCCAAGTTCAAGAACAAACAATCGCAGCTGCGCCAAAGATTTTAGCTGTATTTTTAGTCCTTATGATTATGGGAGTCGGATATATAAGACTTTTAACAAACCTATTACAAGAAGGCTTTCAGCTTGCTTTCAATCAAATTCCTGCAGCAGACAGCTACGTTCTTTCATCAAATTATCACAAATATACAAAACCATTTGACGCAGAATTTAAACAAGGATCAGGAAGATTTGATAAGCAAGAAATTGGTGATATCATGAGAAACCCAGGAAAAATCCCATTTATTGATTACAACTCAAAAATCAAACACTATCCTTCTGATAGAATGCCAAATCCAAGGCCTAACTTAATAGAAACAAATGCAATAATGAACAGATAGTCCTAAAATCCAAAAGAGGTTTTTATGAAAAAAATATTACTATTTATATCTTTACTAATTATTCCACAACTAACAACTAGCGCTTTCGCAATTGAATCAGGAGCTGTCTTAAATCTGCATACAGGAGAAAGCTATGTCATAGATCTTGATGCAAGACCAAAAGATATACAAAACAGCAATCCGAGAATTGTTAAAGCAGAAAGTGTAACAGAGATATCTTCACCAAAATCAAATCTTGTAGTCACTACATATGAAGAAGGTATTGCATATATTACATTTAAAATTAATGAAAAAGTAATAACATTCAAAGTTTTAATTGACGATAAAGCTGATGAAGATGAAAATCTTATAAAACTTGATAAACCTGAAGAAGAGATTAAATAATAATGATAGATACAATACTAGAAGCCTTTCCCAAATACTTTCCAGAAATAAATAGCGGCCTTAGTGCAGGCATATTTATCTTTGCTAGAGTATTAGGTTTTGTAAGATTTGCTCCAGTATTGAACAGAAAAGAAATCCCGGGATTTGTCAAAGTATCTTTTGCAATGATTTTAACTATCATTCTTATGATGACAGTAAAAACACATGCTGCACCGCAAGGAACATCTCTTGTTTTAGGGATAATACTCAACCTAGTAGGTGGTATGATTATAGGTTTTATTGCAAATTGTATAGTTTTAGCAATTGCGGCAGCAGGGGATATGATTAACATGCAAATGGGTCTTTCTTCTGCTATGGTACTAGACCCAACTGCAGGTTCTCAAGTCTCAATTTTAGGTAATTTTTTCGGAATACTTGCTGTTATATTATTTATAAACATAGGTGGTGTATACTGGCTCATTAATGCACTACACAGAAGCTTTGACGTCTTTCCTATGTATGCTTCCGCCATTCCATTAGACCAAATCATAAATAAAGATTACTTAGTCACAATCACATCTAACGTTTTATATGTTGGATTACAAATCGCGTCACCTGTTTTACTAGCAACTTTAGGACAAGATTTGATATTAGGCATCATTTCAAAAACAGCACCACAGGTAAACGTCTTTCAGTTAAGCTTCCTTTTTAAACCAGTATTGGGTGCGGCCATCTTACTATGGATTATGCCTATTATATTTAATGTTATTGATGATTACTTCTTATCATTTGCAAAAATATTTTAGTTATTTTAAATCCTCGTTAAAATAACCGACAAAATATTTAAGTTTACTTATTGCTTCATCAAAACTATACACAGTTGGAATATTAGTTCTTTTATTTATCAGTGTAATTTTCTTGTTTTCACTATCCACATTTAAAACAGAATAACAATGCCATCTTCTACCGTCAGACATTTTTTTCATTCCACTTCCTGCAATAAAGCTATATCCTTCTTTTTGTGAAGCTGCCATTTTTTCAAACAATGCATATGCTTGTTTTTTATATGGCTTCAAGTTAAGATTTAAAGCTGTTTCAGCCAAAACATATGGTTTTTTGCCAGTAAACATCTCAAGAAAATTTGAAGCTCTATTATATTCAAAATTTTGTTTTTTAGGTGAAAAAATTCTACTTATAAAAGGCTTTTTGTTGGGATATTTATCAACCAAATAAGACATGGCTGATTCTATTGCGCCAATAATTTTGCTTTTCTGCTTTTGAGTAATATACAAATACTTTTTATCATTAGGAAAAATTAAAAATTTTTCTTCTTTGCCATTAACTTTAGAAAACCTAATTTGAAAAGAATCCCCACCAAAACCAGAAAAATCTAAAGATGGAGTATTTTTATAAAATACATCATTGAAAACACTTGATTTAGAAGTATCATAAAAAGAGACTCTTTTTATATTTTCACTTAATATTCTACGTCCTTGTTCTGATTTCGTTAATGCATCCAAAGAAGATAACATATAACAATCAGAAAAAATCTGCTTTGAGTTTCTTATCAAAGAAAAATCTGTTTGTGACAAAGGTGTAGAGACTATCATATTTGATAGAAGTCCAAAAATATTTTTTTTTGCTAAGTTATGAAGCCCAATTTTTCCAATACATTTGCTCATAATAAGAATATTTTTTCATTTCAAATTCAAAATACTCTTTAGGACGAAAAGGTCTTCTAAGCAACTTCATGCCTGCTTCTTTTGGTGTTTTATCAGCTTTGTATTGATTACATTCTTTACAACAAGTAACTATATTCTCCCATATATCTGGCCCTAATCTAGATTTAGGATAAACATGGTCTAATGTAAGCTCAGAAGCGCTAAACTTTTTGCCACAATACTGACAGGTATATTCATCTCTAACAAAAACATTCTCTCGACTAAAAGGCAGTTCCTTATAAGGAACTGCCATGTCATAGTTAAGCTTTATAACTTTAGGTATATAAGTATTATCAATACTAATATAATCCTCAATATTTTTTATTCGTTCATCGCATTCAGCTTTGCCTTTTAGCAATAACACCAAAGCTCGCTTCCAGCTACATATACGAAGCGGCTCATTATCAGAATTCAATAAAAGCACCCGACTCATATTTTCATCTTTCTTGTTATTACAATTGTAGTATAACATATTTTTATAAAAAAAATAAGTGTAAAAACCAGATTTATGAAGAAATATTTCTAACCTATTAATCCTGTAAATCATTGAAAAACTTGTATTTATCACCTAAAGATTTTAAAATATGATTTATGAAAAAGATGTTAATTTTGATTGGATACAGCTTAATTATTTTGGGAGCAATATGTATGATAGCTCCATTTATATGGATGATTATCGTCTCATTTATGACGGATTCTCAGATATTTTCATTTCCACCTAAAATAATTCCTGATCCATTCATTGTTGATAATTACAAAAGTGTTTTCACAAAACTCCCAATTACTCGTTTTTTTATAAACAGCCTTTTCGTCGCTGTTTTAACAACAATATTTCAAGTTCCTTTTTCATCAATGGCCGGGTATGCTTTCGCAAGAAGTACTTTTAAATATAAAGATTTTTTGTTTTTTATATTTTTAGTAACTATGATGATTCCGCCTCAAGTAAATATTATTCCATTGTTTTTCCTAATGAGAGAATTACACTGGATAGATACATATCAAGCATTAATTTTGCCTGGAATCTTTGGAGGCTTTGGAGTATTCCTTATGCGTCAGTGGTTCAAAAATATGTCCTCAGAAATAGAAGATGCAGCTAGAATTGATGGATGTAATTTTTTTGAAATTTTCTTTAAAATTGCATTACCACTTTCTACTCCAGCAGTTGTAACGTTAGCGCTTTTCACTTTCATCACAACATGGAATAGTTTTATGTGGCCATTAATAGTCACAAACTCAGAATCTATTACAACATTACCTGTTGCAATATCACAGTTTAAAGGTAGTTTTAGAGAAATAATAATGTGGGGGGATTTAACAGCTTGCTCTGTAATTTTGTCAATTCCTGTTATTTTAATATTCTTAGCTGGTAAAAAATATTTTATAAATGACATGTTAGCTGGTGGAATTAAAGAATAAGTCTATGAATCATTTAAATAATCCTCCAGTTGGGTAATTCTTATTTTAAGACAAACGATTTAATATAAGTTACCCAGTCAAAAGGAAGAATTAAAATGGAAAAGAAAGAAGGAAAACTATTAATAGTTGATGACAATTTAATGAATATTGAACTATTAGAAGCCACACTTGAACCATTAGGATATGAAATTTTATCTTACTTAAATCCATTAAAAGCATTAGAAGAATTAAGCAAAACTAAAATAGAACTTGCAATGATTGATATTGTTATGCCAGAAATGGATGGTTTTGAATTCACAGAAAAGTTTATTAAAAATCATAAAAACACACCTATCATTTATGTTAGTGCTCACGGTGCAAATGAAAATAAAATCAGAGGCTACAATCTTGGATCATTTGCATATATAGAAAAGCCTTTTGATGTCAATACAACAAGAGCGCAAGTAAAAAGTGTTTTAAAACTAAAAAAAATGCAAGATGAACTATTAAAAGAGAAGAAAAAACTTGATATAATTTACCAGTTCACAAAAGATGAAATAATCCTTACAGACATAGACTTTAATATTATTTCTCAAAACCACAAACTTTTAAAAGAAAAAAAATATTTAAGCAAAAGTTTTTTAGAAATACTAAAAGAAAATAACCAAATAGAAAATATAGAAAATTTATTGAATTTTGCAAAATCAAATGAAGAAAATTGCTCATTTAGATTAATTATTGAAAAATCAAAATACACAAAAACTAATATATCTAAAATACATGAAGACGGTCAAGACGGATATTTGATTGTAATCACAGACTTAACAGAAGAAATCAAAGCAGAAAAAGAACGTGAACGTTTTGTTGAAATGTTGACCCATGATTTAAAAACACCTGTTAGAGCCGAAAAAAGGGCACTAGAACTTTTGCTAGATGGAAGTTTTGGGGAGTTAAATCTTGAGCAAAGCGAGATGATAAAAGAAATATTAAATTCATCAAAGTATATGATGAGAATGACTGACAATGTACTTACAAGATACAAAATTGATAATGGACAATGTAAAATAAATAAGAAACTAAACTCAATAAAACAAACTCTGCAAAATTGTATTGATGGTCTAAAATATCTTATCGATGGACAAAATCAAACCATAAAAGTATACACAGAAGTTGAATCAGATGTTTTTTATTTTGATGAGATAGAAATCAAACGCGTTATAACAAACATAATCGCAAATGCGTCAGAGTATTCACCAGAAGGCACAACCATTTTTGTATCATTAAAAGAAAATAAAGAAAATATAGAACTTACAATTGAAGATCAAGGACTAGGAATACCTGAAGATAAGCTAGACAAAATTTTTGATGAATATATATCTGGCGCAGAACGTTTCAAAAAAGTAGGTTCAGGCTTGGGGTTATTTATTTCTAAAAAAATAATTGAAGCGCATAATGGAAAAATATATGTAACTTCAAAAGAAAATAAAGGCTCTAAATTTACTATTTCATTACCTATTGAACAGAATTGTAATTTACAGTTAGCGAAAAATTAGTTTATTTTTACCGGCTCACAATAATAGACATAGTTTTTAAAAACAGAAGATTTTTTTTTGAATTCAAAGCTATTTAAATTCTTCATATAATTTTTTTCAATAAACATTTTTTGTTTTTTACTATAAATCTCATTAGAATATATGTGCATATTCCACCTTTTAATAAAACTCTCTACTTTATGGATTTTTCAAAATATAATATGCTATATATATTGATAAAAAGCCTTGCTCTTTTGCCTGTTTTTAAGGATACTTAAGAAAGATTTAATAAAAAGAACTCTAATTTTAATAATATTATTAATCTGGATAGTAATTATGCTCGATTGGAAAAAGAAATTAAAATTCATAGCTATTACATCAGCTTTTGCAGTATTGATTTTAATAGTCCTAACTAATGTTGTAAAAATGACACAAGTATCAGAAAAAGACTTTAGAACATACGAACAAGGTCTTTATTTTTTAAACAAAAATGACTATCAAAATGCATTTTATAATTTTTCAAACGTGTCAAAAAATTCAGCAATATATGAAATCGCACTATTGCGTCAAGCTATTTGCGCAGATGAAATAAAAGATTCAGAAACAGCCTCTAAAAGATATCGTCTATTCATCGAAAAATATCCAGATTCAATGTTTATACAAAAAGTCTACTATGCTTTAGCCCAAAATTATTTTAGAGCAAATGATTACCCAAAAGCAGAAAAAATTTTCAACGAAATAAAAAGAAATTTCAAAGACACAGAATATAGTACAGCAGCCAACTATTATCTGGGGTTAATACACAAAGATAAAGACAAAACAAAAGCAAAAAATTCTTTCATAGAATATCTAAAAGAAGCACCTGATGGAAGATATGCAATTTCTTCAGTTAATGAAATACTAAATCTAAAAGAAGAATTAAACCAAAACGACTATTATCTAATTGGTCGAGCATACACAAAAAATGGAAACTATAAAACTGCACTTGATTACCTAAATAAATCCTATATGTCATCTAGCTGGGGTTATATTGCATTAGATGATATAAAAACAGGAGAATATCAGAAAAGTCGAGAAATATTTGAAAATGGTTATGCAAAATACTCATATAGTGTTGCAGAAAAAGATATAAGAACATTTATAGACACGTATGTTTTCAATTACCCAGATGGCATCAAAAAAGGTTTATATAAAGCTCTAGAGATTGCTAATAACAATAATTCAAAAGGTGCAGATTATATATTATACTTACTTACAAAATACGAATCTAATGAAAACAAACTAAAAATATACAATGAAATTTTTCAAAAATACCCCAAAGGAGATTATGCAGCAGATGCCTTGTCAAATCTTTTTTGGAATGCATACAAATCAAGAAACTATACCCAAGCAATGCAACTTGGTCAAATACATTTGAGAGATTATCAAAACACAATTTCTTCACCTAAAGTGATGTTTTGGATGGGAAGAATTGCAGAAAAACAAGGCTTAAGAAATGAAGCTAAAGGTTTTTATCAACGTTTGCTAGAAAAATATCCTGATGATTATTATGCATACAGAGCAGCTAAAAAACTTAGTTTCACAACGGGATCTGGATGGAAAACAAAAACATCACACAGGCTTCCAGAGAATGACAAAGTTATATTATTCCCTATAAAACACACAAAAATTTCAGATGACAATATGACTTTGGTCAACACAATTATTAAACTCAAAGATTTCTCACTACTAGGAGAAATTGAAAAAGATAACAAATCTATCCAAAGCTGGCTTATGTACAAAAATGGCAAATACGCAACATCAGCAACATTAGCTAGAGATGCAATTTCAGAAATGGAAACTAAACCATCTTTTTCTGATGCATTATATAAACTTGCATACCAATTACACTACCAAGAAAATATTAATAACTACTCAAAATATTATAGCCTCGATCCTTACCTAGTCGCAGCCCTAATTAGAGAAGAAAGCTACTACAATCCTAAAGCAGGTAGCTCTGTCGGGGCAATGGGATTAATGCAGCTAATGCCTGCTACTGCATCATATATAGCATCAAAAAAAGGAATTCAATACACAGGATCAGCTTCATTATTCAACCCAGAAACAAATATAGAACTTGGTTGCGCTTATTTAAATTATGCAAAACAAAAACTACATAACAATGATTTGCTTGCTGTTGCATCTTATAATGGAGGTCCTAACGCTGTAAGAAACTGGCACGAAAACCTTAATTATGACAATTTTGATGAGTTTATAGAAAATATCCCATACCCTGAAACTAAAGAATATGTAAAAAAAGTTTATAGAAGTTATTGGGTATACCTAAATGTATACTAGATAAAAATTTAAAATAGAAGATATAATAAACTTATGCAAAAACTTTTAGAAATTAAAAACCTAAATATGTATTATCCGATTCAAAGTACAATTAATTTTTCGGGTAAAACTAAAGAATATCTAAAAGCATTATCTAACATAAATCTTGATATTTATAAGGGAGAAATTCTTGGACTAGTTGGGGAATCAGGTTGTGGAAAATCAACACTTGGAAAATCAATTTTAAAACTAATTTCTCCAGAAGGTTCTGTTTTGTATGAAAACCAAAATATTTTAGATTTTAACTCAGCACAACTAAAAGAATTTAGAAAAAAAGCACAGCTTATTTTTCAAAACCCATATTCTAGTCTTGATCCAAGAATGACAATTTTTAAGATTTTACGAGAACCTCTTGTCGTCCATAATATAAAAAATAAAGAAGAAATAAAAAAAAGAATATATGAAGTAATAAAACTTGTAGGTTTGGATGAAAGTGCTCTTCAAAGATATCCACATGAATTTTCAGGCGGTCAACGACAAAGAATAGCAATAGCACGAGCTTTAATACTCAAACCGAAATTTCTAGTTGCAGATGAGCCTGTATCGGCCCTAGATGTAAGCATACAAGCTCAGATTATTACACTATTAAAGGAACTAAAAGAAAAACTCAATTTAACAATTTTATTTATTTCTCACGACCTAGGTGTTGTAAAATATCTATCTGACAGGATTGCTGTAATGTATCTTGGAGACATTGTTGAATTATCAGAAACTAATGAACTTTTTGCAAATCCAAAACATCCATACACTAAAGCTCTCATATCGGCAGTTCCTTCAATCCATAAAAAAGAACAGGAACAAATTAAATTAGATGGTGACTTACCATCACCTAAAAATCCACCTAAAGCTTGCAAATTTCATACAAGATGTCCAAATGTTATTGAAATATGTTCTAAAATCACACCAGATTACGTAAAAATAGAGAAAAATCATTGTGTAAAATGTCATTTATATAATGAAAAAAGCTCCTAGATTTTGGAGCTTTTTATTTAAAACTTATTTTGCATATTTAAGAAATCTTTGAACCTTAGTGTACATCATTTCTTCTTTTATTTTTAACTTTCCACTAGCATCAGGTCCAATAACAAAATGAGCAGGAATTTTATAATCACTTGTAGATGGTTGTCTTAAACATGTAATTTTATAATCATTTCCCTGTTTTGTAATTTTTCTGTTTGTATAATAGTTCTTATACTTTGTAATTTTTGCTCCATTAACACCGATTCTCATCTGATTAAAATATTGTTTAGTATCAGCTGTAACAGTAGCAGTTGTTCCATCTGGTTTCATAACTACTCTTATAATTTTAGCATTTGGCGCATAAAAACTAGGAACTGTATCACTATATGTGTTAGCAGCATTAACATAATTATTAAAAAAGGCTAAAACTTCTTCAGGTGTCGCAGCATTAGCAGCAAAAAAACATCCTGTAAAAATCAATAAGCTTAAAACTGTCATTATTTTTTTTGTCATATAAAAATGTCTCCTTCTCTCACATTAGTACACATATTATACAACGAAAAAATCCCCAGAAAGTTCAAATAAAAATGAATATTTTACAAAACAAAATCAAAGTTCAGATTATAATTCATTTGATTTTCTAACCTGAACTCTGATTTTTCTTATACTTATATTAATAAACGCAGGGCAAGTTTCCCCCAGCAACTTCTGAAATCACAGGTTTTTTACCAGAATCTTTCGGATACGTTGTTTTGGCTCTATATGTACCTTTGTAAAAACCAAATTCATCTTTTAGTGCTGTAAAAACTGTTTTTTCATCACCCATTTGTTTTTTAGCTTTAACTACTACATAGCTGCCAGATTGTTTATCATAAATATCTTCTACTTCATGTATATATTTTTGTCCATTAAAAACACCTGATTCTTTAGAAATTTTTCTACCCTCTTTATATATATGCTCACGAACAGTATTTCCTTCAGACCATACAGTTTTATCATAGACTAACTTTCCATCTTTATCATATCTTTCTAAAACTGTACGAGTTCTGCTATTTCCACAAGAATCTACAAATTTGGTAATTTTCTCTTTAGAACCGTCAGAATATATTCTTTCAAAACCTGTGCCAGATTCTCCCATCCAGGCAGATTTTACATACTGGGGTTGTGTTTGAGAAACAAGAGTTGGTTTTTGAGGTTTAACTTTTTTGTTATTTACTCTTATCATTTTAGTCTTTCCAGCATCTTGATATTCTATTAACATATCCTCGCCTGATGTATTAGTAAAAGTCTTTACGGGTTTTCCTGTAATAGGATTGTATGAAGTCCTTCTGATAGAGCCATCCAAAGTAGTTACATTTGATTTGAGCAATTGACCGGCTGCATTATATTCTTTTACCATTACAGCGCCGTTTTTATTTACTTTACGGATTTCTTTATTGCCGTTAGGAAGAATTTTTTCTGCTGTCTTTGTTGCTTTTGCTTTTTTTATAGCTTCAGCAGCTTCATCTTTTGCCTTTTTAATTGCTTCAGCAGCTTCTTGTTTTGCACTAAAAACTGCAATATCTTTTTGAGAAGTAATATCTGCTATTTCTTTTGCTGTTTTGCCCTTCAAAGCTTGCATTTCTTGCTGAACTTTGCCAACAGCTTCTTCGCCAAGTCTAACAGCTTTATTTACAGCTTCAGAAATTGCGCTTTGAGCACTTTCTTTTGAAACGCCACCTAAAGCTTTGCTTTTCAATGCAGAATATGCTTCTTTAGTAATAACAGTAATTTGATCAGGATTAATAGCCATTTTATTTCCTTTCAATAATAAATCTGATATAAAAAATAAAAACTCAAAAAAAATAAAAATTGCTACTTTTGTAATTTTTTACATTGATCTTTTAACTATTATAAAATTTCAGACAGTAAGCACGATCTTTTACTTCTATTGACAAATAAATTCACACAAAAAATGTGGGTGTCTTAAAAAAATAAAGACACCCACATTTTTTATAAATTCTAATTTCCTGAAACCTGAATCAAACTATATGCCGCACTCCAAGGGTTTGTTGATTTAGCCATGTTTCTAGCTCTTTTCAATTTATCAGCTTTCAACTTTTCTTGCTCTTTTTTAGCTTTTTCTAATTTTTTAGGATCAGCATTTCTGATTTTTAAATTAGCATATATCAAATTCAAAGCTTTTTGATAAGAATCTGTTTTGTAATTTGCTTTGACAGTAGCAGGATAATTATAGTTCGCATAGTCATATATATTCATGATTCTGTCTTCACAAGAAAGATTATCATCTAAAAGACCACCAGTATTTGCTATATCAGACTTATAAACAACAGAAATTAAAGCTAATGGATTATATTTAGCAGTTGCCAATAAATCAACAGCAGTTATGTCAGCTTCTTTTTGATTGTCCTTACTAACCTTACTTGCAGAAATAGTTTTCAACAAACTAACAGTAGTATTACCTTTTTCAGAAGTTGTGGTTGGAGAAATAGAAGAAAGAACATTATTAAATAAAGAAGCTTTAGCATAATGACCATTAACCAAATGTCCAATTTCTGAAGCAACAACTGCCGCTAATTCATTGTCATTTTCAACGTATTTCAAATCACCACTATAAATATATACAGTTTGAGTGTATGTAGATTCAGAATTCATATTCTGATTATCAGTTACCTTAAAAGATACAGTATTTGGCATCTTATTTGCTTTTATAATATTCTGACCAATAACATTCAAATGACTAACATTTTTTGAATCAAACCAGTTAGTCGAAGTATTGTAAGAAGCAGCAAAAGCAGCAGATGTTAAAAGAAACAAACTTAAAACTAATCCTAAAAATTTTTTCATATTACAACTCCCTTCCATTCAGTAAAAACATTATAACAGATAACAAAAAAGCCGTCCTATAAAGAACGGCTTTTTTAATTTATTTTAATAATAATTATTCACCAATAGTGAAGTCAGGAGCACCGAACATACCTTCTATTTCTTCAAGAATAGCAGAAGGTTTTCTTGCATTGTTCTTTTGTGCTGCACGTCTTTGTGCTTCTTTATCCTTTTCTTCAGAAGCGTGAGTCAAGTGGTAGTAACCAGTACCAGCAGGAATCAATCTACCGATAATTACGTTTTCTTTAAGACCTCTTAACAAGTCTTTTTTACCATCTACTGCTGCTTCAGTAAGAATTCTTGTTGTTTCTTGGAAAGAAGCTGCTGAAATAAAGCTTTCAGTATTTAATGAAGCTTTTGTGATACCTAACAACACAGGTTCATAAGTAGCAGGAGTTCCACCAGCTTCTTCAACTGCTTGGTTTTCAATTTCTAACAATTGAATTTCTACTAATTCACCAGGTAATAATTTTGTATCACCAGATTCAACAACTTTAACCTTCTTAGTCATCTGACGTACAATGATTTCAACGTGTTTATCAGCAATTTCTACACCTTGTGAACGATATACTCTTTGTACTTCATCAACAAGATATTGTTGAGCTGCTTCAATACCGTTTAATCTGATAACGTCATGTGGGTTCAAAGGACCACTAGTCAATGGCTGACCAACATGGATTTTTTGTTTATCTTGAACAATGATATTTGAATCGATAGGATACTTAATTTCTGTTCTACCATTTTCATTAACCAAGTATAATCTTGGAACATCATCTTCAATTTCAATTTCAGCAACAGCATCAAACTCTGCAAGAATAGCTGAATCTTTAGGTTTTCTACCCTCTAACAATTCTTCTACCCTTGGAAGACCTTGAACGATGTCACCTGTTTTTTGTCTTTCAAATACTAAGTTAGCCAACATATCGCCTCTTAATACAAGAGAACCAGAATCGACTTGTAACATAGTACCAGGGCTAATCAAGTATGGACGACCAATTCTAACAGTAACTGAGTCTTTTCCAACAGCGATGATTCTACCAGAAGTTGGAGTTGTTTCTCCACTTTCTGAAATAACACCATCACGTCTTACAAAATCACCTTCTTTAACAACAGGTTTAGTTTTAAGTTTTACAACTTGTTCAACGTTATCTGAAATAAGAAGTAATCTTCTCAATTCTTCTTTATCAGATTTGTTTACAGCAACACCATCGTTAATTGCAAGAACTTGAGTTTTTGCAACAGGTTCTTTTGGAGCGATAGTTTGACCATCTTCAACTAAAAGTTCAGTTTGTAAAGAAGCTTTGTTTGTACCTTCTACTTCACGTCTTACAATCAAAGTTTCTAATACAACAACCTTCAATGCATTGTCTTTAGTCATTTCAACCATACCTTTTAAATGGCTTAAATAACCTTGCATTTGAAGAACTAAGCTTGTTCTTGTTAAAGTAGCACCATCTAAGTTTCTAACTCTAGCACCATCTTTATATTGTAACTGAGTAACAGGAACAATACTGATAGATTCATCTGTACTTTCAAATTCGATACTTACAGATTTAGGTTTAATATCAAATTGTTGTACAGGTCTTACTAAAATTTGAATTGGTTTATTAGTAATTGACTCTTCGTCTAAAGAAGTTACATCAATTTCTTCATCCAAATCATCAATTTCTAAGTTTTCATCTTCAGACTCTAAAATAGTAACAATTGAAGTTTGTTTAGCTTTAATTTTAGGAGCAATTGTTGTTCCAGCTTCAACAACTTCACCTTCTTCTACTTTCAAGTCGCCAATATTATCTAATGTATAAATTTCACCAGGTCTTACAACTACTTCGTGAATAATATCGTTAAACTCTTTGATTTCAACAATACCATCAATGTGAGTATATAAGTCTTTAACAACCTCTGTACCAGCTGTAACGAAAGTATTGTTTTCAACCATTTTCAAAGTAACATCTTTGCTAATTTGATGAACTTCTTCAGGGATGAATATTACAGAACCTGGTTTTGTAATAATTTGATTTTCATCAACTTCTATACCTTGATATCTAATTTCACCTGAAGATTGAACAGCATATTCATCATCAATCAACTCAGCAATAATCATTCCGTTTTCAACAGATGTATCAGCAGGTGATTTAACAATGTATTTTTCGCCAGTTGAATCAACTGTCCAGAATTGTTCTTTTTTAGTTGTTTCGAAAGTAGCATTTGAAGGAGCAATAGAAGCAATAACAATTGTCAATTCTTTACCTTGAACAATTTTCTTGATTTTTTTGCCTTCAAATTTAACTTCTTCTACAACTAAATTTTCACCAACTCTAACTTCACCGCCGTGTTCAGATGAAATATGAGTTTCTGCTAGTTTTTCACCAGCTTTAATTTTTTGTCCATCTTTTACAAGGATTTTAGAACCACCAGGAAGGTTGTAAACGTCACCGCCTAAAACCCAAACGATACCGTTTTTGTTAGCAGTTCTTGAAATGTTACCTTGTCTGTCTTTCTTTTCATCAGCAACAAAATCTTCAAAAATAACTTCACCAGAAAGATCTGAGTTAATATCTTTTGTTGCTTTTTCTGTTAAACGGCTACCGTCACCAGATGAAGCAGGTTCAAACTCAGCAATCTGATCGCCTTTTTTAACAGTCATACCATTAACAACAAACATTTTAGCGCCTGTTGGAATATGATATTTTCTTGTCATTTTAGCGCCTTTTAGTTCAAGATCGCCTTCTTGAATGTTAACTTGAACAATATCACCATGACGAGTTCTCATTTCTTTTGTTTTTAATTTAGAAATGATTTCACCATCCATATCAGCATCGATATGTTTCATAGCACCAGAACCTTTAAATACACCACCAGTGTGGAAAGTTCTCATCGTAAGCTGTGTACCAGGTTCACCGATTGATTGAGCAGCAATAATACCGATAGCTTCACCAACATCAACCATTTTTTGAGTTGTCATTGCCCAACCATAACATTTACGACATACACCATATTCTAATGCACATGTCAACGCTGAACGAACTTTCAATTCGTGTAAATCGATACCTTCGATCTTTTTGATATCTTCTCTGTCCATTGTTGTTCCGGCAGAAACTAGAACATTACCTTCAGCATCTTTAATATCCTCAGCAATTGTTCTACCTAATAGTCTTTCTTTTAATGGAGCAACAACTTTATCACCATCTTTGATGTCTGTCATAGTGATAAATTTAGTTGTATGACAGTCATCTTCTCTAATAATTACATCTTGAGCTACGTCAACCAAACGTCTTGTCAAATATCCAGAGTCAGCAGTTTTCAACGCTGTATCTACAAGACCTTTACGAGCACCATAAGAAGAAATGATGTATTCAGTAACTGACAAACCTTCTTTAAAGTTAGATTTAATAGGCAAGTCAATGATTTGTCCTTGTGCGTCTGCCATCAAACCACGCATACCAACTAATTGTGATACCTGTGATAAGTTACCTCTCGCACCAGAGAATGCCATCATATATACTGGGTTTAATCTATCAAAGTTTTCAACTACTTGTTCAGTCAATTTTGCTGTTGTTTCTGACCAAGTGTCGATTACCTTTGTATATCTTTCTACCTCAGTAATTTCACCTTTCAAATAACGATTTGTTGACTTATCAATTTCAGCTTCAGCTTCAGCCAATAATTGTTTTTTAATTGGTGGTACACTTAAGTCACTAATTGAAATAGTTGTACCTGATTTTGTTGCATATTTATAACCTAGGTTTTTCAAGCTGTTAGCTAAATTAGCAGCTTTAGATCCACCGTACTCAAGATAGACTTGAGCTAGAAGGTTATTCAATGCTTTCTTGTTCATTACTTGGTTAATGAACTCCATTGTTTTTTTATTATGTTTTTGAAGTAATGTATCCATTTTTTCTTTTCTTCCCTCTAGTTTGTAATCTAGTGTCCCTTAATGGTCAGGATTCACTATGAAGATAATGAGTTTCTTACTGTTTCGTTAAAGATGATTCTACCAACAGTAGTTTCGATTCTTTCACCTTTTTCATCTCTAACAATAATTTTGTCGTGTAGGTCGATAACTTTTGCTTCAAGAGCTGAAATAGCATCATCAAAGCTATAGAAATAACCTTTAACCTCATCATTTCCATCATGATTTTTCAAGATTGTGAGGTAATACATACCCAATACCATATCCTGAGTAGGAGTGATAATAGGTTTACCAGTTGCAGGAGCCAAAATGTTATTTGTAGCTAACATCAACATTCTAGCTTCTGTTTGAGCCTCAATTGAAAGAGGTACGTGAACAGCCATTTGGTCACCGTCGAAGTCAGCGTTGAATGCTGTACATACGAGTGGGTGAAGTTGAATAGCTCTACCTTCAACCAATTTAGGTTCAAATGCCTGAATACCCAATCTGTGAAGAGTCGGGGCACGGTTAAGAAGTACTGGGTGTCCATCAATTACTTCTTCCAATATATCCCAAACTACGGGTTCAGAACGTTCTATTTTCTTTTTAGCTGATTTGATATTTTGAACCAAACCGCGTTCAATCAATTTATTAACAACGAAAGGTTTAAACAATTCAATAGCCATTTCCTTTGGCAAACCGCATTGATTCAACTCTAAGCTTGGACCAACTACGATAACTGAACGGCCTGAGTAGTCAACACGTTTACCCAACAAGTTTTGTCTGAAACGACCTTGTTTACCTTCAATGATATTTGATAATGATTTCAATGGTCTGTTGTTAGGACCAACAACTGTTCTGCCTCTTCTACCGTTGTCGATAAGAGCATCAACAGCTTCTTGAAGCATACGTTTTTCGTTTCTTACGATGATTTCAGGAGCGCCCATTTCAAGCAATCTTAACAAACGGTTGTTTCTATTAATAACACGTCTGTACAAATCGTTTAAGTCAGATGTCGCAAAACGTCCACCATCCAATTGAACCATAGGTCTTAAGTCAGGAGGTGTAACAGGGAGTACATCCATAATCATCCAAGTTGGTTCTGTATTTGAAGCAATTAAAGATTCGATTAATCTTAATCTTTTAATTAATTTAGCTCTTTTTTGAACAGATCCGCCTGCTTGAGCGAGCTCGCCTCTTATTTCTTCAACAAGCTCAGTCATATTAATTTCGCCAAGAAGTTCTTTGATAGCTTCAGCACCGATACCTACTTTTAAAGCAGATTCTTCGTTTTCCATGATGAAGTCTTCGTATTCTTCTTCTGACAATAATTGATATTTTTTGAATCCTGAATCAGCTGGGTCAATTACAACATAGTTGTTGAAATAAATAACTTGTTCAAGATCTTTTAAAGACATATCTAAAAGCAAGCCAAGGTAAGAAGGAATACCCTTTAAGAACCAAATGTGAGAAACAGGAGCAGCCAATTTGATATGGCCCATTCTGTGTCTTCTTACTTTTGAATCGGTAACTTCAACGCCGCAACGTTCGCAGATGATACCTTTATGTCTTACTCTTTTATACTTACCGCAGAAACATTCCCAGTCCTTTGTTGGCCCAAAGATACGTTCGCAGAACAAACCGTCTCTTTCAGGTTTCAAAGTTCTGTAGTTGATTGTTTCCGGCTTTGTAACTTCGCCGTATGACCATTTCAATATACGCTCTGGAGAAGCGATACTGATTCGTATATAGTCAAAATAATCTATACTTGTAGACAATTTATTATCTCCTTTAATTATTAATATTCTTAAGGTTTATTCCTTGAATGATGTAGGTGTTTCAAAGAAATTGATATTCAACAATTCTGAATCAATATCAGAAAGCGTTCTTTTTGCTGCTGATTTTCTCAAATCATCAGTATCAGACATTAAGTCAACTTCTTCTCCGCCTTTTTTCGCAACAGTGATATCCAAACCAATAGATTGAAGTTCTCTAACGAGTACTTTGAATGATTCTGGAATACCAGGTCTTGGAATATTGTCACCTTTAACGATTGCTTCATATGCTCTTGAACGTCCATTAACATCATCTGATTTGATAGTTAACATTTCTTGAAGAGTATAAGCAGCACCATAAGCCTCAAGTGCCCAAACTTCCATCTCACCAAATCTTTGACCACCGAATTGAGCTTTACCACCCAATGGTTGTTGAGTAACAAGTGAGTATGGACCTGTACTTCTTGCGTGAATTTTATCATCTACAAGGTGAACAAGTTTCAATACATATGTCAAACCAACTGCAACAGGTCTGTCGAATGGTTCACCAGTTCTACCGTCAATAAGTCTAACTTTACCATCTTCGCCAACCCAATCAATGCCTCTGGCTTTAATACCTTTTATTAATTCTTCTTTTGTTACTTTTTCTGACATTCCATCGCCATACATTTCATCAAAAGAAGGTGCTTCATAATATTCCTTATTTAAGTATGCAGCCATACCTAATAAGTTTTCATAAGTTTGACCTACGTTCATACGAGAAGGTACACCTAGTGGGTTCAATACAACGTCAACTGGTGTTCCATCAGGCAAGAACGGCATATCTTCTTTAGGAAGAATTCTTGAAACAATACCTTTGTTTCCGTGACGACCTGAAAGTTTGTCACCAACAGAAACTTTACGTTTTTGAGCAATGTAAACTCTGATAACAGTATTTGCTCCAGGTGGCAATTCGTCACCTTTTTCACGGTCAAACACTTTAACGTCGACTACACGACCACCTTCACCGTGAGGAACTCTTAATGAGTTATCTTTAACGTCTCTAGCTTTTTCAGCAAAGATAGCTCTTAATAATTTTTCTTCAGGTGGGTGCTCAGATTCACCTTTTGGTGTAACTTTACCTACCAAAATATCATCGGCATAGACTCTCGCACCAATTCTTACGATACCTCTTTCGTCTAAGTGACGTAAAGATTCTTCAGAAACGTTAGGAACTTCTCTTGTGATTTCTTCAGGTCCTAATTTAGTTTGACGAGCATCTATTTCTAATTTTTCAATGTGAACTGAAGTGAAAATATCATCGTGAACACATCTTTCAGAAAGCAAAATAGCATCCTCGTAGTTATAGCCTTCCCAAGGCATATAAGCTAGAAGTACGTTTTTACCTAATGAAAGCTCACCCATATGAGTAGAAGCACCATCAGCAATTACATCACCTGCTTTAACTTCATCCCCATCTCTTACGATTGGTTTTTGGTTAATACAAGTGTCTTGGTTACTTCTTACATATTTCATAAGTTGTATTCTATGAAGTTTATTTTCTTTATCTCTAATGTAAATTTCTTCACCAACAACTTTTTCAACTGTACCGTCACAAGGAGCAACTGCAACCATTCCTGAGTCTTTTGCTGCTCTTTTTTCAAGACCTGTACCAACTACAGGACGGTCTGTGATAAGAAGAGGTACTGATTGACGTTGCATGTTAGATCCCATCAAAGCACGGTTAGCATCATCGTGCTCAATGAATGGAATCAATGAAGTAGCAACTGAGAAGATCTGAATTGGAGATACCCCAATATAGTCTACTCTGTTAGCTTCAGACATTGTAAACTCTGATCTGTAACGGCAAGGTACATAAGGATATTTAATGCTTCTGTCTTCGTTAAGTTCCAAGTCAGCAGGAGCAATACGAAGATTATCCTCTTCATCAGCTGTTAAATAATGAACTTCGTCAGTTACAACGCCATCTTTAACAGCAAAGAATGGAGATTCTATAAAGCCATAATCATTAACCTTAGCGTGAGTAGCCAATGAACCAATAAGACCAGCGTTTGGACCTTCAGGTGTTTCAACAGGACAAATACGTCCGTAGTGAGAAGGGTGAATATCACGAACCGCGAATCCAGCTCTTTCTCTAACCAAACCGCCAGGTCCTAATGCAGAAATACGTCTTTTGTGAGTCAACTCTGCAAGAGGGTTAATTTGGTCCATGAACTGAGATAACTGTGATGAACCAAAGAACTCTTTTAAAGAAGCAACTAAAGGTTTAGTGTTCAATAAGTTCAAAGGTGTTAGCGTATCAGAATCTTGAAGAGTCATTCTTTCTTTAACGATTCTTTCGATTCTTGAAAGACCAACTCTGAATTGGTTTTGAAGCAATTCGCCAACTGAGCGGATTCTTCTGTTACCCAAATGGTCGATATCATCAACAGAACCTTCGTCATATGTTAAGTTGATTAAATACTCAATTGAAGCTACCAAATCCTGAACAGTAATTGTTCTTTGTGTTTCTGGAAGGTTCAATCCAAGTTTTTTGTTTAATTTATAACGACCTACACGACCTATATCGTATTTCTTTTCATCAAAGAAACGAGCTTCTAGAATAGAACGTCCGCCTGCAGCAGAAGCAGGGTCACCAGGTCTTAGTTTTTTGTAGATTTCAATTAATGCATCATCTGTAGTTTCAGTTGTATCTTTATCCAAAGTCTTTTTCAAGAACTCAGCATGAGTGAATAAAGTTTCCATTTCTGAAACTGTGATACCCAATGCTTTCAACAATGTCGTAGCTAAGATTTTTCTGTTCTTATCAATCTTAACGTAAATGTTGTCGTTAGCATCAGTTTCGATTTTCAACCAAGCACCTCTGTTAGGAATCAAGGTTGCATTGTACAAACGTTTACCAGTTGGAGAAATTTCTCTTTTAAAATAAACCCCTGGAGAACGAACGATTTTAGAAACGATTACACGTTCTGCACCGTTTACAATGAAAGTACCTTTGTCAGTCATAGTCGGAATATCACCGATATAAACTTCCTGTTCTTTTATTTCACCTGTATCACGGTTTACCAACCTAACCATTACACGAAGCTGTTTTGCATATGTAGCATCATGAATTCTAGCTTCTTCAATAGTGTACTTAGGATTGTCGAAGGTGTAGTTAGGAAGGAAGTGCAACTCCAAACGACCTGTATAGTCTTTGATAGGAGAAAAAGAAAGCAATTCTTCCTTTAAACCCTCTTTTAAAAACCATTCAAAAGAATTCTTTTGAACTTCAATGAGATCAGGTAAATCATCCAATCTGGTATTTGGGATACCCATTGGTGTTACTCTGGTTGCTTGATTTGTTGTCGACATTTATTTACCTCGCTAAATGTGGCGTACTACATTATTTTTGTAAACTGTTATTAAATTTTCGGGCATAGACTCCGCCTGCCAAACGCCCTTGGATTCTACTATTTATAAGCTTTTTTGTAATTACAATACATTTTTACTCATATCTAACCATTCTATAATCTTATTCGCTAAAACATGACCGTCAAGAAAAATAACGGTTTTTTAGGCCTGGCACGAAATATTTTTTAACATACCTACACAAAATTGTTACATTTGGTTTCAAAGTCTCATTATTATTGAAAAAAACTGTCAAGTGTTCTTGCTCAAAAATATAAACTTTATGGCAATGAAAATACTTCTTTAATCCTTCATAATTTAAACAAAAAGAAAGGAAATAAAGATGGGTACTGATGTATTAAACAGAATATACAAAGCCGTAGAACTATCTGGCGGAGTCAAAGAGATTGTTGTATTCACCCAAAGCTTTAAAGCTTATGGAACCATAGTAAAAGATCACAAAGACAATTTTAAAGATATTTTGACGCTTAAAAACGCAACAATTTGCCATCACTTTGATGAATGCAGTTGTAACATAGAAAGTCCTAAATACGAATGGCTTAACATCAATGAGGAAAAAATAATTGCATTTAGCATAATTGGCTATATGGCTTGTGAAAACTAAAAAACGGGCAAATGCCCGTTTTTTAGTTTAATTAAAATAATTCTTAAGACCTTTAGTTAAATTATTATTTTTACAGAGTTTTTTCAATTTACTTATTGCTCTATTTTCTATCTGTCTTATACGTTCTCTTGAAACACCATATCTTGAACCAATTTCTTCAAGGGTTTTTCTATTTCCATCATCATCTAAGCCATATCTCATGATAAGAACATCACGTTCTTTTGGACTTAACTGGTTTAGCATTTTTTGAATGTCCTCAAAAAGATTTTCTTGAGACACCTTCGTATCTGGGGAAACTGTTGACTCATCAACAATAAAATCCCCAAGCTTTGAAGAATCATCTTTTGCTGTGGCCGGAGTCTCAATACTAATCGTTGATTGAGCAGCTTTAATTAAAGATGTAAGTTTTGACACAGGTATACCAACTTTATAAGCTATTTCTTCTTTAGATGGAATTTTACCGGTTTCAGTTGTTAAATCCAACGTAACTTTTTTTATCTTACTCAAGGTTTCTATCATATGCACAGGCAATCTGATAATTCTAGATTTATCCGCAATTGCCCTTGTAATTGACTGCTGAATCCACCAAGTTGCATATGTTGAAAATTTATAACCTTTTGCATAATCAAACTTTTCAGCAGCCTTCATCAACCCCAAGTTGCCTTCTTGGATCAAATCGAGAAAAGAAAGCCCTCTACCAATATATTTTTTGGCAATACTAACAACAAGCCTCAAATTTGCATTCACTAAAGCTTCTTTAGCTTGCTCATCATTTTTTTCTTTTATTTTTTTTGCAACTTCTAACTCTTGCTCCGCGGTTAACAAAGGAATTTTACCGATTTGTTGCAAATATATTTTTACAGAATCATCTGCATTAACAGATGAGACATTTTCAGAAGTTTTTGGTTCTTCAACAGAAAGGATTAAATCCTCGTCCTCAGGCTCTTCTGTAATATCATCCAAATTAACTTCTGAATCCAAGGATTCTTCCATATCTTCAGTTGTGTATTTATCAATTTTACTAGACATTTATTCTCCAATGCTAAAGGTAATATATATTATACACGATGTTTTGATTTAGTAATCATCTGACGTACCGATTCGTATATTATTGCAGTTGCGGCATTTGAAACATTAAGAGAGTTAAATTTTCTTAACATAGGTATTTTAACAACAAAATCCGACTTTTTAATATTGTTTTTAGAAACACCTGTTTCTTCACCCCCCATAATTATGGCAAAATTCATATCGGTATAATCAACATCATAGTAATTATCTTTTCCTTCTGCATCTGTTGCAATTATCCAATAGTTGTTATCTTTAAGTTTATCAATTGCAGTCGAAAGACTATTAACCTGAATCAATGGTATATGGTTAATCGCACCAGCTGAAGTTTTTTCAACAACTGCATTAACCTGAGCATTTCTACGACTTGGGATTAAAACAGCATCAAAACCAGCGCATGCAGACGTTCTTATAATAGCCCCTACATTATGTGGATCGACAACACCATCTAATATAATAATTTTCGAAAAACCATCTTTTTTATGTGCCAAAAAATCAGAAAGCTCAACGTATTCAACCGGTGACACTAAAGCAACAACTCCTTGATGAGGGCAATCGCTATAATCCTTAAACTTTTCTTTAGGCACAAATTGGAATATAACGTGATTCTTTTTAGCCAGGTTTACGATTTCTGTAATCTTAGAATCATTAGAAGAGTTTTTAGAAATTAACACTTTGTTAATTCTATTTGGTGCGGTAAACAAAGCTTCTATTACACTATTTTTCCCATAGATATAGCTATTTTTATTCATTAATATCACCTAAATTTAGTATTTTTTTTAACATTCTTGCCATTATAATTATACTATAATATAATTATATAAGTTTTAAAGTAACATTTATAAATTTGGAATTAGTGAATGAATAATTTTTTAGCGAAGTTAAAACCTGACACAAAGGTAAATGTAGGGGTATCTGTATCTCCAAACGTGGGCTTGGAGATGATAATGGTTGATCCAATACAACACAAAGTTATGAAGTATGCTCACAGACCATTGGCATATAACCAATCTAGTCGTGAGATAGAGGATTATGGTGAATTCAAGGCCGCATTAAATGAGTTGTTTAATGAGTTGAAAATAACACCTCAAAATGCAAACGTAGTTATCAACTTACCAAGTGTATATTTTGGTCACACATTTTTACCAACAACACTTGATGATGAATCTGTTACTGGTGCTTTAATATCAAAAGCAGAAGAGCAGTATTTATTTAAGAAAAACGCACCTGCAGTCAGCTGGGTAGAAGTAAAAGAAAACAATTCAACAGAAAAAAGATATATATTGTTCTCTGCAATACAAGAAGGTGTTGTTGAGGTTATAAAACAAATCTTTAATGAACTTGGTGCAACACTTGTTGCAATCGAAAACACATACTCTTCTTTAATGAAGACATTAGAATACACAGAACTTACAAAAGAGTTTGCAAAAACACCGGGTTCTTGGAATATACTATTAGTATCTCAAAATAGTTATGCTGTATTCTCATTAATTGATTACAATATCATTGAATATTATGAAGACCCTCTTGCAATTAAATCATTTAGCAATGATGAGGTTTATGTCGCTATTTCTCAAGCAGCGACTGCCGTTTTAGACAAATATCCTTCAGATAAACTTCTTATCATTAGCGAATCTAATGATGTAAGTGCTGAAATCCTTGCTATTCAAATGAAGCAACCTGGTTCAGTAATGTTCTTAGAATGCAACCAATATGCAAAAACACCTTTAATGGACGTAGACTTAAATGTACTACCTAACTACATAAAAGCTATATCGCCAGAAGCTATTGGTGCTGCTATATACAGGGCAAAAGACTTCAGTTTAAAATTAAATTTCTTATCAAAAAATGACTACAAAGCGCCTGATACTGTTACAGTTATGGGCTTTGATTTAACTAAAGAGCAGCTAACAATCTATACACTAATAATTGGATTAGCAATTGTTGGTATTTGTTTCTTAGCATCTGTTGTTGCAGGATCGTATAACACAACATTGGAAAATCAAAAAGCAACACTGGATCAAGAAGCAACACAACAACAAACTGAACTTGCTGAATTACAAAAGGATAAAGGTAAAATCGATATTTATTCAGCTGCAAAAACAATTGATAAAAGTATGGTGCAAAAAATACTATACTACAACGCAATTGGAGCAGATATACCTGCTAAAGTTTGGTTAACGTCATTCTATGCTGATTCTAACAATGCATATGGAATTATAGGCGAAACTACATCAGTTGATGATGTATATCTATTTTACAGAAATATCAAATCTCAAGTTGCTGAATCAGATCTGATTCTTTCTAAATTGGGAGTTGATGATCAAAACGGTATGATAGACATTGAAAAAACACCAACTGCAAACTATACATTTGAATTAACAAATAGTGGATATGCTTCAGCTCAGACAGTTGCTCCTGCTCCAGCAGACCCAAATGCACCTGCTGATCCTAACGCATCAGCTCCGGCAGAAGCAACAGTTCCAGCACCAGATGCTTCACCATCTAGTGGTATTAATTTACCAAAACTTCCATCATTGCCTGGAATGTAAAATAAATAACATATAAACCTCGATATTGAAAGGGAAAGAAGTGAATAATCAACAAACATTACCATATATAATCGGTTTAGTACTAAGTTTAGTTTTAGGTATTTATTTGCTATATCCTAAAGTTATGTCTGTGTACACAAATTACAATGAGGTAAAAACAAAAACACAAACAGTTGAACAAACTAAACAACAAATTGCTGACTTAAAAGCACAAAAAGAAAATTATGAAAAAGAAGAAAAAGTATCAACTAAACCTGTTTACAAAAACGACATTGCAACAATTGATCCAATGTCATCTTTTGGAGTAATGTTTGAGGATGTAATACAATCAGCAAAATATAATGGATTAAAATTAAGAACAATATCTTACAATACATCACCAGCAGAAGATATTGTTCAAAAAAATATATCTACAGACTACAATGTTTGCGCAATATCAATGCAATTAATCGGAACATATATGCAGTTTCGCTCATATTTCCAAGATATTTACAATTATCCATACTTAATCAACTTGGATAAAATTAGCATAAAACCATATGAAAATAATAAAAGAATACTAATTGCGGATGTAACAGTAACTTTATATTCAGCAAAAAATGAAGCACAAAAAGCTGCAGTAGCTGCAGCAGCTGCATTAGCGCCACAAGGAGATCAAGCAACTGGCCCTGCAGCTACTCCAGAAGCACCAATGCCAGGAATGTAAAAAATGTTAGGCCCATTTTTAAATCGCAACTGGATAGGTTCTGTTGATTCGTACAATGATGCAAATATCATTATGATAGGCTTGCCTTTTGATGGCACTTGTTCTTATCGTCCAGGTAGTAGGTTTGCACCTGAAAGACTAAGATTAGCAAGTTGGGGTATGGAAGATTACTCTCCAGACTTTGATATGCATCTTGATGACGTTAATTTCTATGATGCAGGTGAATTGGAATTCCCTTTGGGTAACACTCAAAAGACATTAGATATCATTGAACAAAATGCAAGACATATTTTTAATGACGATAAAAAGTATTTAGGAATTGGAGGGGAACATCTTGTTACTTATCCAGCACTAAAAGCTTGTTACGAAAAATACAAAGAAAATCTTGCAGTAATCCACTTTGATGCACACACTGATTTAAGAGAAGATTATCTTGGAGAAAAACTCTCTCACGCATCTGTTTTAAGAAGAATTGGTGAAACAATAGGATTCGAGAACATCAAACAAATAGGAATTCGTTCTGGCTTAAAAGAAGAATTCGATATAATGAAAAAATACAACACTCTAGTTAAAAATAAAGAACAGTTAGAATCAGTAAAAAATAAAAAAATATTTTTAACTATTGATGTTGATGTTCTAGATCCATCTGTGATGCCAGGAACAGGAACACCGGAAGCAAATGGTATGACATATCAGGAATTTGCACAATGGATAAAATATTTAAAAGACTTTGATATAGTTGGAGCAGATGTTGTTGAATTAGCACCAGATTATGATAAAAGTGAAGTTTCAACAGCAATCACAACAAAAATAATAAGAGACGTACTAATGATAATGTAAAAAATAAGAGCCATAAGGCTCTTATTTTTTAAAACATCTCTAGACCTGCATATTTAGTTCTTGCAACATTTGCAGTGTTTTCCATCGCCATTGAAAGCACCTTTTCTATCACAGTTTTAACTTTTTTCAAATCTTTTTGAAGTTCTTCATATTTTTGTTCTTCAGCTTTTTTTAATGCCATTTTAAATTTTTCAAAACCTGCCATGATTTTATACTCCCTTTTGTTTAATTCATTTACATTATACTTATCGGTTTAAATAAATCATTACTTTATATTTATAAGTGATTTATTAACAAATAGTTACAAATATAAAATAGTTTAAGTTATGTTCACTAATTTGCACATAGCATAAATAATGATTTATAATAGCTAACATGGATATAATTTCACAGATAAAAAATAAAGTTATAGTATCAGTTCAGGCAATGCCATCTGAGCCTTTATATAAAGAAGATTGTATGATTGCAATGATGCAATCAGTTGTAAAAGGTGGTGCAGCAGCATTAAGAGTAGCTGGCGTCAGAGACGTCATTAATGCTAAAAAACTTTTCAAAATCCCAGTAATAGGTATAACAAAACCTGAAGTAATTCCAGCAAATTGGAGAGAAATTGTTTACATAACTCCTACAATAAAAGACGCAAAAGATCTTATTCAAGCTGGAGCTGATATTATCGCCTTTGATGGAACATCGCGCCCAAGGGGTGAAAACAATCTTAAACAAATAATAAAATTCATAAAAATAAATAAAAAAATAGCAATGGCTGACGTTTCAACTCTATCAGAAGGAATAAATGCAAGATTGTTGGGAGCAGACATTATATCAACAACTCTTTCTGGTTATACAACAGAATCTCCAGAAACTTCAAATGAACCAGATTTTGATTTATTAGAAAAACTTGTAAATGCTGTGGATTGTCCTGTTATATTAGAAGGTAGAATTTGGCAGCCTGAACAAGTTGATAAAGCTTTCAATCTTGGAGCTCATGCAGTTGTAATTGGGTCAGCAATAACTAGACCTCACTTGATAACAAAAAAATTTGTAAACAGAAATGAAAAATAAAGAGATATTCAATCAATGAAAAAAGCATTAGGTATTGATATTGGTGGCACAAAAATTTGTTATGGAATAGTAAACGAAGAAGGTAAAAAACTTTCAGAGATCAAAAAAACATCTACTCCAAAAACGATTCAAGAAATAATAAACACACTAAAAACAATAATATTAGATAATTATGACAACATTGATGTTATTGGGGTCTCTTCTGCTGGGGCTGTAAATATCGAAAATACAAAAGTTGTTAGTTCCACTCCAAACCTACCTTTGGGTTATAATTCAATTGATTTTTCAACATTATCGAATAAAAAAGTTTTTGTTGAAAATGATGCCAATTGTGCAGTTGTCGCAGAAGCAATAATTGGTGCTGGTAAAGGTTATGATACTGTTTTAATGGTAACAATTGGCACAGGAATTGGCGGTGGAGTATATTCTAAAGGTCAATTGTTTAGAGGCTCAACAGGAAATGCTCTTGAAGTTGGAAGCATGAAGATTTTTGCTGATAAAAGACAAAAATGCACTTGTGGAAGGTATGACTGTTGGGAATCATACGCGTCAGGCACAGGTCTCAAAAATTGTGCAATAAATGGAGCATTAAATTATTCAGAATTTAAAACAAGTATTTTAAAAAACAAAAAACCTAACGAAATTACAACATATGACATAACTGATGGTGTAGAAAAAAAAGATGCATTTTCTATGAAAGTTTTTGACCAATGGATAGAATATATGTTTGTTGGTCTTGTTAATTTAACTGACATCTTTAATCCTGATTGTATTGTAATATCAGGCGGTATGTGTAATTTTATAGATGTAAAACAACTTGAAGAAAAAATTAATAATGAATCTGTTGTATCAAATGTAAGCGTTAAAATAGCAGAAACGCAAAATGAAGCTGGTATGATTGGTGCAGCGTTAATGGCTTTAAAATAAAACAAGTTGCCACTTTTTACTTCAACTCCGTTTTCGTAGACAGGCTCACGAGCTTCGCTCTAGCTCAGCTGTTCGCTTTTTACTACACTTTCGTTTCGTAGACAGGCTCACGAGCTTCGCTCTAGCTCAGCTGTTCGCTTTGTCAAAAAAAAGCCCGGAAAAACATCCCGGGCAAGTTGCCATCACCTATTATTGTAAATTATCTATTGTTATTGAATTAAGTTCAATGCTAATGAAGGTAGTTGGTTAGCTTGAACCAACAATGTAGCTGATGTTTGTTGAAGAATTTGTTGTTTTGTATATTCAGCAGACTCTTCTGCGATATCAGCATCCATAATTGTTGATTTTGCTGCTGTTGCGTTTTCTATTGTTGTTACCAATGAATCTGCAGCTGAATCAAGTCTGTTCATTACAGCACCAATTGTAGCTTTGTTTGCTGATATTGTGTTTATTGCGTTATCAACTACTGTGATATAACTTGCTGCTGCAGATGCTGCTGCAAAAGCATTATCCAAGTTCGCTTTCAAACTACCATCTGTAACTGTAGTACCTGGGTTTACTGCACCAGGGTCTACACCAACTGCACCTGCTGTATCTGCGACATCTTTTGTACCTAAATTATCAGAATTAACTGCTTTAAAAATATCAGCAGAAACGGTAATTGAGTTTGTCCCAGCTTCAGCATTCGCACCAACCTGTAGTCTCAAACCATCTTTACTTAATCCGCTAGTACCATCTCCACTTAACAGTTTCAATCCATTAAAGTTTGAAGCACCTGAAATACGGTCAATTTCAGCCAAACGCGCAGAAACCTCATCTTTCATTGCCTTCATTGCGCTTGAATCATATACACTGTTAGCTGCTTGTGTTGCCAAGTCTCTGATACGATTCAAGTTGTCCAAAATTACATCCAAATCACCTTCTAATGTAGAAAGTACGTTGTTACCAGTTTGAATGTTATTTTGTGCTACTTCTGAACCCCTCAATTGTGTGTTTAAGCCTGTTGCAACATATAAACCAGCTGCATCATCTTTTGCACTGTTAATCTTTAAACCCGTTGACATTCTTTCTAGTGCTGTGTTCAAAGATGTTGTTGCTTTGTTCAAATTACCTTGTGTTTTCAAAGCAGATAAATTTGTGTTAACGATAATTGCCATACGATTCTCCTTTCGGCATACCCTATTTACATCCTGTAAATTTAAATAGACTGTACTATCATCTATTTAGACTGTATTTTACCTGTTCTTTACGTATTAATAATAACGTTTTGAAGATATAAGCTTAATTATTTGAAAGTTAGAAATTTCTAATACTAAAGTTTATTTTTTCGGAAAACTCAAATAGTAAACATCTAATTAATATTTTTCATCAAAGTACAAACAAACTCGCAAGTTTCGCATTAGCTCAACTGTTCGCTTTTTACTCCACTTTGTTTCGTAGACAGGCTCACGAGCTTCGCTCTAGCTCAGCTGTTCGCTTTTTACTCTACTTTGTTTCGTAGACAGGCTCACGAGCTTCGCTCTTGCTCAGCTGTTCGCTTTTTACTACACTTCCGTTTCGTAGACAGGCTCACGAGCTTCGCTCTAGCTCAGCTGTTCGCTTTGTCAAAAAAAGCCGGAGAAATATTCTCCGGCGGTAATTATCGTTAACTATCTATTGTTTTTAATTAAAATTTATTGTCTTACTAATGTTAATGCCATTGAGGGTAAAGAATTAGCCTGAACTAATAATGTAGCTGACGTCTGTTGCAAAATCTGAGCTTTGGTATAATTTGCTGACTCTTCTGCTATATCAGCATCCATTATTGTTGATTTCGCTGCCGTTGCATTTTCTATTGTTGTTACCAAAGAATCCTGCGCTGACGTTAATCTATTTTGTATTGCTCCTATTGTTGCTTTCCTTGTTGCCACATCTTCTAAAGCATCATCTACTTTACCTAACAATGTAGTCGCATTTGCGGCAGAAGCAAATGTTGCAGTTGCACTGCCTACTAGTGCAGTTGCATCAGCATCAGCAAAGACATCTTGACTTACGCTAATTTGATTATTTGTTCCAGAATTAGCTCCAACTTGAAGAACCAATGCAGTTGCAATTGAACCATCTAACAATTTTTTACCGTTGAAGTCAGCTGAGGATGAAATCCTTGTTATTTCAGCTAATCGAGCGTCTATCTCATTTTTCATCGCTGTATAAGAGGCTGCATCATACACGCCGTTTGCCCCTTGTACACATAAATCTCTTATTCTGAGTAAATTATCGTTAATTACATCCAAATTTCCTTCTACTGATTGCAAAACATTAATACCTGTTGCAACATTTGATTGAGCAACCTTAGAACCTCTAATTTGAGTCTCTAAATTATTCGCTACAAACATCCCTGCTGCATCATCAGCAGCTTTATTAATTTTTAAACCTGTCGACATTCTTTCTAGCGCTACGTCCAAAGCATTTGTTGAACTTGACAAGTTCCTTTGTGTCTTTAAAGAAGACATATTTGTATTTACTATAATAGCCATAATTTATATTCCTTTACATTAAAACTTACTGAATTAAACTCAATGCTAAAGCTGGTAATTGGTTAGCCTGCACGAGTAATGTAGCTGATGTTTGCTGTAGTATTTGAGCTTTTGTATAATTCGCCGATTCTTCTGCAATGTCTGCATCCATTATTGTTGATTTTGCTGCTGTTGCATTCTCTATCGTCGTAACCAGTGAATCCTGCGCTGAGGTTAATCTATTTTGTATTGCCCCTATTGTTGCTTTCCTTGTTGCTACTGTAGCCAAATTGGTATCCATTGTGGCAATTAACGCCTGTGCAGCAGCCTGAGTAAAATCACCAGCACCCGGCTTAGCAACTGTTATATTTTGAAAAACTGTTTTTTCGACTGTTATTCTGTCATTAGCCGTACCGTTTGCTCCAACTTGAAGTGTCATACCGGTATTTCCTAAGCCTGATGTACTTGCAGTAAATAAAGCCATACCATTAAAATTTGCAGCTGCTTGAATTCTAGTAATTTCATCTACTCGAGCATTAATTTCATCCCTCATTGCATTTAAAGACTTCGTATCATAAACACCATTTGCACCCTGAACAGTTAAATCCCTAATACGTAGAAGATTTTCATTTATCAAATCCAAAGTACCTTCTACTGTTTGTAAAACATTAATACCAGTAGCAACATTTGACTGAGCAATCTTAGAACCTCTAATTTGAGTTTCTAAATTGTTCGCAACAAACATCCCTGCTGCATCATCTGCAGCACTATTAATTTTCAAACCCGTTGACATTCTTTCCAGTGCTTGGTTCAAAGAATTTGTAGCACTAGTGAGGTTTCTCTGCGTTTTTAACGCCGAGAGATTTGTGTTAACGATAATTGCCATGAATTATCTCTCCTTTCGCATATCCTTTAATTACATCCTTGTTAAGATACCATCATATTAAAGTATTAGCGAAAGGTAATTAATTCACATAAAGTTGTATATTCCTACAACTTAAGTATAAAAAGTAGGAGTATTTTTTATATTTTTTCAAACTCTGGTATTAAAAGATATACTTTTTTACTAACTTTTATCCAACTGCAGCATTAATTAATTTCAAAGCTAAAACTCCAGAGATTTGGTTAGCCTGTGATACCATAGCCGATGCAGTTTGCTGCAACAGCTGATTTTTAGTATAATTTGCTGTTTCTTCTGCAATATCTGCATCCATTACAGTACTATATGCAGACGACATATTTTCATTTTGAGTCAATAATAAATCACTTATTGAAGATAATCTGCTTTGCCAAATTCCAGCATTAGAAATACGTTCAGTTACCAAATCAGCCGATGCTTGAACTATATCAATGAATTCTGCAGCAGTGTCTGCATCTTTAAAAGCAGCATCAACATCAGCAAATTGATCAGCACCTGAGCCGAACAATTTTATACCATCCTGACCAGTTGACGCTTTTAAAAACACATCATCTACTGTTAAAGAGTTTGTCGAAGCATCTGAATCCGAACCAATCTGCAATCTTACAGATGTTCTTGAACCGTCTAAAAGCTTTACATCATTAAAGTTGGATTCTTTCGCAATCCTTTCTATTTCATCAACTCTTTGCTGTACTTCTTTTTTGATGGCATTTTGTTCCTCACTCGTAAGAGTTTCATTTGAATATTGTGTAGCTAAATCTTTAATTCTTTCTAGCTGCGTGTTAATAGAGCTAAGATCGTCAGATGCTATCGCTATCATATTATTTCCCGCTTGCACATTTTGATATGCAATTTTTGAACCTCTAATTTTAGTATTTAACCTTGATGCATAATAAGATCCTGCAGGGTCATCAGCTGCTGAATTTATTCTGTTACCAGTTGATAATCTTTCTAAACTTTTTTGCATATTCCATGTAGCTCTTGTGAGTGCATTTTGAGCAACTAACGACGATACACTTGTATTAATGATAATAGGCATAATGATCCCTTTTCCAATAAATAGGCGCGGCTACATCCCAAAACCGCTGACGATACTTTAGTTGTATATTTAAACAATAGATAAATACAGGAATAAACGACAATCCCTACAACTTTAGTATAGTTTTTTTTTATTAATACATGAAGTGTAATTTGAATAACTTTTACAAAACTAAATATATTATTTATATACTTGTGTTATACACGTAGTGTTTCTTGTAACTCAATTTTTGACGTGATAAAATAATTACGTTCTTGTTTGAAAACACAAGATAGTACATCAATATATAAGGGTATAGGTTTATGAAAAAAGAATTGATTTTTATGGGACCACCAGCTAGTGGTAAAGGTACACAAACTAAAAAACTAGCAGCTGAAACAGGATTTGTTCATGTAGATACAGGTTCTTTACTAAGAGCAGCTATGGCAGAAGGTACAGAAGCAGGTAAAATAGCAAAAGACTACGTTGAAAAAGGCGCTTTAGTACCTGTTGAAGTTGTAGCTCAAATTATTAAAGACAGATTGTCCCAAGATGATGTACAAAAAGGTTTCATTCTTGATGGTTTTCCAAGAAGCATTGAACAAGCAAATATGCTTGATGATATGTTGAAAGAAATTGATAAAGACAAAGACGTATCTACAAAAGTAATTTATTTCGATGTACCTATCGAAAACCTTATGGAAAGAATTATTTATAGACGTTCTTGTCCAAAATGCGGTGCTATATACAATTTAAAAACTATGCCTATTAAAACAGAAGGCATCTGTGACGAATGTGGAACAGAACTAGTTCAAAGAAAAGATGATACAGAAGAAATTGCAAAAAACAGATTTGATACATATTTCAAACAAACTGCTCCATTAATTGATTTTTACGAAAAAAGAGGAATATTAGTAAAAATCAACGCAACTGGTTCTGTTGATGAAATTTATGCAAAATTAAAAGAAGTTATCTAAGAAAGCAGTGATAAATATGTCAGTACATAAAAAATCAAGAGAAGAAATAAAACTGATGAAAGAAGCAGGTAATGTTGTTGCTTTAGTTCATCAGGAAATGAAAAGAATAATCGAGCCTGGCATTTCAACAAAATATCTAGATGATGTAGCTCGCAAAATCATCAAAGAAAACAAATGTATACCAACATTTCTTGGATATAACGGTTTTCCTGCTGCAATATGCGCATCTGTTAACGGCGAGGTTGTCCACGGGATACCAAGAGAAAGCTGTATATTAAAAGAAGGCGATATCGTAAGCATAGATGTAGGAGCGACTTACAGAGGTCTTGTAGGCGATGGAGCTTGGACATATCCAGTTGGAAACATCTCAGATGAATGTAAAATGCTTCTTGAAACAACTGAACGTTCATTATTTGCAGCAATTGACAAAATGAGAGATAACAATCTTCTTGAAGAAGTTTCAGGTGCAGTCGAAGATGTAGCTAACGAAAAAGGACTAGGCATAGTTCGTCAGTATGGTGGACACGGTGTTGGTCATTCTATGCACGAAGAACCTTTTGTATTTAATTACAGAGTTGGAAACAAATTTGTTCTAAAATCAGGAATGACTATCGCAATCGAGCCAATGTTAAATCTTGGATGTGATGATGTTCACACATTAGAAGACGATTGGACAGTTGTTACTAATGATGGAAAACCATCTGCACACTTTGAACATACAATTCATGTCACAGATGGAGAGCCTGAAATATTAACAAAATTGTTATAAAAAAAGCGGCTTATAAAGCCGCTTTTTTAATAATCTATTTTAGGAAATATCAAAATAGTTCCATCTTGTTCTCGCCATTGGACATAGCCTATTTGAGGAAGCTTATTAAAATCAACTACTGTTACTAAAGCAAAATTCCCACTAATCTTATTAAGCCTAATAGTTTTTATTAAAGTAAAACTACCAAGTTTTTGAGAATTTATTTCAGCGCCACTATATATTCCCCTTTTTCTATAATCTACATCTTTCATATAATATAGACCATATTTTTTTCCATAGTATGAATAAAAGTCTTTTAAGCCCCAAAAATTTTCTTGAGATTCAGGTTTTATCCAAGCAGATTTATTATGTAATTTGTCATAAACTATTTTATACCAATCATCTTGTGTATCAATCACCATACAAAATGCATAGTTGTTTTTTGTTACCTGAGAAACAAACAATTCAGACGGCTCCATTTTTTTATTTTTAAGCCTCACCTCATATCTGTCCCAACTAACATTTTCTACTATTTGGGAATCATTTCTGGGATATAGATACAAATTGAATTTTTGAGGTACTTGCAAAAAACCAATTGTTTGCTTGCTAATTGCACCTGTATAATACGGCATAACATCAGCCAAAACAGGTGTTGAAAAAAGCAGAATAAACAAAAAAGATAAAATATACTTCAAATTTTTCATACTACAAAAGTTATCATAAATTTCAGATTTTTTCAAAAAATCTAATGGTTTATCGTACAAAAACATTAGTTATTTTTTTCTGCAAAATATTTTTTATCTTTTCAAATTCTTCATCTGTATAGGTTTTTTCTGAACTAAAATTTGCATCCAACGTCACACTAGAAACAAACTTTTGAAGATAATAATTTTTCGCACCACATATAAACTCAGCAATATCCTCAAAATCCTTTATGGATAACAATGAACGAACAACCGTTGTCCTAAATTCGTAGTTTAAACCCGAATTTTTAATTATTTCAACACTTTTTTTTACTGCACCTAAATCAACATCACGACCAACAACTTTATCATATTTTTCAATTGGAGCTTTTATATCCATTGCAACATAATCAACCAGCTTTTGATTAATTAATTTTTGAAGAATATCAGGATTTGTTCCATTAGTATCCAATTTCGTTAAAAAACCAAGATTTTTTATTTTTTCAAAAATACAAATCAAATCACTTTGTAATGTAGGCTCACCACCTGATATGACAACAGCATCCAATTTACCTTTTCTTGAATATAAAAAATCAAAAACAGCAGTCTCATCTATGAGTTTTTTTGAAGAAACCGCTGTAATTAAGTTCGGATTGTGACAATATGGACATCTAAAATTGCAGCCTAAAGTAAAAATTACAGCCGCAATTTTAGATGGATAATCCAATAATGAAGACTTTTGCAAACCAGCTATATTCATTTTCCACCAATAAAATAATCTAATTAAACTGCAAAAGTTTTTCTCATTTTAAACTCTTCAGTTTTTCCTTCATTCCATTGATTTACTGGGCTAATATAGCCAACAACTCTAGAGAACACTTCACATTTTTCTCCACATTCAGGACATTCAAAATGTTCCCCAGCAACGTATCCATGGTTAGGACAAATACTAAATGTAGGTGAAAAAGTAAAATATGGAAGCTTGTAGTTTTCACATACTTTTCTCACTAGATTTTTTATCACATCAATATCATAAACTCTTTCACCAGCAAAAATATGAACAACTGTTCCTCCTGTATATTTAGTTTGAATATAATCTTGATGATCAAGTAATTCAAAAATGTCATCTGTATAATTTACCGGCAATTGAGTAGAATTAGTATAAAAAGGCTTTGCACCTATTTGATATTCTTTTTGATTAGCACATTTTATATCTTCAAATTTTTGTTTATCCAAACGCGCTAATCTATAAGATGTACCTTCTGCGGGTGTAGCTTCTAAGTTATAGTTATGACCTGTTTCCTTTTGAAAATTAGAAATCATATTACGCATATAATCCATAACTTTTAAAGCAAATGTTTTACCCTCTTCAGTTGCAATGTCCTTGCCTAAAAAATTTACACAAGCTTCGTTCATTCCAACTAAACCTATTGTAGAAAAATGGTTTTTCCAATAGACACCATAACGAGCTTTAATATCTCTTAAATAGAATTTAGTATAAGGATATAAATTTTTATCAGTATAATCTTCAATCACTTGTCTTTTTAATTCAAGACTTTCCTTTGCTAGCTCCATATTACGACATAGCATTTGGAAAAATTCAGCTTCAGTTTTTGCTAAATAACCAATTCTTGGCAAATTAATTGTAACAACACCTACTGAGCCAGTTAAAGGATTAGAGCCAAATAAGCCACCACCTCTGTATTCCAATTCTCTGTTATCAATTCTTAAACGACAACACATAGAACGAGCATCTTCTGGATTCATATCAGAATTTATAAAGTTAGAAAAATATGGAATACCATATTTAGCTGTCATTTCCCAAAGCCCATTTAATTCAGGATTATCCCAATCAAAATCTTTTGTTATATTGTAAGTTGGAATAGGAAAAGTAAAGACTTTGCCAGTATAATCCCCTTGCATCATAACTTCAAAATAAGCTTTGTTGATTAAATTCATCTCTTTTTGGAATTCCTTATATGTCTGTTCCATAAGCTCGCCACCAATTATAACAGGCGCATCAGCATAATAAGAAGGAACACAAAGATCCATTGTTATATTTGTAAAAGGAGTTTGAAACCCAGTACGAGTTGGCACGTTTAAATTAAAAATAAACTCCTGCATAGCTTGTTTTATTTGTTCATAATCAAGCTTATCATATCTTACAAAAGGGGCTAATAATGTATCAAAATTAGAAAAAGCTTGAGCCCCAGCAGCTTCACCTTGCATTGTATATAAAAAATTAACCATTTGACCTAAAGCAGTTCTAAAATGTTTAGGTGGAGCACATTTAACTTTGCCACTAACACCAGTAAAACCTTCCATTAATAGGTCTTTCAAATCCCAACCCACACAATATGTAGAAATCATATTCAAATCGTGTATATGAATATCTCCATTTTCGTGTGCTTGTTTAATGTTAAAAGGATATATCTTATTCAACCAATAATTTTTGCTTATCGCTGAAGAAATATAATTGTTTAATCCCTGAATAGAATAAGTCATATTCGAATTTTCAGCAACTTGCCAATCTAACTTTTTCAAATAATCATCTACTAATTTAACATTTTTATCAACAGTAATATCTAAAACATTAGAAGAATTATCCATATTCCTTGTTGAATAAGGATTGGTCATTTTCTTTTCAGCAAGCTTTAAAATTCTGTCTTCAATTTTAGAAGACGAATAAGGTACGTTTGTAGAACTCATAAAAAATCTCCTTGTCTCGAAGTAATACATACCATATAAGCATTCCGACTGTAACGGCTGCGGACCAGTGAGGGAATTTCACCCATGCTTTCCTTATGTGGTGTTATCATGTTAATTCTTTTTTGAATTCAAGTCAATAATAAAAATTTTATAAATTTCTATTTTCCAGTAGGATAGCCTACTGCTTGTGCAAACAAGACCTCTTCACCTAACTTTAATTCTAGCTTATTATTCAAAGCATAACTATTTGAATCATACAAAAATATAGTATTAAGGTCATTAGCTGCACAGAAAAGGTATACATTCTGACCAATAAAACCAATATCAACAGAAGCTAAATATTTGCTTTGTCTTGCAAGATTAGCAACATATAACAAAACCATAGGATATTTGCCAACTATTGGTCTTACGTCTTCTTTACTAAAAGCACTTAAAGTATGTGTTTGAGGATTATACTTGTATATGCCATCAGGAAAAGCTGCATAAATAGTAACAACTTGAGCGTTCAACGCACTAGGAGCAGTTCTTTTTCCATCTGATCTATTAACACCATCTGCAGCCCAAAGCAGATTTGATAATGTTTGTATAGGTATTGGCTCTTTTGAAAACTTAATACTTGATTTCCTGTTTTTCAAAGCATCCATTAAAGGCATACCTCCAGTTATTGTTGGAGCCGGAAGCACAATATCACTAGCAGTTGTCTCAGAATAAGCGGCAACTGAAGATAATAAAACAGCACTAAAGAATAAAATAGTCAAAATCAAGCTTTTAAATTTTTTCATAATTAACTTACCTTATCTAATTTTGTAGTAAACAAATCTCTATCAAACTCATCAAAATCTGCAATTATACCTGTAACAGCAGGTATTTTGGAATATATTTCTCTCGTATCCATAGACTCAATAGCAATAATTTTGCCAATTCCAGCCCTTCTCGCTGATTCAATACCTGACACAGCATCTTCAATTACAATACAGTCTTCAGGTCTTACTCCTATATTATTCGCTGCAATTAGATATATATCAGGAGCAGGCTTTCCTGGAATCATTCCATTATCATAGACAATTTTGTCTATATCAAACCATTTTTCAAGATGAAAACCTTCAATAAAGAAATCTACATTATTCTTTTCTGACATTGTCGCAATAGTATGAGGAATTTCATTTTCAACTATAAAATCAAGAAAATCTTCAGCACCTTTTGCTAACTTAAAGTTCTCCATGTCATTTCTACACATATCACGATAAATCGATTCTTTTTCATCTTGATATTTTTTAACCATCTCTTTTGTAGGTTTTTCGCCAATACAATAAGCAATTATGTCTTCATTTGTACGTCCGAACATATATTGTCTCATCTCATCATCTGAAAATGGAGTTCCACGTAGAATTCTTGAATATTCTCTCCAAGCTTCCAAATGTTTTTCAGAATCCCAAAATAATGTCCCATTAAAATCAAAAATTATACCTTTATATTTCATCTTCCCTACCATTTATTGTAATGTATCTTTTCTGCATCATATCTTCTGGGGCGTTCTTTAGTTTCAGCGCCATAACCTAAAGCTATAAAATTAAAAGGAATTATGTTTTTAGGAAGTCCCAATAAATTAGCATAATCTTTCATCAAATCTTCCCAAGGATAAATACCAACCCAGCAAGTATCAAGCCCTAAAGCTTTGGCTGCTAAAAGCATATTTTCAGTTGCAGCAGAACAATCTGTAATATAAAAACCTTTTGCCATTTCTTTTTCCGTATCTCCACAAACCATTATACAAACAGGAGCTGTTTCTAATGATTTTGTATAAGGATGGACATTTTTTAATTCTTGAATTTTATCTTTTTCATTAAACACTATAAAATGCCAAGGCTGTTTATTAGAAGCAGATGGAGCAAACATGCCTGCTCTTAATACTTCATCTACCAAATCAGGATTTACAGGTTTATCAAGATATTTTCTTATACTTCTTCTATCGTAAATAGTATCAATTGTATTTTCCATTTTTCACACTCCAGACTTTTCATAATTCTTCCATAAATTTTCCATTTTAAATTGAAAACGATATTCTCTTAAATAATCCATATCCAACTGAGCAAAAGCGACCCCTTCATTTTCTCCAGCATCTGACATTATAACACCATCAGGTGCAACAATCATTGAATGCCCACAAGAAGATAGACAAGAATCAACCTTTCCACATAAATTAGCAGATACAAAATAAACTAAGTTATCATATGCTCTAGTTCTGTTTAACATAATCCAATTTTCGGTACGTTCTTGAAAACAATCATTGAATGCCGACCAAGCAGCAGGCTCTAAAACAATTTCAGCCCCTCTTTTAACAAGCTCTATAAAATGCATAGGAAACCTAATATCAAAACAAACAGAAATCCCTATTTTGCCAAAATCTGTATCAACTACAACATATTCATCACCAGCTGTACAATATTTGTCTTCATCACCACCAAACGAATCAAACAAATGCATTTTTCTATATACAGCTATTTCTTCCCCATTTCTATCTAGTAGCCTGCTCGTATTGTATAATTTACCATTTTGTCGTTCCATTATGCTGCCTACTAAAATATAAGATTGATATTTTCTTGCAACATTTTTAAAAAAATCTAAAGTCTCATTAGAAAATTCATTTTCAGCTAGTTTTTCAAACTGAGGAACACTAACCCCTGTATTAAAAAACTCTGGCAAAACAATCAAATCCGGTTTCATTGAAGAATTCGCATCAATTAAATCATATATTTTTTGAATATTTTTATCTTTATATCCAATCTTAGGATTGATTTGAATGCTTAAAATATTTGGCCTTTTCATTAAATGTTGTCATCCATATATTTTCTATTTTATGGAAAAATTATATCATACTACTGTCTGTTAAAATATTACCCAGTTGGGTCTCTTTACAAAAATCAAAAAGAAACAAAAAAGACGTCTTAAAAAGACGTCTTTTTATAATATTAATATATTTACTAGTCTTTACCATTTATTGCATTCATACAATCACGACAAATCGCACCATTGCCATCTATATCAATCAATTCACGATATTTCCAGCATCTGTCACATTTTTCGCCTTTTGCACGAGTAACATAAATAGTATAATCGTCTTCTTTATATTCATTCATCACATCTTCTGGTTTTGAATCAGTAAGATATGCTTGTGATGTAATAAAGATATTAGAAAGATCATCTTTATAAGACTCTAAAAGATCTTTGTCACCACCAGCAACATAAACAGCAACCTCTAAAGAACTTCCTATTTCTTTGCCGGCTCTTAATGGCTCAATTGCTTTAGTAACAATTTCTCTTAATTTAAGAATTTTAGTAAATTCTTTTTCTATTTTTTCATTTGCCCACTTAGCATTCGATACAGGCCAATCAGAAAGAAGGATACTTTCTAATCCATTTTGTTGTTTTTCAGGAGTATTTAACCATATATCTTCAGCTTGGTGAGGCATTACAGGAACCAACATTCTTGTTAAAGCTTGAGAAATCTCATACAAAACAGTTTGACAAGCTCTTCTTGAAAGAGATTTCTTTCCTGCTGTATACAATCTATCTTTAACAATATCAAGATAGAATGAACTTAAATCCGCAGCTGCAAAATTTTGCAAGTGTTGGAAGTATTTATAAAATTCATAAGACTCAAAAGCCTCTGTCACATTAGTAATTAAGTTATTCAACTTATGTAATGCAAATTTATCAATGTTTTTCAAGTCTTTGTAAAATACGTAATCAGCAATTGGATCAAAATCATATAAATTTCCAAGCAAAAATCTAGAAGTATTTCTAATTTTTTTGAAAATTTCTACCATTTGAGAAATTGCAGTTTCACCAATTTTTACATCATTTCTGTAATCAACAGAAGCAGCCCATAATCTTAAAACATCTGCACCATAGACTTTTATGACATCTTGAGGAGCAACTGTATTTCCTAAAGACTTACTCATTTTTCTGCCTTCACCATCTAAAACAAATCCATGGGTCAAAACAGTAAGATAAGGAGCTCTTCCTGTTGTAGCCACCGATGTAAGCAATGATGACTGGAACCATCCTCTATGTTGGTCTGAACCTTCCAAATACATTTCAACAGGAAGATGTCCTAACTCATCACTTCTTTTTTCAACTACAGCTCTATGTGTAATACCAGAGTCAAACCAAACATCCATGATGTCTTTTTCTTTTAAAAACTCTTTGCTTCCACAATGAGGACACTTATACCCTGTTGGAACAAGATATTTAGCCGGAGTTGTAACCCAAGCATCAGAAGACTCTTTTTCAAAAGTTCTTGCAATTTTATCAATAGTAGCAGGTGTAACAATCTCTTTTCCACAATGTTTACAATATAAAACAGGTATTGGAACACCCCATACACGCTGTCTTGAAATACACCAGTCTGATCTAGACGCAACCATATTAGATATTCTTTGTTCACCTGATGCAGGAATCCATTGAACATTGCTAATTTCTCTCAATGCAGCGTGTCTAAATCTATCCACTCTTACAAACCACTGTGGAGTTGCTCTATAAATTACAGGTTTTTTACATCTCCAGCAATGTGGATAACTGTGTGTAATTTCCTTATGTGAAATCAAAGCAAAACATTTATTTAGTCTATCGATAACTATTTTGTTACCATCTTCATAATATATACCTTGCATATTAGGCACTTCGTCAGTCCAATAACCTTTAGCATCTAAAGGAGAAAGAACATCTATTCCATATCTTTGACAAACTTCCCAGTCTTCAAGACCATGACCAGGCGCAGTATGAACACAACCTGTACCTGCATCTAAAGTAACGTGATCACCAACTAAAATTGGAGACAACCTATCATATAAAGGATGTTTTGTCTTTAAGTTTTCCAAATCTTTGCCTAAGACTCTACCAATGATTTCAACATCATTTTCACTTAGTTCAGCATCCTTAACAAAGGCATCAACTAAATCTGTTGCTACAACATAAACTTCATCAACATATTGAAGAAGAGAATATTCAAATCTTTCATTTACGCTTATAGCAAGGTTTGAAGGAATTGTCCAAGGCGTTGTTGTCCAAATCACAGCAGAAAGAGGCTTATCTGTTTTAACTCCTGCTTTCGCATATATCTTAGCCTCATCTTCTGGTTCAAATTGGAATTTAACATAAATAGCAGTAGAAGTATGATCAGCATACTCAACTTCTGCTTCTGCTAAAGCTGTTTCACAAGAAGGGCACCAATATACTGGTTTCAAGCCTTTTTCAACATAACCTTTTTCATACATTTCGCCAAAAATTCTCACCTGTTCTGCTTCAATTTCTGGTGAAATAGTAATATAAGGGTGTTCCCAATTGCCCCAAACGCCTAAACGTTTAAAATCAGCTTCTTGCCCTTTTAAATTAGTCATAGCAAATTCACGGCATTTAGCACGAAGCTCGCTTTTAGTCAAAGCATCGCGACCGCCTTCTACATTTTTCACAACAGCGTTTTCAATAGGCAACCCATGTCCATCATAACCAGGAACATATGGAGAATAATATCCTGATTGAGCTTTATATTTAGTAACGATATCTTTCAAAATTTTATTCATTGCTGTCCCAATGTGAATCTTAGGAGAGCTTAAATATGGAGGACCATCATGCAATACAAATTTTTTATCTTTATCTCTTTGGGCAAGATTTTTTTCATAGATCTTTTTCATTTCCCAAAAGTCTTGAATATCCAATTCTCTAACTGCAGCATTTGCTCGCATTGCAAGTGTTGTTTGTGGCAAGTTAAGAGTATTTTTAAATTCCAATTGTTTTTTGTCTGACATTTCAAATCCTCTATTCTAGTTGTGTTTAATAATAATTTTATACAAAAAACATTCATTAGTAAAATCCGGATTTAAATAATATACATTTTTTAGAGGATACAGTTAAGAAAACGCATGTAGTACCCTGTTAATATATAATTTCTAGACTTTATGTAAAAAATTAAGAGGCAGGTTTGAAAAAGTTTCAATTTAGACTACAAGTTGTACTTGATATAAAAGAAAAACTTCTTGAAGAAAAACTACTTGAACTCTCAAAGGTTCAAAGAGGCTTGCAAGAAGCAATCCAAAAGCAAAAAACACTTGAAAGATATCAAATGGAAATCAATGATGCATTATTAAATGTTTTTCAAAGTGGAAATGATTTGGACTTGGTTGAAGTGCAAAGATACAAAGACTTTATCAATAAACTCATTGTTGACATATCAAACCAAAAAGTCGTTGTTCAAAACATAACAAAAGTTCTAGAACTTAAAAGAAAAGAAGTAAACGAAGTTTTAAAAGAAAAAAAAGTTCTCGAAAAATTAAAGGAAAATCAAAAGAAAAAATTCTATCAAGAATTTGAACAATACGAAAGAAGAGAACTAGATGACATAGCATCAAGTAGATACGCTAGAATTTAAATCTAAAGTCAGGGGCAGGAGAGAGAATGACATCACAATATACAACAAATATTTTGAACAACATCTTATCGACAGTTTCTAAAACTGCCAGCTCTGGCCTGCAAAATAACATTCAAGCAAAACAAGACACAGGTTTTTTAAAAGCTTTAGATACATCTATAAAAAACTACACAGACAAATCAAGTCAAGTTTCAGAACACAAAAATTATGATAATCCAACGTATGCAGAAAGAACAAAAAGCGTTGAAAACACAAAAAAAGATTACTCAAATGATACTAAAGAAATAAAAGAAAATAAAAATGACAAAAAAGAACAAGTAGAATCTTCTTCTGACGTAAAAGCAGACAACAACAAATCAGAAGAAACAAACAAAACTGAAAAAAACGACAAAACTGAAACGAAAGATAAAATAGAAGACAAACAACAAGACGAAACAACATCAACAAAAGAAGACTCAAAAAACAACGACTCTGAGGAATCTGAAAACCCAACGGAAGAATTAGAACAAAAATCTCAACAAAATAACATAGTTTTAACAGCTGCCAATGAATCCATCATTGCCAATGTTGAATACTCAATTGAAAATGAAACTGTTGATAATACTGAGGCAGTTAACATTGAAGAATCTCAAAAAATATCCTCATCAAAAAACAACAAAGACGTTTTAATGAGTCAAACAATTGCAGATCAAGAATCTAACATAGTTACAACAGTAAACAACAATATCGATGAAGCTATTAAAATAGACGAATCCCAACTACAAAAAAATAATAATAACAAGGAAATTACAAGCACTGAAAACAATTTAGAATCATCAGAAAAAATCACACAAAATATAGATACACAAGACATAGATATTGAAGTAGAAACTAAAAACACTAATGTTAGTGAAAAACAATTAACACAAAACGAACAAACAAAGGCGCAAAAAGATGCAAAAGCAGCATTGGCATCAGATAATTCCAGAATAATTCTAAACTTAGATGATTCTGCAAATCAAGCGAATACTAATAATCAAGTATCTGCAGTTACACCCGCAGATACAGAACCAGAAAAAACACCTGTAATTAAAGTTACAGACGATGTTGCTGCAAGCACAAAAGAAACAACCACAGCAAACTTTGTTGAAAATAAAGATCTTACATCAAATGTAAAACAAAAAGCTGTATCTCAAATGACTGCATTAGAAAATACAGAAACAGTAGTTACTAAAGCCCAAACAAACGCTCAGCAAAATACAGGAAATGAAAGCTCACTAAACAACCAAAATGCTGGTGAACAGGTTATAAAAATGGGCATAGATGACATTTCACAACCTGTAAATTCTACTGAATCATTTGTAAATAGATTTAACACAACGTTAAATAGTGCAACAACAAAAATGTCATCTAATTTGCAAACACAAAATCTAAATTCAAGTGACATAATGAACCAAGTTAATGCAAAACTAGATGAACTCCAAAACGCAGGAAACAACAAAGTATCTATTGTTTTAAAACCTGAAAACCTAGGCAGAGTTTCTCTTGAAATTATGAACTCAAAAGATGGAATTGTTGCAAAAATGACAACTGATAACCAACAAGTAAAAGAACTTTTTGACAAAAATGTTGAAGCACTAAAATCAAACCTAAGTGCCCAAGGAGTAAACGTAAACAACATAAAAGTTGAATGTTCTCAAGAATCATCAAATAATGCTATGAATTTTGAAAGAGACCAATTTAACCAACAAAACACACACCATCAACAAAACAATCAAGGAAAACAAACTCAACAAAGCACTAATAACTATTCAAATTCTTCTTATTCAGAAGATAAAGAAGTGGAATATACAGAAACTTCAGAAATTAAAAATACAGAAACAATAATACAACATAATGGTAAGGTAGATTACAAAGTCTAAATCCAAGTGCCGGATAGACTTTGGGAGGAGTAAAAAATGGCATCATCAGTATCTAATGAATTAACAAATATGCAAAATGCTACGGCATATAATAAAGCACAAGAACAAAAGGAAAGTGGAGCATCACAAGAGCTCGACCAAGATGCGTTTCTTATGCTTATGATTGAACAGCTAAAAAATCAAGATCCGATGAACCCAATGGACAACTCTGAAATGTTAGCTCAACAGGCACAATTTACCCAAATTAGTGAACTTCAAAAGCTGAATAGTGCAATGAATTCTAACAATATGATTCAACAAGCAAACAGTTTAGTTGGAAAAACAGTTCAAATCGTTGACCCTAATAATACATCAAGACTAATCACCGGCGTAGTTACAAGTGCAAATTTCACAAGTGATTCTGCAACAGTAACAGTAAATGGTGTTGAATATCCACTAGGTCTGGTTTCAGCTGTAACAGATGGTGCTCAAGCTACTGATAGTTCAACTTTAGGAAATAAAAAACTAAGTGAGCTTAATAATGCAAGTATTACCGAAGGTTATGTAACATTAACAATGCAAGATACCTCAGGTAAAAAGACAAATGTTGCAATTAACATAACCAAAGATATGACAGTAAATGATTTCATGAAAAAGATTGAAGAAGCAGGACTAAAAACAACGCTTGAAAACGGAATCATCACTATTGATAAAGGCGGCTACAGACAAATCAGTATGTCAAATGGACACTACAACAACAATGCTGCTGTATCTTCAAACCTAGTTGGAGCAATGAAAATGTTCCAAGCAGAAAATGGAGATCTAGAAACAGGTGTACTAGATTTCGACAGAAGCCAAAAATAATATACAGTTATAAATAAATAAAAACGGGAGGATAAATGTCACAAGCATTTTACACAGCAATCGGCGGCATGGCAGCCGGTCAAACTAAAGTCAATGTTGTTGCAGATAACATTGCTAACATGAACACAGTAGGGTTCAAAGCTTCTACTGTAAACTTCTCTGATGTTTATTACAGAACGACATCAACTGGTCAAGCACCAACAGGTAAAATGGGTGGTGTAAACCCAAAACAAATTGGTATTGGTGTACAAACAGCAGCTATTACAAGAGATTTTTCAGCAGGCACCACTTTAACAACAGGTAAAGCAACAGACTTATGTATTCAAGGAAGCAGTTTCTTTACAGTTGCATCACCAACAGTAGAAATTCTTTATACAAGAGCAGGTAACTTTACAGTAGACGCCAACGGAAACCTTGTATTACCCAATGGATACAAAGCACTTGGTACTGATAGATCATTAAACACGACTTCTAGTACAACACCAATCAAAATCCCTACTTATATTAATACAATCACCTCTACATCAACAGCAGCTCAAATGCAAAACAAAAAGCTGTCTGAACTAAATGGAGCAAATATTTCTTCTGGTGCTTTCACAATAACAACAACAGAAGATGATGGTGTAACAACTCATAATAATATCATTAACATAACTGATGATATGACTGTTGATGGACTAATTCAAGAAATCAATAAAATTGACGGTATTACTGCAACAGCAGATAATGGAGGAATTTCTTTCGAAATTGATGCTGGGAAATTATCACGTCTTGATTTTAAAAACGGAAATTTAGATGATACAACACAGCCTTCATCAAATATTATCACAGAATTAAACATCTCATCTGATGATGGAACACCTCCAAATTATGCAAGTGAAACAGTTGACTTCCACCAAACTATTGGGGCTGGTGCAGCAGGTGTTGACACATCTGAGAACTATACAGATGTAACTATTACTGAATCAGGTATTATTGAAGTTAAATATGGTAATAATGACACATTAAGTGTTATGCAAGATCCAAACAATCCTGAAAGAGTTATTTTCAAATACACATTAAATGATGGTACAATCATCACTGGTAATGACGTAACAATCAACGACAACCTTGTTGAAGCAGCAAATTTACAACTTCAAATGGCTAGTTTTGTGAACCCTAATGGTTTAACTGGTGTTGGTAACAATGCTTACTCTTCTGGCCCAAACTGTGGTATGGCTCTGTACGGAAGTATCAGTTCTGATGCATTTGGATCGGTTAAATCTGGTATTCTTGAAGGATCAAACGTTGACCTTGCTACACAATTTGCTGATATGGTAGTATCTCAAAGAGCTATTGAAGCAAACAGCCGCGTATTCGATGCAACAAACCAAATCCTTCAAACATTATCAACTTTAGGTAGATAATTAGCCTAAGCCTGAATTTTAAATATAACTGTATAAAAAAACCCGATTCAAAAGAATCGGGTTTTTACTCTCTCGACTTAATATCTTAATAAGATTTATATTCTTTCTCAAAACCAAATAATGAGCTTACAGATTCATTATCATGGATTCTTGAAATAGCTTCGCCTAAAATAGGAGCAATACTCAATTGAGTGAATTTAGAAGGAACTCGTTCCATATCTAAAGGAATAGAGTTAGTGATTATAACTTCTTCAACAGGAGCATTTTCCAGTCTTTGAATAGCAGGACCTGATAAAATACCATGAGCCGCACATACATAAACCTTTTCCGCACCTTCTCTAATTAAAAGTTTTGAAGCTTCACAGATTGTACCTGCTGTATCTATCATATCGTCAACTAACACACAGATTTTGCCTTTAACGTCACCAATTACATGGTCAGCAATAGCTTCATTATGTTTATCACGTCTTTTATCAATAATAGCCAAAGGACATTCTAAATTCTTTGCAAAAACTCTTGTTCTTTGAACACCGCCAGTATCAGGGCTGACTGCAACCAACTTCTCAGCAGGAATGTTCAACTTTTTAATATAATCAGTCAAAACAGGAGTCGCATAAATATGATCAACCAAAATATTAAAAAAGCCTTGAATTTGTCCTGTATGCAAATCCATGGCTAAAATTCTACTAGCACCAGCTGTTGTAAGCAAATCAGCTACTAATTTTGCTGTAATAGCTTCTCTTCCGGATGTTTTTCTGTCTTGTCTTGCATATCCGTAATAAGGAATTACTGCAGTGATAGACTTTGCACTCGCTCTTTTAAAAGCATCTATCATAATCAACAATTCCATCAAGTTTTCATTAACAGGATTTGACAAAGGCTGAATTATAAAAACATCATCACCTCTTATGCTTTGTTGAACTTGCACATAAATTTCACCATCAGCAAAGTTCTTAATTATCATAGGTCCAACACTTGTACCTAAATACTGAGCAATCTCTTCAGCAAGTTTTTGATGCGCTCTACCAGCAAAAAGCTTTATGTCATGAGTAGGGCTAATTGTTTTTTCTCGCTGAGGAAATTCCATCGTCAATTCCATGTTACATTCCTTCCTTAAGTTCACAAGACTATACAATTATATCAGTAATTATGCAATTTAACATGCTATTTTCTTAAAATTTCCAAAAAGTTTATTATGTATTTGTAGATAAAAAGTGTAAAAATATTTTTTGTCACTTTATTTTAAAGGTTTTTTATTTCTGAAATAAAATGTTACAAATGTAATGAATTTTATATAAATTTAATTTTACATTGATAATTGTCTGTTATATCCTTTTACTATAAGGTTACAAACACTAATAACGAAACAGGTAAAATATGGAAAATACAAAATTAAGAAATATCGCGATTATCGCACACGTAGACCATGGTAAAACAACTTTAGTTGACTGTATGTTAAAACAATGTGGTGTTTTTCGTGATAACGAAACAGTGCAAGAACGTGTACTAGACAGCAATGATTTAGAAAGAGAACGAGGAATTACAATTCTTGCAAAAAATGTTTCTGTACATTATAAAGACTACAAAATCAACATCGTTGACACACCTGGTCACGCGGATTTCGGCGGAGAGGTTGAACGTGTATTAGGTATGGTTGATGGTGCATTACTTATTGTCGATGCAGCCGAAGGACCAATGCCCCAAACAAGATTTGTCCTTCAAAAAGCGTTAGAACTAGGAATCAGAGTTATTGTTGTAATTAACAAAATTGATAAACCTGCTGCAGACCCAGACAACACACTAAACAAAGTATTTGATTTATTCACTGAATTAACTGATGATGAATACTTAATAGACTTCCCTGTAATATACTCAAGCAGCCTTAATGGATATGCGAAAAAAGAACTTGAAGATGAATCTAAAGACATTATACCCCTTTTAGATTCTATCATTGAAAACATTAAGCCACCTATTGCTGATGCAACAAAAGACCTACAATTTCACGTAACTACTTTGGACTACAACGAATATGTCGGTAGAATTGCAATAGGAAGAATTGTAAATGGATCTATTCATTCTCAAGAACAAGTTTCATTAATGAAAGCAGATGGAACAATCCAAAAAGGCAAAGTCGTCAAACTGTTTGGTTTTGAAGACTTAGGACGAGTTGAAATAAAAGAAGCTCAAGCTGGAGATATCGTTGGTATTGCTGGTTTTCCTGAAGTTCAAATTGGAGAAACTATTGCTTGTTTGGACAACCCAAAAGCATTACCTTTAATAAAAATTGATGAACCAACATTGCAAATGAATTTTTCTGTTAACAACAGCCCTTTTGCTGGACAAGAAGGAAAATTTGTAACATCAAGACAGTTAAGAAAAAGACTCTATCAAGAGCTTGAAAAAAATGTTTCATTAAGAGTTGAAGACACAGAAAACACAGATGTATTCAGAGTTTCAGGAAGAGGGGAATTACATCTTAGCATCCTAATTGAAACAATGAGAAGAGAAGGCTATGAATTCCAAGTTTCAAAACCTGAAGTTATTTATAAAACTATCAACGATGAAACTTATGAACCTTTCGAAGATCTTTTAATCGATGTTCCTGAAGAATATGCAGGAAGTTGTATTGAAAAACTAGCAGGAAGAAAAGGCGAAATGCAAGAAATGAACGCTGTTGGCAACCGTTCAAAAATGAGATTCATCATCCCTGCAAGAGGTCTTATCGGCTTCAGAGGAGACTTCATCAGAATGACAAGAGGTGAAGGAATAATGAACCATACATTCTATGATTACAAACCATATGCTGGTGACATAAATAAACAAAGAATGGGATCATTGATTGCATTCGAAGATGGTGAAGCTGTTCCATATGCATTAGCCCAATTTGAAGACAGAGGTGTTTTCTTCGTTGTACCAAAAACAAGAGTATACAGAGGTATGATTGTAGGTGAATGTAACAGACCTCAAGATATTGCAGTTAATGTTTGCAAGACAAAGAAATTGACAAACATGAGAACGGCAACAGCCGATGTTATGGTAACTCTTCAAGCGCCAAGACTTATGTCTTTAGAGGAATGTTTAGAATACATATCAGACGATGAACTGGTTGAAATAACTCCGGAAAACGTCAGAATGAGAAAATATGATTTAGTTAAGTTAAGATAAAAAAAGGGCTTTAAAAAGCCCTTTTTTAATAATCAATTTTGCCTTCTTTTAGAACTTTTGCTGCGCAAGTATTTCCAACCTTACCAGCGGCACAATCAGAGCCACCATCGTCTGTTCCAGCAGGAAGAAGTCCTCTATCTTTAGTCATTACAAAGAAAAAGACATCAACACCCATTTGGTTAGGTTTTTTATCCCCGTTCACATCAACAAAAAAGCCTAATGAGCCACTTGGAGCAGATTTTGCATCTATACCGGAAAAACTACCTGTGCCATCCAAGCTAAAATTCATGCCATCTGTTGTTGAAAATGACGCAATATTAGTGCCTATTCCATATGAATTACCAACATTTTTCCCCGATAAATCCTTAGTTTGAGACCAACAACCATTTTTATTTGATTCACAAACTCTAGAAACATTCATAACACTAGTATAGTATTTAACCATTCGATTTATTTCTTCATTTGTTCCATCCGTAAAACGCCATCTTTTAAAATCACCGTATTTTTGCTCCAACTGAGAAGTTGCTTGGTTCAATGTAGAGTAGGCTTTTTTCAACCCCACAACATTTTCTTGCATTTCTGCATTTTTCTTCAAACTTGGTATTGTCATAGAAGCAATAACACCAATTATCATTAAAGTTACAAGCACCTCTGCCAATGTAAATGCACTTTTAAAGTTACTTTTATTTATAAACATAACACACTCCTTACTACTTTTTATTATTATACAAATTTTTAAACACATTGTCATTAAAAGTTTTACGCAATAAAAATACATTATTTAGTGGATATTCCACTAAATCAAAGTGTGAAATTATATTACTATAATTAATTCAAATAGGGATTAGTATAAAAACGATTGGGGTAGGTTTTGAACTTTTCGGCGATAATAGCAATTATAGCTGCTGTATTTTTAATACTTATGTCACACAAAGCAGATGGAACTTCTATGGTTTCATTGATTCAACCATCTGCAATAATGATAGTGATTGGAGGAACTTTCTGTGCAGCAGTTGTTAACTTTAATTTAGCAACGCTTAAAAATGCAATCAAAGCGTCAACAGAAGTTTTTCTAAATAAACAACCCTCTCATATGAAAGTAATTGATGAAATCATTTATCTTGCCCACCAAGCAAGACTAAAAGGCTTATTTTCTTTAAATAACCTGATTGACAATATAAATGACCCATTTTTAAAAAGAGGTGTTCAACTATCAATTGATTTTAACAATCCACAGATGATATATGATATCTTAAAAGCCGAAATCTCCTACAACGAGGAGGAAGAGCTTATCAACTCAAGGGTTTTTGAAGCTCTTGGTGGTTACGCACCGACATTTGGGATAGTTGGTGCGGTGTTTGGATTAATCCAAATTATGGGATACATCCAACAGCCTGATATTCTAGCTCAAGGTATTGCGGTCGCATTTGTATCAACATTATATGGTGTTGGTTTTGCAAACTTACTATTTTTACCTATTGCAGGGAAATTAAAAATGAATTTAAGAGAAAAAATTCTTCTTAAAGAAGTTGTTTTACAAGGCATCGTTTCAATACAAATGGAAGAATCACCGATGGTAATAGAAGAAAAACTTCTAGCTTATCTAAAATATCACGACAGAAACCATAAATACGAATCAAACAAAAAAATCCCTGGAACTTTTGGAGTCAGATAGATGAAAAACGAGTATTATTCAAATTCAAATGACTACATAAACCGTTGGGTTATATCATATGCAGACTTTGTAACTATGCTTTTAGCATTATTCATGGTTATGTTTGCAACAACATCTATGGGCGATACAAAAGTTAAAGATGTTAACAAGTCTATACAAAAAGTTTTTTCTGCTCAAAGTGTTCAACAAAAAGAAAACAATGAAAATGTTAAGAATATTGAGGAAAAACAAGACACTCAAAGCCAATTAGACAACACCGGAAAAACCTTGTTAGAAGGCGGTGACGGCATACTCGACTCTGGACAACTTATAGAAGAATTCAAAAAAGATATTGAGCTAAATTCTTCTATCAAAGTGTTAAAAGAGCCTAGAGGCGTAGTAATTAGGTTAAATGATACTATGCTTTTTGATCAAGGATCTGCTATAATAAAACCTGAAGCTATGGCTACTTTAGATAGAATAGCTGCCTCTTTGGATAAATTTAAAAATCCTATTGTTATTGAAGGACACACAGACTCAATGCCAATAAGAAATGAGAAATATCCATCAAACTGGGAACTTTCAACATCCAGAGCGACAAATATAATAAAATATTTAACAGAAAAATACAAATTCCCACCAAGCAGACTATCAGCTGTAGGATATGGCGAATATATGCCAATCGAAAAAAATGATACACCTCAAGGTCGGGCAAAAAACAGAAGAGTTGATATAATAATACTAAGTTCAGATAAAAAATAATTTATCAGTCGGAGAAATAAAATGGCAAAACCTAATCAGGCAAAAGAACCGGAATTAAAACCAGAAAGAGATAAATTACAAGAGTCATCTGGTAGCGGGAATTCCATACTTATAAATATAATAACAACAACTATTGTTTGTATAATATTTATAGGTGTAAATTACTTTTTACAATCCAATTTATTAACGACACAGCTAAAAAATGTAACAACAGAACAGTCTGCTGATGAAGGAACTGATGAACCTTTAGATAAACCAGAAAAAGGTATCGTTCTTGATCTAGGTGATTTTACAATGAACCTCAGTGATATTGAACCTAGAAGATATCTTAAGGCAAATGTTGCAATAGAAATTACAAATCCTGAGCCAGATCCTACACAGGTCGAAGAACCCAAAAAAGAAGGCGGCCACGGTGGACATGGAGCTGAAACAGCACCTGATCCTAAAGCCAGTATAGTTGCAGAAATGGAACAATACAAACCTGCAATTAGAGATGCTGTAATCACTGTTTTAACAAGTAAAACATCAGATGAACTAGCAACAACAGCAGGCAAAGAATTAGCAAAACAACAAATTGCAGAATCCGTTAACGGCATTTTCGACGGAGAAAGAGAAGTAATAAGAGTTAGCTTCGGCCAATTTATAATGCAGTAAGCAGCAAGAGGAGAAATAATGTCTGGTTTAGAAAACAATTCTCAATCAGAAAACAACATGAATACATTTCCTATGGAATATGCGGATAAGGACATCTTTATAACGGGTATGGATGAAGCTGATGAGCATAAAAAAGGCTATAAGCTTTATAATTTTAGGCGTCCTGACAAATTTTCCAAAGACCATCTGAGAGGTTTGCAAGACATACATAAAGAATTTTCAAGACAATTAGCTCTTGTATTAACTGCTTATTTAAGAATGCACCTAGAAGTAGATGTCGTATCTGTTGACCAACTCACATACGATGAGTTTATGCGTTCAGTACCAAGTCCTATTTCAATAGCAATTTTTGAACTTAATCCACTACCTGGACAAATTCTTTTAGGTATAAGCTTTGAAGTATTATCTAGTATCGTTGACAGAATGCTAGGTGGTGTAGGAACAGTTGAATCGAAACCAAGAGAATTAACTGATGTTGAAGAATCTTTAGTCAAAAAAATGATTGAAAGAACCATTCAAACATTAGCTGATGCTTGGTCTCACATAATCCCTGTTGAAAGTAATCTTATTGGATTAGACAACAATTATTCAGGCATTCAAGTAGCAACAGCTGGTGAAATTGTTGCCCTAATTACATTAGAAGTCCATATCTCAGGCAAGCACTACGGCTTGATTAGCTTGTGTTTCCCATACCCAGTGTTAGAAAATGTACTATCTCAATTAACAACACAACATATTTTCCAAACAAAAGGTATCATAGCAACATCAGAAGAACGCCAAAAGATGATTGAAAAATTAGACACATCACTTGTTGATATCAATGTACTTTTTGGACAAACAGATATAACTCTTAAAGATTTTCTTGATTTGAAAGAAGGAGATGTATTAAAATTAGATAATGCAGCGACTGAAGATTTAATAGTAAAAGTCAATCAAGAACGAAAATTTTACGCAAGACCAGGAAGAATAAAAGATAAAATTTGTGTAAAAATTACAGACAGATATGATTATTACGTTGACGCTTTAAAACGTTATTTTTAGAAAGGATTTCAAATGCTAGATGATAATATGCAAAATGATGATTTTAATCAATTAAATGATGCGAATTCATTTGATAATTTAAGCAATGAAAATCCTATGAATGATATAGCTGCAGGCGATGATTCAACAGTTAATGAACCAGATCAATCTGCTGTGAACTACAATTTTGATGAAATAAAAGCACCAAATAATGAAGTCAAAATTGATACAAATTATACAGAAAGTGATCCTGTCACTGTTAGACCTGTTGAATTTACACAATTTGATAGTTATACACCTACTAATACAGATACAAACAAGAACCTCGAATTGTTGATGGATATAAAACTTGAATTAACAGTAGAACTTGGAAGATGCCAGCTTCCTGTTAAAAAAGTTCTTGAATTAACAAGAGGTTCAATCATAGAATTAGACAAAGTTGCAGGTGAATCAGTAGAGCTATACGCAAATGGCAAACACGTTGCGAATGGCGAAGTTGTAGTTATAGAGGATAACTTCGGATTGCGTATTACAAGTATCACAGATCCAGAAGAAAGAATTAAAAGTTTATAATTATTCAAAAACTCTTCTTAATACGCCTTGTTTTTCAGCAAGCAACTTATCTGCTTCCTGATAATCGAGACCGTACAAGATAAAAAGAATAGCATGTTTTGTTTTATAACCATTTGTTTCCAAAACATTTTTTGCTGTAGCTTCACGACAACCACAAATTTCTGAAACAATTGTGACTGCTCTTCTTTTAAGCTTATCATTAGTTGGCTTAACATCAATCATCAAATTATGATATGTCTTACCAATTTTAACCATTGAAGCAGTAGATAACATATTCAAGATCATTTTTTGTGCAGTACCTGCTTTTAACCTAGTTGAACCTGAAATAGCTTCAGCACCGGTTTCTGCACAAATAAAGACATCTGCAAACTCTTTCATTTTGGCAGATTGATTAGAAGTAATAACTATCGTTTTACATTTTTTGATTTTAGCAATTTGGAGGAATTTCAGTACATACTTAGCATTACCAGAAGCTGATATACCAACAATTGTATCATTGTCACAAATATCATAATCGGCAAAATCTCTTATTGCCATATCTTCTGAATCTTCAGCACCTTCAATTGCCTCTCTTAAAGCTCTATCTCCTCCAGCAATTATTCCTTGAACTAAAGAAGGAGGTGTATTGAATGTTGGCGGACACTCTGAAGCATCTAAAACACCCAATCTACCACTTGTTCCTGCTCCAACATAAAACAATCTTCCGCCATTTAGAAAGTTTCTAACAATTGTATCCACGGCTCTTGCAATTTGTGGAACACACTTTCTAACAGCAGAAGCTACTTTCATATCCTCATCATTTAACATCATGAGCATGTCATAAGTTCCGACTAAATCTATATTTACAGTAGCTGGATTAATATGTTCCGTAGCTGAATCAAAATTCATTAATCATTACCCGACTAACTAATATGAAACTATTCCCATAATAACTCTTTTTTCTGCTCCTGTACAGCCCATAAGATTATTAGGAATTCTATTTAATGTACAAAATCCAAGAATAGCAAAAGCTATTGCCTCTTTAAATTTATCATTAATATTAAAATCTTTGTGTGTTTTCACAACTAACTCAGGCAAATACATCTTAAGATATTTTAAAACTTCTAAATTATATGCACCACCACCACCAACAACAATTTCTGTTATATTAGTTTTCGGAAAAACAAATTTTCTATATGATGTTTCTATTGTTTTTGCTGTTAAAGCTGTTATTGTAGCAAGAATATCGAACTTATTTTCAGGTGCTGTCTTTAAAATATTTTCAGCATAGTCATTATTAAAAAGTTCTCTACCTGTGGATTTTGGTGGCACTATACTATAATAAGGCTCTCCCATAAGAAACGATAACCAAGACTCATCAACTTTTCCTTCTGATGCCAAATCCCCATTTTTATCAAATGGAACATCAAAATACTTTTGAGCAAAATAATCTATTAACATATTCCCTGGCCCTGTGTCAAAAGCAAAAGTTTCGCAATCTTTTGATAATACAGTGACATTACCGATTCCACCAATATTTTGAATTGCACGAGGAATATCTTTTTTAAATATCAATTCATCGGCAAAAGGAACCAATGGTGCACCCTGACCACCAACCGCAATATCTTTTGAGCGAAAATCTCCTACTGTTGTTACTCCTGTTAACTCAGAAATAACAGAAATATTTCCTATTTGAAGAGTGCTTCTAGTTTTTATCCCACCTGTGACGATTTCGTCAGGAACATGAAAAATAGTTTGACCATGAGAGGCTATATAATCAATATCTTTTTTGGTTATGCCACTTTTTTCAATTAATTCATTTGCACACTGTGCAAAAAGTCTTCCAACTACGAAATCTAAATTGCAAACATCTTTAGTTGTTCCATTATTATTAGCTAACATTAAAAGCTTTTGTTTTACTTCATCAGGATAATCAAGACTGTGACTATCCAAAAATTCAAAACTGAAATCATCAAATATCTTAACTATACAGGCATCTATCCCATCTAAAGAAGTGCCTGACATCATACCAATTGCTATTTTATAATTCTTTTTCATAAGTTTTATTATATAACTTTTTTAACGTATATCAAAAAACTTATGAACCTGTCCTATCAATCTTGTATCCTTATGAAGGATAGAAAATCTATTAAAAACTTCTACGATTTTATTGTGAGAAACTCCAATCTCATATCCAACCATTTTAGGCTGTAAAACCAAAGTTATATCAAATTCATTAGCAAGTTTCGCACACTCATTAATTTCAAAATCTTTTAAATCCTCATCAAAAACAAGCTTTGCAAAAACTTCTTTTTTAGCATTTTTAGAAATCGTTAAAAATTCTTTATGCTTTGAATACACATCACCAATTTTAGCTGATGAATCTATTTTAAAATCCATCGAAATAATATCTATATAATCGATAAGTTGTTTCAAAACACTTGGCAATGTCCCATTTGTTTCAAGATAAACTTTCAAGCCAAGTTCTTTCAATTTAGGCAAAAATTCTTTTAAAAATTCATACTGCAACAACGGCTCACCGCCTGTAAGACTAACACTATGAATATCTTTCAAATCAAATGATTTCAATTTATCAATAAGAGCAATTACCGTATATTCATCACCTTTATTAAATTCAGTGTCACAATAATCACAAAGCAAATTACAACCACAAAATCTTATAAAAATTTGTCTGTAACCTATATATGGTCCTTCTCCTTGTATGGAATCAAAAATTTCACTAATTTTTGCCTTAATCATTTAATAAATTCTCCCTAATTTTATGAGTTGATATGTTTTTCAATTGCTCATAAAGTTTTCTTTCTTCTTCTGAGATCTCTTTGGGCATTGCAATTTTCACAACTACAATTTGATCACCTTTTTGTTTTGTTTTTTTATCTGCTAAGCCTTGTTCTGAAAGTCTAAATTTCTGTCCAGACGTTGTATTTTGAGGAATTTTCATAGAAACAGAACCATTCAACGTCGGCACGTCAATTGTAGCACCTAATGCAGCCTCGTAAGGAGTAATTGGTATTTCGCAATGAACATTATTACCTTCATAATGAAAAAAATTGCTTTCCTCTATATCTATAAACAGATACAAATCGCCATCTTTTCCACCGTTGTAGCCCTTATTGCCCTCATTTGCTACCCTAATTTTAGCTCCTTTTTTAATCCCTGCCGGAATTTTAACATTCAATTTTTTATGGACAGATATTTCTCCAGTACCTTTGCACAAAGGACATTTTGCACCATTTATAAAACGTCTGCCTTCGCATTTAGGGCATCTTTCACTATGCAAAACATTTACTGTTCTATGAGTTCCTGAAATAGCTTCAGAAATTTTTATATTCACATTCAAATTAATATCTCTGCCATTTTCAGGTTTCAATTTTTTCTTTTGTTCTTTTTTAGGTCGACTAGAAGAATCACTTGTAAAAAGACCATCTAAAATATTTTCAAACACACTAGAAAAAGATGAATTTGAATGTTTGTTTTCTTTTTTATAAGCCTCTTCGACAGTTTTAGAAGAAGTATATGTCTTTTCTTTAACTGTTGAAGAATTTGTCTCAGTGTAAGCTTTTTTTGCCTGTGTTCTTGTTGTATACGAAGAATTTTCTTTTCTTGTATTAAAACCTTTTAATATATCATATTGACTTCTTTTTTGTGTATCAGACAAAACCTCATATGCTTCTGTTATTTCTTTAAAACGCACAATACTTTCTTGAGAATTTTCATTAACATCAGGGTGCCATATACGAGCCTGTTTTCTATATGCAGACTTGATTTTTAATTCATCAGCATCTGGTTCAATTCCTAAAATAGCATATAAGTCTTTTTTATAATATTCGTTCACAGTTCATCCGAGTTTCATTTTGCCTACATTGATATTATAATGGAGAATTAAGAAAAGTCAGATTCTATAACATTTTTTATTATCTCAGGAATTTTCTCAACTTCTTCATAAGAAATATCAGCTCTTAATGAAATTCTAATCCTTGATGAATTGACTGCAACGGTAGGATGTCTTATTGGTAGTAGGTAATATCCATTTTTTATAAGTTCTTTAGAAACCTTCATTGCCTTTTCATTATCACCCAAAATAACAGGGATAATATGACTTTCACCTCTTGTTTCTAAGCCATATTCTTGAATTTTATTTCTTAATTTATTTGAAAGTTCTATAAGATTCCTTCTTTCTTCTTTCAAATTCGGTATAGTTTCTGTAATCATACAATATGAAAAAGCAGTATTAATCTCAGGAAGAGCTGTAGAAAAAATCAATGACCTACATTTATTAATCAAATAATTAATCAAAACTTCATGACCAGTACAAAAAGCACCAACTGAACCAACAGCTTTACCAAAAGTAGCAACAACTAAATCTATATCTTTAAGACATTTTTTTTCTTCAGCAATACCTAAACCTTTTTCACCATATATGCCAAAAGCATGAGCTTCATCAATAATTAATAGAGCGTTATACTTATTTTTTAATTCAATTAATTTCTCTAAATCAGCAATATCACCATCCATACTGAACAATGACTCAGATACAATTATTGCATTTTCATATTCATCTCTATGCTTTTTCAAAAGTTCTTCAAGATGGTCATAATCTAAATGTTTATATCGATACATTTTAGATTCAGATAATCTAATGCCATCAATTATACTTGCGTGATTCAATTTATCAGAAAAAACAACATCTTTTTTAGACAACAATGCTGATAATATACCAACATTAGCGTGATATCCGCTATTAAACAATAATGCTTTATCCTTTCTAAATAAAGCAGCTAATAAACATTCCAATTTAGCGTGAACATAAGACCCGCCAGTTAAAAGTCTAGAAGAAGCTGAACCCAATGAAAATTCAGCTATTTCAAAAAATTTCTTTAATATATGTTGATTTTCAGCTATTCCTAGATAATCATTTGATGACAAATTGAGATACTTTTTATTTTCTTCAAAAATATACTTACCAACTTTTTTAAATGAAGTCAGCTTTCTATCACAAAAATTATCATGTATCTCTTTTAATTCTGTCTTATATTTCTCTAGTATATTTTTCATCTTTTTCCTTTTTAAATAAAAGATAATGCCAATAGTAAACTTATTATTAAAGTTAATATTTGAATATTAGTATAAAAATGAACTTTTTCATAAGAAGCAAAATGCCCAATAATAAAAGGCAAAAACAAAAACACAGGGAATATTGCTGAGTACACAGCATTACCAGCATATAAATTGCTTATTGAAAACCATAATATCGAAATAAAATACAATGCAAACAATGTACTCATTAAAACTGAAAAATATGCAAAAAACTTGATTGCATTCTCATTCTTATACAAAGCAAGCTTGCCTATTAAAAAGCCTAAAATCAAAAGCACATTAGTCAGCATTATAAAAATAAGTGAATTTGGAAACTGATGGAATATTTTAGATATGGTTGAGAAATCTATCATAACAATTCCTCACTTTCAATTGGTGCTGATTTTACAACTGGCGGTCCATAAGACGACAAACTATTCAAAAATTCTATCGATTTTTCAAAAACAAAATCTCTTTCATTATCCATAACAACAAGATGATAACTATTATCTAGTTCAATATATTTTCTTATGCTAGAACCAACATTTTTATACACAAATTCGGAGCCTTTTGTGCTTGTTAAATCATCTTCTTTCGCATGCATTAACAAAATTGGAGCTTTTACTTTAAACATGTTTTTTTGAGTATGCTTTGAAAACTTTAATAGCTCATATATACAAGACATTGGATAATTATCTAAAGCTTCTGTATTTCGTTTTTGCAATGCAGCAACTTTTTTTCTTAAAGCCTCATTTTTTAAACCATATGGTTCTCTTTCAGGGAAAGAGTAATAATATCTCAAAATAGTATGAACTCCAATTGGCATAAGGAAGTTATACCAAGGAATTGTCCATCCATCTAAAAACAGAGTTGTTGATAACGCAACGACACCACGAACTTCTCTGTATTCACTAGCTATTGCTAAAGCCATAACAGCCCCTAAACATAAGCCGCCTAGATAAACTTCCTCATATTTTTGAGTAAGCTCTCTATAATGCATAGTAGAATCAGTATACCAATCTTCCCAACGCACTGTTTTTATATTTATCGGGCTTGTGCCATGACCCGGTAGACAGTAGCAAAAAACATCAAAATCAGCTTCATAAAGAGCACGACCCATTTTTTTCATCTCAAAAGGGCTGCCTGTCATTCCATGGAATAACAAAACAGCTCTTTTGCATTTATTTTCGTGTATAAATTCGAAATCTAAACTCTGTCCCAAAATTAATTACTCTCTATATGATATCCTAGGCTTTTTCCATATATCTTTCAAATAATTGATCCATCAATTCTAAAGCCATATCGATTTCTTCATCTGTAATATACAATTGAGGAACAAGAGTGATAATATTTTTGAAATATCCACCATTATTTAAGATAAGACCACATTTTTTGCCATTGTATGTCAAATCACCTTTAAGTCCTGCTTCAATGATTTCATCACAAAGTTCTCTAGCAGGAGAGAATCCGTCATTTTCTGTGACCTCAACACTCAACGCAAAGCCAAGACCATTAACAGTACCAATGTTTTTATATTTCTTTTCAAGAACTTTCAAACCGTTAAGGAATTTCTCACCCTTACGAGCAATTTCTTTTTCTAATGTTTCACGTTCTTCTTCAAATATGCTCATTACCTCATATCCAGCACGTGTTCCAATTGGATTTGCAGCATACGTAGAATGAGTTCTGCCAGCAGGGAATACTTCAGGATTGATAAGTTCTTCCTTAGCCCACATACCAGCTAAAGGATTCATACCATTTGTGATTGATTTAGCAAAAGTCATAGCATCAGGCTTAGCACCAAAATGTTCCATCGCCCATAGCTTACCAGTTCTAAAACAACCCATTTGAACTTCATCAACCATAAACAAAATATTGTGCTCATCAAGAACTTTTTTCAATTCTTTGAAATAACCTTTTGGAGGAACAATATATCCGCCTGTACCTAATAATGGCTCAGCAATAAATCCACCAAATTCACAATCCTTAGTTTTTGGATCATATACACCGTTATATTCACTTTCAAACAACTTAGCAAATTGTTTTACGCAGTACATATTGCAAGATTCACATTTTTTATCATATGGACATCTAAAACAATATGGGAAAGGAACAAAATGAGCCGTGTCAGACATATGACCAAAATGTTCTCTGTATCTATAACTAGAAGTAACGGCGGTAGTACCTATCGTTCTTCCATGATAACCACCCATGAAAGCGAACATTCTAGGCTTTTTAGTGTAGTTTCTAACCAATTTCAACATATCTTCGTTAACTTGTGCACCACCAACGTTGAATTGTACACGGCCTTTAATTCCATATCTGTCAATATTAGCTTTAGCAATTTTTCTAGCAAGGAGAGCTTTATAATCATAAACAAATCTAGATGAAATTTGAGGCATAGTATTATACTGATCTAATACAGCATCTAAAACTCTTTTGTTTTTATAGCCTAAATTACAGCTTGAATACCACATTTGAAGGTCAAGATATGGAGTATCTTTGCTATCATACATGTAAGAACCTTCACAATTTCTAAATATTGTCTGATCTTCATGATAATGAACTGTATCACCCCAAGAACAATACTCTTTGTCAATAGATTTAATTTCTTCATCTGACAACATAAGTTTTGTATCAAGCATTTTTTCTCTCCTTTTATAGACGCTTTATATATTTTTCAATTTCGTCAAAAGACTTAAAACCAATTAGGTTCTCGTTTTTAGTATTTTTACAATACTCCAACAAAGACCCTTTGGCAAACAAAATGTCAACTTTGTCACTAACACAAAAGTCCGATATCCCGTCCCCTGCGTAAATAACACGTTTTGTAACAATTCTGTTGCTTACTTTATTTTTTTCTACAACGCTGCATTTGCAAACACCCGATTTTCGCTTGCAAGCACTGTTAAAAAACGGAAAAGATGTGTAAAACTTTCCATCTTCAAATCTCAAATTATTTGCAAAAACTTTTGCACCAGTAATCCCATTTTTTTCTAAAATTCTATTTATAAAATAATCAAAGCCATCAGAAACAATAAAAAAATCTATATCTTCTTGTTTTAAATAGTTGTAAAAATGCACAAAATACTCATCAATTTCAATTGAATCAATAAACTCATCAAGAATTTTTTGTGACATAGAAGAGAATAATTTCATTTGTTCTTCAATACATTCTTTTGAGCCGATTTCGCCATTAACCCACTTATCTTCAACTTCTAGCCATTCAACATCTGCGTATGTACGCAAAAATTTGTTCAATGTATCAGTTTTAGTAATTGTCCCATCAAAATCGCTAAAGACTTGTATGTTCTTCATTCTAACCCCTCTATTCAAACAATCATACAACAAATAATTGTTAAATAAAACCTAAACATTAGGGTATTAATAAAAATTAATCTTAATTACAACAAAGCTTTTGCTGAATTAGCACCTGTCATAAAAAATTCACTGCCATTTTCTAATAAAAATTCTTTTTCTCTCCAATGCGTACTATCAATGTTAAACAATAAATCTAAATCAATATATTTAGCCCCTTTCGGCAATTCTATTTCTAAAATTGGACTATTATGGGCAAATCGTTTTGCAACATTCAAATCCAAAGAAGTTGAAACAAAAGAAGGCTCTTTTAATATACCGCCTTTTTTAGAAATAGCTTCAATTTGTTCGGGATTTAATCTACTTTGCAAAGCCCTATATACAGTAATTGGCTCATTTGTTCTCCAAACCTTAGTTTCATCATTAAAAATATTTCTTATAGTCTCAACGCATTTCAAAAGCTCATCTTTAGTTTGAAAACCTGTCACTTTACCATCTCTTAAATAAGCATGAATTTCTCTAGGATGATATTTATATTCCTTTAAGGCCTTCATATCTTCGCCTGTAAAATGTTTTTTCAAAACACCTTTTGCATCATAGACAAAAACATCTTTATTTAAAACATCAGAGACATAAACCTCATCTAAAAAGCCTTGAGCATTTCTTAAACAACGTGCTCTCATTTTTTCATCGCATAAATTCGGAAATCCTTCAAAGGGTTTTCCAATGACTATATGATTATCACCAACATGTCTTCCCAAGACCATTTCATGCTCTTTAGCTATTTTACATAAAATAACATCAATTTCAGCATCAGTTTTAGCGCCTAATTGCGTTGCCTTTTGCAATGCCAATTGAGCTTTACCAAGTATGCCCTGACACTCAGAAGCTTCACAATCAATTTTAGGAACAACTTTTTTGATACTATTTTTCTCAATATTTGTTTCTAAAACTTTTCTAACCTGTTTACTTAATTCTACCGGATCGACTTTCATATAATAATAAAAACAAAAATAACAACTAAATTGCCATAAAAAAAGCATGCCATTTATTGATTATTATATTAGTTTTTATGATATATTTTGTTTGTCAAAAAAATTTTATTATCAAATATAGCGGCATCGTCTAGGGGTCAGGATAGCAGATTCTCATTCTGTTGACACGGGTTCAAATCCCGTTGCCGCCGTTTTTTAGGTTTCGTGAGATCATAACTCATTTTTATTATTTCTAATAAAACATCCCGTGATATTTTCAATGGGTCTGTTTTTATCCAATGTTTTTTATTCATATGCCAAGCAGGTGTTACATGAGTATATTGCATTTTTAAAATTGCACCTGTTTCAGGCTCGCATTTTGTATTTATATATAATTTCTTATCAAGATAAAAAATCAAACCAAACCATTTATTATTACCTTTATGTCGAATCACACAGGTTTGTTTATCATCTTTAAACGGATAAGTCGCAATTGCATCATCAAATAAAAGACACAACTCAATAAGCTTTTGTTTATTCATATAAAAATTATACTAAATTTAATTTTGACGACAAGAAAGTATTTTCTAAATACAACAAAAAGAAATCGGCAGTAATATGCCGATTTCTTTTTATTCTTTATTTATCTATTTAAGTGTTTCAATAAGCTCTTTTATCGCATTGATTTGAGAAGCCAACTCATCAGCACGAGCTTGAGTTTCTTCAATCAGTTCTTTAGGTGCTTTTTCAACAAAGTTTTTATTTTTTAGTCTGCCATCTAAACTCATTTTTTCTTTGTTTAGTTTTTCTATCTTCTTGTTTTGACGTGCAATTTCTTCATCAAAATTAATTAAACCTTCTAAAGGAATAATAATTTTTGAATTGCCGACAACAGTAGAAGCTGATTTTTTAGGCATTTGAGTATCTTCGCCCTTAAACTCAACACTTTCAATTCTTGCAAGACGTTTAAGGTAAGGCACAACAGCTTCAAAAATCGGTTTTTCAGCAGCGCTTGCCAAAACAGTAATATCCATTTGAGCACTCAAAGGAATATTTAAGCCCTGACGAACGTTTCTTAAGGACTTAATAGTTTCAAAAACAAGCTCCATTTCTTTGTTTTCTGTTTCAAAAACAAACTCTTTTTTGTAAGTCGGGAAGCTTGCTCTGATAATACCAACAACTTCTTTTTCCTGAGGGATAAGCTGCCAAATAGCTTCTGTAATATGAGGCATAATAGGATGTAACATTCTCAAAGCCATATCAAGAACATATCTCAAAACTCTTTGAGTATTGGCTTTTTGAGCAGAATCCTGAAGTTGAATTTTTGCAATTTCTACATACCAATCACAATACTCATTCCAGAAGAAATCATATAACACGTGAGCAGTTTCACCAATACGGAAACTTTCAATGTTTTCGTTAACAAGTTTTGCAGTTTCGTTAAGTCTGTGCAAAATCCATCTGTCAGCGATAGTAAGATTTTCCATATCAATAGCTTTGCTATCTACACCCTCAAGGTTCATAAGCACAAATCTTGATGCATTCCAGATTTTGTTTGCAAAGTTTCTGCCATATTCAAACTTGTCTTCACTCACTTTGATATCTTGACCACCATATGTACACATAGAAGTCATTGTAAATCTCAAAGCGTCACAGCCGTACTTGTCGATGATGATAACAGGGTCAACAGTATTGCCTTTTGATTTAGACATCTTTTGACCTTTTTCGTCACGGATTAAACCGTGAATATAGACTGTAGAAAATGGTGCTTTGCCTGTAAATTCAAGCCCCATTGTGATCATCCTTGCAACCCAGAAGAAAATAATATCAAATCCTGTTACAAGAGTGGTTGTAGGATAGAATTTTTTGAAATCTTCTGCATCGGTATTTGGCCAACCCATTGTAGAGAAAGGCCACAAGCCTGAAGAAAACCAAGTATCAAGAACATCTGTTTCTTGAGTGTAGTTTTCAGGATCAGGATTTTCCTTCGCAACAACCATCTCGCCTGTTTGGTTGTGATAATACGCAGGAATCTGATGTCCCCACCACAACTGACGAGAAATACACCAGTCACGAATATTTTCCATCCAGCCTAAATAGTTCTTTTCCCATTTTTCAGGAACAAACTTAATTTCGCCTGTTTTTACAGCTTTTATTGCAGCTTCTGCAAGCGGTTTCATTTTTACAAACCACTGTTCACTCAATAACGGTTCGATTGTAGTATGACATCTTTGACATTTGCCAACGTTGTGTTCAAGGTCTGTAATTTTAATTAAGTCATTGTGATAACGAAGCATATCAACAGTTTTTTTACGAGCTTCGTCTCTATCTAAGCCGTGGAGTTCTTGAGGAACTTCAGCACAAGCTTTCATCTTGCCTTCACCATCAATAACCCAAATAGGTTTGAGGTTGTGGCGTTTAGCAATTTCATAATCGTTAGGATCGTGTGCTGGAGTAATTTTCAAAGCACCTGTACCGAATTTTTTATCAACATAATCGTCTGCAATAATAGGAATTTCTCTGCCTGTAAGAGGTATAACAACTGTCTTGCCAATTAAATCTTTGTATTTGTAATCAGTAGGGTTAACGGCAATCGCAGCATCACCAAACATAGTCTCAGGTCTTGTTGTAGCAATTACAATAGCGCCCGGTTCGTCTTTTAATGAATAGCTTATTTCCCAAAGATGGCTTGCTTCTGTTTCGTATTCTGTTTCTACGTCAGAAATTGCAGACTGACAACGAGGACACCAGTTAACGATATAAGATCCTTTATAAATTAAACCCTTTTCGTATAATCTTACAAAAACTTCTTTAACCGCATCAGAACAACCTTTATCTAATGTGAATCTTTCTCTTGTACGGTCAAAAGAAGCACCTAATCTTTTGCATTGGTCTAAGATTGCGCTTTTGTGTTCGTTAGCCCAATCCCAAGTACGAGCAAGAAATTTCTCTCTACCGAGTTCGTGACGGTTTGTGCCTTCTGCTCTCAATTGTTTTTCTACAACGTTTTGAGTTGCAATACCTGCATGGTCAGTACCAGGAACCCAAAGAGTTTCATAACCAGACATTCTGTGATAACGAACTAAAATATCTTGTAGTGTTTCATCAATAGCGTGACCCATATGCAAAACACCTGTTACGTTTGGAGGGGGAATGACTATTGAAAAAGGTTTTTTAGGCGATTTTGAATCTGCCTTAAAGCACTCATTTTCTTCCCAAAATTTGTAAATTCTTTCTTCTGTAGCCTTTGCATCATAAGTTGTTGGCAATTCGCTAAAATCAATAGTCTTTGTATTCTCCATTTACCATTAACCTTTCTAATATTTCAGTTGACTATAAAATAGCACAAAGAAAAGCAAAACTCTACGAAAACATCAAATTAAAAAGATTTTATTACATTTTGTTTTTTGCATAACAAATTCAAAATATTAAAAGGTCTTATTCCTTGGAAATCTCCATACAAACTTTTATGAAGATATGCTGTTAAACAACCATATTCCGAATGCTTAATTTCATTATAACCTTTGACATGAACACAACTATCTATATTATAATCTTTAGCCGTAAAACAATATTTATAGTCAAAAGGCAAAACAGAAAACTCTTCCGCTATTTTATAGTCATTTTCAGTTGGAAGGACCATTAAAACTATCAAATTTTCAAAATCAATTCTTTTTATACGTCTATTCCAATCCGCTAAAGCAATATCAAAATTTTGACTATGAGGCAAACTAACAGGTACATCGAGGTTATTTATTTTCAGATTCGCCATCATACAACGAAAAACATCAGGCTTTGAAGAAAATTGTAAATCTGAATCTAAAATCTGAGAAAAGTTTTTTAAAAGCAAAATGTACTTTTCTGGTTCAATGCTCATATTTATAAAAGGAGACCTGAATGGCAAAAATAAATTTGAATATAATAAACCTCCTAGACAGGTATTAGAAATAATAGTTGGAACATTTTTCTTTAAGTTAAGATATTCCCTTACATCAAAATCTTCATTTAATAGACAAATACTGTTTATTATTTTTGAATCATCAATTCCTAAACCCAAAATTTCTTTATATATCTGTTTAAAATGCTTATCTGAACATATAAAAATCGCATCAAAATCTATGTCTTTCAATTCACAAGTTGAAACAACTGGAATGTCATTAATTTTTTTATAACCTTCTGACTTTGAGACATAAGCAACAATTTCCATTGGCGTAATCATTGAATAATAACTAAAAAGATTAGCTCTTTTTTGATAATCAGTACCAGTACCCCAAATAACAATTTTTAGTAAATCTTGTTGCATAGAGTAATTATAAATTATGAATAAAAAAAAAGGAATTCGTAATGAATTCCCGTCGAATCTTTTTTGATTCCTCGTGTGTGTAGTAAGTAAGTGTAAGTGTAGGTTAGTGTGGTAGGTCAGTGTGTATGTATGTTAATAAAAAATTGATTCTCTCTTTA
>CALUPF010000014.1 GCA_944322545.1 Candidatus Gastranaerophilales bacterium
ATCAGAGATATTGAAACATTGACAAGTGCTATGAAAGCTGCTGAAACAGGCCATTTAGTAATAGCTTCACTTCATACGAATGATGCTATTCAAACAGTTAATAGAATTGTAGGTATGTATGATCCTAAGGATAGAGATAATGTTAGAAAGCAATTGGCTGAAACATTGAGAGGCTGTGTTGCTCAAAAACTTATACCTTTGAAAAGTGGTCATGGACGTATTCCAGCTTGTGAGATCATGGTGGTCACTCCTACTATAAAAGATTTTATTATCAAAGATGAACTAGAACAGATCTATGATTTGGTTAAAAAAGGTTCTTATAACGATATGATTACAATGAACATGTCACTGTTACAGCTAATCAAAGAAGATTTAATTTCTAAAGAAGTTGCTGTTGAAGTTAGTGATAATAAAGTCGAAATTGAACAAATGCTTAGAGGTGCATATCACGGAACTGTGGATAAATTCAATATCCAGTTTTAGCAAGACTTAAAACTTAGAGATGAGTTTACTTTAAAAAATAAAAATGCAAAACTTTACTACAAATGCTATAAATTTGAAGTCTTATAATCTTAGCGAATCCGATAAGATTATTGTCATGTATTCAAAAGATAAAGGCATCATAAAAGGTGTAGCAAAAGGAGTAAAAAAAACAGCAAGTAAACTTGGCGGTCGAATGGATATGCTTATTGCGAATAAGTTGATGCTCCATAAGGGCAGAAACTTAGATACAATATGCCAAGCTGAGGCAATAAATACATTTAAAAGCACAAGAAATGATATGAGTAAGCTTTTTTATTCTATTTATTGCTCAGATGTAGTGCATAGTTTTGGTGTTGAAAATGATCCAAATAGCGAAGAAATTTATGAGCTTTTTTATAAGACACTAGAGAGTATATCCAAGTCTAAAAACAAAGTAGAGCTTTTGATTTCAGTTATAAAATTTCAGTTGAAGATTACTCATATTGCTGGTTATTCTTTAGAACTTGAAAATTGTGCGGTTTGTGGATCTGCTTTGAATCAAGAAGCTATATATTTTGCTGCTGATCAAGGTGGTACAGTCTGTGAGGAATGTAAAAAAACTTTGGCAAAATCTATAAAGCTGCATTATAAAATAAGAGATTTTTTAATAACACTACTGCAGTTAGATTATGATGCAAAAACTAGATATGACGAGTTGGCAACTGAAAAAATTTGTGAATTTTGTTTTACGCTTATGAGTCAGCATGTACAGCAATTTTCGCCTAAAAAATTGAAATCTGTACAAATGCTGGAGATGATGAATTAAAATTAATAAAAAGGGAATTAAGATGTTGGAATTATCTAAATATATTGAACATACACTTTTAAAACAGGATGCAAAAAAAGAAGAGCTGAAAAAACTTTTTGATGAAGCTATTAAATATAGCTTTAAAGGTGTGTGTGTAAATCCAGTAAATGTCAAAATGGCAAAAGAGTATCTAAAAGATACTAATGTGAAAATCGTTACAGTTGTTGGTTTCCCATTAGGTGCGAATAAAAGTGATGTAAAAGCTTATGAAACTCAAAAAGCAATAGAAGATGGTGCTGATGAAATTGATATGGTGATTAATGTTTCGGCATTAAAAGATAAAGATTATAGTTTTGTTCAAAAAGACATTGAAACGGTAAAAAAAGCTTGTTTAGATAAGCCATTGAAAGTTATTTTAGAAACTGATTTGTTAGAAAAAGAAGAAATTAAAAAAGCTTGTGAAATTTGCATAGAAGCAAAAGCTGATTTTGTTAAAACATCAACAGGTTTTGTTAAAAATGGGGTTGGTGCTAAGGTCGAAGATGTTAAACTTATGGCTGAGACAGTTAAAAATAAAGGTTTAGGCGTTAAAGCTTCTGCTGGAATTAGAGACAAACAAAAGGCTTTAGCAATGATAGAGGCCGGTGCTGACAGACTAGGCACAAGTTCTGGTGTTGCTATTGTTTCTTAATTTTTAAAATTTAGATTGGGGATTTATGAAATTTACTTTTGAGGATTTGGTTAAAGTAACTGATGCTGTTGTGCTTCAATGTCAAAACAGTTCAGGATTATTTACAATTTCAACTGATTCAAGAAATATTGATAGTAATAATGTTTATTTGCCATTAAAAGGTGAAAAATTTGATGGACATAATTTTATAAAAGATGCTCTTGAAAAAGGCGCGAGAGGATATTTTACCAGTGATAAAAATATTAAACTTGGTGATGCAAAGTTTGTTTTGTATGTTGAAAACACATTAGAAGCTTATTTGAAGCTTGCTTTGTTTTACAAAGAAAAAATAAAGCCAATAACAATAGCAATTACAGGTAGTTCTGGAAAAACCACAACAAAAGAAATGATGGCGTCTGTCATGGCGCAAGATTATAAAATTCATAAATCTCCATTAAACCATAATAATGAGGTTGGACTTTGTCAAACAATGCTTTCTATGCCAGAAGATACAGAGATACTTATTTTAGAAATGGGAATGAGAGGATTAGGCGAAATTGAACTTTTGTCAAAATTTTCTAAGCCTGATATTGCAGTTATAGCTAATACTGGCACTGCTCATATAGGTCGTTTAGGGTCTGAAAAAAATATTGCAAAAGCAAAGTGCGAAATTTCAAAATATCTTCATCCTGAAGGTTTGTTAATTGCTCATGACACAGATTTGATAAGAAAAACTAACGAATATAAAGGAAAAACCTTATATGTAGGGTTAGATTCTACTGATTTGAAAGATATTAAATTGTATTCAAATTCAAGTGAATTTAGTTATAAAGGTCATGATTATAAATTAAATGTTGAGGGAATGCATAATATCCAAAACTCTTTGTTTGTAATTAATGCAGGTTTGAAAGTTGGTATTAGTCCTGAGGATATAGCAAAAGGCCTTGAACAGTATAAACCTATAGAAAAACGCTGGGAAGTTAGTGATATAGCAGGATATAAAATTATCAACGACAGCTATAATTCGAATCCTGAATCTTTAAAGGCGGCTGTGTCTACATTTATTTCAACACAAAGTGGGCCGAAACTATTGGTTTTAGGCGATATGTTAGAATTAGGAAAAAACGAGAAAAATTATCATAAAGAAATTGGCGAATTTTTAAATGGTTTTGATACTCAAAATGTAAGGCTTTTAACAGTAGGCGATTTGGCGAAATATATTGCTAAAACTTATAAAGGGGAGTCTGTTCAGTTTAAAGAAAATCATGATGCAGCAAAATATATATTGGAAAATATTTCTGCTGGTACTACAATGCTGTTTAAGGCGTCACGCTCTATGAAATTTGAGGATATAATTAAGGAGTTGGATAATCAATGATATTAGCAATAGTCGCAGCTTTAGTAGCATTTGTTCTTGCATTATTATTCGGTGTTCCATATATCGAATTTTTGAAAAAGAAAATGCTTGGTCAATATATAAGAGAAGAAGCACCTGAATCGCATGCTAAAAAAGGAGGTACACCAACTACAGGTGGCGTATTTTTGGTGACTGCGGCAGTGGTTTCAGCAGTTGTTTCTTTGTTTATGGCAGAAAAAGCTTCAACTAGTGCATTTTTACTTTTGATTACATTCATTTTCTTTATGTTTGCAGGTTTTCAAGATGATGCACAAAAATTTGCTCATCATGATAATAAAGGACTAAGTGCACGAGGTAAATTACTTTTGCAAATAGCGATTGCATGTTTACCTGTAATGTATGTAACAATTAGTGGCAGAACATTTTTAACATTTGGAGAGTTTACACTAAATCTTGGTTATTTATATCCAATTTTTGGTATTTTTCTTATAACAGGTGTTTCTAATGCAGTTAATTTAACAGACGGATTAGATGGATTGGCTGCTTCAAATATGATTATTTCATTAGCAGCATTGACTTTAATAAATTTGATAATGGGAAATGTTGATATAGCCATAATTTGTGCTGCTGTTATGGGAGCTTGTTTAGGATTTTTGTATTTCAACAGAAACCCTGCAAAAGTTTTTATGGGTGATACCGGTTCACTTGCTTTAGGCGGTGTTTTAGGAACTATTGCAGTTATGGGTAAATTTGAGCTGTGGTTAATTCCTATTGGAATAATTTATTTGATTGAAACATTATCAGTTATGCTTCAGGTTACAAGTTTTAAATTGACTGGTAAAAGGATTTTTAAAATGAGTCCGATACATCACCATTTTGAGCTTTCAGGATGGAAAGAAACTACAATTGTGAAAGTATTTTCTTTCGTTACTTTCTTGTTTAGTTCTTTAGCTGTTGGACTATTTTGGTATTTGAATAAATAAATATAGCGTGGTTTTTATTATGATTAGAAAATGGTTTGATAAAAAAGTATTAATATTGGGACTTTCTAAAAGCGGCACTGCTGCTGCAAGGTATTTGAATTCTAAGGGTGCTGATTGCTATATTACTGAAAAAAAACCTATGGCAGATAAAGATGCACAGCTTGTTAAAGAACTCAATGATTTAGGTATAAAAACTGAATTTGAAAAACATTCACAGGAATTTATGGAAGATGTTTATGTTGCTGTAACTAGTCCTGGAATTCCTCCTTGTTCAGATATTATGAACATGCTTAAAGAAAGAAATATTACCGTAATAAGTGAGGTTGAGTTAGCATATTTAGAAACTCAGGTTCCCTTTATTGCTATTACAGGTACTAATGGAAAAACAACTACAACTGAACTTACCAATTTTATTTTGAATAAAGAGTTTAAAGCAGAAAAGTGTGGAAATATTGGAATTCCTCCTTGCTCATTGCTTTTAGAAGATAAGAAATTAGACTTTTTTGTTTGTGAAGTAAGTTCATTCCAGTTGACATATAGTCCTAGATTTCGTCCTCAAATAGCTGTTTGGATGAATTTTACACCTGATCATATAGACTGGCATGGTGGCTTAGATAATTATTTCAAAGCAAAAGCTTCAATGTTTGCGTCTGATAAATTGCCAGGATTTGCTGTTTTTAATGCAGAAGATGAAAAACTTCTTGAATTTGGCCAAAATTATAATGGTGAAAAATTCTTTTTTGGCAAAGAGTTCGATTCAAATTGTAGTTATATAAAAGATGGAGCAATTTTTTACAAAAGAAAATCTGGTAGTGAAGAGAAAATTATCGATTTAAAAGATGTTCCTTTAGTCGGCAATCATAATTATCAAAATATTATGGCATCGTTGATTTGTGCAAAAATTGCAGGTGTTGATACTGAAAAAATAAGAGAGGCAATAAAAGAATTCAAAGCGCCAGAGCATAGATGTGAGTATGTAGATACAATTCAAGGACATGAAGTTTATAATGACTCAAAAGCTACAAACCCAGAAGCTGCAATATTTGCATTAAAATCTTTTGAAGGCAAAACTCTTACATTGATTGCTGGTGGAACTGATAAGATGACTGATTTAACTGAATTTTGTCAAACAGTGAAAAAATATGTAAATGAAGTGGTTTTGACAGGTGTTGCCAAAGATAGATTTGAGTCAGAATTAAGAAAAAATGGATATGAAAATATCGTAATGACTTCAACTTTTAATGAAGCAGTAGATAAAGCTTTTGAATCTGATAATCAAGTGATACTTTTATCTCCTGCATGTTCAAGTTATGATATGTTCTCAGGGTATGAAGAACGGGGAAGGGTTTTCAAAGATTATGCCTTATCAAAGAAATAGAAACCATAAACCTGAAAGACGTAATGAACAAGGTTCTTACAATGATGTTGTTTTATCGCCACCAGATACAACGTTGATGGTGGTAGTTGCCTTTCTTGTGGTAATTGGTTTGATGGCAATTTTTAGTGCAGGTGCTCCAAAATCTATGGAAGCCGGACAAAACCCTGCGTCTTTTGCGTTAAAACAATTTGCTTATTTGATAGTTGGGTTATTTGGACTTAAATATTTTATAAATTTAGATTATAAAAAACTTAAAGATTGGGCAGTGCCTTTTGCTTGGTTCGTAGTTGCAATGCTTGTCTTAGTAGATTTCACCCCTTTAGGTGTTGTTGTAAATGGTGCCAGACGTTGGATTATGCTAGGGCCAATTCAGTTTCAACCTTCGGAGATGACCAAGTTAGCTGTGATTTTGCTTTTGTCCAATGCTTTTTATCGCGATGGTAATCTTTTTAGTTCATCAAAAATTGTCAGGTATTTTTTACCGATACTAGTTATGGTGTTTTTGGTATATAAACAGCCTAACTTGTCAATGGTTATATTATTGATGCTAACTTCGATGGTTATGTATTTGAGTGTATCCGGCTCAATTAAATATATGCTAGCAACAGCAGGTGCAGCTATTACAATGATGGCTACTACTTTTATGTTGTTTGGTAAAAAACTTTTGCATGGATATCAAATGCAAAGGATTCAAATATGGTTAAACCCTAACATTGATCCATATGGTGCAGGATATAATATTATTCAATCGCTTTTAGCATTTGCAGCAGGTGGTTTTTGGGGTGTTGGATATGGGAATTCAAAACAAAAACTAGCTTGGCTTCCTGAAGGGCATACTGACTTTATTTTTGCAGTAATTGCTGAAGAGCTTGGCTTTTTAGGATGCTTTTTCGTAATTGGTTTATTTTGGACTTTCATTCATCGTGGAATAATAATTTCTTCACGAGCAAATGACATGTTTGGAAAACTCATGGCGGTTGGTATTACACTTTCAATTGGTTTGCAAGCATTTATTAATATGAGTGTATCAAGTTCATTGATACCTGCAACTGGTGTACCTCTTCCATTTATAAGCTATGGAGGTACTTCATTAATTGTTTCATTATGTATGGTTGGAATATTATTAAACATTTCGAAAAAAAGGATAAAGAGGATAAGAAACTATGACCGAGGATATTAATAAAAAACACGTATATTTCATAACTGGTGGTGGTACTGGTGGACATATTTACCCTGCTGTTGCTGTTGGAAAAGCTTTAGAAAAAGAAGCTGATACAGAAAAAATTTATTATGTTGGTAATCCTGATAATTTAGAAAAAAGAATCGCTGATGATAAAGTTTTTGACTTTTTGGATGTGAAAATTTCTGGAATGCCAAGAACTATTGGTTTGGATTTTGTAAAATGGAGTTTTCAACTTCTAGCTGCAACAGTTAAATCAGTTGGCTACATTTTTAAATATAAACCTAGTTTGGTTTTTGGAACAGGTGGGTATGTTAGTGCTCCAATGCTTTTTGCTTCAATTTTAACTCGTACCCCTTTTGTTATACACGAGTGTGACGCAATTCCAGGCATGGTATCTAAACTAGTGGCTCCATTTGCTAAATCAGTTTCTGCTGCTTTTGAAATATCTAAAGATAAAATTAAAGCAAAAGATATACGTGTAAATGGAAATCCAATAAGAGAAGAATTTTTAAGTATTGATAGATATCACGCACGTGAAGCTCTTCATTTAAAAGATAAGCTTACAATTGTTGTGATGGGTGGTTCTCAAGGTGCAAAAAAATTAAACACAGTTTTAGTACATAGCTTGAAAAAATTATTTAAAAAATATGACATACAAATTATTCATCAAACAGGTTTGAAAAATTATGATGAAACAATTAGAGAGTTGAAAAAAGCATATCCTAACTTCACTGAAAACTCTTTTTATATGGTAAGGCCATATTTTAAAAAGATGTATCTTCCTATGATTGCATCTGATATAGCAGTTTCTAGAGCAGGCTCTTTGAGTATTTCTGAAATATGTGTTTCTGGTTTGGCATCAATTCTAGTTCCTTATCCATTTGCTGCTGCGGATCATCAAAGAAAAAATGCAAAAGAAATGGAAGCGGAAAATGCTTCAATATATTTAGATGACAGAGAATGTACTCCAGAACATTTCATTGAAAAATTAGAAGAATTAATCAATAACACTCAAAAGATGATTGAGCTTCAAAACAATGCTAAAAGACTTGTTAAATATGACGCTACAAGCAATATAGTTAAACAAATAAAAGAAGCTTTAAATTAACATGTATTGAATATAATTTATCGTATATAGCCTCAAACTTGCCAGCTGTGCATGTTGAGGCTATAATGTTAGGGTATTATTCGAAGTTTACAGACTTATAGGGGCTATTAAGTGAAAAAACCTGATTTAATTGAAAAAACTCAGGAAAAAAATAATCAACGTAAAAACAAAATTCGTTTTTACTATTCTTTTTTGACAATAGTTTTACTTGTTTGTCTTGTGCAAATTGGTATAAGTGCTTTTAATAACATTACAAAAAGCATCAGCTACCATGGCAAAATAAAAAAAATGAAAGCTTTAAATCAGCAAGCTCAACTAGAAAATCAAAGACTTAAAGAAGAACTAGAAGATTTTAGTTCAATGAAAAGTCTAGAAGCAATCGCGAGAAATAACTTAAAAATGGCTGGTGAAGATGAGGTTTTGGTTATTATAAATAAACCTCAAGCTCCTCAAACTGATAATAAAAATAAAAAACACATAAAAAAGAAAAGCAAAGATAAAAAATAAAACAAGAGAAAGCTCCTTCGCCCTTGGAAAAATGCAAAAGGAGCTCCTGTTTTAATGTTGCGACTTGAAGTAAAAACCTTACTTCTTCTGCTTTTCAGCTCTTTTAATCTTCTTCATACCTTAAATGGAACGTTTACTTTAAGGCTACCAGTTTAGCTGATATTCCAATATCAGAATTAATCATTTTTGCACTAGCGATAGCCATTGATCTTCTTTTTTTTGCCCCTCTTAAAAGAAACGCTACCCCGTCTGATATATTGCTCATTGCTTTATCTGTTTTTTTTATCATCAATTGCACCCCTTAATCTGAATAGGAACTGTATATTATTCCTATCGGGAGGTGTTGAATTTTTCTTTAGAGTTTTTATTTATTTGTTTACATATGTTTACAAATAATAATTATTTATTGAATAGCAAAAAGCTTTCTTTCAAGAATTCATAGCCTTTTTTGAATGATTCAATATCTACCATTTCGTTGCTTGAATGCATATTATAAATATCGGCAAGTCCTAAAAGATATGGTTTTAAAACTTGTCCATTTTTATTTTTTTCATGTGCATAAATATGTGTTTCTGCGCCTGCGTGGAATGAGGATACGTCACCTTTAATTCCTATATGTTCACAAGCTTCAACGCAAAGTTTTTGTATTGTTTCATCATCAGATTTTTCGAAAGCTTTCATTTTTGATTTTGCGACAAATTCTGCTTTAGCAAGTCCTTCATATTTTTTGTTGAATTTTTCAACAATATTTTTGATATCTTCAATTAATTGATTTTCGTTTTCTTCTTCTGAGCTTCTGATTGAATATTTCGCCATAGCTTTTGTGTTAATTATGTTAGTTAGACAGTTGTTTGCAACATATTCAATGTAGCTTTTTTGTTCTTGTCCTTTTTGAACAATTTTTTGAATAGTAGGCTCAACTCCACCACCTATAACACAGCCAATGTTGATTGAAGTTACTGTGCCATATTCATCGCGTTTGTATTCACCTTGTGGAATTTCATTGATTAATTCTCCGATTAGTTTTACGGCATTTAATCTTGTTTTATCACCTATATCAATTCCTGAGTGTCCGCCTTTTAAAGCATCAACTGTTAATGTTCCGTTTGTATAGCTTGCTCCTGAAATTTGGATTTGACCTAATTTATCAGCGTCTAAAACTAATACGTACTCAGAGTTTATTTCGTTAAATTTTACATTGTGTATACCAGTCATATTTTGTTCTTCATCTTTGGTGAAGATTAGCTCGAGTCCGCCATGTTTGATTTCAGGATGTTTAGAAAGATAAATTGCTAGTTGCATTGCTGCAGAAACACCGACTTTGTCATCTGAGCCTAGCGGTCTAGATTTGTCTGTTTCAATAAATTTTCCATCTTCTGAGATTCTTATATTTACAGCTGAATTGTCACCAACTACATCCATATGTGCTGATAAAGCAATAGGCTTTTTGTTAGTGTCTGTTGGTTTGAGTTCAGCTCTGACATTTCCAAAATCATCATGTTTTGCATCGATGCCTGATGATGTCAGAATTTCAACAATTTTTTGTGAAACTTTTTCTTCTTCACCTGATGGGGAAGGAATTTCTGCTAATGTACAAAATAAATCTATAAGTTCGTTTTCTTTTCTTAAATTATCAATATTGTTCATAATAAGCTCCTTTACTTCAATAAATATAATAGGAGTCTCATCAGTTTTTGTAAATAATGCGTTTTTATTATATTAAATTGGATTTTTATTTATTATCTTTATTCACTTTGGGGAAAATACAAAGATGAATTTAAAAAGCTACTAAATATGACTCATATTTTATGCACAAAAAATAGCAATTTATTGAGATTGACAAATAATCATTGTTTGAATGTATAGATTTTAGCAATGTATCGGTTGTGATTACAGATTGGCTTAAAAAGAACGCTGACAAAATACAAACTGTGACATTGCCACCAATCAAACTAAGCTAGCCAGCATAAAAGAATCTCGCGTCACATCCGCCTTTGCCGATTTTTAAACGAATAGGTTTAAGACACTTTGGACATCTGCCTACATAGGCAGTGCCTTCTTTATTTTTATAAACTCGTCCATAGACATTACAACAGGTGAACATCACACCAACAAAATTTTTTGTCGAAGGATTATCGTACATTTCTAACTCGATTCAAGTAATAAAATAGTTTACGATAAAATTATACCACTTTTTTAATCAGCTAAAACTTGTGGAATGTCCACATCAGGTTTACCCAAAACTCTTACTAATTCTAAAACAGAAGCTTTCATTTGGCATTTTTGAGATGTTCCGTTAAAGAAATCTGTATAAAAACACCCTTCGCACACGCATCCTCTTTTATAACATTCTAAAGCTGTATTGGTCCATCTTCTTACTGCAATAGATCTACCCATATCTCTGCTTCTAAGCACTTAATTTTCCTCCCAAAGTATTTCCCCTTGACCTTTAAAAGGGTCCCATCCCTGTCAATTATTTTGGTCATTCGATGTGGTTATTTCTTGCAAACCCAATAGTGGCGCACTTGAATAACCTTCTTTTTCTTATTATATAGACAAAAATCCTTTTTACAAGCCAATCATGGGGAATTGTAACGATATGTTTCAAGCTTGCAATTCCTGAAATATCAAGAATTTCAAGGGTTTTGGGGCTGTGTATTTCGCGCCATGACATGGTTTCGGCGTTTTAATGACATGCAAACCATGTCGTAGCACATGTTTTCATGCATTTTTGTGTGTTTTAAGAAATGTAAAATTTTGTCAATACGTTTAATTTTTAACCTGAAATTAACGTAAATTAACATATTTGAATTGATCTGTGAAATAGTCTATATTTTTAATATAGGTAAGTTGTGCCTTGAAACAGATAAATAACTAGACAAAGGGGAAAAATTGGAGACAAATTATTTTAAGCTGTTTATAGATGATTTAACTAAATTGTGGAACGGCTTAGAAATGGGCCAAAAATTTGGAATAGTGGTTTTAAGTGCAATCACTTTGGTTGTTGCTTCATTTTTTATAATGAAGTCAATGGAACCAAATTGGTCTGTTTTGTATTCTGATTTGTCTCCTCAAGATGCAGCTGCTGTATCAGAAAGCTTGAAAAAAAGCGGTTACCCATTTAAATTGAGCTCAGATAAAAAATCTGTCATGGTGCCTGCAGAGCTGCAGGATGAATTAAGAATTTATGTTGCAGAAAATGATTTGATTCAAGATTCATCACCTGGGTTTGAATTGTTAGATGATATGCAATTAGGTTCTACTGATTTTAAAAATAAGTTGACCAAACAAAGAATATATCAAGGTGAATTGACTCGTTCTATTGAAAAAATGAGTGGAGTAAGAAAAGCTAGAGTTCAGATTGCTGATCCTGAACGTTCTGTTTTTCAGGAACGAGATGAAGCTCCGACAGCTTCTGTTATGTTGATTTTAGAACCTGGATATAAACTTAAAACTAGTCAGGTTAAAGCTATTAAAAATCTTGTTGCTTATGCCATTCCAAGATTAACTCCTGAAAAAGTTTTTCTTACTGACCAGTCAGGAAATAATCTTTCAGATGAGATTGAAAAAAATTCAAACGACATAGAAAGTTATAAAACTAATTTTGAAACTCAAACAGCGAAAAAAGTTCAAGCAGTTTTGGATAAGATCGTTGGTTCAGATAATGCTTCTGTTCAGGTGAGTGCAGATATTGATTTCAATTCTACACGCTCTACTATTGAAAGTTACACTCCGGTAGGTGACACTCAACAGGGTGTTTTGACTTCATCTCAAACTGAAACAGAAAATTATGACAATCCTTATCCAAATCAACCTGGCGTTCAGACTGGTTCTAACAATCCGCCACCTGTTAATACTCAAACAGGTCAGCCAAAGAACTTGAATTATCAAAAGCAAAAAACAGCTGCAAACTACGCAGTTTCAAAAGAGGTTAAACAGATAGTTTATGCTCCAGGTTCTGTGAAAAGAATGACTATTGCAGTTGCTGTAAATAAAATTTTAACAACTCAAGAAAAAGAAGAACTAGAAAAACTCATTATTTCAGCTAGTGGAGCTGATTTAGACAGAGGTGATTTGATTAATGTAACAAGTCTAGAATTCTCTGCTAATGATCAAAACAAAGCTGTTGAGGAAAGTGAAGCAAAAGCTATTCAACAAGAAAAAACTCAAGAAATTGTTATTAACAAACTTGTTCCTATGATGGTCATCTTGATTCTTGGATTGGTTGCATTGTTTGTATTCCGTTCATTGTTTGGAAAATCTACAAAAGAAGAAGCTTGGGAAGATGATTTCCAAGAACAGCAACAACAAATTACTGATAGTCTCATAGATAAATTTGAAGTTGAATCTTTGCCTCAAATTGAAGCAAGATTAAATCCGGAATTGGATAAACTAAAAACTGATTTGACAGATACAATCATGGCTGATCCTTCAGAAGCAGCTAAGATATTAATTTCATACATTAAGGACTAATTGAAAAATGGTAGAATTAACTTATGAAACAATGACACAAAGACAAAAGGTTGCAGCGTTATTAATTGCGCTTGGACCAAGTACTGCTTCTGAGATTTTAAAAAATATCAAGGATGATGAAATTCTTGAGCAAATTACATTTGATATTGCAAGTTTGAATAAAGTTCCATCTGAGATTTTAAATCAGGTGCTAGAGGAATTTCACTCCCTTTTTTTAGCTAGTGATTATTTATCATCAGGTGGTACAAATTACGCAAGAACATTGCTTGAAAAGGCGTATGGTCCAGAACAAGCACAGAATATGCTTGGTAGATTGGTTAATTTGTTAACTACAAACCCTTTTCAGTTTTTTAATGACGCTGATCCATCTCAGCTTGCAACTTCTTTTCAAAATGAAAATCCGCAATTAATCGCTCTTATTTTGGCGTATTTGAAACCAGAAAGTTCTGCAAAGGTTTTAAATAGTTTGCCTCCTGAGGTGCAAGCTCAGGTTGCTTTCAAAATTGCTGATATGAATTCTACGAATCCGGAAATTATTTCGGAAATCGAGAAAATTGTAGAAGGCAAGTTTTCTTCAGTTGTTGCCCAAGACTTCTCAAAAGCTGGTGGTGTTGGTGCTTTAGCTAATATTTTGAACCGATCTGATCGTGCTACTGAAAAGAATGTTTTGGAATATCTTGAATTGAAAAATCTCGAACTTGCTGAAGGTGTTAGAGAGCTTATGTTCGTATTTGAAGATATTATTCAACTTAAAGATAATGCTATTCAAAGAATTATAAGGGAAGTTGAAACTAGAGATTTAGCAATATCTTTAAAAGGTGTTCGTGAAGAAATCAAAGAAAAAATCTATAATAACATGTCAGAACGTGCTCAAGCCATGTTAAAAGAAGAACTTGAATATATGGGGCCTGTCAGAGCTAAAGAAGTTCAAGAAAAACAAACAAAAATTGTTGGTATTATTCGTGCATTAGAATCTGCAGGCGAAATCGTTATTACAAGAGATACAGCTGAGGACGAATACATTGAGTAGGATCCATGGTGACAAGGTTAATTTAGGCTCATCTTTTGTTTTAAGTGCTGAAGGCAGAACAGAGTTAAACAAGGAAATTGTTGATGCAAAAATGATTGCTGATTCAATTATTGCAGATGCTAAAAAGCAAGCTGCTGCAACTTTAGCTCAAGCTCAAAACCAAGCTAATGAGATAGTCCAATCAGCTAAAGCTAAAGCAGAGGCATCTATTGATGAAATTACAGCCGATGCAAGAAAACAAGGTTATGCTGAAGGTTATGAAGATGGCAAAGAAAAAATTACTACTGAATTAGAAAATCGTGTCTATAATGTAGATAATTTTGCTAAAAGCAAATTTGAAATAAAAAATAGAATAATAAAATCATTACATTTGGATATTCTTGATTTAGTTTTAGATATTTCTGAAAAAGTTTGTAAGGTGCAAATGCAGAATAATCGAGATATATTAACCAAGGTAGTTGCAAATGCTATTTCTCAATTAAAAGAAAAGGAAAATGTGACAATAATAGTACATCCTGAAATGGCGCAAAAGCTTTGTGATATTTCAGAAAAACTAAAGGATTCTATTCACAATCTTCAATCAATCAAAGTTATTGAAGATAATTCTATTTCACCTGATGGAACAATAGTAGAATCAGTTGGATCTAGAGTTGATGCAAGAGTGAGTGCACAAATTGAATTAATTTCCCAAAAACTTTTAGCTGAATTAAATTCAACTCCAGAAATAGAGCTTTCAAGAGAGCTCAATGATGTAGATGGGATGAATGACGATATATAATGATTAATCTAACAAGATATAGAAACATAATTAATGAAACAAATTCTGTACAAGAGATAGGGAAAGTCATTCAAATTATCGGTTTGATAATAGAAGCAGATGGACCAAAGGCCAGTATAGGGGATTTGTGCTATATCTACAATAAACATGATGCTCCTCCAATTTGGGCAGAGGTTGTAGGTTTTAAGACTTCTAAAATTCTTTTGATGCCTTTAGGTTCAATGGAAGGTTTGATGCCAGGGGCTGTTGTCATAAATACTGGTTCATCCATGAAAATAAAAGTAGGTCCTCAACTTTTAGGAAGAGTCTTAGATGGTTTAGGTCGTCCTATTGATAATCTTGGTGAAATTAATTCTCAGTCGTTGTATTCTACTCAAGCTGAGATAATAAATCCTCTTAATCGACAATTGATTAGAACGCCACTTTCTTTAGGTATTCGTGCAATAGATGGGTTTATTACCGCAGGTAAAGGTCAAAGATTAGGTGTTTTCGCTGGTTCAGGGGTTGGTAAATCGACGACGCTTGCAATGATGGCAAAAAATACAAGCGCAGATTTAAATGTTATTGCATTAATAGGTGAACGTGGTCGTGAGGTTAGGGAGTTCATTGAAAGTACGTTAGGTCCTGAAGGGATGAAACGTTCTATCGTTGTTGTTGCCACATCAGAGCAGCCGTCTTTGGTGAAAATTAAAGCAGGATTTGTGGCAACTGCAATTGCTGAGTATTTTAGAGATCAGGGCAAAGACGTTTTATTTATGTTAGATAGTGTAACTCGTATAGCAATGGCACAACGTGAGGTTGGTCTTGCAGTAGGTGAACCGCCTGCTACTAGAGGTTATACTCCATCTGTTTTTGCATTGATGCCTAAATTGTTAGAGCGTGCTGGTAGTAATGAATACGGTACAATTACAGGGCTTTATACTGTTTTAGTTGAGGGGGACGATTTTAACGAGCCAATTTCAGATACAGCAAGAAGTATTTTAGATGGGCATATTATGTTATCTCGTGAGCTTGCTCATAAAAACCATTATCCTGCTGTTGATGTTTTGCAAAGTGTAAGTAGGGTAATGAAAGAGGTTACGACTAAAGAACACGTTGCTGCTGCTGGTAAGATTAGGACATTATTAGCTGGTTATAAAAAGAATGAAGATTTGATTAATATAGGTGCGTATGTTGCAGGTGCTGATCCTGTTACTGATCAAGCTATAAAATACATGCCTGTTATCAATGAATTTTTGCAGCAAAAAGTTGATGAAAAAACTACATATGATGAAACAGTTCAAAAGCTTTTATCTTTAGGTGGTTCAATAAACTTTTAATATTTAAAATTGTTATTAAAAAAAGCTGTTGAATTAGGGGTTCAACAGCACAGTCTAAACAGGGATGATAAAATAAAACTTTTATATATTCGTATTGTTATATGAATAGGAAATATTTTGTGGTTTGTATCCATTAAGGACGTAAGGTAGTTCTTCAATTGAATTTATGAATGTTAGAGATTTATCATTCATCATTCTTAGTGTTTTTTGTTCAGGTTTTGCATTTCTAATTATTACGTGAATGGGGAAATATTCGGAGAATTTTTCAATTGTTGATGCAATGATGAAATTGTATAAGTCAGCATTTATAACAACGTAAGATATGCCTGCAATTTCTAAATACCTTTCAGCTGATTCAATTTCACTTACAGAGAAAATGTTTTTTTCAGAAATACCAGCTTCAAGACATTTCTCTGTTAATTCAGAAACAGCCTTGATATCTTCTTCTATTAAAAGTATGGATGTTCTGTTTATCATCTTCTCTAGTCCTCTTTATATCTTTTCTATCGAGATGTAACTGAATTTCTTTACAACTAAAGTATGAATATCCTACAAATGGTGTAGTTTAAAAAAAGTTATTAGTGGAAGGACTTATGGGTAATAGACAAATATAGTACTGGTTTTTAAAATAATTAAATGAAAAAAATAGTTATTATTGGCGGAGTTGCCGCAGGTCCTAAAATTACAGCTAAACTACTAAGATCTGATTGTGATTGTCAGATTGATTTGTATACTGATGAAAAATTGATATCATATTCTGCATGTGGTCTACCTTATTTTATAGAAGGACTTATAGAAGATCCTAATAGACTTATTGTTAGAAAGCCGGAACAATTTGAAGAGAAAGGCGCTAATATTCATCTTGGCAAAAGGTGTATAAAAATCCTTCCTGATGAACATGCTGTTTTAATTCAAGATGTGGATACTAAAGAAATAGAAAAAGTAAACTATGACAAATTAGCTATTTGTACTGGAGCAAGACCTATTGTTCCTTCAATTGAAAATATTGAATTAAAAAACATATTTACTTTACGTACAATTGATGATGGTATTAAAATTCGTGAAAAACTTAGACATTCTAAAAAAGCAGTGATTGTGGGTGGTGGCTATATAGGTATAGAACTCCTTGAAGCTTTTTATTTAAATGGTTTAGATGTTCATATGATTGAAATGAATGAACATATTTTGCCTATTTTTGATCCGGAGATAAGTGACATAATTAAAAATGAAATTATAAAAATGAGCAATGGCAAGGTGAGAATTATAACAAATGACGCTGTTGTTTCATTTTTAGGAGAAGACAAAGTAGAAAAAGTTGTAACGTCTAAGGGTGAGGTTATTGATACTGATTTTGTAGTGATTGCAGTAGGTGTGACACCAAATACTGAAATTGCAAAAGATGCTGGTATTGAATTAGGCGTTAGTAACGCAATAAGGGTTAACAATAGAATGCAAACTTCTGCTACTGATATATACGCAGCAGGTGATTGTATTGAGAATTTTCATTTGGTTTCAAGAAATTATGCTTGGATTCCTCTTGGATCTTCTGCAAATAAAGAAGGTCGTTGTGCTGCAATTAATATAGCAGGCGGATATGATGCGTTACCAGGGGTTTTAGGTTCTGCTGTTACAAGGTATAATGGCTTTACTATGTCTTTGACAGGTCTAACTGAAACAGAGGCCAAAAAATTTGGTTTTGATGTAATTTCTTCTACCATGACTAAAAAAGATAAAGCTGGTTATATGCCTGAAGCTGAAAATATTACAATAAAACTTGTAGTTGATAAGCGCTCTAGAAAAATTTTGGGAGCTCAGGGTATTGGATCTGGTGATGCTGATAAAAGGATTAACACAGTTGCTTCTGCTATCCAAGCTGAACAAACGGTAGATGATTTTTTACATTTGGATATGACCTATGCGCCACCATATTCAACTGCAGTTGATCCATTATTGTCAGCAGCATTAGTTATTAACAATCAAATTTATAAAATATAAAAAACAGCTTCATTAGAAGCTGTTTTTTGTTTCCCCAAATCTAGTATTGCTTAATTATTTTTGTTTTCCTCTATTAGTCCGTTTTGCTTTTATTTGTTTTCTCTATTAGTCTAGTTTGCGTTTGTTTTAATTTTCCCCAATCAGTAGCTTTGCCTCTAGTTTTTATTAGTCAAGCAGTGCTTCTAAGATATTAGCGTTTTTAGCTGCTAATGAATTTTCTCTAACTTTTTGTTTGTGAATATATGTTCTTAATGCTTCTCTGATTAATTCGCTTCTTGTACGATTTTCAGTTTCAGCAACTCCATCAATTTTGTTTAAAAATTCTTCGGGCATTGAAATTAAAACTCTTGCCATGTTCATTCCTCCAATATAAATTCTGTAATCTCTTTTGTGGTTTGGGTTTGGAGTTGTTTAACTCCTTACTCTTATATAAAGTATTTTTTGTATAATAAATTGCTAAAATTTATCTACAAAATATATACTAAAAAATCAGAATCCAATAAAATCAAGCTTCTTTGTGGTTTACAAAACTTAATATTGGTTCATTTCTATTTTTCGTCTATAAAATTTATAGAATCTTGTACTTTATTTTCTATTTCTTTTATCAAATCTGATAGTGGTATTTCAAGAGCTTCTGCCATTCTCCACAAAGTTGAGAATTGGGGGTCTTTTTTTCCTTTTTCTACATCAGACCATAATGACTTTGCAAGCATTATTTCATTAGAAATCAAGCTAATAGATTTTTTGTTAGCTTTTCTATGTTTTTTTATTATTGATGCTAGAATTTTTTGTAGTTTTTCTTTATTACCTTGCATGCTAAATATTATCGTGCTAATATCTGATAAGTTGTTCGCGTATTAGAACAAAAAATGTTGGATAATATTGTAGGTATTGAGATGCAGGATAAAATTTTAATTGGTATTGGAACTTATAAAAGAAATGAAATGCTTAGTTTTGCTCTTGAAAATATTTCTAAGCTAATAGTTCCTGAAAATTGTACTATTGAAGTCGTGATTTCTGATAATAATCTAAACAAAGAAGCATTTAGTGTTTTTAATCATGCTTTAAGTTATTTTCCATTCACACTTCATTATTCTCATACTCCTGAAAAAAGTATTGCAGCTGTCAGAAATGCTGTTTTGAAAAAAGCTTTAGAAATAGATGCTCAATATGTAGCTTTTTTAGATGATGATGAGTATCCTAAACCTGATTGGATTTTAGAATTGTATAAAACATTAACTGTTTATTCTGCTGATGCATCAACTAGTGCGCCTGTTCCAATAGAAGATGGGAAAGAACAATTACTGCCATATAATGTACGACGAAGAAAAACTGGTGATATACGAAAATTATGTATTACAAATAGTGTCTTGTTCAAAATTGAAATTGTAAAAGATTCTAATATTTGGTTTGATACATCATATGGTCTTATGACCGGTGAAGATATTGATTTTTTTACAAGAGCAAAAATAGCCGGTTATAAGTTCGTGTGGTGTGAAAAGACTCTTATATATGAGCATGTTCAAAAAAATAGAGAATCTTTGAGTTGGAAAATTGACAGAGCTTTCAATAATGGATATTTAACTATTTTCATTGCAAAAAAATACAAGGCTAATATAAAATCAAAGTATTTTAAAACTGTTATAGATATTTGTATTTTTTCTTTTATTTATATTATTTCATTTATTTTTCCTAAAAAATATAATGAAAAATGTTTGATTAAATTATTTAATTGCTTTGGAAAACTTAACAGTTTTTATACAGAAGGTGCTTACACTCATTATAAAAGAAACGATTAGTCTTTTTTTAGGATTTTTTGCATTTCTAAAAGAGCTGTATATGTGGGCATTATAATTAGTTGTTGTTCTTCTTCAATAGAGTCTAAACAATAATTTATTGCTGTTTTTATTTCATTTTTTACTTCTATTTTCTCAGTAGGAAAACCTGCATATTTGAGTCTTGTTGCCATGTCATATGCTCTTTCCCCACTTACTATAATGTTGTTTGGATAATTTTTAAGCAGTTCAAAATCTGCATCCCAAAGCCAAGAGACATCTCGACCATCTGCATAATTATCATTGATAATGATTAAAAGTTTTGCTGCAGCATTTTGATTCACAGTCCTCAATACTTCAGATGCGCCAGTTGGGTTTTTGATGAGTTGAATAAGAAGGTTTTTGTTTTTTATTCTTAATTTTTCAGCTCTTCCAAAAACTGATTGATAAGTGTTTAGACCTTCTTGTATATCAGAGTATTCAATATCTAGTTTTTTAGCTGCTGTAATTGCTGCAAGAGCGTTATATGCATTGTAAAGTCCAACCAGGTTTGTTTTATAGCACTCTTCTTTCCCGTTTTTATCTTTTATATATATATCAGAAAAATCATCATATATTACCGCATAGGCTTTATTTTCCGGTTCTGGTCTTTGTTTTTTACAATTTTCACAGTAGTAATGACCAATATGTGCATAATATCTTTTTTGATATGACAATGGAGTTCCACAGCTACAATTCACTGCTTCTGGTGGGGCTTGAGAAGCTTGTATGTTATTTTTGTATGTGATTTCATCAAAACCGTAGTATATTTTTTCATTATCTTTAGCTAGATCTGAAAGCATTGGATCATCTGCATTTATGAAAACTTTTAGTTTTGGATTTTTTGAAATTGCTTCTTGGATTTTTTTCGCTGTTGTGTCTAATTCGCCATATCTATCTAGTTGATCTCTAAAAAGATTTGTAACTAGTAAATAGTTTGCATTTAAAAAGTCATAAAGCTTTGTAAGATAAGCTTCATCAGATTCTAATACGGCATAATCGAATTTTGTGAATGGCTTATAATTAACAGCTAGAGAACTTGCTATTCCTGATAGCATGTTTGCACCTTTTTCATTATGCAATACAGTGTGTTTTGATGATTTTAAGATATGTGCTAAAAGACCAGCTGTTGTTGTTTTTCCGTTAGTTCCGGTTATTGTGACTATACTTTTTTCACAATATTTAGATAAAAATGATAAAAAGTTATCTGAAATTTTTAAAGCAACAAGTCCAGGTAGTGAAGTTCCTGCACTTTTTATTGCATGAAGTCCTTTATTTATTGCTTTTGCTGTAAATAATCCTGTATAAAATTTTATTTTGTCCGTATTTTTATTCTGTTCCATAGGTAAAATTATAACTTAAAATGAACATTCGTGTAAGTTCGTGATTAAATTATTATATGGAAACAGAATATCAAAAAGCAGTAAATTTAATTACATCTAGGGAAAAGTTTCATATTTGTCTAGGTTTGGAAAGAATATCAAAAGCTCTTGAGTTGCTTGGCAATCCTCAAGATAATTTGAAAATAATTCATGTTGCAGGAACAAATGGCAAGGGTTCTGTTTGTGCTATTTTATCAAAAATTCTAACATCAGCTGGGTATAAAACAGGGCTTTATACAAGTCCTCATATTTTAGAATACACAGAAAGAATAAAAATAAACCAAAGAAATATCTTAAAAAGTGATTTTGCTGATTTAATTGATAAAGTTTCAAAGGTAGCTAAAACTAATGATATTTATCTTACAGAGTTCGAGCTTTTAACTGCTGTTGCTTTTAAATATTTTGCAGACAAAGAAGTTGATATTTGCATACTAGAAACAGGTTTAGGTGGCAGATTAGATGCGACTTCAGCTATAAAATCAAATGTTTTATCTGTTATTACATCAATTAGTCTTGATCATACAGACAGACTTGGTGATACAATCGAAAAAATTGCTTTTGAAAAAGCAGGGATTATTAAACCAAATGAGCCTGTTTTAGTAAGTAAAGACAATAAAGGTTATGCAACTATTGAAAAAGTTGCTATGGAGAAAAATAGCGAGCTCATATCTCCTGCTTCAAAAGTGGAACTCAGTTTTGAAGATGGGAAAAATTACGCCATATTTGATGATAAAAAATTTGAATTTGGTTTGTTAGGTCTTTGGCAATCTGAGAATTTGGAGCTTGTAATTGAAGCAGTTAAATATTTGAATAAAATAGGTTATGAAATTTCGGAAAATGCTTTAAAACTAGGATTAAAGGATGTTTTTTGGATGTGTCGGATGCAATATATTCCAAAGTATAATCTTCTAATTGATGGAACTCACAATCCTGATGGCGCTAGAGTTTTAAAAGATAGTATAGATTATTATTTTCCGGATAAAAAAAGAGTTTGGATTTATGGTGCTTTGACGACTAAGGATTATAAGTCTGTCATGAATACTTTGTTCGATTTGAATAAAGATGAGATATTTTTCTATGATTTTGAGTATAAAAATAGCGCTAAATTCGATGAATTAAATGATATTGTTAAGGTTGCCAAGCCAATAAAACAAAAAGCTTTGGAATATTTAGTTTGTGAAAATAAAGAAAAGCTAATCATTATTTCAGGCTCTTTTTATATGATTGGAGACATATTCAATTCAAGTTCGTTTTTTCAAAATATTGCCGAGTTGGTTAATATCATATAAACCTTTAGTCGTTGATAATGACATGTGTTAAAACTTTTTACCCCATTAGAGAAAGGATAGGTTTAGGCATGTTAACTACAGTCGAGCAAAGCAATGAATTAATCAAAGTAGTTATTGTTGAGGATTACAAATTAACAAGGGTTGGGCTTCGTTCTACGATTAATGAATTTGAAAATATAAAGGTTGTAGGTGAAGCAGAAGATGCAATTAAAGGTCTTGAGATTATTGAAAAAGAAAAACCACAAGTTGTTTTAATGGATTTGGGTTTACCTGAAATGAACGGTATTGAAGCGACTCAAAAAGTTAGAGAAGTTTCTCCTGAAACAAGAGTAATTATTTTAACTTCTCATGACAGAGAAGAAGAAGTCTTGGCCGCATTAGGGTCAGGTGCTTCAGCATATTGCTTAAAAGATATTGATCCTAAAACACTTTCTAATGTAATAAGAAACGTTGCAAAAGGCGCTTGTTGGTTAGATTCTGCTATTGCTCAAGTTGCTTTGAATCTTTTCCCTAAGCCTGAAAATACAAGTCTTCAAAATGGCATGGAAATTTCTGATGCTCGTGCTCAATTGACGGAACGAGAATTTGAAGTTTTAAGACTTTTGGTAAAAGGTAAAAGTAACACTGAGATAGCTAAAGAGCTTATTGTTTCTGTTCATACTGCAAAAGCTCATGTATGCAGCATCTTGCAAAAACTTTGCGTTGATGATAGAGTGCAAGCAGCAGTAAAAGCTATTAAAGAAAATATTATCTAATTTATTATTTAGGATAATAAAAACACTAGCAGCCCGTTTTTTTTATAAAAAACGGGTTTAATTTTTTTCACAATAGTCAATAAGTTCTTTTTGCCAGTCGTCAACTTTTTCTATATTACAATCTGCACCTTTTTTCATGCATAACTGACGATGTTCTCTTTTTGAGGAAGCTGTCATTACCCCAATGACCGTATTGTTTTCATTCATTTTTGAAAGTTTAACAAGCTCATCTAAAAGAATAAAACCTTCTCTGTCAGTAGGAATAAATAAGTCCATTATAACTAGGTTAAAATTATGTTTTTTGTATTTTGTAATTGCATCATATATTTCTTTAGCAATTGTAACTTCATATCCTAAGTTTCTAAACATGACACCTAGTTGATAAGTAATTACCCCTAAATCGTCAACAATAAGGATATTTTTTCCATTGTATTGCTCATCGATTTCATTTTGAACATCTGATTTTGTCTGAATCTTGCCATGCGAAGAATTAGAAGCTGTTTCTGAAGCTTCAGTTTTAATTCTTTCCATTTTTCTTTTAATATCAAGAATTAAATCCTTCAATAAATCCAAGTTGATATTTTTTTCTCCAGGTGGAATTTTATCAACAAGTCCATATAGGGATTCTAAAAACTCTGTATCTACTTCAATTGTTCTTTTTGTTTCACTCATTCCTTTATAATAGCATATTATTAGATTTGTGAAATAGTTTTTCTATATTAATTATCATTTTGTTTAGATAATTTTTATTTGTTGTTATTTTTTTTCGCGTTGTAATATTATCCAAAATTTTTATAATTTGTTTTTCCGAAAGATTTAAATGCTTTTGAAGATCAGAAAGATATTTTTTTAAGTATTTTTCTGCAATTTGTGTATTATTATCTTTTTTATTTAAAAGATTTTCACGCATTTTAACTCCTTTATTTCTATATGATATAAAGAAGCAAATTTAAAAACATTGTCATAAAGAGTAATAGTGATTTGATAAATACTAGTTATTATTTTTATCTAATTCTTTAATTGTTTCAACAATAGAATCAAAAGATTCCTCAAATGCCTTTACAACAATCGGATCAAATTGAGTACCAGCACCTTCTATGATTTTTTGTTTAGCTTCTGACATTTCAACTTGGTTTCTGTATATTCTGTTAGAAATTATACTGTCAAATGTATCTGCAACCGCAATGATTCTAGAACCTATTGGAATATCTTCGCCTTTTGTTCCATAAGGATATCCTGTTCCATCATATTTTTCGTGATGATATTTTATTATTTCAACAACATCTTTTAATTGTTTTATATCTTCTAGAATTTTTACAGAATAAGTTATATGTTTTTTTATTTCATCATATTCTTCTTGAGTTAGTGCATCTATTTTGTACAAAATTTCATCAGAAACACCAATCATTCCTATGTCGTGTAACATTCCAGCAAGTTCAACTTTCCCAATATCAATTTGAGAAAGACCCAATTGTTTGGCAATTATAATAGAGTAGTAAGTAATTCTTTTGCTTCTGCCTGATGTATAAGAGTCTTTTGCATCCAGTGCTTCCATTATGGCTTTAATTGTTCCAGAGAACAGTTCTTTTAAGTCTGCTATAAGTTTATCATTATCGTGTTTTAATTGATAATATTCAAGTGCGGCAGACACAATTAATTGTAATTCATCAGGATTAAATGGTTTTTTTACATATCTGTATATTTTAGCGTAGTTTATTGCATCAATAAGTATATTGGCATCAGAATATGCAGTAAGAAGTATTCTCATAGTTGATGGATGAGAAATTTGTACTCTTTTTAAGAATTCTACGCCATCCATTTCCGGCATTTTATGGTCTGAAATAACTAGCTCAAAATCCTTTTCATCAAGAATTTCAAGTGCTTTCAATGGTGATGTCGTTCTTTCAAGATTATATGAGCCCCTGAGGGTTCTGTATAATAATGCTAAATTGTCTTCTTCATCATCAACTAAAAGAATGTTATATTTGTCCATGTTTATCCATCTCTATTTTGTTTCTTGTGTTTTGGGCATTTCCATTTTTAAAGGAAGAGTTATCGTGAATTTACTACCTTTGCCTGGCTCTGATTCTAAGGCAATATTGCCTTTGTGATTTTTGATAACTTTATAGCTAATTGCCATTCCAAGACCAGTGCCTTGACCGACTTCTTTTGTTGTGAAGAATGGATCAAAAACTTTTTTTCTAGTTGTTTCATCCATACCGCAACCATTGTCTTCAAATTCTATTATAGCATTTTTGCCGTCAGATTTTAATCTGATCCATACGTCACCTTTTTCTTGAATTGCAAAAGCAGCGTTGTCTAGAATATTCATAAATACTTGATTCAATTGACCACCATATGCTTCAACATGAGGGAGGTTTTCTTGATATTCTTTGTGAACTGTAATTTTATTTTTAAATTTGTTATGTAATATATTTAAAGTTGTATCAATCTCTTTTGGTAAATCTACATTATTGATTACAGCTTCTTCTAGTCTCGAGAAGTTTTTTAAATCAAGTACAATATTTTTAGTTCTTTCTGTACCTTCCTGACAGCTTCTGATTAGTTCAGGTAAGTCTTCTTTTAAGAACTCTAAATCTATTTCTTCTTTTAAAGCCTTAATTTTCTCTTTGTGCTCTTCTGACAGGTCTGAATCAAATTCTGTGTAAGCATCAATTACTGACATCATATCAGCTGTATAGTTTTTTAAGTGTATTAGGTTTCCATATATAAAGTTTACTGGATTATTAATTTCATGAGTAATACCAGCAACTAGTTCACCAAGAGACTTCATTTTCTCTGAATGAACCATCATTGCTTGGGTACTTTTAAGTTCCGAATATGCAGCTTCTAATTCTTTTGTTCTATCTTTTACTTGTTGCTCTAATGATTGGTAGAGCTTTTCCAATGATTCAGCCATTTCATTATAAGAACGAATAAGTCTGTTTATTTCTAAATAATTTGTTTCTTCAAGACGGTGAGAGAAATTACCTTTTGCAAAATCACCTAAACTCTTGATAAGAATATTGATTGGTTTTATTAAAATGCCTGCTATTAAGTTTGAAAGGAAGAAGCCTAAAAATATGAAGATAAACACCATTGCCAACATGTTATCTCTTAGCATATCTAGGTATATTTTGGTTATTGGTTCATTATAAAAGCCGAGTTCAATTAGCTTTCCATTATTAGAAACGGAAATTTTATATATATTTGTTTCAGGTTGTTTGTCATTTTTTTTCAATGATTTATCTGAAATTTTATTTTCTTTAAACACTTCTGCAAGTTTTGCACTAGGATGAGTGCTTATGATAATATCACTTGTGTTTAAATCTTTTACGAAAACAGTTGCAACTACATTGCTATCAACCATTTTTTGCGCAGCTTCTTTTAGACCTTCGTAGTCATTTTTTCTCATGTAATCACCTAGTGTCGAAAAAATGGTTATAGAAATTGAATCATTAAGCTCTTTTGATTGTGCTGTTATCTGGTTTGCAAGGTTGTTTACTGTTGAAATAGAGTACCATGCGATACAGAATACTGTTATTGCAATAAGCATTGTTGTGAATGCTGCAAATTGTGTGCTTAATTTTGTTTTAAATGTATTTGTCTTTTTTTGATTTTGCATATGTTAACTACCTGCATGTTTTATTTTATAAAGTTATTAAGCGATTTTTTCTTTTTCTTTGAGTCAAAGATTTTTCCAATAAAATATCCCAAAACGCCTGTTGCAATGGTTGCTGGAACTATAATTGATAATGCATATATTAAAACAGTCATATTTATTGTAGAAGATTTTAAAAATATGATTGCAGTACACAAAAAAGCTGTCAAACTTGCCAGCATACCGCTAATTTTTTGTGCATATGTTATGATTTTTCCAGCCATATTTTTATTTGTTTGTATTTTCCATTTGCTTTTTAAAACAGAATTGAACAATAGCTATTTTATCAATATTTTTTAGTGCTATAAATCGTCCGGATACAATATTTTTATTATCTTCTTGTTTATCAGTTCTTATTGGTTTGAAGTAGCATTGAATTGGTATGTTGCTTTCTAAAGAAAACTCAATAGAGTAGTCTTTTTCTACAGATAATTCTGCAGAAGTAATAAACTTCATACCACCCGCACTAATATCTACACATTTGCAAACATAATCTTTGTCTTCATCTTTTAGGGTAAATTCTTTATCTAAATCAATTCTTGTAAATTCACGTCTTTGAAGCAAGTCATATTTTTCTTTATCAAAATCGACTTTTACAACACCTTCATCTTTCCTTATTTCAGAAATGATTGGTTTAAAGTATAGCATTCCTTCATCAACAACTGTAAACATTTCAACTGAATCTTGTAGTTTGTAAAATTCAAGATCTTCTTTCGACACTGTTACTTCAATTGAGTTGCCTATAACTTTTTTTATCTTCGTTGATAATGCTCCATTGATATCTTCAGGAACCATACTTATTTTTTGGTCAATTTTTAATAATTCTTTCATATTTTTTTTATATTCCTTGTTTTTACTAAAATTAAACTTTTGGTTGCATAATTCTCACAACACCAATTGATTTGGCTTTGACATTATTGCTGATTTCATTATACGACATAACCGCAATTTGTGGATAAGTTCTTTCTATTAATCTTCTGAAAGGAAGTCTTATCGGAGATGAACATAAAAGTACTGGTTGACAGCCAGATGTTGTTATTGCTTTTTCTAGTTCATAGTTAAGTGTGTCTAAAAGTTTTCTTGTAAATTCAGGATCAAGTGTGAGGCTAGAACCATCAGGGCTAATACCTTGAGCAATTGTGTTTTCAACCTCAGGTGCAAGAGTTACTGCGAGCAATTCTCCAGTGTCTGCTAAGTTTTGTTTGCAAATGCTTCTTGCAAGTGCCTGTCTTACTTGTTCAGTTAAATAATCAGCATTTTTGCTGACACGTGATTGCAGGCTTATAACTTCTAAAATAGTTTTTAAGTCTCTTACAGAAACTCTTTCTCTTAACAGGTTGTACAATATTTGCTGAACTTCAGCCGTCGTGATATCTTTCATTAAATCAGATACATATTCTTCGGAAACTTCTTTTTTAAGGTTTTCAATAAGTTGTTGTACATCTGCTCTTGAAACAATTTCAGCGGCATTTTTCTTAATTACTTCAGTTAAGTGTGTTGATATTACAGCGGAAGGGCTAACTACTGTGTAGCCATATGTTTCTGCAATTTCCTTATCTTTTTCTTCAACCCATATTGCAGGTAGTCCAAAAGCTGGTTCAATTGCACTTATACCATTAATACCAAGATCATTGTCAGAGCCTCCTGAATTCATTGCAAGACTTCTGTCAGGATATACTTCTCCAGATTCAATAGGCACGCCTTTTAATTTTATTTGATATGAGTTTGGTGAAAGTTGTAAATTATCCCTAACCCTGATTGAAGGTAGGACTATACCTAAATCTAAAGCTGTTTGACGTCTGATTTGTGCAATTCTTTCAAGTAAATCTCCGCCTTGTTCTACGTCTAGTAATGGAACTAGTCTGTAACCTATTTCCATTTCAATAGTTTCAACATTCAAAAGCTCCATTACACTTTCTCTTGTTGCTTTTTTCTTCTTTTTACCGAGTTTTTTCTCGTCAATTTTATTTTCTTCTTTGACTTTAGCTTCTTCAATTTTTTTAGCTTTTTCAACTTTATTTTTGCTATAAGCCAGCCAGCCAAGAGCAATTGACACCACAATAAATGGGATTGTTGGCATACCAGGAACCATTCCAAGTAGGAAAAGAAGAACTGCCACAATAGACAAAACTATCGGATTTGAAAACATTTCTTTTTTAATGTCGTCACTTAAAGAATCGTCTTGTCCGCTTGCACGAGAAACGATTAAACCTGTTGAGAAAGATATTAAAAGTGCCGGTAATTGTGATACTAAGCCATCACCTACTGTCAAAATAGTGAAAGTGTTAAGAGCTGTCATGATGTCCATTTTCATCTGCCAAAGCCCGATTACGATACCAGCAAAGATGTTTACAACAGTAATGATAATACCTGCAGTTGCGTCCCCTTTTACAAATTTCGAAGCACCGTCCATAGTACCGTAGAAATCAGCTTCTCTCTCGAGTTTACGTCTTCTAGCTTTAGCTTGGTCTTCATTGATTAAGCCTGAATTTAAGTCAGCGTCAATAGAAAGTTGTTTTCCAGGCATGCTGTCTAAAGTGAATCTTGCAGAAACTTCAGCAACCCTAGTTGCACCACCTGTGATTACCATAAAGTTGATAACGACAAGCAAGATGAAAATGATGAATCCTACTATGTAGTTGCCACCTACAACGAATTGCCCAAAAGAATTGATAACTTCACCTGCTGAACCATGGAGCAAAATTAATCTTGTTGAACTGACGTTCAAACCTAATCTAAAAATGGTCGCAACAAGAAGTATGATTGGGAAAGAAGAGTATTCTAATGGTTCTTTGATAAAAAGACATACAAGTAGAATTATGACGGAAAGAGATATATTTAATGTTAAAAGAATATCCAAAAGCATTGGTGGCAATGGAATAATCATCATAGCAACGATTATGACAATACCTATTGCCATTATAATGTCATTATTTTTTAATAGACTGGATAATGCTCCGAAATTCATTTTTTTATTTAGTTACTCTTTCCCAATTAAATAATATCCTATATCCTAATATTTATCGAATTCTTTACCAAACTTTAAATTATATGAATAAATAGCAAAAAAATTTAAATTAGTGTTTTATATATCCATTGCAGTAAGAATTTTTGAAAGGATTATTCTTTGATTTCAGGTACAAGCTTGTTAACACAAATCCCAGCTACTTCTTGTGCAACTCAGCCTAAGGTTTATGAAATGCCTGCTGCAGTTTCGGTTGCTGATGTTATAAAAAATGAAAAAGCAGAAGATACAAGAAACTTTTTTCAAAAATTTATAGATAATCAAAAGGAAAAATATATTCAAAGACGAATGAAGAAACTTGAAAGTAAGCCAATTGAGTCTTTGTCTGAAAATGAAAGGGCTGAGTTAGAGGCTAATAAAAAGGCTTCATATAAGAATGGCTATATTGCTTAATTGACTTTGTTTTGCTTTTACAGCTATACTTGCAATGCGATATAAATAGGGGATTTTTATGATCATCGAGAGATTTCAATTAGGTTTGATTGCCACTAATGCTTATTTGTTAATTGATGAAGATACAAAAGACGCGGTTGTTATAGATTTAGGTGGGGATTTTTCTAAAGTTAAAGAAAAAATTGATGCATATGGCGCAAATCTTAAATATATTTTGAATACTCATGGGCATTTTGATCATATATTAGGTGAAAATGATGCTCAAAATATAGTCGATGTTCCTGTGTATATCCATGAATCAGATAAAATCATGGTAGAAAATCTCCCAAAGCAACTTGAAAGATTCGGCTTTGTGAATAATACATTACCACCTAATAATGTAAAAACTTTTACTGAAAAAGATGTTTTTAAAATTGGCAACAAAGAAATAAATGTCATTCACACCCCAGGACACACACCGGGAAGCGTTTGCTTTTTAGTTGAAAAAAATCTTTTTTCTGGTGACACACTTTTTTATACGTCTGTTGGCAGAACAGATTTTGAAGGCGGTAGTTTTAAACAGTTGAGTGATTCCATTAAAAACAAGTTATTTTTATTGGACGACGATATAACTGTATATCCAGGACATGACTCAAAAACTACAATTGGTTATGAGAAAAAACATAATTGTTATTTTGGATCTGACAATTATTAATTATCTACTTAATAAAACCATCAAAACTGAAATATCAGCAGGTTTAACGCCTCCAATTCTAGAGGCTTGACCAAGTGTTGCAGGTCTGATTTTTGCAAGTTTCTCTCTTGTTTCAGTTGAAATATGTGTCATCTCATCATAATTTATGTTCTCAGGAATTTTGATTTTTTCAAGTCGATCCATTGTTTCAATTTGTTGAGTTTGACGTTTTATATAGCCATCGTATTTGATTTTAATTTCAGCTTCTTCATATATTTCAGCCGGTAAATTAAGATCATTTGTTTGTTCATGTATTTCTTTTAATACTTTGTAATCTATATTTGGACGTTTTATTAATTCAGCCAACTTCATGCCTCTGTCTATGCTTTCATTATATTTAGAAAGGATATTATTAACTTCTTCAGTGGCAGAAACCTTTTCTTGTTGAAGTCTTTTTATTTCTTCTTCAATTTTTTCTTGTTTATTTAAGAATCTTTGATATCTTTCATCAGAGATTAGTCCAACCTTATGTCCAATTTCTGTCAATCTTTCATCTGCGTTATCCTGACGTAACAAAAGTCTGTATTCAGAACGAGATGTAAGCATTCTGTATGGCTCTTGGATGTCTTTGGTTACAAGATCATCAATTAAAGTTCCAATATATGAATTGCTTCTTGCTAACTCAAGCATTTCTTTATTATTTAGGTAATTAAATGCGTTGATACCAGCAACAAGCCCTTGTGCAGCCGCTTCTTCATACCCGCTTGTTCCGTTGATTTGTCCTGCGCAAAATAGACCTTTTATCTTTTTGGTCATTAAAGAATGAGTTAATTGTAGTGCTGGAACTGCATCATATTCAACTGCATAAGCAGGTTTAATTATATGTACGTTTTCAAGCCCTGGTAATGATTTGAGCATATCAACCTGTACATTAGCTGGAAGACTTGTTGAAAAGCCCTGTACATATACCTCATAAGTGTCTTTTCCTTCAGGTTCAATAAAAATATGATGTGAAGGATTATTTGCAAACCTTATCACTTTGTCTTCAATTGATGGACAATATCTAGGTCCTATACCATGAATTAATCCAGCATATAATGGTGATTTATCTAAGTTTGCTTTTATTATTTCATGTGTTTTTTCTGTTGTTCTTGTTAAGTAGCAAGGATATTGTTTTCTAATAGGTCTGTTTGGTTCAAATGAGAAGAAATGAAGCTCATCATCACCAGGTTGTATTGTCATTTTTGAGTAATCAATTGTTCTTGAGTCAACTCTTGCTGGAGTGCCTGTTTTTAGACGTTTTAAAGAAATTCCATTTTTAACAAGCGATGCAGAAAGCCCAGTTGCCGCTCTTTCTCCCATTCTTCCAGCGTTAACATATTGAAGACCCACATAGCATTTGCCTTCAAGAGATGTGCCGGTTGTTAAAATAACAGTAGGAGCGTGATATTCAAGTCCAAATTCGTCTATTATTCCTTTTACTTCATTGTTCTCAACAATTAACTCTGCGGCCATTGTCTGTTTTAAAGAAATGTTACAATTACACTCTATTAAATTTCTCATGAATGACATGTATTCTTTTTTGTCAGACTGGGCTCGTAAAGCCCTAACAGCAGGGCCTTTTGAAGAATTGAGCATTTTCATTTGAATATATGTCGCATCTGTTACAATCCCCATGACTCCGCCAAGAGCGTCAATTTCTCTAACTAAACAAGATTTAGCAGGGCCTCCAACTGCGGGATTGCAAGGCATAAGCGCAATGTGTTCTATGTTAAGTGTTACTAATAGGCACTTTAAGCCTAGTTTTGCAGCCGAAAGTGCTGCTTCACAACCGGCATGGCCGGAACCGACAACTATCAAATCATAATTAAACATATTAATATTATAAAACAAAATAATAAATGGTGTTTATACACCTTATTTTTTGGGAATTCCTCTAAATATAGGTCTTGCAATTTTAAATTTAATGTTTTATAGTGATGAGTATATATTTAGTATGAATAAAAACAGAAATTAAATAAGAAAAGAAAGAGGATCTTATGAACAAAAAATCTGGTTTTACTTTAGCGGAAGTTTTAGTTACATTGATGATTATCGGTGTAATTGCTGCTATGACAATTCCATCATTGATGCAAAGCACTTCTCAACAAGAGTATAAAGCTGCTTTCAAAAAAGGTATTTCAATGCTTAACCAAGCAATCACTTTGAACTATGCTTTAGATGGTAGAGATGCTACTGATTTTACAGGTACAAACTTCTTCCACTTAATGACTCAAAGATTGAACGTAATGTCATCAAAAGTTCAAACTCAATACGACGTTTATACAGCTGATGGTATGTACTTTGGTCCTGCTAGCGGTTCAGTTGCTGGTTTAACAGGTACTGCTTGTGCTATCGAAGCAACAAACCCAGGTGCACCAACTAACGTTTGTTCAGTTGTTACAGTTGACGTAAACGGTATGAAAGGTCCAAACAAACCATCTGACTCTACTACAAGAGTTTATGATATCTTTACAGTTGCTGTATATCCACAAAAAGCATTACCTGCTACATTCACTCAATCTCAAATTCTTTACAGAAAATAGTTTGATTGTGTAGTATAGATTTGAAAAAAGGACTCAGTTTTGAGTCCTTTTTTTATTACATAAAAAACCCTATACAAGTACGATTTTGTTACCTGCGAGTCTCGCAGGTGGGTGAGTGCCTTGACAAATCCGTTTCCTACTGGCATAGAATCTATGGTAGGTATACTTCAATGTTTTAGAGTCGCCTCTCCCGATAGTAAATAATGTAGGAACAAAATTAATACCTGTATAGAGTATTAATATTCTATACTTTTTTGTTATAATAAACAAGGGTTATATTTAATTTATTTAAAGGGAATGGTAATGGATAAAATTACAATCAGATCAGACAGAAAAAACGATTATACTTTTATGTACAGAGGAGAAGAAGTTGTTTTAAAAGCTGGTTCAATTTTGAGTATTGCAAATGGTTTAAATGATGTAGTTCTTCCAACTACTGCTATGAAAATAATGAATAATTTAATTGTTATTAAGGATGACGTAAAATAAAAGCCTTTTTATATTTAAAAAGGCTTTTTAAAGTTTTATTTTATTTTATTTTTTCTAAGAATTGCTGTCTTGGGGGTATAGTCTGTCTATAAGGCTTGATGGTTCTTCATCTCCATCTTCATTACCATAAAATACAGTCATTGAGCTTGATTTAAATGATTTGTATTCAGTTTTTAGTTTTTCTTCGTCAGCTTTTAAGTTAAAAGCTTGAATTTCTTCGTTTGTAACTCTTCCATCTTTATTTGTGTCAATTTGATTAAAATAAGTTAAAACGTTATTCAGCATTTCGCTTGAACCCATATTGCTAGAGCATAGTTGGCATAGTTCTTGATATGTGAGTCCGTTTTGAGATAGTTTAGTTGTTAAATTATTCATATCATCTGTGCTTATTTTACCGTCGCCGTCTTTGTCAATTGCGGCGAAGTTTGATGATAAGAATTGAGCAAAAGATGTATTGCCACCTAGTTGTTGCAAAACAGAGCTGGATGGATTTGTAATATCTTCTATTGTTAACCCACCATTTTTGTTGTTTTGTGCTAAAACAGAATATGTATTTTGTAGTCCGTAAAGCGCTTGTGAAAAAAGAGCTTGTCCATTTAATATTGCCATTTTGTGTCCCTTCTTGATTTTACACTTGTGCATGTACAGTTTAAGGTTTTTTTTGTAAAAGTAAACCCTTTAATTAAAGTATTTAATTATTAGTAAAAAAGACCTTTTATTAAAAAATAAAAGGTCTTTTTTTATTTTTATCAAAAAGTCTTACGAGAATACTTTGAACATTCTATCAATGTTTTTGTCCATAATTTTCTTAACAGAATCGATTTCAGTTTCGCAAGCTTTTTGTTGAGTTTCAACTTGGCTTAAGTCCATTTGTAATCTTTTTTCTTTGATTTGAATAGAAGCAGTTTTTCTTCTGTATTCAGCATCAGCTTGAGCATCATCAGAAGTGTCATAAGCAACAGAGAAATTAGTACCATTGATAGCATCAACTTCTTCACCAGATTCAGAGATGATTCTCATAGTTCCATTTTGAATACCTGCAAGTATTTCACGGCCAGAATAATTGTTAGTGCTTCCTACGTGAACTGTATTAACTTTGCAATTGTTTTTTTGTTCTTCTGGTAAATTCTTGTATTGATCAGCTGTTATAATATTTCCATTTTCATCAATGTATGTAGTTTCATCGTGACCATCGCTTTTCCAGTCTTCAAAACCATCAGGGTTTTCATCAGTTATACCAACAAAAACTTGAAGTTTCATGCCGGCACCATTTTTGCTAGTGATAGAATTTAATGATAATGCACTGATTTCAACTTCAGAAGAATCACTTGCGTTGATATATTTTAAAGTTTGGTTAGACAATTTCAAAGAATATTCTCTAGCAACTGATTCAGTTTGCATAGCTAAAATCATTTCAGAGTTAGTGATTTGTTGAGCTCTGAACTCTAAATCTGATTTTCTTGCAGTTAACAATAATAGTCTTGCTTGTGATGATGCTAAGCCCATATACACACTCCTCGTATTTGTTTTTATTTACTCTTTATACTCACTTACAGTTATATAAAAACAAAATAGAGGAGTTATATTCTGATTTTACAAAATTCTTTACATTTGTAACATTATGCTTTTTCTTTAATCATATTAGTAATAATTACAGATATGAATAAAACAATTGCTCCTATTAGGAAAGAATATTCCCAATGATAGTTTATTCCTTGAGGAGTTTGCATAATACATTTAGATATGAACCAAGCAATTACTGTACAAACTAAGACTTGCGGACCAGCAATAAATATATTGAAAATTCCCATAACCGCACCTTCTGAGCCTTTTTGAATATATTCTGAAAGCATTGCAAAAGGTAATGCTAGTATACTTGACCAACCAATACCAGCTATACCCATAAGAAGCATAATTGCTTTTGAATTAGCAGTTAAAGTCATCAATAAGTAGGCAATAGCCATTATTAAAAGTGAAACAATATGAACTTTTTTGTTTCCAAATTTTGTTGAAAGAATTCCAATTGGTATAGAAACAATGAAACATACAAGATTTAATATTGCAAAGCAAATAGATGAGAAGTTAGTGGCTTCTGAAGTTGCTTGAGCATATAAAGCTTTTGTCGCTTCAGTAGCTGTTGTTAAATCTGGCACTTGAAAAACTGTATGTATTGCGAATTGTGTGAAGAAAATAAACATGCACATGACACCAATCCATGTAAAAAATTGCATCATACATATTTTATAAACTTCTGGTGAAGATTTAAGAAATGTTTTAAAATCGTCCCAAAAACTAGATTTTTCTGTTTTTTCGTTATCGTTTTCAGTTTTTAATTGATTTTCTTTTTGTGCTGATTTTTCTTTAAATGTGATGCAAGTCCAGCTCATACCAAGGAAAAATGCTAATGCAGCCATGATAAATTGTGCTTCAATAGACATTTGATAATTAAATGCCCATTTTAAAAATGGAGCTGTGCCTGCAGCAATAACTGAGCCAAGTCCGATTGCAAAACTTAGATATGAGTTAGCAATTGAGTGTTGTTCAGGAACAATGTTGTCGGGAATTAATGCTCTGTATGGACCTTGTGCTGCATTTACGCAAGCATCTATAATCCATATCATTATTGCTGCTACAATTAATCCACCAAAAACTGGCATTGGAAGATGAAGTTTGTTTGATAATAGTTGAGCAATGTTCGCTGAATTAGGAAATGCCCAAAGAGCTATTGCTGCTAATATTGCACCTAGCATAAGATATGGTCTTCTTCTGCCAAACTTCGTATGTGTATTATCACTTAATGCACCTATAATTGGTTGAACAACCATCCCAGTTACAGGACCTGCTAACCAAATCAAGCCAAATATGAATGGAGATGCACCTAAACCTTCAGTTACAGGACCTGATAAAATTATTCTCATTTGCCAAGCAAATTGGAGTCCAAAAAAACCAAGACAAAAATTCAAAAGTTGAATTGTTGTGAGTTTTCTTAGGCCATTCGATGATGCATTATTGTTCTCACTCATATTTTTCCCCTTCTTAATACTAGATGCAATTCAATTATATTAAGAATTATAAATAAAATCAAAAAATTTTTTTTAATGGGATTTTTCAATTTAGTCATTAGGTTAGTGTATATTTTGATTTTTTATTTCTTATTTTTATAAAAAAAATACTAATTTCGCTCAATTATTGAATGTAACTTAAAAAATCTTTAGAAAGCCTGCTAATATAATATTAATGCAGTTTTTCATCCCAAGTATTATAATTTGCTTTGTGACATTAATAACAAAAAGGAATCAAAAATGGCAAAAATTAGAGTGGTTGATTATTTAGTTGACCGTTTAAAAGAATTAAGCATTACAGATGTATTTGGATTGCCTGGTGATTATAATTTTGATATAGTTGAAGCCGTTGAAAAAAATGATGATATAAATTGGATTGGTTGCACAAATGAACTAAACGCTGGTTATGCTGCTGATGGATATGCAAGGATAAAAGGTTATGGCGCACTAGTTACTACCTATGGGGTTGGTGAATTATCTGCAATTAATGCAATAGCTGGCTGTTATGCAGAATCTGTACCAGTTGTAAAAATTGTTGGTATTCCTACAACAAAAAATATTCAAAATAATACGATATTACATCACAATTTTGCTAATCCTGATTATAGGGCATTTGAAAAGGCATATTCAAATGTTGTTGAGGCAACTGCGTATTTAAATGAGCAAAATGCAAAAGAGGAAATAGATCGTGTAATATCTGTTTTAATAAACACAAAAAAACCAGTTTATATAGCTATACCAATTGATGTTTGTTCAGTGTATGTGGAAAATGCACCTATTATTGAAATAAAAAAAAGCGATGAAAATAATCTTGATTTAGCGCTGGATCATATAACAAGATTAATTAATAAGTCTATCAAGCCTGTAGTTGTCGCAGATGTTCTTGTAGAAAGATTTGATGCAAAAAAAGAACTTAAAATGTTTCTTGAAAATACTCAAATACCTGCTACCACCTTTCTTATGGGGAAAGGGCTTTTAAATTGGGGGTATGATAGGTTTATTGGTACATATATTGGTAAATATGATAATGAAACTACATATGATTATGTCAATAGTTCAGATTGTGTTATAACAATTGGTGCTATATATAGTGATTTAAATACATTTGGCTTTGATGTGGGTTTTAATCCTACCGACATGATTGACATAGAATGTGATTATACAATTGTTGAAAATGTTAGGTATGAAAATATTTTGATGAAAGATGTACTTTCTGCTTTATCCCAAATGCAGTATTTAGATAAACAAAAGTTGCCTTATAGAGAATTGTCTTTTAAAGTTCAATCTGTTGACTGTGAGGAAACTTTAACTGCTGATTATATTTATCCCGAATTGCAAGAATTTTTGAAAGAAGAAGACATAATTTTTTCTGAAACAGGAATTATAAAGTTTGGTTTTGCCCCAATGAAGTTACCTTTGGGTGCAAATTTATATAATCAGGTCTTATGGGGTTCTATTGGCTGGGCTACTGCTGCTGCTTTTGGTGCTGGAATTGCAGCTAAAGATAAAAGAGTTATATTAATGACTGGTGAAGGTTCTCATCAACTTACTGCACAAGAAGTAAGTTCCATGATGCGTTATGGTTTGAAACCCATAATTATAGTTTTAAACAATGCTGGTTATACAATAGAAAGAGTTTTAAGCAAAGATCCTCTTGATCCTTTTAATGACATTGCTAAATGGAATTATTCTAAACTACCATTAGTTTTTGATGGTGATGTTTGGGTTGGTCAGGCAAAGACTAACTATGAATTTAATGAAGTATTGTTGAATGCGGAAATTCAACAAAAAGAAAAACTTTGTTACATTGAAATATTCACAGATAAGATGGATTTACCTAAATTGACCAGAATGATAATTGATAATAAACTTGTAAAAAAAGAAGCAAATATAAAATAAATATTGGAAATAGCAATAATGGAAAAAACTAAAACATTGTTTGACGTCATTGGTCCAGTAATCATAGGTCCTTCAAGTTCACATACTGCTGGTGCGGTTAGAATTGGTTATCTTGCCGGAAAAATTTTTGGAGCATGTCCTAAGTTTGTTAAATTCAGGCTATATAACTCTTTTGCAAAAACCGGAAAGGGTCACGGCACTGATAAAGGTTTACTAGGTGGCGTTTTAGGTTTTGATGTTGATAATAGTGATATAAAAAATGCATTTGAAATTGCTAATAGTTTAAATGTTAAATATGAATTTGAGTATTTAGAAGATTATAATAGACATCCGAATTCAGTTGATATTATTCTGGAGGGTGAAAATACTCCTAAGATGGAAATTTCAGGAATTTCTGTTGGGGCTGGTGAAGTTAAAATCACGAAAATCAATGGTTATAAGTTCAATATTGATGGTGATTATAATACTTTAATTTTAATTTATAAAGACAAACCTGGTATGGTTTATAGAGTAACGGCTCTTCTACAAAGCCAAAATCTGAACATTGCTTCTATGCATTGTGATAGAAACAATAAGGGTGGTGAAGCCTCAATGGGATTGTGTATTGATGCAGCAGTTCCTGAACAGCTATTGTCAGAATTAGGAAAAATTGATGAAGTTTATTTGATTAGAAATTTGAAAGTACTAAAAAAATGATAAAATACAGTAATTTTGAAGATGTTTATAAAGAGGCTGAAAGCCGAAATAAAAAACTTTATGAAATTTGTGAGCTCATAGAAGAACAAAATACAGAAATGTCGGTAAAAGAAATTCGTTCAAAAGTTAAGAAGAATCTTGATGCAATGGAAGCTGCCATAAAAGAAGGATTACATTCAAAAGAAAAATCCATGAGCGGCATGTGTGGTGATGATTGTTCAAAACTGCTTGAAATGTATAAAAAAGGATCCAAACTTTTTTCTAAAACATATCAAAATGTTTTGACATATGCTTTAGCTACTGTTGAACAGAATCTAAGAATGGGTAAAATTGTTGCTTGCCCAACTGCTGGATCTTGTGGAATAGTGCCTGCTGTTATTTTTGCAATTGCTGAAGCTCTTAATGTTGACGATGAGATAAGGATAAATGCTTTGATTACTGCAGGTTTAATAGGAGAATTGGTATCTAATAAAATTGCGCTTGCGGGTGCAGTTGCAGGTTGTCAAAGTGAATGTGGTGTTGCTGCAGCTATGGCTTCTGCTGCATTGGTTGAAATGTATGATGGGTCTAATGAACAAATATTAAATGCAGCTGCTTTGACGTTAAAAAACATACTTGGTTTAGTATGTGATCCTGTTGCAGGTTTGGTTGAAGTTCCTTGTGTAAAAAGAAATGCCTTTCTTGCTATATATGCAGTTACTGGAGCTGAATTGGCTATGGCTGGTATTAAATCAGTCATCCCGATTGATGAAGTTGTGGATTCTATGCAACAAATTGGTGAAATGATGTCTCCAAGACTCAAAGAAAGTTCGGAAGCAGGACTTGCTACTACAAAAACAGGCTTGCAAATATCTGAGGCTCTTGCCCAAAAATGGAAATCAGAATAACTTTTAAAAGTATTGGATTATGTCTTTAGCATTTTTTATAAGATATTTTCTAATTTTTTTAAATTCATTAGGCAGTAAGTCTTTTTCTTTTATAAAAACTTCTTTCATTCTTTCGTGCTTTTTAAATCCCAATTTTTCTAAAGCTCTATCAATGTTATGAGAGAGTTCTACGCTTCCAATAATTAGAATATCATCTACTTTCATTTTTTTTGAAAAGTCGCAGGCTAGTTCCATTTGGTCTTTTTCTGGCATGAAATACCAGCCATTTGCAAATTCAAAAATCCTAAGGGTGTTTGGATTACTTTCTGTTAGATTTTTTACGTCTTTTCTTATGTCTGCAACTCTAAGTTTGGTGTTTTTTAAAAGGTCTTCTTTAAATCTATATGGTATGATTTTTTGTTCCTCTAAGGCATCATAACCTCGAAGTTTGTAATCAACGTAGCTAGCAGTATAAATTCTTTTTGGTTCTCCTTTTAGAAAAAAGTTTTTGTCTTCTACTTTTTCAAATTCTTTCAGTGGGTTGATATTATATTCGTAGCTTAAGTCATCAAAATCAGCTTGAGTTAGACCAATTAATCTTTTGCTGTTTCTTTCTATTAAATTTTTATCAATGTCAATGAGCTCAATATCATTGAATAATCTGTCTTGTGTTTTAGAGTCGATTTGTTGTCGCATTGCAAATATTTTGGATATAAATGATGATAAATCTGAGCATCCCCAAATTTTCATTTCAGTTTTTTCTTTTAATTTTGCTTTTTTTATCAAAAATTCAACAATGTTTTTAGGTTTTGTTTCATTGTTTCTAAAAAGGTAATTGCAGTTTGCAACATTTATATCGTTTTGTCCAAGATTGAGATCACTAATTCTTTCTGTTGTTCCAAAGCTTATTTTATGTGGAGAAAATGTTCGTAGTTGTATCATAATGTTTGTTATAAAAAACAAAAAAAAATAATTTGCTAATTGTCTATTTTAAGGATTACATTTGTTAACACGTTGAAAAATTTTTTAATGCTAATATATTGGTATGAATAATATTGATGATAAAAAACAGTGCTTTTATAGAACAATGTCTGAGATGGAAAAATTAGACGGTTCTTTTTTGAATATGGATTTAGAAGATCCAAGTTTTAAGATTCAATTAAAATATTCAAGAGCTGATTTTGTTCAAGATATTTATAGTGCCATATCTAAGTATAGCGATGCACAAAAAATGGATTATACAGGTGTTTTTGGATTTGTTTTAGAAAAAAATGAAAATAAAATTACCCTAAAAGGTTATCCATCTGTTGCTAATTTACAGGAAGAGACTTCATTTCCTTTTTCTAAAATATTTCACTACGTGAATTTATTCACTAATGAAAATGAAATAGAAATTGTTGGAAATCCAGAGCTTACAAAATGTTTAAACAATATTATAAAAGTTTTTCCTGAGTTTTTAACAATGATTGGAAAACTACAACATCCTACACATAATTACACTGTTGACGTTCATACTCTAAAAGTTTTACAGGGTGTTATGACTAATGAGAAATATAGAAGTTTGCCAGATGAGGATAAAAAGGCTTTGCAAACAGCAGTTTTAATGCATGATATTACTAAAAAAGAGGGGGAAATAGATAAATCTCACCCCATTTGTTCTTCTAAAGATGCTGCATTTATTTTGAATAGATTTAATCTTTCAAATGAAGAAAAAACTAAAATATGTTTGTTGATAAGAAATCATGATTGGCTTGAAAGATATAATAAGAAAATGACGTCAGCTTTAGAGTTTGCAAAAGAATTGAAAGATGGAAATAATTTTTTAATGTTATGTATTTTAGCAGAAGCTGATTTGAAGGCTGTTCAAAGAGGCGGCGTTTTTTATAACAAATATTGTGATATTCTAAACCAAGGTGCAAAAGAAATAAGTACATTGATTGAGATAAACAATAAGCTTAATGTTGCTTAGTGTATAATATTTTTATGTTTATAAAGTCGATTGAGCTAAAAAATTATAGGAATTATGAAGATTTAAGTTTGGAATTTTCCTCTAATAAAATTCTTTTGATTGGGAAAAATGCACAGGGAAAAACAAATCTTTTAGAAGCTGTGTATTATTTATCTTGCTTGAATTCTTCAAGAGCCAAAACAGATCATGAGTTAATTTTATGGAATCAGGATTTTGCAAGATTAAAAGCTGTTATCGATAAAAATGATTTTGAAAAAGAACTTCATGTTTTGATTAATCCACCTAAAAGAAAAGAGTTAAAAGTTAACGGTGTAAAAAAAACAAAATCTTCAGAGTTTTGTGTAAACTTGTCTGTTGTTTCATTTTCTGTTAATGACCTTTTATTGTTAAGGGGAGTCCCTGATGACAGAAGAGGCTGGCTGGATATGGCTATTAGTCAGATTTATCCTGCTTATCCGGATAGAATTTCAAAGTATAACAAAATTAGAATTCAAAAAAACAATTATCTGAAAGAAATAAAGGGGAATATAAATGCTGATCGTTCAATGCTTGAGGTTTGGAATAGCCAGTTAGCAATTTCAGGCAGTAATATAATTTTTCTTCGTATTAAATTTTTGAAAGAACTTCAAAAAATTGCAATGGAAAAACATATTCAAATTGCCCAAAATGAAATTTTAACAACTGTTTATAATTCAAGCGTTGTTGGAGATGTTGATTTTAGTCAGGAAAATGAATTAAGTGTTGAACAAATTGCTGAGGCATTTGAGGAAAAATTAAAAGAGCGTGAGCTAGAAGAAATTATTCGTGCACAATCTCTTGTTGGCCCTCACAGGGATGATGTGTCATTTTTTATAAATGATATTGAAGCTAAAAAGTTTGCATCTCAAGGGCAGCAGCGTACTATAGTTTTGAGTTTGAAGCTTGCTGAACTAGAATTGATAAAACAAAAAATAGATGACATACCTATATTACTACTTGATGATGTTTTGGCTGAGTTGGATAATATAAGACAAAATTATCTTTTAAACGCAATTGGTGAAAATACCCAAACTATTATCACATCTGTTGATACTTTACAGTTTGATGCTGAGTATCTAAAAGATGTGCAAATCTTCAAAATAGCTGAAGGACGTATAGTTTAATAATTTAAATTTGTCTTTAACATAAATAGTTTGAATAAAACCCTGAAATAATGTAAAATTGCAATATACTAGACATTTGACTTATGGGAGAATTATTTATTATGGCAGTGAAAGAAAAAGATAACGAAACTGTTGCTGTTTCAGAAGAAAAAAATAAAGCTTTAAAACTTGCGATAGAAAAAATCGAAAAAGATTTTGGTAAAGGTTCTATCATGAAATTAGGTGATAAAACGGCAGTTGCTTGTGAAGCTATACCAACTGGTGCTTTGGCTTTAGACATTGCATTAGGCATAGGTGGTGTGCCAAGAGGCCGTGTTATTGAAATTTATGGACCTGAATCTTCTGGTAAAACAACTTTGGCTCAACATATCGTTGCAGAATGTCAGAAAAAAGGTGGAATAGCCGCATTCGTTGATGCAGAGCACGCATTGGATCCTGAATATGCTAGAGCTTTGGGTGTAAATGTTGATGAGCTTTTAATTTCTCAACCTGATACAGGTGAGCAGGCATTGGAAATTGCAGAAGAATTAGTTCGTTCATCTGCTGTTGATGTTGTTGTTATTGACTCAGTCGCTGCTTTAGTTCCAAAGGCTGAAATTGAAGGAGCAATGGAAGATCAACAAATGGGTCTACAAGCTCGTTTAATGAGTAAGGCTTTAAGAAAATTGACAGGTATTGTTGGTAAGACAAATACAACTGTTATTTTTATCAACCAATTGAGACAAAAAATTGGAGTTATGTACGGTAACCCAGAAACAACAACTGGTGGTAATGCTTTGAAATATTATTCTTCAGTTCGTTTAGATATCAGAAGATGTGATTCTATCAAAAAAGAAGATAAAGACATCGGAAACAGAGTAAGAGTAAAAGTTGTTAAAAACAAAGTTGCTCCACCATTTAAAACTTGTGAGTTTGATATCATTTTTGGTAAAGGCATTTGTAAATTAGGTTGCATTCTTGATGTAGCTGTTAATATGGACATTGTTAAAAAAGCTGGTGCTTGGTTTAGCTATAATGATGAAAAGTTAGGTCAGGGAAGAGAAAAAGCCAAAGAATATTTTGAGGCTCATCCTGAGGTTTTAGCTGAAGTTGAAGCTAAAGTAAGAGAAAAATTGGCGGCTGAAAGATAATGTTTGATTGGGTAAAAATCGGGACTGATGAGCAAATAAAAGAACTTTGTTCATTAGCAAAAGAAATATGGAACGAGTATTCTATCTGCTTCATTTCACAGGAGCAGATAGATTACATGCTCGAAAAATTTCAGTCAGAACAAGTTGTTAAAGGACAAATTAATTTTCAAAATTATAGTTACTATTTTTTGGAAGAAGATGGCATTAATTTTGGATATTTTGCAGTACAAAAACAAAAAGATAATCTTTTTCTTTCCAAGATTTATATTAAAAAAGATTACAGAGGTAAAGGCTATGCAAGAAAAGCTTTTACTAACGCAATTATACCTATAGCAAGAGAACTGGAACTTCCTAAAATTTCTCTTACTGTTAATAAATATAATTTTGCTTCTATTATGGTATATGAGAAATTAGGGTTTGATAGAGTTGATTCTAAGGAATTTGATATAGGTAATGGATATATCATGGATGATTATATCTATGAATATACTTTATAAATAGATGTTTGCGTCACAATTGTAATTATGCGATTATAGTTATATGGGTAGTTGTAAATATAAAAAAATTCTTATAATTCGAGAAGGTGCTATAGGTGATGTAGTCCATACAACTAACATATACAGAAGCATCAAAAACTATGATCCTGATGTACAAATAGATTATGTTACATCTAAAGTTCCAGCACAGCTTCTTGTTAATGATAGCAGATTGAACAATGTTTATATATTTGAAAATAAAGACTATTCTTTTTTAACAAAATTGGGCTTAAAGTTAAGAAAAGAAAAGTATGATCTTTTGATAAATTTGCAGGTGTCATTGCGTTATAGATATTTTGAATGGCTAATTGGTGCAAAAGAGACAATTTTGTACAAAAAGACGCCAAGATTTCACGCTGTAGAAAACTTCTATGACACAGCAAGGCAGAAAATTCCAGAATTAGTTAATCCTAAAAATCTTGAGCTAGAGATACCCAAAGATGTTTTAGAAAAGGTTAAAAGTGATATTCCATTAGATAGAAAGATTGTCGTTTTAAATACACAAACCAGTTTGACAAGACATGGCAGAAAATGGCCTTTTGAATATTATAAAGATTTGGCTTTTAAACTTATTGAAAAATATAATTGTACTATTTTAATTACTGGTTCAAAAGATGACATATCCGAATTGGAGTGTTATAAAAACTTACATCCGAATATTATTGTCACAGCAGGGAAGTATAATATTCTTGAGTCTGCCGCATTATATTCTCTAGCTGATGTTGTTTTATCTAGTGATACAGGTCCATTGCATATAGCTACTGCTGTTAAGAAACCCTATTGTATCGGTCTGTATGGTGCAGCAGCAGTCAGTAGAACTGGTCCTTGGGGCGAAAATCATTTTGCAATTGCAGCTGATTTATCTTGTGTGCCTTGTTCACTTAGAAAATGCAAACTTAAAAATGAGTATGATAATATAATAAATCCTTGCATGTTAGCTATAAAACCTGAGCATGTTATGAGAATTATTATAGATAACGATTTATTGTAAAAGAAGAAATATGAATTCACCAGAAAATACAAAAAGTTTTAGTCTTTTTGCTCAAAATATCATAAAATCTGCTGCATATAATATATTTAAAGATGACAAATTTCTTTTTTGTCTGATAAAATCTGATTATTTTTATAAGGATTTGTTTGAATTATTTAATACTTTAAACTTTTTCAAAATTACGCCAGAAGTTTTTAATCAAATTATTAGTAGTAATAGTTTTTCAAAAACGGACTTATCTCGTTTGGAATTATTTTCTTCTTTGTATGATTTTTACATAAAAACTATGGATGCAAATAGTTTTGATATTCCTCGACCTTTTGTATTTTTACCAAATTTTAAATCTACATCTAAAAATGAAGATATAAAACTCAGGCTGGATTTTTTAATTGATAAAATAAAATCTAACAATTTAGAACATATGAGTTTTGGTAAATCAGAAAATATTCAATATATAGTTTTTAATGACATACAAACTGAAGCATTTTATATTGCAGAAAAAATAAAAAATATTGTTAATATGGGTATATGTTCATATTTAGATATTGCTGTTTTTGCTGATAAATCTGAAGCTAGACAAAAACTTTTAGATGTTATGAAAGCTCAGGGTATCCCTGTTTTAAGTAGTATTTATAATGAGCAATATGAAAATTTTAAACGTAAAATTTCTGTGTACCACAATATCAGTAAAATATGTTTAGATTTGAAGTTGGATGGTTTTTCATCGGACAGTTTTAAAAATATAGCATATAACCATAGGGCTAAAAAAGAAATTTTATTAGAAAAACTGGATGAAATAATAAAAAATCTTGTTGCAGAAATAATAGATGATAACAATTTGTTAGATAGAATTTCTGCAAAACAAGAGAATTCAAAACAAAATTCTTATTTAATAACAATTTTTTCATTGTGGAATGAGTTTGATGAAAAAGCCAGACAAATTCTTGCTGCTGAATTTGGTTTAATAAAAATATTTTATGAAGATTATAAAAATAATAAGTATAATGATGCGATTATTAAACTGATTAAAAAATTCTATAAATCTTTTGAAAACACAGATTTGTTAGAAATAATCTCAGGTAAAATTAAAAGTTTAAATGAACTTCAATATCTTTATGATTCTTTATTAAAGATTGAACCTGATTTTAGTTCTTTTGAAGAAATTTTAGAGTGGCTTCCTCAATCACAAGAAAAAGATTCTGTAACATTAGCTTCTATTGCAAAGAAAATGAATAAAAGTTATAAATTTGTTTTTGTTTCAGGGTTAACTGAAAACAATTTTCCTAGCTCAAATCCTTCTTATCCTTTTATATCTATAGAGGCTAATGAAGTAATTGTTGAAAATTGCAGAAAAATAAATCCTGATTTTCCATATTTTCTAAAAACTGATGATATCTTTTTAAAAGAAAAATATGCAGCTTTATTTTCAGTGATGGAAATGGCAGAAAATAAAATAGTTTTTTCAACTCATAGTTACGAGTCGAAAAAAACTGTTCAGCCTTCTCAATTTTTAAGGGCTTTGATAGAGGTTGATGCTGACAATTTTGAGAATTTTGAAAGCTACAGCGAGGAAGATGTAGTAAAAAATAATATTGAAATTTTAGATTCAAAAAAACAATCTGATTCAAATATAATTTTAGATTCTGATATCTTAAAACTTAACGCATCGGCTATTTCTACATATCAAAAGTGTCCTAAAAAATACTATTATAAGCATTTGTTGAATTTGAAAGAGCCATATGTATTTTCTGCTAGTTATGGCAGTGCAGTGCATTGTGTTATGGAAGTTTTAAGTAGAAAATTTTTACATTCTTATGATAAAAATACTGCTTTAGAGTTAGCAGATATTTTGTTTGATTCTTACCAAAACGAGCAAAAAGCTTTAGACATTGGATTTAGTCAAATAGATGTCGATTTAATCAAACAGTCTGATCTTTTATCTATTGCACAAATGAAAAATAATTTGAAAGATGCGTTAGAAGATTTAGATTTGATTGGGTATTTTGATGAGATTCCTGACAGTGCTATTTGTGAAAAATCATTCTCATTTGCAATCGAGGAATTAGATGGAGTTGTTTTTGATGGGCGAATTGATGCAATTTTGCGTTATGGAGAAAATTATAAAATAGTTGACTATAAAACTGGCAAAGATAAAGAAAATATGCTTTCTTACGCAATAAGTGAAAATGGTGTGAATTTTAAAACAGAAGCTGGTAAAGAACCATCGAATGTTGATGTTTATAAAAACAGATATGATTATCAAATTCCATTGTATTATCTGGCTTGTCAAAATGATAAAAATCTTGCGGAGTTTAAAGATAAGGTGTCAGAATTAGGGCTTTTATACATTCGTCCTAAAACAAAGGAAAATGGCTGCAAAGAGGATTTCATACCTGCTTTTAAAATTGAAGAGTATAAAGATAGGATTGTACAAAATTTAAAAGAAAATGTAATAGATAAAATACGAGCAGAAAAAGAATTTAAGAAAAATAAAAGCTGGGCTTGTGAAAATTGTGCTTTCAAATTTTTGTGTGATGAGGATGAGACAGATGACTAAACTTTCAGAAGATATTGAAAATTTGGCAGTAGGTTTAAATGATGCACAAAAAGAGGCTGTTCTAAATCCTTGCGCTTATTGCACAAAAATAGTTGCCGGTGCTGGCACAGGTAAGACTAAGATTATTTCTAAAAGATTTACAAAACTTGTATATGAGTTGCTTGAAAATGGTATAGAAAGTCCTCAAACGAAAATATTAGTAATTACATTTACTGATAAAGCAGCAGCAGAAATGAAAGAAAGGATTTTGAAAGAGCTTGAAGAAAATCAATTATCTTCAAAAAATCTATTAAATGATGATTTGTGGATTTCAACTTTTCATAGTTTTTGTATGAGAATATTGAAAAAATATTCTGTAGAAGCAGGTCTTTCACCTTCTTTTAAAATGGCTGATGAAAAAGAATTGAAAAATCTATATGACAATTTGATAAAACAAATTAAATATGGAGAAGTTGGTTTCATAGAAAATGTTCAAGAAATTTTAGAAGACTCAGGTGTATCTCTAGATGATTTGTCAGTTGATTGTATAAGTAGTTTGAGTAAAATAGATGATTTGGAGAATTTGTTTGAAGACATTTATTTAGTAATAAAAAAAATTAAATCATTAGGTTTATCTCCTAAAGAATTTTTAGATAAAACACTAGAAGCTACAAAACAATATTCAAAAGTAATCGAATCTATTCCATTCAAGTTTGAGTCAAAAGATGATTATGCATTTGCTTGGAAAGAACATCTTCGTGAATATATCGATGATTATTGTGTTTTTGACACAAAAACTTTTGATGAAATTTCAGGAACAAAGACTATTCTTGATAAGTTTGGTAAAAGAAAAGCAATTGAATATGGCTTTGCACAGGGATTTCCTGAAAATATAAAAGTGCTTGAAAAAGAAGAGGTAAAGTTAACTAAAATTATTTGCGCCATATACGCTTTATATCAAGCAGAACTTGGAAAATCAGATGTTGCAGATTTTGATGATTTAATAAATAAGACTATTCAAATTTTCAAGGAAAATGAGAGTATACGAGATTACTATCAAGAATATTTCAAACATATAATTGTAGATGAATTTCAGGATACAAACGGTGCACAATTAGAATTAATTGAGCTATTGTTAAATGAGAAGTGCGCAAATTTAACTTATGTTGGTGATAGAAAACAATCAATTTATGGTTTTAGATTTGCTCAAATGGAAAATTTGGAAGTACTTTTTGAAAATGTGAAAAGTCGATACAACAAGGATTATGATCCAATAAGTCTTTCTATAAATTATCGTTCAACACCGGATGTTTTAAATGCTGTGAATTTTGTCACAGAAAATGAATTGAAGCTAGAAGGTGAAAATTTATGCGCAAATCCTTTTAAAGAATTTAGGCCTACACCTTTAGATATATGTGTAACAACGATAGATGGGTTTGAAAATTCTTTTGAACAAAAATTTTCAGAAGCTTCTTGTATTGCTTCTGAAATAAAAAGATTAAAAGATAGAGATGATAGTGATTTTAAGGATTTTGCAGTGTTAGTAAAATCCCATGCGCAAGCTGATATTATTGAAAAAGAGCTGAAAAAACATAATATTCCTTCTGTGAAAAAGGTAAATACAGGCTTTTTTCAAGAGCATGTTGTGAAAAATGTTATTGCTGCTTTTCGTTCGATTAAAAATATTAATGATGAACAAGCTTTTTTACGACTTTTAACAGTTGTTATGAATAGTTCCGAGATTTATCGATTTAAAAAATTAGTTGATGAAAAATTATTAGAACAAATTGAATTCGAACAGTTGAAACGTTTAAATTTAGTCCAAAAATTTCTTTTGTTAAAAGAAGAGGCTGATTTTGAAAATTGTTATGCTCAAAGGGTTATTGACGTTGTAAATAAAATAAGAAAAAGCAAAAATGTAATGTCTTTGATGCAAATTTTTGAATCCATAAAAACAAATTTAATGCTTTACAATGCTTCAAGTGATTTTGAAATGGTTCAAATATCTAATAATTTGAAGATTTTAGAAATGATTATTGATGATTTCTCTCAAAATGTAAGTTATGTTAGTGTTTCTAGTTTACTAGATTATATAGAAAATGCCTCTAATGACAGAAGTTTTGAATTACCTTCTATATATTCTCAAGATGTGAATGCTGTTCAAATTTTGACAATCCATGCTTCAAAAGGTCTAGAGTTTAAATATGTTTTTGTTTTGAGTATTTCTAGTGCAGCTAAAAATCCTGAAAAATCGAATATTATATTCGATTTACAATATGGAAACAGACCAGGCTTTGGATTAATAATAAATAAATTTAAAGGGAAAGACACTTCTAAATCTGTTTTATATAAATATATTTGGAAAAACCCACGAGATATTAATGAGGATTTGAGGCTGTTTTATGTTGCGGTAAGTCGTGCTAAAAATTATCTCAATGTTTTGAGTTTTGAACCATATAAATCTGTTAAACCAGCCAGTTATATTGAAGATTTGCAAAATTATTTAGTTAACTTTTAGAATATAAAAGTTGTAATTTATGTGTTTTTAGCAAAATTTATTTTTACGAGTTTTATACATTTTACATAGGAGAGACTCATGAAAATTAAGCTTAACAAAGAAAATATATCAAAACCAGTTATTAAAAAAGTTACTGCTAAAATTCACAAGTTACATACACCTGAAAAAGAAGTTGTAAATATTGATAATGCTTTTGATGCATTTGAACATCAGGTGACTAAAATTGTTTCTAAAAAAGAAGATATTGAACCTAGTACGTTTACTGATAGTTTAAATAAACTTTTCGATAAATTCATAAGTAATAATAAAATTGAAAAGATGAACAAAAATTGCACTAAACTAGCTGAAAAACTTGTTGGCTTTGGTAATGGAAAACTAGCTGCAATAATTTATAGTGCATTGATCAAAGCAAATAGTAATAACCCTGAATTAGTCGAACAATTTGCAACCAACGGTTTAGCAATAGCAAAACGTTTTCACGACCCTGTACATATAATGGCGAGGTGTGATGATTTAAGAAAAATTTATTCAATCAAAAGTCCAAATAGTGAAAAATTACTTAGAATTTTGTACGAAGAAAAAAGAGCACTAAATGAGATTTCAAATAATTATGAAGGTGCTAAAAACAGGTTTAATTCTTTATCGAGAAAAATGAAGCCTGTTGAAAATTATAAAATTATGCTTGCTGCAATAAAAATTCAAATAGCCAAAATTATAAAAAGTTCAAAGCCTAAAGATGCTATACAAGAATTGCAAGAATCATATGATATTTTAACAAAAATTGAAAAAGGTAAATATACTGAAGAAATTGAAAAATTGTTATCAGAGTTAAAAAAGTAGTGTGAATAATTACAAAATATTTACGAATTAGTCAATGTTTTACTTGAATTTGTTTTTATTTAATTGAGGACATTTGTAAGGGATTATTCCATTGGTAAACTCTATATCAGTAAAATATTTAGGTGTTGAAAAACCTAAGACATTCAGCTGTTGGAACTCTTTGGCTCGGAAAGATGATAATTTGTTTTATTCTTTTTCTAGTGTTCCAATGTCTTCAATAGAAAATGTTAAATCTCCAATAGATTATTCTAAAGCAAAACCTGACTTAAATGGGGAAATAGATAATTATCGTCAGTTTAAAAATGATTGTTGGCTACTTTCTGGAGTTTCTGCTTTGGCTAATACTACGGAAGGAAAAAGAATTATAAAATCTTCTGTTGTTAATTTAAAAAATTTAAACAAAGTAGTTGTTATTTTTAAGGGAGTAAAACAAAGTATAACAATACCTTATGATGTTTTTGAAGCTGCAAAACAAAGCAAAAACTATGTAAAAGGCGATGATGAAATAATTGCTATTGAAATAGCAGCTGAGTATTATAAAAAGCAGTTGGTTGAAAAAAATATTGCGAATGAAAATATTGGTCCCAACATAGTTAATGGAAAAAATGTGATTGGCGGAAAATATAACCCATTAAGTGGCGGTTATAGCTCGGATATAATCTATATGCTTACAGGAAAGTCAGCAAAAACTATTTATACGGGGAATGAAAAACTTAACAATCAAATATTAAATGAAATTCAAGAAATAAAAAAAGCTCCAGACGAGCACGTAGTGACTTGTAATTTTCGAAAAAGAAAAAATGGTTTATATGTAAATCATGCTTATGCAGTTAAGTCTTTAGACGATAAATTTGTAACATTGATAAACCCACATGATACAAGTAAGGAAGAGAAAATTCCTTTTGATGATTTTTTCAGTAATTTAAAATCAATAACTGTTTTAGAATTAAAAACCCGCTCTAGATAAAAGAGCGGGTTTAAGTTTTAACAAGTATTTAATTTAAAAGTAATATTTATTCTGTTTAAAGTTAAAATAAAGAGTGCATATATTATTTAAATTGTTAAGGAACTGTAATAAAAGGACAAGTGTAAATGAATGTTAAGTTGAGTTTTTGAGTTTATGATTTCCCCAAAATCCTTTCATAATGCCGAATCAGATAAGTGAGGTTAGAATAACTTAAAAAATACAAATGGCAAGATATAACAAAAATAAACCTTTATTGAAATGTAGGTTAAAGATAGGAAGGAATTTGTTATGGCGGATTATTTATGGCAAGGTATTTCTAATCAAGGATACAATAAATATGGGAAAGGGATAATTGGACCAGGTAGTAAAGAAGCTCTTGAAAAAGCAGTTAATTTTCATGCTGGAGATGGTAAAACAACAACTCTTATAGAAGTTTTAGATAAGCCAACACATATAAACAATCGATGGGGTGGGTTTGGTACAGATTATCATATGAAACCTGGTGAATTAAGAATGACATATGGTGAGCAGGCTATTGATTATATGGATGGAAGATGGCAAAAATTAGCTAAAAAATTAGGTAAAACTAAGCTTCTTGATCAGGCTGGTAGTGTAGATGTTGCATTGATGGAAACCACTCATAGGGATGCAAAAACTGGTGAATATCTTTTAGGAAAATTGAGAAAATTAGGAACAAAAATTACTGCTATAAAAGACGCTAATATCGGTGTAACAATTCCTACTCCTGACATGACACATGTTTTAACCTCTGAAGCTGCAAAAACTGGTGCAGTGGCTACTCAACTAAAACCTGGCATGGTTATTGCACAAGATGCATTAGGTACTTATACACCACCTTTAAAAACGCTTTTGAAGAAAAATAAACCAGTAGGTAAAATGGCAGAAGCTGTTTACAATAAATTGTCTAAATTTTCTAAAATTCAGGATTTGGCTATGAAATATGCTAAAAGCGGTGAATTGTCAGAGGCTAATGCGCAAAAAGCAATCAATAATGCTTGGAAGTTTGTTCAAAAGTGGGCAACAAAAGTTAAGGTATAAAGATATAATTATTTACAACAAAAAACCCGTTTGCTTTTGCAAACGGGTTTTTAAGTTTTTGTATAGAACTACTTGATTTCAACTGTAGCGCCAGCAGCTTCCAATTGTTTTTTGATAGCTTCAGCATCTTCTTTTTTAACACCTTCTTTGATAGCTTTAGGAGCAGCATCAACAAGGTCTTTAGCTTCTTTTAAGCCTAAGCCAGTGATAGCTCTAACTTCTTTCAATACAGCGATTTTGTTAGCACCAGCAGATGCTAAGATTACGTTAACTTCAGAAGCTTCTTCAGCACCACCTTCAGCAGCAGCACCAGCAGCAGGAGCAGCAGCAACTGCAACAGGAGCAGCAGCAGATACACCGAATTTTTCTTCCATAGCTTTAACTAATTCAGCTGCTTCTAACAAAGTTAATTTTTCAATTGATTCTAAAATAGATTCTACGCTCATTTTTTTCTCCTTTTATTTGTTTTTGTAGTTAATATTTAATTTAAATTATGCGACTAAGCGCTTTTTTTCTTTGCAACTGCATCGATTGCTCTTACCAAGCTGCTCATTACAGCGTTTACAGAACCAACGATACCTGTTGCAGGTGAATTTACGCAGCCAAGCATTTTTGCGTAAAGTTCTTCTTTTGAAGGTGTATTAGCAAGTTCTTTAACTTGATTTGCATCAAGAAGTTGTCCATCTAATGCACCGCAGATAACTTCTGCTTTTTTCTTTTCTTTGATGAATTTAGCAACAACTTTTGCTGCTGAAACTTCGTCATCAAAACCGAATGCGATAGCTGTTGATTCTTTCATTGAATCAGAAAGAACTTCGAAAGCTGTTCCTTTGAAAGCTATCTTAGCCAAAGTGTTTTTTGTAACTGTATAGTCAGAGCCAACTTTTTGAAGTTCACGTCTTAAAGCTGTGATTTCTTCAACAGATAGTCCTTTGTAGTTAGTTACAATAGCTACTTTAGCCTTTTCCACGTTTTCTTTAATGTGGGCAATTTTTTGTTCTTTAAAGGCTTTTGTTGCCATGATTTGCTCCTTTTATGTTTATTTGTATCGACCTAATTTGTTTTACTAAATGCAAAAAATGATTTTGCATTTTAACCGCAAAATCATCACATCAATTTATAAATTATCGCTTTTCAGCTGATTTTTATTGACTTTTCTGATCCTCGACAGGCTTTTGTTTTGAGGGACTTTATTGTCTTTTCTCTAGTCCCGCCTGTTGTCTGCGGTTCGTATTGTTAATATATGAAAAACATGGCTTTTTTGCAAGTATTTTTGTTAACATAAATTAATAAAATAATGTATAATTATTAAAAAATAAAAGTAATAAGGAAATTTATGAGCAAATTCAGATTTTTAACAGCAGGCGAATCACATGGAATGTGCTTAAATGCAATTATCGAAGGGATGCCTGCTAATATAACTATTGACAAGACTTTTATCAATAATGACTTAGCAAGACGTCAAAGTGGCTATGGTCGTGGTGGCAGAATGCAAATAGAAACTGATAAAGTTTTGATTAAGTCAGGTGTTAGATTTGGAAAAACAACTGGTGCACCTATTTCCATCGAGGTTGAAAACAAAGATTGGAAAAATTGGACAGTTCCAATGTCAGTAGATCCAGTTGATATGACAGATGCTGATGTATTAGAGCTTGTTAATGCAAAAAAAATTACGCGTGTTCGTCCTGGTCATGCTGATTTGACAGGTGCGATAAAATACGATCAACAGGATGTTAGAAACATCCTTGAACGCTCAAGTGCCAGAGAAACAGCAGCTAGAGTGGCTGTCGGTGGTATAGCAAAATGTTTATTAAAAGAGTTTGACATAGAAATTTCTTCAAAAGTTTTGAATATTGCTGGCAAACATACAGAATCTGAAATGAAATCAGCAATAGATGAAGCAAAAGAAGAAGGTGACACACTAGGTGGTTGCTTTGAAGTTAGGCTAAAAAATGTGCCTGTTGGTCTAGGCTCTTTCGTTCAATGGGATAGACGTCTAGATGGCAGGTTGGCTCAAGCTTTGATGAGCATTCAGGCTATTAAAGCTGTTGAGGTTGGAGCTGGAGTTCAGGTTGCTGAGTTAAAAGGCTCTCAGACTCATGATGAAATCTTTTATGAAAATGGTGAATACTTTAGAAAAACTAACAACGCTGGTGGTATTGAAGGTGGAATGACTAATGGTGAGGATATTGTGCTTAGAGTTTATATGAAGGCAATTCCTACTATGAAAAAGCCACTTCAATCTGTTGATATAGAAACAAAACAGCCTTATACTGCACATTTTGAACGTTCAGATACTTGTGCAGTAGAAGCTTGTGCAGTAGTAGGAGAGGCCATGGCGGCGGTTGTCATTGCTGATGCCTTTTTAGAAAAATTTGGTGGTGACAGTTTAGAAGAAATAAAGAAAAATTATAAAAATGGATAATAAAAAAAATATTGTTTTAATAGGAATGATGGGTGCAGGGAAAAGCACTATCGGCCATCTTTTAGATGAAAAATTAAAGGATTTTCAATACCTTGATATAGATAAGGAAATTGAAAAACTAGCACAAAAGCATATATCTGAGATTTTTGCTCAAGATGGTGAATCTCATTTTCGTAAGCTTGAGAATGAGTTAATTGCTAAGTATTCAAACTATCACAATCAGGTCATTTCAACAGGTGGTGGGATAGTTGAGAATATAGAAAATGTAAACCTTTTAAAGAAAAATGGTGTTATTTTTTATTTAAAAGCTTCAGTCGATGAGCTTTTTGAAAGAGTTAGGAAAACATCACATCGCCCATTATTAAAGCATGAAAACCCAAAACAAAGATTAAAAGAGCTTATAGATAAGCGCGAGCCTTTTTATAAGCTTGCTGATTTTGAAATTGATACTGAGAAAAAAGAGTTAATGGAAATCGTTGAAGAAATATTAAAAGACTATGAATCAATTATTTAATTTAAAAGTTAATATTCCTGAAAAAAAAGAATATAGTTATGACATATTAATTGGTGAAGGATTTTTTCAAAACTTTGAAGAGATTGTTAAAAAATATTCTAGTGCAAATAAATTCCTTATAGTCACAAATGAAACTATATATAAACTTTACAAGGATAAAATACAGTTGGGTTCTTCAAAATTTGTTATTTTGCCTGATGGTGAAGAGTATAAAAATTTTGAAAATTTTAAAAAGATTTTAGATGCTGCAATTGAAAATAGACTTGAAAGAAAAGACTGCATTATAGCTTTTGGTGGTGGTGTGATAGGTGACATGGCAGGTTATGCCGCTGCTTCTTACATGAGAGGAATTGATTTTATTCAGGTTCCGACGACATTGTTATCAATGGTAGATTCTTCAGTCGGTGGAAAAGTTGCAATAAATCATGAACATGGTAAAAATCTAATAGGAGCTTTTTACCAGCCCAAAGTTGTTATTGCTGATATTTCAACTTTAAAAACATTAGATAAAAGACAATTGAAAACTGGTATTGGTGAAGTGTTGAAATATGCATTTATTGAAAAATCTTGCGGGGCAGATTTAAATTACAGATTTTTTGACTTTCTGAAAAATAACAAAGATAAAATATATAACTTAGATGTTGATACTGTATCAAATTTAATCAATATATGTTGTTCATTGAAAGCTGCAGTTGTTAACAAAGATGAAACAGAAAAAGGCATAAGAGCAATTTTGAATCTAGGTCATACTTTTGCTCATGCAATTGAAAATCTTACGAATTATGTTGTATATACACATGGAGAAGCAGTTGCAATTGGTATGAAAATGGCATTTAAGTTAGCTTTATTAGAAAAATATATTGAAAAAAGCTATTATGATGAAGCTTTGGAATTGATTGATTTATATGATTTAGTTCCTGCTTTTTCAGATTTAAGTAAAGATGATTTGTATAATGAGATGTTTTTGGATAAAAAAGCTCAAAATGGAAAAGTTAGATTTGTAATTCCAAATGGATCTTTTGAGGTCGGAATTTTTTCTGATGTTTCTAAACAATATGTGTTTGAAGCTATGAATTAAAAAATTAGGTGACAAAAAAATTTTTTTCTTGTTTTTAAGCCAGCAAGAAAGGAATATTTTGAGATGATTTTATCTGTAAACTCTTTTGGTCCCAAATATAGTATTCAAAAAACTTCAAATTATACAAATATTAAGAATGTCTCTTTTTCAAAAAACATAGATGATGATGTGTTTGATGATGATTATTCTGAAAAAATAGAGATGTTAGAATATTCTCCAAATGATATGCATTTAATAGGGGAATTAGATGGGAAAGAATACAATATAAGATTTACAAGAAAAGATCTTTCAAAAAAGAAAAATGTAGAAATCAAAGGCTATTATGCTGGACAAAAAGTTGATATCAAGGCTGATTATAAAGATGATAAAAATCACTATTTTATAGGCAGATTAGGAGATAAAATTTTTGATGTTAAACATCGTGTAGGCGGGCTTTTTATAAAAGATAATCTTAAAGGCAAAATAAATGATAAGGACTTTTATGCTAAGTTTCCTTCTGCTAGCGCAGTAGATGAAAATAGAGATTTAATAGTTCTTTTAATGCATCTTTCAGGGTATACATTAGATGTTAATGGATGTAATTTTGGATATCCAGATTCATCTAATGTTTCATATGCATATTTTTCAGGAAATATTAAAGAAAATATCGATTCATATACTTTGTTTAATGATATATGGAAAGACCCGGTTTTATCCGGGCCAAATCCATTTAATCAAGTATAATTAAGATTTTTATACTAAGTTTTCAATGGCAGCTTTAACACCTGAACCTAATTCAAATTTGTGGCCAAGTTTATAAAGACTTGCCTCAAGAGATCCTACTGCTGCAATTACATCTCTGTCACAAACAAATCCTAATGTTCCCATTCTGAAGATTTTATCTTTTAGTTCATTTTGTCCGTTCGCAACCACGATATCAAAGTCTTTTTTCATTGTGCTTCTGATATCTGGAACTGAGATTCCTTCAGGTGGGTAAATTGATGTGATTGCATTAGATGCAATTGAATCGTCTTCTACCATCGGTTTCAGTCCAATAGCTTTGATTGCCGCGCGAAGAGCTTTTGCATGTTTTGCATGACGGGTAATGATATTTTCAAGACCGTCTTTTTTCATCATTTTTAGTGCTTCATTTAAAGCTACAATTAAGTTTACAGCTGGTGTGTAAGGAGTTGAATTAGCTCTTACGGATTTTCTGTATGCACTCCAGTCAAAATAGAATGAAGGATGTTTGCATTGTTCATGCATTTTGAAAGCTTTTTCACTTGCTGCCAAAAATGCTAATCCTGGTGGAATCATAAATCCTTTTTGTGAACCAGACACTAAAACATCGATTCCCCATTCATCCATTTTGCATTCGATTGCACCGATAGATGTTACACCATCTACAACAGAAACTGCACCGTGTTCTTTAATTAATGCAACTAATTCTTTTAGCTTATTAGTAACACCTGTTGCTGTTTCGTTATGGGTTAAAGTAACGATTTTGATTTCTTTATTTACGTCTGCATCGAGTTTTTCTTTTAAAACTTTAGGGTCAATTGCTTGACCTGGAGCAACTTCAATTTTTTCTACATTAGCGCCAAGTGATGTTGCAATTTTTGCCCAGCGGTTGCCAAAATTACCTATTACAAGAGAAAGAACTTTATCACCTTCATTAACAAGGTTGGACAAAGCTGCTTCCATTGCCCCTGTACCACTTGAAGTATATATAAATACATCATTTTCTGTTTGAAAGAGCCATTTTAAGTCTGCGTAAGTTTCTTCTAAAATTGCGGAGAATTCAGAACTTCTGTGGCCAATAGGATGTTTAGCCATTGCTAAAAGTACACTTTCAGGAACTGGTGTTGGTCCTGGAATCATCAAAAAGTCTTATCTTTCATTCTTCTCTCCCTATAAAAATATAGACGGATTTTATTATCTCACATTTTGCTGATTTAATAAAGAAATATTTTGTAATTTGCAATCAAACATTTGCATTTTTTTTCGGGAAGGTTTAGTGATGTGATTATTTGTTTGTATCTATACAATGGAAAAAGTATTAAATCGTACTCAAAATTTTTTATTTCCTCAGGCTTAATAATTTTTATTCCTTGATAATATTTTTCATCATATTTTTCAAATTTTTTATCGGAAATTCCTACAATATCAAATTTTTCACAAAGATTGTAGTCTTTGTTCATAATATCAAAAATGAGTCCTGCTCCATATAAAATTACTTTTTTATTTTTATATTTTTTTGATAGTTTATTGAGGTAATTTCCTTGTTTATTTTCTTGGAAATATGTTCGCCAATTATTATGAGCTATTAATTTTAGTTGTTTTTTATTTTTGAGAATAATTGCTAGTTGAGTTTTTACAAATGCCACAATAAAAATCAATTTTTGTTTTTTTGAAAGTATTTTGAATATAGAGTAATAGTTTTCAAAAAAATTGTCATGGTAAATGGCGTTCATTGCTATTTTGATACAAAAAAGTTTATATAATGATTTTGTATTATGTCTTAAATTTTCTATTATAAACTTTTGTTTTTTTCTATTGTTAATAAGCTCAATGGAATTTAAAAATCCGTTAATCCACATCATTTCTTTTCTTGATTTAGGAATGTCATTTTTTTGAAGACCTCTAACGTATGTATTGTAATCAAAACAGCTTTGATTCATTAATACAAAATCTTTTGAAGGGATATAAAAATTGTTTTCATCGTTTATATTTTTCGCTAATAGTGCAAAATGAGGAAACATGTTTCTTATGTTGTCATACATATTTGTCATTACTGTATCTGTAATATTAGATGTTTTATAAATACATCCTGGTAAAAAGGAGCCAGAATATAAAATATCTGAGATATTATTTTGGGCTTTTCTTGTGAAAATAACGTCATAATTTTCTTCAATAGCTTTTTCTATTTCTTCAAAATTTTTCCAATCAAATTTGTCATCATCACAAATTACCCAGACATAATCCTTTTTAGATATTGCAAAGGCTTTTGTTATGTTTCCGTTTCCACCTATATTTCTATTATTTATAATATGGATTAGGTTACTATATTTTTTTGCATATTCATCAATCAGTTCTGATGAACCATCATTTGATTTGTTATCAAGAACTGTGATTTGAAGATTTTTTACAGGAGAATTCTCTTCAAATAAATATTCAAGTGTTTTTTGTAGATAAGATTTTCTATTATATGTTACTAAGATAATTTCGAGTTTGTCTTTTAACATAATCCTTCAGAGTTTCCATATAGATTTTCAAATTTTGTTTTGAATATTTGTTTTATATTATCATTTTCAATTTTTTTATACCAGTATATTAGTGTGTTTTTTTTAGATTCTTCAAAATAATCTTTTAATTTTGTATATATATTTTTTTGTTTTAGAATTTTCTCTTCTAATTCGAAAATTTTAAAAAAATCCAGTTTTTTTTCATCATATTTATTTGAGTGAGAGATTGACGTATCAGATGTGTATCTGTAGAAATATAATGGTTCTTTGATGATTGAAACTCTTTTTGCAGAAGTATATGCATCTAAGAAAAACACATTGTCTTCATAATTCAAATTTTCTATAAATTTAAATTTACTATTTTTTATAAAATCGTTTTTGTATATTTTATTGCAAGGTGAAACACATATTCTAAAAATAAAATCTAGTGTTTGATTATAGTCAAATATAACATTTTCAAGCTTTTTGGGGAAAATATTCAAACTCATATATGGATCATTTTGGCTTTCTTTGTTATTTTTATCATCATGCATAATGAATGAGCACATAGAAATATCAGTGTCATTTTTTTTTGCATTGTTATATAGTGTTTCATACATTTTTGAATCAATAAAATCATCAGAGTCAACGAATCCTATGTATTCACCTTGAGCTTTTTCAATGCCAGTGTTGCGAGCGGCTGATTGGCCTTTGTTGTTTTGATTTATGAGTTTAAAACGAGAATCTGTTAACACATAATTTTCGATAATTTGTTTTGAATCATCGTTAGACCCGTCGTTTATGCATATAATTTCAATATCCGAAAGTGTCTGGTTTTTAATACTTTCCAGACACTTTTCAAGATATTTGCCTGTGTTATAAACAGGAACAATTATAGAAATTTTTGTTTTCATATAAAATTTACTAAGCAAACTAGTGGCAGCTGTGTCCGCATGAATGACCACCTTCATGGTGATGTTCGCCATGGTGGTGATTACAATTTGGAGAAGTTGTTTGCTCTAGTGTTCCATTTAATAGTGCATTGATTGCTTCGTCTGCATTTCCAGAAATGCCTGCATAAATTTTAATGCCTGCCTCTGTTAACGCAGAAACAGCACATCCGCCAATTCCTCCACATATTAGCCCATTAATGTTTTCGTTTTCTAGTAATTGAGCAAGAGCGCTGTGTCCCTCGCCATCTGATGAAAGAATTTTTGAAGAAACAACTTTGTTGTTTTCTATTTCATATACTTTAAATTGTTCAGTATGTCCAAAATGTTGAAAAATTTTTCCTTCATTATCTAATGTTGCTGCAATTTTCATTTTTATCTCCTTTATTTTTAATAAATATTTTACTATGATAAATTTTAAGTATATTGTATTACAAATTTGTTTCAGGATATGAAAATGATTAAAAATGAGCCTAAAATTTTTTTAGTTATAAATTTATCTTATTTAGGAGATGTTCTTGTAACAAATGCATTGTGTCAAAACATAAAACTTAATTATCCTGATTCAAAGGTCGTTTTTATGGTGAATAAGCCTTTTTATGAGGCTGCATTAAATCAAGAATGTGTGGATGATGTCATATATTATGATAAAAAAAATGAGCATAAAGGTATTTTAGGCTTTTTCAAGTTTTTATTTAATTGTCCTTACAAAAACAAAATTGATACAACAATAATATTGTATGCTAATGATAGAGGGATTGTTTTATCTTATTTGCTAGGAAGTAAAATTATGATTTCTTCTTCAAAAACTATTTCTAAGTTGTTGGTTACACATAATACCAATGATTTTGGTGAGTATGTTAGTATGCAAGATATAAATGCTCATTTTATTTCATTGGTCACAGGCAAACCGGCTAAAATTCTACCTATAAAATACAATACATGCTTAGAAAATGATTCTTATGCTTTAAAAATAAAAAAAGAATTTGAGGGTGAAGAAATAATAGGTTTATGCACAGTTGGCAAGCATATAGAAAATTATTTACCAATAGAAATAGCAATAGATATTATAGAAAAGCTAAATGCAAAAGGTAAAACTGTTTTCTATTTTGGTGCAGGCAATGATTGTCGTAAGTATGCTGATCAGCTGAAAAAAAGAGGTTGTGTTAAATTCGTTGATTTAACAAATGCAACTACAATCAGTCAGCTTGCTAATATAATGAAGCTTTGTCAGGCAGTGATAAGTATTGACACTGGCACATTACATTTAGCTTATGCCACTCAAACGCCTGTTGTTGCTGTTTTTTATCAACCTAAAATGGTTGAAAAATGGGCTCCAAGAAGATTTTTATATGAAAATACTGCAGTTATAGACAAAGATTATTCTTCTGAGAATATCTTAAATAAAACTTTTGAGCTTATTGATAAATCTAAAAAATAATAATTTTATTACCAAATAAATTGGTGATTTTTTTACTATTACTATGTTATCTATTGATAATTGAATTAAATCATCAATTATGTTTTAGCTTTTTGAGTTGAAGTTTTACAATTTGCATTGTTAGACAAAAGGTTTAATCTCAAGACTTAGAGTTAAAGCATGTAAAAATTATGCAATAAAAAAAGAGCCCTGTGGCTCTTTTAAAATGGTACTCCCAAGGGGATTTGAACCCCTGCCGCATCCGTGAAAGGGATGTGTCCTAGGCCTCTAGACGATGGGAGCCTATCTTTGGACAAGTCACTATTTCGCAACCCGTAAAAATAATATATCTAAGACATACTTTTATGTCAACAAACTTTTTACAATTTTGTTTACAGATTTGAAAAACACCATAATTTATAGTAAATTTCTTGTATAAGTGAGGGAGTATGGCTAAGTCTGAGATAAATTATATTAACAGCATCGATGTCGATATTAATGAAGCGACACCTATGTTGAAACAGTTTTTAGAAATCAAAAGAAACAATCTTGATGTTTTACTTTTATATCGCATGGGCGATTTTTATGAAACTTTTTTTGAAGATGCAATAATTCTTTCAAAAGATTTAGAAATTACACTCACAAGTCGAGAAGGTGGGAATTTAGGACGTATTCCTATGGCAGGTATCCCTGCTAAGGCTGTTGATAACTATTTGCCAAAACTTTTAGAAAAAGGTCATAAAATTTCAATTTGTGAACAGTTAGAAGATCCAGCATTAGCTAAAGGACTTGTTAAAAGAGATATAATAAAAACGATTACTGCCGGTACCCTTACTGAAACTAATCTTTTAAAATCAAATCTTAATAATTATCTTGCAGCTGTTTTGAAAGATAAAAAAACAGGCATGTATGGGCTTGCTTATACAGATATATCAACCGGTGAGTTTAAGGTAACTCAAACTGATTTTGAACAGCTTTTAAGTGAACTTTCAAGAATAAAACCATCAGAGATTGTTGTTCCTAAAATATCTCAAAAAGTGTTGCCATTTCAAATTGTTGGAAATGAGTTGATAGACCTACCTGAAGAAATTACTAATAATTACAACTGTTCAAAAATGAGCTACAAAGCTTTTGATGAAACTAGAGCTCAAGATAACATCAAAGAAGTTTTTAAAATTGATTCAGTTGAAACTTTTGGATTTTCACAGTTTAAAACAGGATTTTGTGCTGCAAGTGCTATTTTTGAATATCTATTTAAAACTCAAATGGAGAATTTCCCAAAATTTGAAAAAATTGATACATATAGTCTTACTCAATATGTGTCAATTGACGCAAATACAAGAAGAAATTTAGAGTTGACAGAAACTTCAAGAGATAAAACGAAATATGGCAGTTTGCTTTGGGCGATAGATAAGACATCTACAAATATGGGTTCAAGACAGCTCAAAAAATGGATACATCAGCCTTTAAAAAATATAGAAAAAATTAAAGAACGACAAAATGCTGTCGAAGAGTTGATACAAAATACTCCTTCAAGAATAAAGCTTATGACTTTGCTCGAAAAGGTTTATGATATTCAAAGATTGTCGACAAGAGTTAGCAATAACAGTGCGAATCCTCGAGACTTCCTTGCTTTGAAAGACACAATTAAGCTTTTGCCCGAGTTTACGGAAACTTTAAAAGGATTTAATTCTAGTCTTTTTTCTATACTATCAGAGGAACGTTCTAATCTTTTGGCGTTTGCTGATATTATAGAAAAGACAATTTCAGAAGATGCTCCTATCATTGTGAAAGATGGCAATGTTATTAAGCAAGGTGTTTCTGGAGATTTGGACTATTATAGAAATCTTTTGACTGGTGGCAAAAATTGGCTTTTAGAGTTTGAAAATAGGCAAAAAGAAGAAACAGGAATCAAGTTTTTAAAAGTTGGTTTTTCAAAAACTTTTGGTTATTTCATTGAAGTCTCAAATTCCAATTTGAACATGGTACCTGATACTTATATAAGACGTCAGACTTTGACTAATGGTGAGAGATTTATTACAGAAGAGCTTAAAAAACATGAATCTGATGTTTTGTCAGCACAATCAAAGTCAATTGAGTTAGAATACAAGATATTTTCTGATATGAGAGAATATTCAAAAGAATATGTTGATTCAATCAGGGATGTTGCAGAAGCTATTGCTGATTTAGATGTTTTGGTTTCATTTGCTATTTGTGCAATTGAAAATAAATATGTTAAACCTGAGATTGTAGATTCTAATGAATTATACATAAAAGAAGGTAGACATCCTGTTTTAGAAAAAATTCTTCCTATGGGTAAATATGTTTCAAATGATTTGAAACTTATTGCTGATAATGATGATATTCAAAGCACTCAGTTTATGATTTTAACTGGTCCTAATATGGCAGGTAAATCAACTTATATGAGACAAAATGCTTTGATAGTTATACTTGCTCAAATTGGAAGTTTTGTCCCTTGTGATGCGGCTAAAATTGGTTTGGTTGATAAAATCTTCACAAGAGTTGGTGCTGTTGATGATTTGTCTTTAGGTCAGTCTACGTTTATGGTTGAGATGAATGAAACAGCTTTCATTTTAAATTCTGCAACAGAAAAAAGTTTGATATTGCTAGATGAAATAGGTCGAGGTACGAGTACATATGATGGTGTAGCTATTGCGTGGAGCGTTGCTGAGTATATTGCAACAAAAATCAAAGCTAGAACTATATTTGCTACACATTATCATGAATTGAATGTTATGAGTTCAATTTTTCCTCAGATTAAAAATTATCGTGTGACTATTTCTGAAAATGATGGGGAAATCATCTTTTTAAGAAAGGTAATAGAAGGATCAGCAAGTAAAAGTTATGGTATTCAGGTTGCTAAAATGGCTGGTTTGCCTCAGTCTGTAATAAAAACTGCAGAAAATATGATGACAAAAATGCAGTTAGATTATTCTAAAGATTTGTCAGCTAATAAACGTAAAAATAAAACTGTGATACCTGAGGTACCACAGCTTTCACTTGTTTTTGATAACGATAACAATTAATCTATATTTCTTGAAAGTTTCATTCCTTGAATCATGCTATCTAGTTTTTTTAAGGCTTTATCATCTTTCAGAGATGCTAATGCTGTTTTTATGTATTCAGTAGAATTTTTATCTTTGCAAATTTTTTTAAATTCGCTCATCATATAATTTAAATTTTGTTTTGCAACAACATCAATTGAACTTCTTATAACTTTTTCTTTTCCATCAGGGTAGAAAACAACTATTTTTGAACTTTTATTTTCATCGAAGTATTCTACAAAAATAGGTTTGTTAAGTGTTTTAGCAGTTTTTGCCATGCTCTCATCAGTGCAAGTTTTTGTACTGCTTTCAGAGCCATTTGGACGAAGTTCATATACTTCAGCTTTGGTAGATTTTTGAACCTGGAATTTTGTGATATTGTCTGTTCCTGTCATTATAGATTCAGTTTCGTCAATTAAGAATTCGAAGTCAAAAAGATCTTTTGGGTTTATGTCTAAAGCCATACAAACTTTTTCTAAAGTTCGGCAAGAAGGAAAGTGTTCGCCTGTTTCTATTTTCGATAATTGTCTAGGGTGAATACCAATGATTTCAGCAAGTTCTTCTTGTGTAATACCTTTTGCTTTTCTCATTAATTTCAAATTGTGACCTAAGCCGTTTTTTAAATCTGCCATAAATACATCCTTTCGTTTAGTATATAAGTCTTAAATGATTAATTTAACGTTGTTTGACGCCTTTGTTTTGCATTTGTTGCCAGATAATTAGGTGTATAAGGTTGTATTGCTGAAAAAGTTATGGTGTTTTACGCTGTATTTATGTTTGTTTAAGAATGTTTTTGAGAAATCTAAATTTTTTATATTTAGTTTTAAATATTTTTATAATTGTCCTTTTTTGTAGCTCTTTAGAGCTTATGTTTGGTTTTTGGGGTTTTTATAATTGCTTGAAAGAAATAAAGGAATTATATATGTATAGACTGAAATTAAGAGAAACACGGGGCAAAACAATTACAGATTGTATAAATAGTGCTCATACATTTTCTTTTGCTCAATATTTTGATCCATTTAATATGGGTTTTAGTGATTTAAGAGTAATAAATGATGATATTTTGACTCCTTGTGGTGAATTTTCCAAACGAAAGCAATCTAATATGGAGATTGTTGATTTTATTTTAGAAGGTGAAATGGAATATAAAGATTCCCTTGGTAATACAGAAATCTTGTCAAAAGGTGATATTCAAACTATAACAACTGGTTCTGGTATTACTTATAGTGAAAGGAATTTTTCTTTAGACAATCACCTACATTTTTTACAATTGTGGGTACTCCCTAATAAGAAAAATCTTGAGCCATCTTATGGTAAAAAAAATTTTTCTAAAGAAAAAATGATGAATGAGTTATGTTTAGTTATATCGGGCGAAGGTAAACATCATTCTTTGAAAATAAATCAAGATATGAAAATTTATAAATCAATTTTACAGGTTGATAAAACAATAAATTATCAAATGCCCGAGAATAGAAAATTTTGGATACAAGTTTTAAAAGGCGCTATTGAGATTAATTCTAATATTTTAGAAGCAGGAGATGGTGTTTCAATTGTGAATGAGTCAGGGACAATGGAAATCACTGGTGTGGATTTTGAATCGATGTTTTTATTGATAGATTTAAGGAATCTCTCAATTTAGCATTTAAAAAATATAAACAGCTAATACTGCAAATATTATTAATGGGATATTGTAATGCAAAAATGTTGGAATACATGTGTCAGTGACATGATTATGTTGTCCATCAGCATTTAAGCCGGCGGTTGGTCCTAGTGTTGTATCAGAAGCAGGAGAACCTGCATCACCTAAAGCTGCAGCAGCTGAAACAAGAATTATGGTCGCAGGAATGCTGAATCCCATTTTTATGCATATTGGCACAAAAAGCACAGCAAGTATTGGAATTGTGCCGAAAGATGTCCCTATGCCCATTGTTATAAAAAGTCCTATTGTGAGCATAATTGTTGCTGCTAGTAGTCTGCTGCCTTGCATTAAACCGGCTGCTGTATGAACTAAAGAATCAATCGAACCTGTTTCTTTTAGTACCATTGCAAAACCGGCAGCAATAAGCATTACAAATGCAACATATCCCATTAAGCCAATGCCTTCATTCATAAGCTTATCCATTTTTTTATGGTCTATTGCTCCAGTACCAAAGATTACCCCTAAACCAACTAATGCGCCTAGTGGTAATGATTTTGTCCATAATTGCACTATTAAAGTTGCGAATGCAGCTAAAAGGGTTAGGTAATGTTCTTTTGTGAATTTTAGTTCTTCATTTGCTTCTTTTTCAACAATGTTTTCTGTCATTTCAGCTTTTTTGTATTCTCTTGGTTTTTTATATGTAATGCATATCGCAATTAATAGCCCAGTTGTCATCGCAAGACCAAGAAACCAGTTTGATTTCCAAATATCACCTATTTGTGTTTGCATTCCATTTTGTGTAAGGTTTTCAGCAATTAATCCTTGGAAAATTAACCCAAAACCTGCTGGTATTGTTATGTATGGAGTTTTAAGACCGTATGCTAAAGCACAGGCTATTGCTCTTCTATCTAGTTTTAGTTTATTCATAACCGGTAATAATGGTGGGATAAGAATAGGAATAAATGCAATGTGAACAGGAATAAGGTTTTGTGACATCATTGCAATAATTGTGATAATTGCAATTAAAATAAATGTTTTACCTTTAATTACGTTTGCAATTTTTTTTGCAAGAATTGGGGCTAAGCCAGTATGTGTCATTGCAGCAGCAAATGCTCCAAGCAGTATGTAACTAAGAGCAGTTTCAGAATTGCCTCCCATTCCAGAGATGAATGTTTGCATAATTTTATTAATTGGCATTCCTGCGCATAATCCTGCAATTATTGCCGAAATTATAATTGCTAATAAAACATTAATTCTGTATATGCACATTATGCAAAGAAGTATTACTGATACGATAATAGGGTTTAATAATATTTCCATTCCAGATCTTTCAAGTTTTTATACGCTAACTAAGATATCATAAATAATAAGTAATGCAACATAGTTGCTCTATTGGACTTGACTTAGTATTTTATGATATCGATAATAGTCGTAAATTATAAAAAGAAAGATAAAAATATGTATAAACGTTTAATTTCCCTTTTACTGCTATTAGTATCTATATTTCATTTTTGTGGTTTAAGTGTTTATGCTCAAACTTATGCACAAAAGCCCTTTAAAAATTCGTATTCACCAAATTATGACAATTTGGTTCCTAAAAAACTTGAAGCATCAATGAAAAATGCCATAATGCATATCTATGGAAAAGAGCAGGTTGATGTAATTTATCCACAAATCGTTAAAATAATAAAAAAAGCTAAATTTCAAAGAAGTCCTGAACTATATCAAGATGACTTAAAAAGGGATTCTGATTGGTACAAAGATGAGGTTATTTATATGTTTTATCCTGATCAGTTTGGTGTGGATGAAACTGGTAAACCTGCAACTTTTAAGACTTTAATAGGGATGCTAGATTATCTTAAAGATCTTGGAGTTACTACTATTTATATTTTACCTTTTGCTGATTCACCAATGGGTGATTCTGGGTTTGATGTTCGTGACCCTAAAAATGTCAGAGCTGATTTAGGTGGTATGAAGGAATTTGAAGAATTTATGTCAGCTGCACGTCAAAAAGGCTTTAAGGTAAAAGCAGATTTGATATTAAACCATTTTTCTGATCAGCATGAATGGTTTCAACAGGCTTTAAAAGGCGATATAAATAAACTTCATTATTTCATTGCACGTGAAGATATGCCTGAATACAGACAGTATAAAGATGAAAAATTGGGGTATATGGTTGAATATAAGGAAAAAGACGGTACTGTTACAAAAAGACGTCTTATTTTCCCAGAAATTACTGATAACCACTACAGAAAAGTTACAATAAAAGGTAAAGATTATTACGTTTATCACACATTTTATCCATTCCAGTTGGATGTAAACTGGGAAAATCCACAAGTGTTATATTATATGCTTGATTCAGTTGCTTTTTGGGCAAACATGGGTATAGATATTTTCAGAATGGATGCAATTCCATATTTGAGCAAAGAAGAAGGCACAAATGCTGAGAATTTGCCTAAAACACATTATGTTATTCAGTTAATTAGTGCGTTTTTGCAAACAATTGCTCCTCGTTCAATCATACAAGCTGAAGCTTGTCAACAACCTAAAAAAATCTTGCCTTATTTTGGTACAGAAAAAAAAGTTGAACATAATATAAAAGATAATTTAAAAGAAATTACAAGAACTGATGAAGTTCAATTAGCGTATCATTTCCCATATATGCCTGCGATATGGGCATCTTTAGTCACTGCAGATAATACATATTTTTGGAAAGCATACAAAAATACTCCTAAAATTCCTGATTCAGCAGCTTGGGCTATGTTTTTAAGAGTTCATGATGAATTGACTCTTGAGATGGTTAATGAAAAAACAAGAGAGCTTTTATATGATGGACTTGCTCCAAAAGGTGCAGCTTTTAGAAAAGGCTATGGCGTAAGTGGCAGATTAGCAAGCTTTTTAGATAAAGACCCTGAAAGAATTGGAATGGCTTTTTCTATATTGCTTTCTCTTCCTGGTGTGCCAATTATTTATTATGGTGATGAAATAGGTATGCCTAATAACTATGCAAATGCAAGAAAAACAGCTAAAATGCGTGAGCAAAAACAAAAGGCACAAGGAAAGAAAAATAATTCTAAACTATTAAGCTATTTTGATAGTAGAGATATTAACCGTGGTCCTATAAAACAAAAAGTATTTTATGATGCAATGAAAAATACTGAAACATATAACCATAAGGTCTATAAAAGAGTTCAAAAATTAATTAGGGTTAGAAAACAAAATCCTGTTATCACAAGAGGTACATTTACAGAAATAAAAACAGAATCTCCAGAGGTATTTGCTTATGTGAGAGCTCATGGTGATGAAAGAGTTGTTGTAATTAACAATCTTTCAAATGACAAAATAAAAGCCACTGTTATTTTTACGGATGATGATTTTGGCAAAAAAAGCAAAGACGTTTATTTAAAAGATTTGCTTACTGACAAAATGATACGAGCAAAAGCGCAGAACAAAAAATTGACAGTGCGCTTGAATCCATATGATGCAATGTGGTTAAAACTCTAGATATTAGGAAAGAATTTATTTTTTAACCACTTTAGTCCGACACCAATATATGTACTTGCAACCATTGTGATTACAAAATATAAAAATGTTGTCTGTACGGGATTATATATCCAGTAAATGTCGTGATTAGCTCTTTCTGAAATAGGGATACCGTTTGCCCATAGAAAAATTGCAGTGATAATGTACATTATAAGCAAATGGTTTGCCATTATGTGGTATGTTGTTTCTCCCATATGTCGTATAAATGTTGAATCTTTAAAATACGGATATGTGAGTTTTACAACAAAAAGTGATGTCCATATACCAGTTAAAGCAGTAATTATAGGCACTATCAATTGTTCGTCAAATCTTGCCCAAACAAGAACGTAACTTAAACCTATCCCATGTTCAGGGTCATAATCTCTGTTAAATAACCATAAAACTGATTGTATTGTAACTATTGCCCAAAACCATTTTAGAGTGAAGATATCGATTTTGTCTTCAATAAAGTTTCTGTAATAATAGCCAAGATATACGAAAAATAAAGAAAACATAGTTCTTATGACAATCAAAATGAATGGATCGACAGGTATTATTTTAGAAAGTGGAATTGCTGAAATGCCCAATATTCCAAACATCGCAAGGTGAAAATATTTGTTGTCTTTTACTTTTTTCAGAACTCTAAAAATAAATAAAAACGCAATCATTGTTATAAATAATTGAGTTACAAACCATAATGGACAAGATAGATCAAATTGATGTCCATTTAAAAATGGTGTAATAAAAAAGTTTTTAAGACTTATTGGCATACCCCAAAATTTGTTAGTGAGTTTGAAAATTAAAACTGTCACGCCAAGATAAAATATGTTGTATAAAAAATAAGGAAGCAAAAGTGTTTTTGCTCTTCTTTGTATGAATGTAACTACATTGTCTAGATATTTGTCTTTGAAAAGATATCCTGAAATAAAGAAAAATAAAGCGAGCTGGAAGGAATATGGTGTAAACATTCCAAGTAGTGAAAATTCAAGGTGACCTGAAACAACTAATAATATTGCAAGTGCTTTCAATACATTTACTTTATTTGAGAATTCTTGTGTCATATAGTCCTCTGTTTTCTTTTGCAAATTCTGATATTTTTTTCAAACCTTCTGAAAATATTTTTTTGTCTTTACCATATCCTATTCTAAAGCAGTATTCAAGCTCGAAACAAAATCCAGGGGTTGTGAAAACACCTTTTTCTGTTGATAATCTATGGCAAAATTCTTTTGAAGGAACATCAAAATCATAGTATAAAAGAGAGGTTGTTCCTGCCTGCGGCTTGATATATTTAAAATGTTCTTGTGATTGTATCCAATTGTCTAATATTTCTAAATTTTCAGATAAGATTTTTTTGTTTTGTGAGATTATTTCTTCTGATTTAGTCAAAGCCAAAGCGGCAATTTCTTCGTCAATCATTGAACATGAAATCATATTATATTCTCTGTGATGCATGCAGCTTTTGATTATCTTTTTATTTTTTGAAGCGAGCCAGCCTAGACGAAGACCAGCGAGTGAAAATGTTTTTGACATGCTGCAGACACTTATTCCATTTTCATATAGGTCTGCAATAGAACTAGAAAAATATTCATTTTGGTTTAACTCTTTATAGACTTCGTCACAAAGAATATATATGTCATTTTTTCTGGCAATTTCTATAATTTCCTTCATTAAATCATCAGGAATTAAAGAGCCTGAAGGGTTGTTAGGGCTGTTTAAACAAATAAGTTTTGTGTTTTTTGTAATTAAACTTTTCAACTCTTTTATGTCAGGCAAAAAATTATTTTCAGGTTTTAAATGTAAATATTGTACATCTGCATTAAATGATTTTGGGATTGAATAAAGCTGTTGGTATGTTGGAATGACAGAAATAACTCTATCATTCGGTTCAATGAGGGAGTAAAAAATAAGATGGTTAGCTCCAGCAGCTCCTATTGTTGGTAAAATTTCATTTTCTGAAATTGTTTTATAAAAAGAACATATACCTTTTTTAAGATTGGGATTTCCTGTTATATAACCGTAGCCTAGATTTTTTTGAGATAATCTTTCAAAAAAATCATTTTTATTCGTGTTTGTTATTTCAAAAAGTTTGTTTAAAGAAAGTGTATTGACAGTAGTATTCCCAAGGTCAAATTTGGAGTATTTTTCATACTCGTTCATCCATTCTTCAACCTTAAAAACATCAATTTTCATACGTTATTATTATGTCTAAAAAATCTATGTAATCAACTTTATTTTTGTTTACAATAACGTTTTAAAATCAAAAATTTATGCAATTTATTTTTATATTTTGTTTTAGTATATGTAGGTAGGTATAGCTTAATGTCGATAAATTTTTCAAATAATCCATATAAAGATTTATATAAACTTGCAGGAACTCCTCAAATTCCTGTGAATGGCCAGTCTTTGCCTGTTTCTAAAACTGAGATAGCTTCTTTAAAAGTTGGAGATGTTGAAAATAATGCTAATAACAAAGATTCATCTAGCAAAAAGAAAATCTTTGGAATTATTGGGGCTTCAGTTGGTTCAGTTGCTTTACTAACACTCATCGGCTTATTTACTTTATCTAAGGGCTTTTCTGGAAATTTTGCTAAAAAAATAGCGGATGTTTCTGACAAATTTAAAAATTCAATTTATGATTTAACAGCTGAGTCAAAAAAACTGACTGTTTCTCAAAAATTAAAATTACAATTTGCTAAAGTTATGCAGCCTGTGACTGATACATTGCAGGCTAGTTCTAATGTTTCAGCTGTAAAAGATAGCTTTGTAAATCATTGGTTGAAAAAACTAAAAATGGATCCTGCTATTGATAAAATTAATAAGTTTTTCAAAAACATTGTGCTCAAAACAAAAAACAATTCATATAATGAAGCGGAAATTGCAATGGTTGATTTTTGTAATCAACTAAGAAAAACTAATAATCCAGAGCTGATAAGAAGAGCAGATGCGATTGAAAGACTCTATGCACAAAAATTTTCGACAGCTGCTCATGTAAATCGTTCTGAAAAAGCTTGGGATAAAATGAAAAATCTTCATCAGGAAGTTTATGATACTTTGTTCAAAGATAATGGCTTGTTTAAGAATCTAAAAAAATATCGTTCATACATAACTACAGATAAAATTGAAGCAGATAGAAATATTGTTCAAAATGAACTTAAAACTGCTAAAACTTACATATCTAATAGCATTGATGATGTATATAATTCAATGAAAAAGTCTTTGTATGATGTGAAAGTTTCTGTTAATCCTCAAAATAAAGCGGCAGTTGAAATTGTTAAAACGCTTTCAGATAATGTTGAAAAATATAAAACTTTAGATAAATCATTAAGCGGTGCTGCTGAAAAATTAGAAAGAGAAAAAATTATTTCTGAAATTAAAAAACTTTTAAATAATCTTTCAGATATTAGTAAAAAAGATTCTTCATCAAGTGCAAAAATTAATAATACCCAAGAAAAGATAAAATTAATGCTAGATTCTATGAATATTGATTTTTCTAAAAAGGGTATTGCTCAGGAAGCTATGTCTTTAATTGATAAAAAGTCTCCAGAGTATAAATTGGCTAAAAAATATCTTGCTAAAATGAATTCAAAGCTTAATTTAGCTATAGAAAATGAGATGAATTCGTATGAAAAACTGGCAGAATTGAGAGTTGGTTCTGCTCCAACAGATATTTTGGGGATTCTTGGTCCTTCGGCTATAGGAACACTTATGGTTGTTAATTCAAAAGATAAAAATGAAAGAATTTCTAAAACGTTAACACAAGGTATCCCTATTTTAGGCAGTATCGGTGTAGCTTATTATGGTACAACAAGAGGTTGGACTGGCGCTAAAAACCTTATTTTGGGGCTTTTAACAGGATGGGTTTTGAATGTTATAGGTGGAAAAACTGATGAAGCATATAAAAAATATGCAGAAAAACAAAATGTTTTAAAAACAGCTTTTGAGTCTTTTACTAAGTTGCAAAAACATAGCCAAGATATAAAGTCTGTTGAATCTTCATCAGGTGCAAACATTTAGTTATAAAAATAATATAAATGTACTAGTATAGTGGTACTTTAAAGATAGTGAGTTTTGGTGTAATATAAAGTGTATTATTTGAATTGTAATAGTACTACTTAACAGGTTTATATTATGCTTAAAATTTTTAATTCATATTCAGCAACGTTAGAAGATTTTGTCCCATTAAATGGTAACCATGTAAATATGTATGTATGTGGTCCTACTGTTTATGATCATCCTCATTTGGGACATGCAAGATGTTATATTACTTGGGATGTTGTATATAGATATTTGAAATTTTTAGGTTATGACGTTAAGTATTGTCGAAATGTTACTGACGTTGATGACAAAATATTGAACAAATCTGTTAAAGAAAACTGTACTCCAGATGAAATTGCAAAAAAATATTATGATATTTTTTCAGAATCAATGAAAAAATTAAACAATTTAAAGCCTGATGTTGAGCCATTTGCAACAAAAACGCTAGGCGATATGATAAAAATGGTTAAAACACTTATTGAAAAAGGCTATGCATATGAAGTAGAAGGAGACGTCTATTTTAGAGTTAAAAAATTCCCTAAATATGGATATTTAAGCAAACAACCTATCGATGATCTAGAATCAGGTGCAAGAGTTGAAGCTTCTACTATCAAAGAAGATCCATTGGATTTTGCATTATGGAAAAAAGATGAAAAATTTGGATACAAAAGCCCTTGGGGTGTAGGACGTCCGGGATGGCATATTGAATGTTCTGCAATGAGTAAAAAACACCTTGCTGATGAAATTGATATCCATGCTGGTGGTGCTGATTTGATATTTCCTCACCACGAAAATGAGATAGCACAATCTGAATGTGCAAATGGCTGTCAGTTTGTTAAATACTGGCTACACAATGGTTTTGTTACTATTAACAAAGAGAAAATGTCAAAATCATTAGGCAATTTTATAACAATAGATGGTTTGTTGGAAAAATATGACGCGAATACCATAAGATTTTTCATTTTGACAAACCATTATAGAATGCCTGTTGAGTTCAATGATGAAGCATTGGAAGCTGCAGCAGCTGGTGCAAAAAGGCTTAAAAATGCAGCTAATAATGTTCTTGCATGGGTAGGTAAAAAGTCAATTGATGAAAATATCGATGCTGAGGAAATTGAAGAGTTTAAGTCAGCTATGAACGAAGATTTTAACACTTCAAAAGCATTAGCTGTTTTATTTGATCTAGCAACAAAAGCTAACAAAGCAAAAGATTCTAATGATAAAGAAAATGCAGTTAAATATATTTCTGTGTTAATCAAATTATCTAGAGTTTTAGGCTTTGATTTTGAAAAAGTTGAATTAGATGAAAATCAACTAAAAGAAAAGTTAATGTCTGTAATTGAAGAGTTTGATTTTATTGAAAATAAAAACGCGACTGCAAAAGAAATTATGGACAAAATTATTGAAGTTAGAAACGAAGCAAGAGCTCAGAAAAACTGGGCGGTTGCTGATAGCATAAGAAATACTCTTGATAAAATTAATATTGTTCTTAAAGACTCAAAAGAAGGAACAGTATTTGAATTAAAATAGTTAGCTTATAGAAAGTTGGCGAGTATGTTAAAAATAGGTCTTACTGGTAATATTGCTTCAGGCAAATCAATTGTACAAAGTTATTTAGAAAAAAAGGGTATTCCTGTAATAGATGCTGATTGGATTTGTCATAGACTTATGGATGACAATGAAGAAGTTATTGAGAAAATTAAAAATCTCTTTCCAAATCAAGATATCTTTTTGGAAGATGGTCGGTTAGGACGTCATAAAATAGGTTTGATAGTGTTTTCTGATCCCGAAAAAATGGAAGCATTGGAAGACATTTTGCATCCCTTAGTTGAAAATAAAATTAAAGAATTTTTTGAAGAAAATGAAAATGAAGAGATTGTTGTAGCATCTGTTCCTTTATTATTTGAAGAGAATATGCAAAATATTTTCGATAGAACTATATTAGTTTGTGCAGACAAAAAAATTCGTCTTCAACGTCTTATGACAAGAAGAGGTTATCCTTTAGAACATGCTTTAGAAAGGATAAATGCGCAGGTTTCACAAGAAGAAAAAAGAAATCTTGCAGATTTTATAATTGAAAATAATAACAATCTGATTGAACTAGAAACCCAGATTGAAAAAACGCTTGAAAGGCTTTGGTTATGATTTTTAAATTGCATAAAATTCCTGACAGGCTTATATTCAGGATTGTTTTTGCTTTTATAATTCTTTTGAATTTAAAATATGTGTTTTTGATTTTTCAAATTCCTTATACGTTGGCTTTTGTAGATTATATTCCTAAAAATGAGTTTTATTCTGATGTGATGAATCTACGTAATTCTGCAAAGGAAATAAAAAATTTTTATGATGAAGGACACACTGGTTTTGTTTCAGATATTGAACAATCGAGTGTTTTTGATATTCAAGAATCAATAAAATCTTTTTATATTTCTCAATATGCAGTAGTTCCTTCAATTTTGAAAAATGATCAAGAAGAAATGTATGTGATTGGAAAATTTGAAAAATTGGCTAGATCACCTAAAGACTATGAAGTTTATAAAAAAATAAATGAGAAAATTTATATATATAAAAGGATAAATCCATAATGTTAGCTGTTTTATATAAAATTATAATGGTAATATTGGCTTTTGCAGTACCATATATGCTTGGATATTTTGTTGTCTCTTTGATAGAAAGAGAAATGGAATTGCGTTTTAGGATATTATTCGCTATTCCTATGGGTTATGGCATAAGTTCAATATTATATTTTTTGTATTTATGTTGTAATTTTAATCATTTTCCTTTATTTGTATTGTTTGAGATTGCTTTAACAATTGTACTTTGCATGCTTTATTACAATGAGGAAAAGCCAGATTTAAGCAAGCATAAGTTTTCAAGGCTATCAAGTTGGTTTTATCTTTTAAACTTGTATGCAGTTTTGATTTATTTAAAATATTTCATTATAAATCCTATGGGAAGCTGGGATGGTTTTAGAATTTGGAATATAAAAGCTGAGTTTTTGTTTTTAGATAATCCTTTGTGGAAAAATGTATTCCAATTGCCTCATTTTATGTCACATAACGATTATCCGATGTTTTTACCTTCGATAACTTCAAGAATTTGGGGATATATAGGGGTTCAGAACTTTACTGCAAATATGATTTTAGGTTTGATTTTTACATTTGGACTTGTTTACCTTTTATATCAAGCAATCAGGTATTTCAAAAGTGAAAAAGTTGCAATAGCGGTAGCTTCAGTTTTTATGATTTCAGATATTTTTATCGTGAATGGAGCTGCACAATGTGCTGATGTACCTTTAGCATATTTCTTTTTAGCTGCAGTTGTATGTGTATTTATGTACTTTAAAAAGGACTCTTTTTCATATTTAACTTTGGGAATGATTTTTGCTGCTTTAAGTATTTGGGTGAAAAATGAAGGAATGATGTTTTTTGTTGTCTATATGGCAGTGCTTTTAGGGTATTTTTTGTATTCAAAAAAGTACAAAAATGTTTTGGTGTGTGGATTAGCAACGTTGCCAGTGATATTTTTGACAGTTTTATACAAAAAATTTACTGCATCTCCAAATGATTTGATTACAGGTTTTTTCTTGTTTAAAACTTGGCATTTCGCTTTTGATTTTCAAAGATATTGGATAATAATAAAAACATTTTTGTCTATGACATTTTTAAGATTCACAATTTTCTTTGTGTTGCTGTTTTTAACAATCAAAGGATTTAAAATTAGACCTAAAAATAAAGATGCTTTTATTCTTTCATTAATTATTTTTGGGTTGATGGTTGTGGGATATTTTTGTGTTTATTTGTTTTCTCCACATGATGTCCAGTGGCTAGTTGATAATTCGATGGATAGAATTATGATTCAAATTTTACCTATATTCTTATTCTTATTTTCAATAAATCTCAGAATAGGTAAGCCAGATACAATGAATTAATTATTACTATTTTCGACAAGTGTGATAAAATTGGTTAAACAAAGATAAAGTAAGGTAGATAATATGAAAAATATAAAAAATAAACTAGTTTTAACATTAGTTGCCACATTATTAATGGCGGGTGGAATGATTGCATTTGCTGATAAAGTTCAAATTGCAGATAAAGCGCCTGTAAAAAATGAAGTTAAGCTGGATTTAAAGTCACAAGCTGCTGATTTGTCTAAAAAAGATGTAGTTGCAGGTAATTATGTTGCTGTTGCACCTTTAGAATTAGTAGCTGCACCTAGCAAATATTTAAATAAAAATGTTAAATTCAAAGCTACATTTGATAAATTTTCAACTTTGGGGCTAGATTACAAGCCTGCATATCGTGATTCACAAAAATATATTTCATTTTTAATAAAAAGAGATGATGTGACAGATCACACAATTCCATTGGCTGAAATGAAAATTTTTATAAAACGTTCAGAAGCAGAAAAATTTATTGATCTTGATTCAGGTGACATAATTGAAGTTTATGGAAAAGTCTTTTCTGATGCTTTGACTGACACTTGGGTTGAAGTAAATAAGCTTGTAGTTTTAGAAAAGAAAAATAAAGATAAAGCTAAAAAAGCATAATTTAAAAAAGTTTGTTAAATTGAAAAACAGGCATAAAAACCTGTATAATGTTAGCAAAGAAAAGTTGCGGAGTTACCATAATGGCTGAAAAAAACGAAGTTATAGATAAAACTGAAAAAAATAAAAATTATTTAACAATCCATGGGCATTTTTATCAACCTCCAAGAGAAAACCCTTGGTTAGAAGCAATTGAGCTTCAAGATAGTGCTTTACCCTTTCATGATTGGAATGAAAGGATAAATTTGGAATGTTATAATCCAAACTCTGCATCAAGAATTGTTGATGATAAAAACAAAGTATTAGATATTGTTAATAACTATTCTTTGATGAGCTATAACTTTGGTCCTACTCTTTTGTCTTGGATGGAAACTCATGCGCCTAAAACATATGAAAGAGTTGTAAAAGCTGATATTGCAAGTCGTGTTAAGTTTTCTGGTCATGGTAACGCAATAGCGCAGGTGTATAACCACATGATTATGCCTTTAGCTAATCGTCATGATAAAGAAACTCAGGTTAAATGGGGCATTAGAGATTTTGAATACAGATTTGGAAGAATGCCTGAAGGTATGTGGCTTGCTGAAACTGCAGTAGATGACGAGACTCTAGAGGTTTTGGCTGATAATGGAATAAAATTTACCATTCTTTCTCCATTTCAGGCTTTGAAATTTAGAAAAATTGGCGATAAATCAAAAGAAGCTTGGAAAGATGCAGGCTGGGGTAATATAGACCCTGCAAAACCATATAGATACTTTATAAAAAGTAATCCTGAAAAATATGTTGATTTGTTTTTCTATGATGGTGCGATATCTAAATCAGTTGCTTTCGATAATATATTGCAAGATGGAAACAAATTTGTAAACAGATTAAAAGAAGGTATTTCAGCGGATAGAAATTATCCTCAATTGATAAATATAGGTACAGATGGTGAAAGCTATGGACACCACACTAAATTTGGGGATATGGCTTTAGCTTATGTATTAAGAGTTAAAGCAGAAGAAGCAGGTTTCACTATTACTAACTATGCTGAATATCTAGATAAATATGGCGTTAAAGATGAGGTTGATATTAAGCAAGCTTCTTCATGGAGCTGTTTCCACGGTGTTGGCCGTTGGAAAGAAGATTGTGGTTGTTCAACAGGTGGACAACCAAGCTGGAATCAACGTTGGAGAAAGCCATTAAGAGATGCTTTGGACTATTTGAGAGATAATCTTATTCAGCTTTATGAAAAACAAGGTAAGAAATTTTTCACAAGAGATCCTTGGGAAGTTAGAAATGATTATATTAATGTCATTTTGGATAGAAGTGAGCTTTCTATAAAGAATTTCTTTAAAAATAATTTAAAACCTGAATGTAATGATGATGACAAAGTTGCCGCAATGAAACTTTTGGAAATACAAAGACAGGCTATGTTGATGTACACAAGCTGTGGCTGGTTCTTCTCTGAAATTTCAGGTATTGAAACAACTCAGATTATGAAATATGCAGCAAGGGCAATGCAGTTAGCTGCAAGTTTTACTGATAAAGATTACGAAACTGAATTTTTGAATATTCTTGCTAATGCGCAAAGTAATATAAAAGAGTTTGGTACAGGTGCTGATATATATAGGAAATTTGTAAAACCTTCAGTCGTATCTATAAAACAAATCGTTAGCTTGTGGGCAATATTATCTTTGTATGAAGAAAGTGAAGATGAAACTTCATTATATTGCTACGATATCAAACGTTTGAGTTATAAAAGCGTATCTAAAGGTAAAAATAGTTTATATCTAGGTCGTGTAGAGATAAAATCTCGTATTACATTGGAAAAATATGATATGATTTTTGCACTTTTGAAATATTCTGGTGGCGATTTCCATTGTGCTATTAAAGAATACTCAACAGCTGATGAGTTTAATGAAGTGCAAAAAAATCTTACACAGACTTTCGTAAATTATCCACTTACTGAAATTATCAGAAGTTTGGATGAAAACTTTGGTAAAGAATATTACACATTAAAAGATATCTTTATCGAGGAAAGAAGACGAATTCTAAATACAATGATTCAAGGTAAGACAAATAAATTTAGTGGATTATACAAAGATATCTATGAAGATGGAAAAGCATCAATTTTCCACTTCAAAAATCTAGGTTTAACACCTCCAGATGAATTCAAAATTGCAGCTAGATATGTTCTTGGTATTGAGTTTAATAAGCTCATTCAAAATTGTGAAAAAACAATCAATGAACATGATCTTCAAGAAGCAATTGATGTGAATAATGAAGCTAAAGCATTAGATATCAAATTGGACAAAAAACTTGCAAATGCAATATTCTCTGAAAAGATTACAGATGCTATGTATGTTTTAGCGAAAAATCCTGAAGTGCATACTATTAACGCAGTGTTAAACTTGTTTAATTATGTTGATATGCTTGAATTGCGTGTAGACACATCAGAAGCTCAAAATACATACTTTAACAAATTACATGAGCTATTAGAAGATGTTGTATCTGACATTGATGAATTAAAAGATGAATATGATAGAAAGTTTGTATTGTTGTTGCTTGAATTAGGTTCAAGATTAAATATAAATACAGATTTTTATAAGGCTACATTTGATAAAGCAATGTCTCCTTTGAATATGAAAAAGAACTAATCCTTCAAACTAATTTACTTGTATTTTGTATTCCGAGTGATACAATTATAGAAGATAACTAGTTAATCGGGTGAAGATATGGGCAGGATTGTAATAGACAAAGAAGAATGTAAGGGATGTTACATTTGTGTAAATGCTTGTCCTAAAGGGCTTTTGAAAAAAAGTGAAACAAGAAATGAACATGGCGATTATCCGGTTGAGTTTGTTGGAGATGAGGGAAGCTGTATCGGTTGTGCTATGTGTGCACAAAGTTGTCCTGATGTGGCAATAAAAGAGGTTTATAGATAAGTGGCCAAGGTATTAGTTAAAGGTAATGAAGCTATTGCTCAGGCAGCAATAAATGCAGGTTGTCAGTGCTATTTCGGTTATCCAATTACTCCTCAAAGTGAAATTGGTGAGTATATGGGGGCTCATTTACCTAAAATGGGAAGAGTTTTTGTTACGGCAGAAAGCGAGTTGGCGTCAATAAATATGGTTATAGGCGCTGGTACGACTGGTGCTAAGGCTATGACTTCTTCTTCATCATGCGGAATTGCTTTAATGCAAGAATCTATTTCAGCTATGTGTTGTGCAGAGGTTCCTGGCGTTATAGTTAGCGTTATGAGAGGTGGTCCTGGATTAGGTAACATTGCTCCCGCTCAAGCTGATTATTTCCAAGCTTTAAAAGGTGGTGGGAATGGTGATTATAAAACTCTTGTTTTATCTCCTTCTACCGTTCAGGAAGCTATCGATTTGACCTATAGAGCTTTTTATTTGGCATTAAAATATAGAAACCCTGTTATGTTATTAGCAGATGGTATTTTAGGTCAGATGATGGAACCGGCTGAGTTTGGTGAATATCCTTATGAAGACCCAGACGTTTCGACTTGGGCTTTAGATGGGGCAAATAATAGAGAGCCACGAAACATTGTTTCTTTGCATATGCCAGAGGGAGCAATGGAAGAAAGAACAAATCGACTTTTCGAAAAATATCAGGCTATGCAGGAAAATGAAACAACATATGAAGATTTTATGCTTAAAGATGCAAAGCTTGTGATTACTGCATTTGGCACAGTAGGCAGAGTTGCAAAAACAGCAATCAAAAAAGCAAGAGAAGCTGGAATGAAAGTTGGATTATTTAGACCAATAACTTTATTTCCATTCCCAGATAAAGCTTTACACGATGTAGCTGAAAATGCTGATTTGATTTTAGATTTGGAGTTGAATAAAGGCCAGATGCTTTTAGATGTTCGTTCTGCAGTGTTTGGTGCCTGTCCTGTTGAGTTTTATGGTAGAACTGCAGGAGGACTTTTAACTCCTGACAGTATTTATGAAAAAATTTGTGAGTTGTATAAAAAAATAGACAATAAAATAGAAGCAGGGGTTAATTAATATGGAAACACTAGTTTATAAAAGACCCGAAAGCTTGTTAAAAGATGGACATTTTACATTTTGTCCGGGTTGCGGGCATGGTGTAGTTTTAAGAATGATTGCAGAGTTGATTGATGAGTTTAATATTCAAAAAGATACGATAGCAATATCTTCTGTCGGATGTTCGATATTTTTGGAAAAATTCTTTAATTTAGATGTAGCTGGTGCTTCACATGGTCGTTCACCTTGTGTTGCAACAGGTGTTAAAAGATGTAAGCCAGATAAATTTGTTTTTACATACCAAGGCGATGGCGACGCAGCTACAATAGGTTTCAACGAAACAATTCACACAGCAAGTCGTGGTGAGCATATTACGACAATCATGATTAATAATACTAATTTTGGTATGACTGGCGGGCAAGCAAGTGCTACAACGCTTGTTGGTCAAGTTACGACTACTACACCAATGGGAAGAAAACCTGAGTTGACTGGATATCCATTGCATGCTGCTGAGATCGTTTCAAAATGTGATGGAACTGCATATTGTGCTAGGGTAGCTATTACAACTCCTGCGCAAATTAGAAAAGCTAAAGCCGCTTTGAAAAAAGCCTTTGAAGTACAGCTAAATGGTTTAGGTTATGGGTTTGTTGAAGTTTTAGCAGCTTGTCCTACTAATTGGCATATGACACCTGTGGATTCACTTAATCATATTGAAAACGTTATTGAGAAAGTTCATCCTTTGGGTGTGTTTAAAGATATTACGGGAGAACAATAATTTTATGGATATGAGTGTTATCGTTGCAGGTTTTGGGGGACAAGGTGCTTTATTAGCAGGCATAATACTTTGTCATGCAGCTGTAATAGAAGGTAAAAAAACAACTTGGATTCCTTCTTATGGTGCTGAAATGAGAGGTGGGGCTGTTAATTGTGCGGTTAATATTTCAGATGATGAAATAGGTTCGCCTGTTATTGATAAAGCTGATTTTGTTATAGCAATGAATGATGTATCGCAAATTAAGTTTGAGGATAAAGTGAAAAATGGCGGTTGTATGATTATCAATTCGTCTTTATCAAATATTAAACCTAATAGAAAAGATATAAATTATATTGAAATTCCACTTAATGAGCTAGCTCATAAACTTACTCAGCCTGCATTTGTTAATGTTATTGCATTAGGTGCTTTTATTGAAAAAACAAAAGTTTTGAAGATGGAATCTGTTATCAGTGCAATGACAGAAATGGCGAAAACTCTTTCAGAAAAGAAAAGAAAGCTTTTGCCTAATAATATTGAGTCTTTAAAATTCGGAGCAAGTTTTATTAAAAATCCGCTTCCAGTGTCATAGTTATTTGGGGAAACAGATGATAAACGAGTCTACAAATTACATAAAAAAGAAAATAAAAGATTTTGAGCCAGAGATTGGGATTATTTTAGGTTCAGGTTTAGGTGATTTTGCAGATAATTTGGAAGGAATAAGAATAAAATATTCTGAAATTCCTGGTTTTGAAACTTCAACTGTGACTGGGCACAGAGGACAGTTAGTTTTTGCTGAAGTAGAAGGCAAAAAAGCTATAATTATGCAAGGCCGTTTTCATTATTACGAAGGCTATCATATAAGCAAAGTTGTTTTTCCAATCAAAGTTATGAAAAAATTAGGAGTAAAAACTTTGATAATAACTAATGCTGCTGGTAGTGTAAATAAAGGGTATAATGCAGGTGATTTGATGGCTATTTCTGATCACATAAATCTTATGGGCGTTAATCCTTTAATCGGAGAAAATGATGCTACATTAGGTGACAGATTCCCTGATATGAGCGAAGTTTATAACAAAAAGATGTTAGAATTGGTTCAAAAATTGGGAAAAGATTTAAATATAGTCGTAAGAAAAGGTGTATATGCTGCGATGAGTGGTCCAAGTTATGAGACTCCTGCGGAGATAAATATGCTGCGCATAATGGGGGCCGATGCTGTTGGTATGTCAACTGTTCCTGAAGCATTAGTCGCTAATTATTGTGGTATGAATGTCCTTGGTATAAGCTGTATCACTAATTCAGCAGCTGGTGTTCACCCTTCTAGGCTTTCTCATGCTGAAGTTGTTGAGACAGCTGAAAAGGTAAAAAATTCTTTTAAAATGCTTCTTACTTCATTAATAAAAGAGGTTTAGATTTTAATATTATTTAATTGGCAAAATGCTTTGAATGAGTTTAAGTTTTTTTGGATTTCAGCTTCAACTGCTGGAATTTCTAAATTTGAAATTAATGAAATGGCTTTTTTGTATGTATTCATTGCATTTTGTGCATAATTTGTTTTATTTTCTGGTTTTTTAGAAACCATTTCTTCAAGATATTTTGCATATAGCTGGTATAAAGATACTTTTAATAATTTCATATCATATTGTTTTACAATCATCAAAGCTTTTTCTATATACATTTTTGATGATTCAGTGTCTCCTTTTATAAGGAATATTTCTGCAATAAGTTTTTTATAAAGAACTATAAAATAGTAGTTGCTGATTTTTGGGTTTTTTGCAACGTCTAATGCTTTTTGGGCAATATCAAGAGCTTTGTCACTACCATCTGTGACAAGTGTTATTTTGGCAATGTAATACCAGCAAAGAAGTGCGCCAATAGCTATTTTTTCTTTTGCGAAAACAGTAACTTGCTCATTATAAATATCAAGTGCTTTTGAAAGATTTCCTTCTTCTTGAAGAATTTTTCCTAAAAATACTTTTAAAATATTTTTAATTAGTACATCATTATAATTGTTAGCAAAAGTGACTATTGAGAAGAGATCTTCCTTGATATTTTGCCATTCTTGTTTGAATAATTTGTTTAAGATATTTGTAAAATTCCACAACGAGATGATTTGTGGTTCTACTGTATCATTTGCTGTTTCTTGTGAGAATGTAATAAGAATATCTTCAGATTGTTTTATTGAACCTTGCATTGTGTAAGCAAGTGCTTTTGCTATTTTTAGACGTTGAAGATAGTTTTTATTTTCTACATGATTTTTGGCTACTATTTCGTCTATTACATTTAAAATAGCAAAACTTTTGTTGTTGTCTTGAGAAATTAATGCCATTGCTACCGTGAGATTGCATTCAAGCCAAGTTTCGTATATAACATTCATTGAAATTCCGTTAGTTGGGATAACGTTAGACAATGCTTGTTCTACAATTGGTATTATTTCATTTGATGCTAGGTTATATATTTCTTCGGCATTTCCTATGCTGAACATTGCATTTAGTTTTTTGAATTTTACAAGTGCGCATTCGAGTTTATTTTCTGGTTTTTCAACAAATTTAAGTACTGTATCCACTGCTTCAATTACCCCGTGGTAATTTCCTGTTAATGCGCAGCTTTTTGAAAGATATCCTGAAAGTTCAATGATTTTAGGGATATTTTGAACTTTTATAGCATTATTTATGGCAGATGATAAGTACGGAACTGCCTCTTGTGGCCTTGATATATATAAAAGTTTGCCTAGTCTTTCATGTATGTTGTTTATAATTACGTTATTATTTTCAGGGTTAATTTCTTGGACAATTTTTAAACATTGTTTTTGAGAAAGCGTCCATAAATGTTCGTCGCCTAAATATGCACATAATTTAATGTTTTCAGTCCATATATTTAAAGCGAGTAGTTTTTGGTTTAAATTTTGTGCAACTAGTGCTTTCAGTGCGTTACTTGAAAGTGTAAATGCATTTATGATATCAAAGATTTTTTCATTTAATACGACAAAATCAGCGCTTTGTTTTGCTCTTTCATAAATAAATTTCCATAAAAGAGTGTTTTTAAATTCAAAAATATTGTTGTTAAACTGTGATAAATAAGCGAATGTTGTAAGCATTTGTAAGACTTTTTGGAAATCTTCACTTTTTATTTTCATTATTATTTCCAAAAGTTTTACATTGAATTTATTGCCCATAATGGCGGCTGTGCAAAGTGTTTTATATACAACAGGATATTTCTGTTGCAAATATGAAACTCTCATTGTTAGAATTTCGTATATATTTCTTGGAATATTAGATTCTAATTCGGTTGTTTTATATTTTAGAGTATTTCCTTCTGGATAAAATGCATTGTTTTCATTGAAAAGAACCATTATTTGTTCAATGTATGCACTATTACCTTTTGAGTATTCATATATTTCTTCAAAAATATTTTCTGGGAACAAATTTGTTCCATTTAAAAACATTTTGACAAAATTTTCAGCATCTTTTTTAGAAAGTTTTGCTAATCTTATGTCTTCATATTGGTTTTGAGCAAGTTTTTCTGAGTAGAAATAACCTTGTGTTATTCTATTATCCTTATACGAGATTATCAATTTAATATTTTCTGAAAGATGATTTTGTTCTATGAAATAAGAAAGGAATGCATACGAAGCACCATCTATCATGTCAAAATCATCTATAACAATAATCAATTTAGCTTTTTTCGAAATTTCTAGGATAACTTTTTCTAACAATGCAAATGTTGTGTCTTTATTTATTAGTATTTCTTCAAAGCTGGATGTTAGCGATGGATATAAGAAATTAAAAAGATTAAATATGTCTTCCTGAGAGAGCAAAGGAAGGGTCTCTGACAGCATTTTTTTTGCATCTTTTATGAATTCTGCTGACATATTAGAAAAATTCGGCATGTTGAAAAAAGTTAATATCATTTCTTGGAAAATGCCAAAAGGACTTATTTGAGAATTTGCACTACATTCTCCCCATAGCCAAGCATAGTTTTGATGGACTAAATCACTAAATAGATATTTTAAAACAGTTGATTTTCCGTAGCCTTCAGGTGCACTAATTCCAATAATTCTTTTTTCTTGTTTTCTAATTGCTTGTGTTAATAGCGATTTGCATTTTATTTGGTCATATGATTTTATTTCAATAAGTTGTTTTTCTTCTTTTGTATTTTCGTATGCAGTGTCTTCTGAATTTGCTGCTTCTTTTTCGTTATCAGATTGTTTGTTAGCTTGTTCATTATTTAAATTTTTAGCTGCATCTGCATTGATAATTGAATCTGGTTTTATATCTTCTTTTTCGAGCTCTTCTGAAATTTTATCTGATGTATCAGCTAAACCCAAAAGGCTACTCTCTTCAAGATCTTCTATTTGTGTTTCTGTTAAAGAAATCTCATCATCATTTGTTTGTTCTGTGACTTGATCTTGTGCTTCATCAATAGAATCAGAATTTTCATCTATATTTTTTTCTTGTTCAATTTGTTTTGTTGAATCGATTTTATCAATATCGTCTCCATCAGCAAAATCTATTAATTCATTATCTGGTAGTTCTTCTATTGAGAAATCTTCTTCTTTTTCTTCTTCAAATTCTTCTTTGGAAAGGATTGTTTCTAATTGTTGTTCGTTTTCATCTTTTTTAGAAATTTCTGAGTTTTGAGCATTATCCTCAGAAATAATGTTTATTTCTTTTGCTATTGTATTTGTATTTTCTTTAATATCATTACTTTTGTTGACGGCTATTTCTTTTTGTTCTTTATTTTCCTCAAAGCTTGCAGAACATTTTCTACATTGTTTTGCGTTTGGAAGGTTTGCACATTTACAAACAGGGCAATATTTTATTAATTGTAGCCCACAGCCTTTGCAATACTCTGTTGTTATTGGATTTAGCTCGCCACAGACAGGGCAAACCGTCTGTACTTTAGTGTTACAGAAGTTGCATCGTAAAAGATTATCTGCTATTTCTTTTTTGCATTTAAAACAACGCATTTCAAAACAACCGTTTAGCTAAATAACAGAATAATTATAGTATAAATTTTATTTGAATTAAATAAGACGTTAAGATTAGAAATGAGCTTTAACTATTTCAGAAATTTCAATAAGTCTTTTGCTAACTTCTGACTGAGAAATATTGACTTCTTTTGATATTTCTTTTTGCTTCATTTCTTTGACATATCTTAAATAAAAGATTTTTAGATATTCTTTAGAAGGATTGTTTTTTTGTGCAACTAAAACTATATCCACAACTTTTTGAAGTAAATCTTTTCTTACGATTTTTTCTTCAAATGAGTCTCTTGGATCCGCAATTTCATATACGAAATCTGATTGAGTAACATCTGTATTGTTATAAGAAACTGTATCTTCTGTTTTAGGTTTTGCTGGAAGTGGATTTATTAGTATTTCTTTTGTGCTTATGTAAGATTCTTTTCTTCTTCTAACTCTGCCATTATCTTTCAAGACATTTAAAATAGCTGTATTGGCTACTTTAGCTATATAATTTTCAATGTCTTTAATATCTACATTCTCAAATAGTGAATGTGATCTTTTGTATGTTTCAGAGCAGAAATCATCTAACAAATCTTCGTTACCAAAGTATTTGTTGTTAGATTTTATAAGTCTTTCTATAAGATCTCTTTGTTCCTGTAAAGTATCCAATTCCCTCAGTCCAATTTATAATACTAATTAACTGATTATATCATATCATATAATTAGAAATTTATTACTATGGTTAAGAAATAATCAGATTTAAAATCTTTAAGTTTAGGTACGCTAACGTATTTAAGAGTGTTTTTAATACTTCTTAATACTGTTTCGTCAATTTTGTCAGAACCGCTAGATTCCAGTACTTGCATACCTTTCATTGTGTTATCTGGTGCAATTTCAAATGACACTTTTATGCTAGGATTAAATGTTACGTCAGCAGAATTTGCTAAATCATTTTGTAAATTCATTTGAATATTTTTTCCTGCGGTTTGTAAATATTCTTTAACAGAAGGTTCAGTTGCTAGTTTTTCGCTAACTTGCCAAGAGATTTTTGTTATTGTAATTGCTGCTGGCTTATCAGAGAAAGAATTTGCCATAGATTTGTTTATATCTTGTGAAACAGCTGGACCTTCATTATTTTCATCTTTACCTTTGTTTTCAAAATCAAATAATGAATCACTTTGATTAGTAGCATCTAGCATATCTGTATTATCATTAACAGCTTTGCTATGATTCATAAACCAAGCTGCACCAGCACCCCCAGCAAGAAGAACGAGCAAGGCTCCTCCTATAATAAGTTTTTTTGCTGCGTTGGCAGTTGCTTCTGAAATAGGTTCTTCATCTACGTCTATAACGTTGTTTTCGTCCCCTGCTTCAGCGTTTTCTGTTGTTTTATCGAAAAGTGTTTCGATATTTTCTGTTGATTCATTTTGTGGTTCTACTTCTTGATTGATTTCATCTGTTTCAACACTTTGTGTTTCATTTATTAGGTTTTGTTCAAAGTTTTCTTGCATATCACTATCTTCTGCTTGATTTTCTTCAACGTAGTGAGTGAAATCTTGTGCCGTTTGTGTAGTTGATTCATCGTCATTATCTGATAATAGTGCGAGTAAATCGTCATCTAACAAACCTTGTATTTCTGCATCAACAGTATTTGCTTCTTGATTTGGTTCTTGTTGTTCTGTTGAGTTTTGAGCTTCTTGATTTATTCCAATTTCGTCATCGTAATTAAGCTCAACTGGTTCTTGCATAAATGAATTTTCTAGTGCTTCATTGTTTTCATATGTTAATTCTTCATCTGCTTTTATTTCTTGAATATTGTCATCATTTGTTTCTTGAAGATTGTCTACAATGTTTTCTTGTTCTTGTATTGTCATTTCTTCTTCAGTTTCTTCTGTTAATGATTCATTGTTAGCAGACAAATCTTCTAAGCTTTCTGTTTGTGCTTTTTCATCAGCTACTTCATCTAACAAGAAAGAATTCTGTGAACTTTCTTTTTCAGTTGAGTTTATAAGGCTTGTATCATCGTGTTCTTGGTCTAATTCTTTGATTTCTTCAAGTTCGCCAAGTGCTCCAATTTCTTCATCATTATTTAAAGCTAATAAATCATTTTCCGTATTTTCTTCTGAATTTTCCATAATTGTGGCAAATTCAGAAGGTTCTGAAGATTGTTCAGCAACAGTTTCTTGTTGTTCTGTTTCATTTTGCTCTATATCTTCGTGTTCTTCTATGATTTCTGATAGTTCTTCTAATGGTTCTGCATTTTCATGTAGCTCTTCGAGGTTTCCAAGGCTATCTAATGTTTCTAGGTCTTCTAATTCTAATTCAGAAGATTCATTTTCGTGAATTATGTTGTCTTCTTGGTTTTCTGTTAGATCATTGTCTGTTTTATTTACTAACTCTGCAAGATTATCTTCTTGTTTTGGTTCAAGATTTTCCAAAACCTCTTCTTTATCAGAATCTTCATGCAAAATTAGAGCTTCGTCTTCTTCTAACAACATAGGTTCTGAATCTTCTATGTTTAGAGTTTCTTCATTTTCTAATTCTGTTTCTGTTTCTTCAGAAATATTTTCTAAAGAGTCTGTTTCTTCTTTTATTATGTCTGTATCAGTTGGGTTTAGTTCTTCAATGTTTTCTGTTTCTTCTGTGTCATCAGAAATAAGTTCTAAATCAGGAACTTCTGAGATTGTTTCATCTGTTTCAGTAGTATTTGCATTTGCTTCGCCTTCTTCTAATAACATAGGTTCTGAATCTTCTATGTTTGGAGTTTCTTCATTTTCTAATTCTGTTTCTGTTTCTTCAGAAATATTTTCTAAAGAGTCTGTTTCTTCTTTTATTATGTCTGTATCAGCTGGGTTTAATTCTTCAATGTTTTCTGTTTCTTCTGTGTCATCAGAAATAAGTTCTAAATCAGGAACTTCTGAGACAATTTCGTCTGTTTCAACAGAATTTTCTTTTGTTTCATCTTCTTTTGAATCATTGATATCTTCATAAATTGTTTCAATATCATTTTCTGGTTCAATTGCATCCTCTTCTGGTTGAGGTTCTTCTAACAATTCATTTTCTTCTAAAAGCTCAATCTCTGTTTCACTTTCCAGATTTTCTTCAGTTTCAGTTTCTGAAGGTTCGAGTTCTTCATTTGATACTAAATTATCTAATGTTGTTTCTTTAGTGTCTATTTCGTTAATTGATTCCTCACTGATTTCTTGAGTAATAGACGGTGTATCAAGAACAATTGGAGGAGCAGGCAGAACTGGTGGGGCTTCAACCAGCGGCGGTATAAGCACTGCAGTTTCATTTTCCTCTTTAATGGGAAAGTTGTTTTCTGTATTTTTTTCTGCAGCTTTAGGATTGCCTGTAAGAATATTTAAAGTGCTATCATTGAGCAAATCTTCATGGTTTTTCATTTGGCTGACGATTGTATCAAACTCATTTAATTCACAAAGACTTTCTCTACAAGCTGCGCAAGCTACAACGTGTTTAATAAAATAAACTTTTTCACTTTCTGTTATTTCTTCATCAATAAATGCTGCTGCAAGTTCTTTTATTTTGTCATTTTCTTCTGATGAGAATGGCATCATTTTGAGTTTTAATGAAGTAAGGAATATTCTTAATTCTGATATAGGTTTTAGTATATTAGTCGACAATGTGTAATATTCAAAATTGCTATCTGGGTATTCAATTTCCTTAGGATTTATGAAACCTAATATTTCTGCATTATTAAGTGAGGAATCAAGTTTTAATACAATATATGCATCAGGAGTTGCTGAATATTTTTCATGGGTTTTAGGTATTGAAAATGTTTCATCATTAAACGTTACTCTGACATCTAGTCTTGCATCTCCAAAATAGATATCAGCAATCTCAATGCTTTTTGCAACTGAAGGAACTCTAAATAGGCTTAGTTTTGTTTTTATGTCAATTCCTTCACTAGATAAAAATTCTGACACACTTATAGCACCAATAGCTAGAGCATAAGCTCTTTTTCTTATATTTTTATCTTCTATTTTTGCTGCGATTGATTTTGCATTTTCAATTATTTGATTATCAATAATAAACTTCTCACCCATGTTTCCTACCTCTTAATTATTCCTTATATTAAACATGATTACAGTTTTAAAAAAAATATTCCAAAATATATAAAAAAATGCTATAATGTAACAAAATGTATCATCTTTCTGCTTAATTTTTTATCATGTGGCAATAAATTTTATTTATGAGTTTTGTGCTTGTACAAGTCTAATAAAAAGGAGTGTTTTATATGTCAGTGAATTTCTCAACTATTACACCTATGAGTCAAAGTACTATTTCTAAAGCACCTACTTACAGCAATGCTGCTCAGCAACCTGCTGCAAGCAGTCCAATGGATGCTGCTGGTCAACCTGCTAAGAAAAAAAGTCATGGCTTTAGAAATACAGTGATTGCTTTAGTTGTACTCGCTGCTGCAACTGGTTTAGCAAGAAAATATTTACCAGGCACATTTGATCCTAATGCTGTGTTAAAGGCTGATGCTGGTGTTGTAGATAAGGGTCTTCATTATGCTAAATTAGGTGTTGCAAAAGCAGGTGAATTTATTAATACATATGTTGGAAAAGCTGTTGATTTTGTTAAAGGGCTTATTCCAAAAAGTAATGGTTAATTAAAACTGGCAAAAATTTATATTAAAAAGCTCGTATTTATAAATACGAGCTTTTTGTTTTACACCCAATTTTCTAAATCAGGAGTTTTCTTTCTCCAGTCTTTCGAAACTTTGACGTTCAGCTCAAGATAAACTTTTTTGTCCAGCATTTTTTCTAGCTCAATTCTTGCTTGAGTGCCGATTTTTTTGAGCATTTGTCCTTTTTTGCCAATCATTATTCCTTTTTGACTTTCATGTTCAACATGAATTTTTGCAAAAATTCTATCTATATCTTCTTTTTCTTCATATTTTTCAATTATCACAGCGACGCTATGAGGGATTTCATCTTTTGTATTTAAAAGAATTTTTTCTCTTATAATTTCTTGTGCAATTGAACGCATGCTTTCATCAGTAAGATCTTCTTCTGAATATACAGGCTCTCCTTCTGGAAGTTTTCTTAAAATAGTTGATATTAGTGTATCAATATTTCTTCCTGTTTGAGCTGAAACTCTTGCTGTTGGAAGATTTGTTTCAAAAAGAGTTTTATATGTAAGAATATTTTGTTCTTTTTTTATCGGATCTTTTAATTTATCTACTTTATTTAAAACTATTATTGTTGGCGTATTTGTTTGTTTGAGTAAGTTTTCAACTATCCATTTGTCTCCTGCACCTGCTGGTTCTGATACGTCAACTAGAAATAATATTAAATCAGCATCAGGGATTGAGCATTTTGCTTCATCCATTAAAAATTCACCAAGCTTATCCAGTGGCTTGTGAATTCCTGGTGTATCAATGAAAATTATCTGTCCTTCTTCATTGGTAAATATCCCTTTTATTCTTTTACGGGTGGTTTGTGCTTTATCTGTCGCTATTACAATTTTTTGGCCCAAAATTGTATTTAATAATGTCGATTTGCCAACATTAGGACGTCCTACAATCGCTACAAAACCTGTTTTGAAATCTTTCATTTTTTTATTCCTGTTTGTTGTTTTATCTAAAAAATACTACAAACAGTGTTATATTGCCATTATTAGTCAAAGATTTCTTTTTTTGTCACAAGATGAAATATCATTGCTGCAAACATTCCACCAAAAAGGTTTGTGAATATAGTTATAACTGCTATTTTCCAGCTTATAATATGTAAGATTCCCATTGAAAATGCTACTGCTGGGTTAAAAGCACAAGGACACAATGTTCCAACAGTTAAAATCCCTGCTGTTACTGTGAAGCCTATTGCCATTCCAAAATATGAGTTATTTTCAGTTTCTTTAAAAGTTGCTGTTAATAAAACAACAAATGCTAAAGCAAAGCTGAAAAGAAGCTCTCCTATTATAAGGAATAGCATATCAAATTCGTCATTTGAAATTATAGTAGAAGAATTTGTGAATAATATGACTACAAATGAGGCTAATGTTGCACCTAGTATTTGTGCAATAAAATAAGGAATGAGTTCTTTTAAATTTAATGCACCACGTAACACAGCAGCCGTTGTCACTGCTGGATTATAATGTCCTCCAGAAATTTTTCCACCGGCATAGACCATTATCATAAGTATTGCACCTATTGCAAGTGGCGCGAATGGAGTTCCTCCATTTACTGCAATCACGCAGCCAACTGTCAGTGCAAGAAAAAATGTTCCGATAAACTCCATTATGTATTTTTTCATAGTAATTCCCTTATTGATTTGATGTAATCAATCTAACATTAACCAACAAGAATAAAATTACCCGTTTTGGCATTTATTTTCTTAAAATATACTAATTTGTTTTTCTAATTTTTTTGCATAATCATAATCATTTGCTGATTTTGCTAGGATTTGGGCTTTTTGTAAAAGCGAATGGGCTTTATTTTTATTGCCAAGTCTCATCATTATTGATGAAGCTTTCTCATAGTTTTTTGCCATTTTAATAGGCGATTCAGCTTTTTCATAGAACTGAGCGGATGCTTTATAGTCTTGAAGGGCATTAACATTTTCATTGAGAATTGACATAGAGTCACCTGATTTTGACCATACTGCACCCATTGTTTTATTGTTGTTAGTTTCAAGGGCAATGTTTTTGGCTGTGTTATAGAATTCATGTGTTTTATACACATCGTATCTTTCTGCATACATGCTTCCTATGTTGCAGAGGGCTTTTGATTGGGCGTTTAAATTTTCTGCTTCACCTGCAAATGATATGGCAGCGAAATAGTGTTCCATTGCAGGTTCAAAATAAACAACATCATCATAAATTTGAGCCATTGAGTAATATGCTTTCGCTTTTAAATTATTGTCATCAGATGCGAGATGTGCTTGATTATAGTAGTTTAGGGCTTCTTCTAGATTATCATTATTGTCATATATGTTTCCAATTTCATAGCAAATCATTCCTTCTGCTTTTTTATCTCCTGTTTGTTGGGCATATTTTAAGGATGACATAAATGCAGAAAGGGCTTTTTCCGGTTCATTTATTGCACTGAATTTTTTACCTTGAAGAAATGTTTTTCTTATATTGGTATCTTGAGGGATATATATATTTTTGTTTTTGACCTTTGATATGTTTTCTGAAGTTTGTTCTTTTGCTATTTCAGTATTTTCAACTAATTTTTCTTCAGTTTTAGTTTCTTGTTCTGTGCTTTGTGGTGAAAGATCCTTTGATATAGGCTTCATTTCTCCGTTGTCATCTGGGAGTTTGACAAGGAAGTCTTCATTTATTGTTGTTGGGTCAGATTTGTAGTTTACCTGTTGCAAAAATAACGCATCAATCCAATTTTCAACTACTTTTGAATCTTTATTCAAAGTCTTTGAAATAAAATCATCAAGAATGTTAGATGCATTTTTTAAATTTGATTGGATAATCTTTTTATTAGGCTCATTTTTGAGTGATTGAGCTTCAGCTAAAGAAAGATATTGGTTTACTTCTTGAATGATGTTTGGAGGTGAACCAATTGCAATAGCTGTGTTTTTGAAGTCAGTTAGGATTTGAGCAATATTTACCTGAGATTTGGAATAATCAATTGTTGATTTTTTTCCATTAGGAAATTCCTGTCTAGCGTATTTGCTTTTTCCATTGGGGTCAGTTGCATTAGATGAGTTTAGACTGCGATTGTCTTTTTTTAAGTCAGCAGAAGACTGAGATGATTCTTGTTCATCTTCTTTGTTAGAGACCGCCTTTTTATTTTGTGGCGGTACATATGGTTTTATTTGTACCGGATAAATACTGTTATACAAATTTTAACACCCTTTGAAACTTGATTTTGTCAATCTGCCCTATCTACGTACTCGGCATAGATTAGGATTAATTAAGCAATAATTAAACAATTCATACTTTTGGTGTAGAACTTTTTGGAGACTGAGTCTTAAATCCTAATTTATTCCGATTCCGTATTATAGCTTAATGATTTGTTCTGAAATGTCATGTTTTAATCGCTTATTTGTATGAACAACTTAAAAATTATTCATAATAATGTATGATTTTCTGCAACTAAAGTATGTGTAGAATAACACTATACTCCTTAAATAAAGACGACGATACGCATATCCCTAATCTAATAGCTATGAACCCCTCGTTTATAGCTTTTTTTTTATCGAAAAAAAGTTTATAATAGATTAGAAAATTAAGATGATGGGTATTTTTCTTACATGACAAAAAAAGCAGGATTTACCTTAGCAGAGACTCTAATTACATTGATGATTATTGGTGTAATTGCTTCAATGACTATTCCATCTCTTATGTATAATGCAAGAAATAGAGATAATGTCGGCAGACTAAAAAAAATGTCTGGGGTTTTATCAACTGCTACAGGATTGATTCAGGTGGAAGAAGGTCCTGTCGATGGTTGGGAATGGGCAAGTGAAAAGGATATAATTGCTTTATATAAACCTAAGTTTAAAGTAATGCAAGATTGTGGAACCGCTGCAGGATGTTTCCCAGAAAATCCAAAAGCATTAGATGGCTCGGATTTGCCAGATTATAACAGTGATGCTAGTTATCATAAGATTATTTTGTCTGATGGTAGCATGCTCGCTTTAAAATCGTGTGCGAATGGAGGCTGCCAGCCTGCTGATTATGGTCTTGATCCAGCTAGCACTTTATTAGGTGGCTTTATAGTTGATGTTAATGGACTAAGAGAGCCGAATGAAGGTGGCAAAGATATTTTTTATTTTGGATTAGTAAAAGACAAAGGTGTCCAAGCAGGTGGATCTTATTCAACCCAAGGTTGTTCATTATCTAACCCTTCAAATGGTCTTAATTGTGCTGCATTGGTAATTAAAGAAGATAAAATAAGCTACTGGTAGAGCTAAATAAATTGATAAAAGACCTTATAGTATAGATAAACTGCAAATAGTATCAAAATGATACCGCTAATTTTGGTCAATATATCAGAGAATTTTGCGAATGAGGACAGATTTTTAAGTACAGACGTGAATAATCCGGCTACAAGTATTATCATTCCTTGTCCTATTGAGAACAAAAACAGCATTAATGCAGCATATATGATATTTGTACTCAAAGATGCAGCTGCCATTATGCCTGCAAGGATTGGTGTAGAACATGGTGTTGTTGCAAACGCAAAAACCATACCTAAAACCATTGGATAAATCATTCCATTGTATTTATCACTTTGCGGAAATTTTTTGACAAGCACAGGGAAATTTATTTCTATTAAGCCAATTAAATTTAATCCAAAAATTAAGATTAAAGAGGTTAAAAGCAGGACAAAATAGACTCTATTCCCAGCTCCAAAGACTTTGCCAGTCAATGCTGCAATGATTCCTATTGCTGTGAGAGAAATAGCAAGTCCAATTATAAAAAATGTAATTTGTAAAAGCGTTTTTGATGTTTTTTGTTTGTCAGATGCTCCAATATAGCTCACGACAACAGGCAACATTCCTATTCCACAAGGAGATAGTGAGGATACAATACCTCCTAAAAAACATAAAATTAGTACAATAATTGAAAATTCACTTTTTATTTGTGTTTGAAAAAATGATATAAAATTTTCCACAAAAGATACCTCTTAAGATCTTATTCGATAAGACCATCTAGAATATTTTCAAGCTCTTTTTTAGTTAAAGCTCCTTCTGTTCTTTTATAAATTTTGCCATCTTTTTTCACAAATACCATTGTAGGCACAAGGTTGATATTGTATTTTTGAACCAGAGCCTGCGTATTTTTGTCATTTGATTGTCCATTTATATTTTGAAAGGTGACTTTGTCAGCGTATTTAGGCATTATTTCTTTTACAACTGTATCTAGTTTTTTGCAATCTAGACACATAGGTGAATAGAATTTTATAACAACTGGTTTATTATAAGATGCTTGGGCTTCAAAACCTGAGGTGTTTGAATTTGTTTTGTCTAATACGTAATATGTAACCATTGGTATAATCAAAATCGCAATAGCAATAATCCAATTTTTCATTTTTTTCTCCTTAAATTTTTCTTTAATATAACATACAATAATTTTAGAAGATTAAAATTGGATAAGTGAGTAGTATTTTGTATTAATAAAATAGAGGTTTATATGTTTAATATAGAAAATTGGCTTTGTGAAATAGTTGAAAAATTGAAAGAAAGTTTTAATGAAAAACTAATTTTTGTTGGTTATCAAGGAAGCTACAGAAGAAAAGAAGCTAATGAAAATAGTGATATTGACATGGTTATCATTCTGGATGAAGTTGGTATTTTAGAATTAGAAAAATATAAAAAAATTGTTTCTACTATGGATTTTCAAGAAAAAGCTTGTGGGTTTATTAGTGGAAAACAAGAGCTTCAAAATTGGTCGGCTTATGAGTTGTTTCAACTATATAATGATACCAAAGCTTTATATGGTGATTTAAAAAATATCATTCCTGAACCGAAAAAAGAAGATGCTAAATTAGCTGTAAAAATCGGTTCTGAAAGTTTATACCATGCAATTTGTCATTCTTTTTTATACAGTAAAGATAGAAAGTCAGATCTTAAAGTTGTACTAAAATCTTTGTTTTTTGTGTTACAAGCAAAATTTTGTTTTCAAAATGGAGATTATATAAACACGAAAAAATTGCTTTTTGAAAAACTTTCAGGTCATGAGAAAAATTTGTTAGAATTGTCTTTTAATTTAAATCAAGTTGACAATTTTGAAGAAAATCAAATTAGAGAAACTTATGAAGCGTTGATAAAATTTGCTTCTGAAAACATAAAAAAGCTTAGCTAGATTGGTTTTTTATAAATAATTTGTAAAAAAAGGATTTTTTTGATAAGATTATCTTACGCTTTTGGAAAAGTGGCCGAGTCGGCTGAAGGCGGCACCCTGCTAAGGTGTTAGGTGGAGTAATCTGCCTCGAGGGTTCGAATCCCTCCTTTTCCGATTTTTAAAAGACCCGCAAGGGTCTTTTTTGTTTAGTGGAAGAGCATTACAAGTTAAAATATTGTCATAAGTTCGAGCGTGAGTGATAGGATAATCCATATCATTTTGTTTTTTTTGATTTGCGAATTTTTAAAAAATGCCAAACTTTCTTTATATCTATACATTCAATTGCTATGTGGTCATTTTACTAAAGTTAGTAAGCAGTAGATATTATTAAAATTCAGAGAATAGTTTATTTAGATGATTTCGTTTTGTTTTATATAATGATATTCATGTGTTTAAGTTACAAATGAAGGGGTTTTTTCTATGGAATTAAATTTTGGTAATAACTTATTTGGTACAATTGGTGGTTTATTATTATTTGGATCATATTTCTTGTATGCTGGGTTAATTCAGAAAAAGAATAAAGTTCAGGAAGCTTTTGCTTCAATAGATGTTCAGTTGAAAAAAAGATATGATCTTATTCCTAATATACTAGCAATAGCACAAAAATTTATGGAACATGAACGTTCTTTGATCGAGGATATTACAAAACTTAGAACACAGGCAATGAATCTTGGAAATGAGTATTCTAACATTGATGAGAAAATAGATTTAGATGCTCAAATTAGAGATAAAATGAAGCAAATAATGGTAGCTGTGGAAAACTATCCTCAATTAAAATCCGATCAGACTATGGTAGTTGCAATGCAGACGTACAATGAAGTCGAAGAACATATTGCTGCAGCAAGACGATTTTTCAATGCTGCCGCATTGGATTTGAAAAATTCTGTTGAAATTTTTCCATCATCTGTAATTGCAAAAATGCTTAATATAAAAGCAACAGAATTTTTCACAATAGAAGAAAATGAAAGACAGTCTGTTAGTGCAGCGGAATTTTTTAATAAGAATTAGGGTAAGGTGAGATATTATGAATGGTAAGGAAGTTGATGCAACATTTGATAAAATTTACGAATCTAAAATTGCACCTCAATTAAGTAATTTGGAAAATTATAGAGTACAGGAAAAGAAGAAATTTGATTTTTTAATTATTGTTTTGATTGTTTCTGTTATAGGTTTGTGTTTATTTATATTTTTAGCTTGTCGACATATTCTTCCACCAAAAGTGTTGATTGTCGGTCTCGCTTTATCTTCTATTTTGCTCGCTATTTCAATGATTTTATCAAAAAAAGTAAGAGAGGATTTCCGAAAAAAGCTCAAATTGGCTTTGCTTCCTCATCTGTTTTCTGCTTTTGGTAATTTCTCTATTTTAAATAAAGAAGTTTTATCTTTGAAAGAAATTAAGGCGTTAGGTTTATATCCAAGAGCTGCAAGAAAAATAGATGATGATGCGATTTCTGGAATTTATAAAGATATACCTGTAACTTTGATGGAAACACAGATTTATCATTATGAAAAAAAGAAGAAAAAGGGTTCTAGCGATGTTAAAGATTTTAATGGGCTGATTCTTAAAATTAAATTAAACAAAACTTTTGATGGCATTCTTGTTGCAGAACAAAAAATTAGAATTGACAATTATATCAACATGATCAAGGCTTTTGCCCAAAAAGAACCTGAGATGTGTCCTCCTAATGTTATACAATTCCTTGATAATCCTTTGTTTAAATCAATAAGTCAGGCTCAAAGTTTTATGCAGGAACATAAATTATATTTACAAGATGGTAAACTGAATATTGATGTGTTTGATTTGCATACTAAAAATAGAGTTACAAGAAAATTAGACAAAATACTTCTTGAAGATAGAGATTTTAATGAAAACTATAATATATATTCAGATGATCAGGTAGCAGCCAGATATATTTTGACACCTACATTTATGGAAAAAATCAAAAATGTACAGATGGTAATGCTTATGCTTTCGTTAGACTTTGTTTGCAAAGATGGATATTTGTATTTCTTTTTAGGAAATTGCATCGTTTCTTTGATTGATTCAATGCAGCAAAATTCTAATTCTTGCAGTGATGGATTCTTCGAGGTGGGCGATATAAGCAATTCCTTATTAAATAAAGAGCTGTACAGAAAAACATTTAAAGAGTTAGTTGCGATATTTTCTTTAATAAATTATTTTAAACTGGATCAAAAAATTGGTTTATAAATAATATTGCTATTTGTTTTAATAAAGGTAATATTATTTAAATCTAATGAAGTTGCTTTAGATTATGCAAGAAATATGGTTTAAAAAAATGGTTTAAAGTACATTGCAAATTGTTTATATTTAATAAAGTAGTAGGTAAGATTTATTTTCTTACCTACTTGTTTTTTATGTTTTGTTTTTTTTTAAAATCCTGTGAAATAAAAGTGGAAAAACTTAGACAAATTTATATTAACTTATAAGACCTTTAAAAAATGACTTTAAAGAATCCTCTTCGCCATTTCTTTTGTAATAAGTTGTGCTTGATTCACTAAAGTCTGTTGTATATCTTGTATAAGAGTGCAAATTGTGATTATCATAAAATTTTGCTTTGTCGTATAAACGTTCAATAAAGACTTTATCACCGTCAAAGCCAAATTTTATGTCGTTATGATGTCTGCCATTAATAGGATCACAGAAGTTTACAAATTTGTCGTAAGCGGTAATAAGAGGTGAGCCATTACGTTCTACTATAATTTCATCATGGTTTATAAGTCCTGCTTTGCAGCCTTTCGCAAATTCTTTTAATGTGTCGCGAAAAAAGGTTGTAGGTGATTTCTGCAATATTGTTTTTGCGACAGAATCTTTTGCATTACCCTCTATTGCTGCTCTTAACCACAAATGTGTGAATAAAGAGGATATTTCATCATATGATTTGATATTGAAATCTGGATGAATAGCTTTGGCAAATAAACTATTATAAGAGTTTCCAAAACTAACTGTATCTTTGCTTTTTATTGGGTTTGTAGAGTTTTTTTCTTTAGTAACATTATTTTGTGCATTGACAAAATTGCAGGCCAAAACATTTTGAATACGCATTTATAATATCCCTCTCATATTTGTTATACAGCTATATAAAACTCATAAAAAAATTTTTTGTTATTTTCGAGTAAATCTATTTTTAGTCTTTTAGATTAAAATCTATAACTATTTAATATTTTGATGTTTTGATTTAGTATATTTTTAATATTTATTTTGTGTTTAATAGTGAGGTTAATATGAAAACTATATCAATTGATAAAGAAAAATGCGTGCACTGTGGGCTTTGTGTAAGTGATTGTGTTTCAGGATGTATAAGTTTTGATGACGAAAATTTTCCTAAAATGGATGATGAAAATAGATGTATTGCTTGTCAGCATTGTTTTTCTATTTGTCCAACCGGTGCTTTGTCTTTTAATAATAAAAATCCTGATGAAAGCCAAGACGTAAATTATGATGATATTTTAAGTCTTATTAAATCAAGAAGAAGTGTAAGACAGTATAAAGACGAAGAAATCTCTAAAGAATTGATGGATAAGCTAAAAAATATGCTGCCTTTTATTCCGACAGGATGTAATTCACATTCTTTGCATTTTTCGATAGTTGAAACAAAATCTGCGATGGATATTATCAGGAACAAAGTTAATGATTTGATAATAAAAACAATGTCTTATAAAGCACTTTCTCCAATAATGAACAAATTTTCACGTTATAAAGATGCATTTTTAAATGGTGAAGATGTTATTTTTAGAGGTGCTCCGCATATGATTGTCGTTTCATCACCTCTCACAGCTCCTTGTGCGACGGTGGATCCAATAATTGCATTGAGCTATATCGAATTATATGCGCAACATCTTGGACTTGGCACTTGCTGGTGTGGTTTTGCCCAGATTTGTTTGAAATTTTACCCTGAAATATGTGAAATGTTAGAGATTCCTTCAGGGTACAAGCCTGTGTACGTCATGCTTTTAGGGGTCCCTAAAGTTCAATATAAAAGAACTCCACAGCCTGAAAATTACAAAATTTCAGAAATTAAAGAGATAAAAGAAAAAGATGCTTGTATATTTTGCAGGATAAAAAGATTAGTGACAAATTTTTTAAGGTAATTGATTGATATTTTGTAAATAAAAATTACTTTTTTAAATTTTGTTGGCAATTTAAATTTTGAGCTTCCTTAAACTATTTAAGGAAGTAAGTAAATATGCACATAAATTTTCAAACAAATTTTAACTATAATAAGCAACAATCAATTTCAAAAAATAAAAGAGTTTCTTTCAGTGGGGTGCAATCTGAATTTTCAAAGGAGCTCAAAGATTATGCTTTGAATAATATCAAGGATGCTACAAAAGAAACCAATTTAATAGAGATGTTTAAAAATCTATTATCCAAGGTTTTGAATCCAGAAAATTTAAAAGGTTCAGGTGAATTTGGAGCTGTTTATAAAATAGACGATGAGTTTGTGTTGAAAAAAGCTCATAATGCACAAATGGAAGTCAGAAGTTTTTCTTTAAACGATAATCCGATATTGGATAAGTTTAAAACATTTTATGGAGATTATGTGGCAAAATTTGATGATATCAAAATTCTAAAAAATGCGACAATAACATCTGAACCTGTTTGTGCAGGAGTAAAAGAAGGTCTAGAAAATAATTGGCAAAAAATGAGCTATTACAGAGATGTTTATCTGAAAAAATTTGCTCAATTGCCACAAGAAGCATTTGATGATGTTGCTGCTGATTTTAAAACAGCTTCTTCTATGAGAAAAAGTTTTGATACAATAAATCCAAATAATTTTATAGCAGATGGCGATAAGATAAAAATTGTTGATGATATGGTCGATCCAAATGATAAGTTTTTTAATTCTTTAGCTGGTATGGTTAAAGTCTTTTTGACTTCTTTTGATAGAAACACTAAGGCTGAATATGATGTTATGGCTGTAGGGTCAAGACGTAATCTTTTGAGAAAGATTATACTAGCTGGTGAAAAAAATGAATTGAATTTTGGTTTTACTATGCCTGAAAAACAAGAGTTGAATGATGCTTTAGCATTGTGCGACATTCAAGTGCCTTGGAGAGATATTCAAGCAGATTTATGTAATTTTAGAAGAAGATATCCTAATATGGATGAAAGACTTAAAAAAGTTAACGAATATATAGATGAATTAGAAGATACAACATACAATTATTTTATGGATTAATAGTCTGTTTTATGGCTCTTTGGGGCCATTTATAGTGGACTTCAAAATGTTATCATTTTATTTGTAAAATAGGCTTTTTAAGATTATTTTGTTATTATTTTGTATTATTGTCAGAGAATAAGTTATGTTGAAGTTTGCTAAATACTTTTTTATTGTTTTTTTTGTAACTGCGGTTTTACCCTTAATTTTGATGTTTGCGTGGAATAACTCTCAACTTGAGAAAATGCATCGAACCATGTCTGTTAGTGGTTTGAATGCTGGAAAAACTAGACTTGAAAATATAATGACAAATAACTTGAAAGTTCAAGAAGGGGAAATTTTAAAAACTATTTATTTCACAAAAGACAATAATTATAATCTTGAAGAAGTTAAAAAGCTTTTAAAGGGGTATAACGTAGACATTGTAAATAATTATGTGGATAAGCCTGTTTCTTTCTATGAAAAAAAAGATTTTGATTTATATTCATCAACGCTTTTGCCATATAAAAATTCGAGAAAATCATTAAAAATATCAAAAAAATTAGATGTAAATCAAATTCGTCCAACAGGTCCGTATAATATTGAAATTGGGATAGAAAAAGATAATGGTCAATATGAATTTAAAGGGGTTGTTGTGGATCCTCTTTCTACTATTGGACCTAAAATGCGTCATAGATTGCTAGGTAGAATAGTAAAATTTTCAGATTCAAATGCGGTGAAAAAGACAGTCGAAATTAGAGGTTATAATAACGATAAAATTGCACATATTACGTTGTCTTTAGCTATACAACCATTTGGAGCTAAAATTGATAGTATTTATATAAGTTGTTTTATTCTTTTTATTGGTATTATTTCAAGTTTTATTATTGGGCTTTTGATAAAAAGAATATTCGTAGTTCCTGTGATGGCTTTGTCACATGCTGCAGAAGAGGTCAAAAAAGGCAATCTTGCTTATAGGCTAGATGATACAAATAAATATGAGCTTGTTGGTAATATATACAGAAGCTTTAATGACATGGCAGAGAATCTTGCTGCAAAAGAAAAATTGAGACAAAGTTTTATTTCTAATCTAACTCATGATTTGAGAACACCTCTTGTTTCTCAGGCACAATCATTGGAACTTATTTCTGATAAGTTTAAAGAAATTGGTTTGCAAAATGAATATGATTTAGCAAAAAGTCTCGCTAAAAATAATGAACATTTGTTGAAGATGGTTAATTTAATTCTTGAATCATACAGCTTTGATTCATCTAAATTAAAATTGAATATAGAAAAAGTTGATTTGTATAAAATTGTTCAAGATTGTGAACAAAAGCTCAAACCCTTAATCAATGATAAAAAACTGGAGTTTATTAATGATATTTATGAAGGTGGAGTGCTAATTGATGCAGATTTATTCCAGTTGAGTCGAGTTTTTATGAACTTGTTATCAAATGCAATAGAAAATACTACTGCTGGAAATTTCATCAAAGTTAGCGCTAAATTTCAAGAAAATTTGGTTTCTATAATGATAGAAGACAATGGAAATGGTATTGCTGAAGAAGATTTGAAATTTATTTTTGATAGATATTATTCTGGCAAAAGTCTTGAGCGTAAGCTTGGTTCTGGTTTTGGATTGAGTGTGTGTGAAAAGTTAATAAAAATGCACCATGGAACTATTTCTGTTGAAAGTGAAATAAATAAGTATACTAAATTTACAATAAATTTGCCTGTCAATTCGAAAGAGGTTTGAAATGAAAATTTTGCTTGTTGAAGATTACCAACATACAAGAAAAACAATTGCTTATGGATTGAAATCAAAAATGTCAGATGTTGAAATTTTTGAGTCAGATAATGGCTTAGCTGCAGTTAATTTCATAAAAGATGGGAATTTTGTAGATGTTATATTAATGGATATTTCTATGCCGATAATGAATGGGATAGAGGCTTCTAAAAAAATTAAAGAGATTAATCCTGAAATTAAGATAATCATGCTTACTTCTTTTAATGAAAAAGAACATGTATTTTCTTCCTTCAATTCAGGAGCAAATGCATATTGTCTTAAAAGTATAAAAATAGACGAATTGGTTAGTGTTATCAAATCAGTTATGAATGGCGCATTGTGGATTGATCCTTCAATTGCTCAATATATTTTACAGCTTTTTAAAGCAGAGCCAGTTATAGAAGAATCTGTTGAAGAGAATATTATTCAAAATTTTGATTTGACAGCTAGAGAAAAAGATATTTTAAAACTAGTTGCTTTAGGTAAGTCTAATAAAGATATAGCAGAAGATTTAGTTTTATCTATTCACACAGTAAAAAATCATTTGAAAAATATTTTACATAAAATGTCAGTAGAAGATAGAACTCAAGCTGCTATTTTGGCTATCAAAGAGAATATTGTATAAGAACACAAAATGGCTCCGCAGGGTCATAAAAGTCGATCAAAAAATGTTTATAATGAAAATGTTGCTGAAATGAAAGGGTAGTATTTATGATCGATTCAGTTGGATTGGCTAAAGATGAGTTGAGAACCAACATAAATTCCCTGAATTTAAAAATGGAGAAAGATATATACGCACAAAATCAATCTTTATTTGATACTTCATCCACCAGCTCATTTTTAACCAAGGACGAATGGCAGGATCCTAACACAATCACATTAGAACAGCTAACGTCGCCGATTGATATACGGTTATAATATACTCTCTAAAAAAAGGCTATTCTGCCCTGAGGATAGCCTTTTTACTTTTTTATTCTCTAATGAAATTTGTCCAAATTTTTTCTTCAGGTTGTGGTTTTTCTATTCCTGTGTTTTTTCCTGCTTCTATACATTTTAATATCCAAGCCATGTTTTTAGCCAAATTTCTCATAACTTGCATACCTTCTTTATCTTGTCTAACTTCATCAGGTGTGTTGCCATGAACCATATTCCAATAGTTAGATGAAACAACAGGCATGTTATTTATTGTGATATGTTTTGTGATTGCATCAATAGATGCAGTTGTGCCAGCTCTTCTTGCTGAAACTATTGCGGCAGCAGGCTTGTACTCAAAATTCTTTTTGCCTGCAAAAAATGCTCTATCAAGGAAGCATAAAACTCTTCCACTTGGATGTGCATAATATACAGGTGAACCAAAAATAAACCCATCTGCTTCTTTTGCTTTTTCTATGAACAAATCAACATCATCTTCTTTAAATACACATTGTCCATCATTTTGACGACAAGAGCCACAACCTATGCAATCTCTTATTGGTTTATTTCCGATTTGAAATATTTCTGTTTCTATTCCTTCATTTTCTAAAGTTTTAGCAATTTCTGTTAATGCTGTATATGTGCAACCTTGTCTGTTAGAACTTCCATTTAATAGTAATACTTTCATTTTCCTCTCCTTTTATTTAATTATATGATTTTGATATAATTACGGCAAGAATATTCAAAGGGAATAATGGTTATGAACGAAAAAGAAAAAATGATAAATGGATATTTATATGATGCTTTTGATGAAGATTTGGATAAAGAAAGAATTGCGGCACAAGAGTTATATTTTAAGTTAAATAATTTGCCACCTTCAAAAAATGATGAAAGAAATGAAATTATAAGAAAGTTATTGGGTAAAACCGGTAAAAATTTTACAATTCGTTCTACTTTTTATTGTGACTATGGATATAATATTGAAATAGGTGAAAATTTCTATGCAAATCATAATCTTGTTATTTTAGACTGTGCGAAGGTGGAATTTGGAGATAATGTTTTCATTGCTCCTAATTGTGGATTTTATACAGCAGGACATCCTATCGATGCTCAAGAAAGAAACTCAGGAATAGAGTTTGCTCATCCTATTAAAGTTGGCAACAATGTTTGGATAGGGGCAAATGTGACTGTTTTACCTGGCGTGACAATAGGAGATAATACAGTAATTGGTGCAGGTAGTGTTGTTACAAAAGATATTCCTTCAAATGTTATAGCTGCAGGAAATCCTTGCAGGGTTATGAGAAATATAACGGAAGCTGACAAAGGCAAGTATAAAAAATAGTTAAACAGAATCTATGTATTCTTGGATATTAAATTTGCTTTTTGCTCCATTATAGGTCATTGGTCTTATTTTCCCTAAAATGGGACGTTCCTTGAATGCTCTGTCATGTAATGCACATATCGACCATAAAATTCCGACATAGCCGTTTGTTGATGGGGCATCAAATGCATATTTATCATTCAAGTAGACTGCTATATCAATAGCTTCTTGTGCTGTTGCAGTCCATTGAAGAATCATTTTTGCCCAATACATCCTAAGATATCCTTCAATTTTCCCTTGTTTTAAAAGTTGTCTTTGAGCTGCATTCCAAAGTTCATCATGAGTTTTGCCGTTTTCTAATTCATCAATTGAATACAAGTGGGTTCTTATATCTTTTTTGTGTTGTTCTAGAGATTCTTTGGCCCAATTAGGGACGCATTCTAGGCTTTTATAGTTTTTACAATAAAGACAAAAGTTGTCAGCAAGTTCTTTTCTTACTATCAATTCTTCTAAAAAAGCTTCTTTGTTTTGTATTTCAGCATTTGATTTGAATACTTCTATTGCAATTCTTTGCGATGAAATAAAACCCCAGTTTAGGAATTTTGAAAAATTCGATGTCACTTTTTGGTTTGGGTTGTTTTTGAATTTTTCGTAGTAAGGTAGTTTGTTTTCAATAAATTCTGTAATGATTTTCTCATTGTATTTATTAGGAAAATCAGTCAAAAATTCTGCAATGTTTAAATAAACTTTTTTTCTAAAAGTTGCTGCATTGTATTCCTGTTTGTTTGATATATATCTAGTTGGGATAATATTATGTCCATCAATTTCTAGTATAGAGAAATTGTCTGTTTCTAAATAATTGTTTTCAATTGGATTGAAATCTTTTATAACAAGAAATGGTTTTTCTTTTTTTAGATAAGCATTAATTTCTTTTTCATTTTTAATTATTTCAGAGTCGATATTATTATCTGAAAATTCTTTTTTTATTTTTTCAAATTCTTTGTGAAAAAATGCGTGTTTATTTTCAACGGAAAAATCAGGTATTTTAAAAATAATTTTTAGTTTTTTTTGTTTTTTACTTGAAATTTCTTTTGCATATTCAAGTGCAAAATTATCGTAGTATCTAAATTCGCGTGAAATTATATAAACGATATTCCCTGTTTTATTTTTTGCTTCTTTGATTTTATAAATTCTTAGTGGATTAATTTCATTTTCAGTTGTTAATTTTTCAGGGATGTAGTTTAGTATGTTGTGTTTTTGAAAGTTGTTCATATCTATAAGATACATACTTTGCTTTTTTATTTTATTAGTCTTGTTTTATAGAAAGCAGATTAATATTTTTAGCAGAATGCTTATTTTGTTACACATTGGCGGATTCGCTTATGTTGATATAAAATGAGGAAAAAGAAAAGAGGAGAGTTATGAGCAAAAATATAAAATCAATTATCCTTGCAGCTGGTAAGGGTACAAGAATGAAATCTGACACATCAAAAGTTCTTCATAAAATTTTTAATAAAGAACTTTTAGGCTATGTTATTGATGCAGTAAATGATACAGGTCTTGCTGAAGAAAATTATATTATTGTAGGACACCAAGCAGAGGCTGTTGAAAAGTATGTTAGTGAAAATTATAAAAACGCAAAATGTCGTTTGCAGTCTCCACAATTAGGTACTGGTCATGCTGCATATCAAGCTTATGAGGATTTAAAAGGTTTTACAGGTGGCGTTTTGATTCTTTGTGGTGATACACCATTACTCACTAGTGAAACATTGAAAGATTTTATTAATGAACATGAAAAAAGCGGAGCTGCTTTAACTGTAATGTCTGCAATATTTGAAGATCCAACTAATTATGGAAGAATTATTCGTGACGAGAATGGTAATTTAAAAGCAATTATTGAAGAAAAAGATGCTTCACCTGCTCAAAAGAAAATTAAAGAGGTGAATACAGGCGTTTATTTAATCAATTGGGCAGAAGTTTCTGATGCGTTTCTAAATTTAGATTCAAATAATGCTCAAAACGAATATTATCTGACAGATATAGTTAAATGGACTATTAATAAAGGTCTAAAAGCTCAGTCTTATATTTTGAAAAACAATGAAGAATCTTATGGAATAAATTCTAAATTACATCTTGCGCAAGCAACGAAAGTTTTGAAAGATAGGGTGCTTGAAAAACTTATGTCTGAAGGAGTAACAATTGTTGATCCTGATACAACGTATATTTCACCTGAAACTGAAATAGAAGCAGATACAGAAATTTATCCTTGTACATATATTGAAGGTAAAAACAAAATTGGTAAACACTGTAAAATAGGACCATTTGCTAGAATTAGAGGTGGGGTTGAGTTAGGCGATTTTGTGAAAATAGGAAATTTTGTTGAAATCAAAAAATCAAAAATCAAAGATCATACTAATGTTTCTCACTTGAGCTATATAGGTGATAGTTCATTAGGTAGTAATGTAAATATTGGTGCTGGAACAATTACAGCAAATTATAATCATATAACCAAAGAAAAATTTAATACTGTGATCGAAAATAATGCATCAACTGGTTCAAATACTGTTATAGTTGCGCCAGCTCACATAGGCGAGAATGCGTCAATTGGCGCCGGATCTGTAATTAGTAAGGATGTTGAACAAAATGCACTAGCATTGACGAGAGCGCCGTTAAAAATATTTAAAGATTGGTTCAATAAAATCAAAAAATAATAAAAAGAGGGATTAAAGAATCCCTCTTTTTTAATATTGAAATATAGATTTTTAAAAATAAGAAAAATGATTACAAAAGTTTAAATTAAATTATTTTTTTAAACAAAGATGTAATAGCCTATTGTCCATGGTTTCAAGTCTTTTTTAAGAATTATAAAAAAATAAATGTAAAAATTTTATTAATGGATATAAAGTGTCATAGATACAGTATTTCAAGGATTACTACACTGGTAAAATTGTAAAATAAAAAGCATGGATGAAACAAAAATTGCCCATGCAATGAAAATTTGTTTTAATATTAGTATACAAGTTCGGAAACTAATTAAACTTTATTTTATAAACAAATAAATAAAATTTGGGAGAAGCCGATTTTATGTTGAAGGCATAAGGTTCAGCATTGTTCGTGCTACTATCTTTGTTCCGCACTAGCTTAAGTGGATTTCTCATCCATTTAATCGATAAAAAAAGTTAAAGAGATATTTATAATGATAGATGAGATAAGAATCTGTCAGTTTCGGAGGATAAAACTTTGTTAGAACACGGATACATTCAGATTTATACAGGGGACGGAAAAGGTAAAACTACAGCATCTTTAGGGTTAGCTTTGCGTGCTTTGGGTCATGGATGGAAAGTTCTTGTTATCCAATTTACAAAAGGTGACTCTGGAACAACTTATGGTGAAATTGCTTCTGCTGGTAAGTTTCTTCCAAATTTAGAAGTTCATCAATTTGGTATGGATAGAGTTGTGTATAAACACAATGTTTGTATGGAAGATTTCAAAGAAGCTAAAAAAGGTTGGGAATTAGCAAAAAAAGCAATTCAAAGTGGAGAATATCAATTAGTAATTTTAGATGAAATCAATATTTGTGTAGCAATGAATATGATTAAAGTATCTGAAATAAAAGATGTTTTATTAAATAAGCCAGAAAGCTTAGAAATTGTGTTAACAGGTAGATATGCACATCCAGAGTTGATTGCATTAGCTCACTTGGTAACAGAAATGAAGCCAATTAAACACTACTTTGATATGGGTGTTATGGCAAGACAAGGTATCGAATATTAACGCTCTAAGTAATTAGACGTAAATATACGGAGAAATGGGGAAATATGGGAGGTTTGTTTCAAAGCTCCCTTTTTTTTGACAAAACGAACCGGCGAAGAATGAGCCGTGTGAGCTTGTCTACGGAAGCGAAGCTGAAGTAAAAAACGAACCGGCGAAGAATGAGCCGTGTGAGCTTGTCTACGGAAGCGTAAGCTGAAGTAAAAAACGAACCGGCGAAGAATGAGCCGTG
>CALUPF010000015.1 GCA_944322545.1 Candidatus Gastranaerophilales bacterium
ATTGGAAGAAATATGCTTGAAGCTGAAATTGGTAAAGCTAAATTTGATGAACTAACGAAATCGCAAGAACTAAAACACATAGCAGAAGCAATGAATTACTCCTGTGTTGATGATTTGTTAGCTGCTCTTGGCTATGGAGAAACAACTGTAAACAAAATAACTAATAGAATCAAAAAGCCCGTTGATGATGAACAATCAATAATTACACACACAAAAACAAGAAAATCCAAAAATGATATAGTTGGACTCGAAGGGATGTTATACTATTTTGCAAAATGTTGTACGCCTGTACCAGGGGAGCCAATCGTAGGAGTAGTTACAAGAAGCAAAGGTGTTTCAATACATAGAGTTGACTGTGCATCATTAGACGCAGTTCCTGAAGAACGTTTAATCGATATAAAATGGGCTGATAACAACCTAAATAAAACATATGTTGCATCAATAAGAATAGATGTACAAGACAAAATAGGAATATTGAAAGACATTTTAATTGAACTTACAAACTGTAACACTAATATTGCTTATGCAAATACAAAAACTAATCCGGCAAAAAAAATAGGCATTATTGAAATAGGAATAGAAGTTGATAATATTAACAGATTAAAAAATGTGATATCAAAATTACAATCAATTCCAGAAGTAATTTCTGTAAAAAGGATTCAAGCAACTTCTACAAGTAAAACAAATAATCAATCCATGCCTAAAAAGAAAAAATAGGCATATCACAAAAAATACATGCTTTTAAAGTAATTGTAAATTTTTATTAAATTTACAATTAAAATAGTAAACATTTTTTTGATAATAGATTAATATACATGTAACAAATCCCCAAATCTCCTCCCAAGATTATGAAGTATAAAGCTGCAACGCAGCTTTTTTTTTGTAAATAAAACGACATATATATAGAACAAAACAAAAAGATATGTTACAATTTATTCACATATTGCTATAAATATAGCAATTATATTTTTTAGGGGTCTTATACCTAATGTAGTAAGTAACTTTTATAGGAATCGGAGTGTATTCTATGATACAATCACCATCAGTAAATTGTTCACCAATAAAGCCACAAGCAGTAAGCTTTGGACAAAGTTCAAGAACTATTGAGAACTTAGAAAAAACAGCTGATTGGATTGATACTATTGGTGAAAACGGTCTCACAGAAACTAGTTACGCAGATTTAAGAGACTTCAGTGAACAAATGCCAGATGGTGTATTCAAAACAACAGCAACAATCTTTGCAGCTGCAGGATTATCTGCTCTTGCATTAAAAAAAGGTGTATCTAAAGTTTTAACGTCAATAAGAAACAATCCAAAACTTAATAACGAGTTGTTAAATCCTATTTCTAAAAAAGTTCAAGGTGGATTAATTAATTTAGAGAAAAAAGCAGCTGAAAAAGTAGCTAAACTAGGAAATGAAAAAAGCATAAAGGCTTATGCAGCAAATAATGCAAAAAAAGCTATTGAATGGCTAAAAACGTACAGCGGAAGAGGTATTGAAACAAAACTCGAAGCTACACAGGCTAAAATTGCAAATATTGAAGAAAGCGTGAAAAGAACTTTAATTGCTGAAGCTGAGAAAAAAGGTAAAAAACTTACCGGTAAAAACCTTGCTGTAGCAGTTCAGACAAGACTTGCTGGCAAAAGCAAAATAGCAGAAGAATATAAAAACTTAAAAACATCACTAGAACTAATGCCAACAAACAATTTGATAGACAAGACAATTGGAAACACATTAGGTGCTGGTGCAGCTGTTGGTGCAACACTTGAAACAGCTAAAGATAAAGATAAAAATGGAATCCCCGATATAGCCGAAAGAAAAACAAAAGTGGAAGACAACGAATACGACATATAGTCTTCTTTAGGAATTAGAAAATGATACAACATACTTCATTTACAACTGCACAACCTATTAAGTATTCTGTAGCCTTTGGTCAAAGAACCCCAATAATGACAGAGGATGATGAATCTCGTCAAGAAAAGTTAAATGCAGAAAAATTAAAAGAAATGGCGAAAAAGGCTGAAGAATCAGACATAAAAACATATGGTAGAATCCCAACAGTATTACGTTCGTTAACTGTTGTAGGTTTACTATCTGGGGCTAGTGCATTGACTGCTGCAGCAATTAGTGGCAGATTCTGTAATTTCTTAAATGGAAGCTTTAAGCCATTTAGCGTAATTGCAGGAAATATTGATAAAGGTCTAATTAAACTTTCAACAAAACTAAAAAACTCTAATTTACAAAAACAAAAAGGTTTTAAAGCTAAACTAGTTAGTTATACAACAAAAACAGTTGATTTCTTGTTGAATTCAAGCAAAAGAGGTGTTGAAGCAGAATTAAAAGCTCTTGCAAAGGAAAAACAACAATTTGTTGCTAAAATCAGAAGAGATATCAAAAGAGTTAACAAAGACAATCCTTTATCAAAAGCAGAACTTCAAAAGGCTGTTGCAGAAAAACTTGCAACAAGCCCTAAATATAAAGAATTTGAAAAAACAGAACACCAAATTAAAGGTTCTTCTTTGTTGAAAAAAGGTATAAAAATTGGTACAGGAACAATCGCCGGAACAGGAACATTAAAAGAAGCTACTGTGGACAAAAATGGCGATGGTATACCAGATATTACACAACACAAAGATTCAGGTAAAACAGTAACGAGAAGAGTTACAGAAGCGATACTTGATACTGCACTAGATTGCTAAAGATCGTAGCATAATTAAATAAACATGATGAAGTGCTAAATTTAGCACTTCTTTTTGTGATAAATTAAACTATATGGAAAATTTATTTAAAATAAAACAAATAAAATGCACAGAAGATGACCTAAAAAAAATAGGGTTTGATAAAACTTATACAAAAAAGGGTCTTGAAAAACATAAATTCATAACAATAAAAATTTATGGTTTAAACTGTGCACAAGCAAACATACTAAAACAAACTGCTTTATCTTCTGGAACAGATTGTGCAGTTCACAAAGAAACGATTACAGGCAAAATAGAAAGTTCAGATTGTATTTTAAGCGGAAATTTAAGTGAATTTAAAAAGATAATTGAAAAACTCAAATTCCAACCATTGAAATTATCTCAACTATCTCAAGAAATAAAAAAAGTTATCTTCGAAAATGAATTAGAAAACACAATCATTAGAGAAAACTTAATAAACTGGCAGGATCGACCATACTTAATGGGAATACTAAACATAACACCAGATTCTTTTTCAGATGGAGGCAAATATTTAGACCCAGAGTCAGCAATAAATCAATATAAAAGCTTAATTGAAAATGGGGCCGATTTCATTGATATAGGAGGAGAATCAACAAGACATTTTGCAAAAAAAATATCTGTTGAAGAAGAAATAAATCGAGTAATTCCAGTAATAAAAGCTATAAGAGAATTTGATAACAAAACAATTATCAGCATAGACACAAGAAATTCTAAAACAGCTGATATTGCCTTGACTGAAGGAGCAGATATAGTTAATGACATTTCTTCTGGTGATTGGGATGAAAAAATGTTTGATATTATAAAAAAACATAATTGCCCAATAATACTAAACCACTCAAAAGGTTCACCAGATATTATGCAAAACAACACAACATATGATGACGTTATTGATGAAATATTAGACTATTTCAAGCAAAAAATAACTGATCTGCTAAATTTAGGGATAAACAAGGCAAATATAATAATTGATCCAGGAATTGGATTCGGTAAAAATACTGCACAAAATTATGAAATAATTGACAGAATTGAAGAATTTCAAGCACTTGGTTATCCAATATTAATAGGTCATTCTAGAAAATCTTTTATAAAAGAAAGAATCAATACGGAAAATATTGAAGATCTTGATATTGCAACAGCTGTTATATCTTCCAAGCTAATTGAAAAAAAAGTAAATATATTACGAGTACACAATATAAAAACTAACAAAATTGTACTTAAACTTAACAATTTCTAGGAAATTACTTATCTAATTTTTTCAGAACCTCATCAAAAGATTCAATTGGAGTAAACTTGTAGCCACAATTTTTACCCAATTCTCCACCCATCATGAAAATTTCTTCAACAGGATATCGACGACAAATGCCTGGACGCTTTTTATGTATTTTACACTTATTTGTCTCTTTATCTACGTTTTGACATTCAAAAATTAACCCAATATCATCTTTACCAATAACCTTTAAATAAGTATAAAAGGGATGTAAAAGCTTTAATTTTTGAAATTCTTCTTCAGTTTGCACAACATTTCTAGCATGTCTCACATATATTTGTCTACAACACTCACCACACCCAACGCAATGTCCTGAACGGTAATATTTTCGACCTAAAATATTTTTATAGAAAAACTTTTTTAACTGCTTAAACACCAAAATGTTCCCTTGCCATAATGATTCGTTTACACTCAGACTTACACTTCATAGCATAAACAACTTCTTTTGTATTTTCAGTTGATAATGTCATTATTCTATCACACAGTTCAACACAGGCATTCAATTTTTTCTTGTTCATTAAGTCAGGTATTTGATTATATAAAACATTAATAACAAAAGGCTCTGGGTTAGAAAAAATTTTATATTTATCAATTAATTGCTGAATTTCTTGACTATCTGATTCCGTTAATATTAAAAAATTCTCATACTCGTCAATAGCAACCTCATAATTATTATTTTGTTCTGCTTCTTTAGCCTTTTCAAGATGTGAATCAATTAATTCCGTATCTTTTAAAACTGATGATAAAGCGTTAATTTTTGACTTAACATTTGAATAATGAGAAGTACCAGGAGGCAATAGATCCAAAGCTCTTTTGTAATATACATATGCATAAGATTTATGCTGCAACAGATAACATAAATTTGCAATTTCAATAAGAACTTTCAAAGAACACGGATAATTTAAATATACAATTAAATAAAATTCCAATGCTTTCTGATAGTTTTTGTCAAAAAAGAAAATCTCAGCCAAATTATTATAAACACTAGGCAAATTTGCATAAACAGATATCATTTTTAAATAAACAGCAGCAATGCCTTTTACATCTCTATTTAACTTGAAGGAATCCAGCTTTTTAGAAAAGAACTCAGCTTGTGCTTTTAAATTAGCCATAGTTCTTTTTATAGTGACATATTCACTAGATGATGTTTTAGTTTCATAACGTAAATATCTTTCAAAAAACTTTGTTGCCTTAATTCTACTATTTTTCTTATCATAAGCCACAGCCAAATTCAAATTAACTATTGGATTTTCAGGTCTTATAGTACACGCCACATGCCAGTTTAAAATAGCCTCATTAACGTTTCCTGTTGCATACTGTTCATTTGCAATATTGACATATGCAGAATATTCCAAAGGGGAAATTTCAATAGCTTTTTGCCAACAAGACATCGCCTTGTCTTTATTACCAAGTTGTCTGTAGCAATTGCCTAAAACAACTTGTCCATAAGACATATGAGACATCCTTGGGTCATTTTCAATTAAAGCCTGAGCATCAGAATAACGTCCAGAGGCATACATCTCATAAGCACGTGTAATCTTATCACCAGAAAAGCTGTCATTGTCATCTAAATAAACATTTGACAGACCAATAGAGCTATCTAAATTAATTTTATCCATAAATTAATTAACCAAATAAATCCCTAAGAAAATTTTTATTGTCAAATATACCTTCAATGATTTTATTTTCAAAATTTTCATCACTGATATTAAATACATTTTGAACAACAAGACTATTATGGCTTAAATTTTCCGAATCAGATAAAGCAAGAGTTGTGAATTTTTTTATATCAACATCTCTTTCATATAGCTTCATTGCTTCGTTAGAAATACTTGTTTCATCAATTAGGAGGTTTTTATCAATATTTGTATAAGGATTCTTCTTAGTTAAAGAGACTTTTTCAACATCATTTTGTTGAATAAGACTTTTATTAATAAGATCCTGACTTGAAAGTCCTTTTAGCATATACATCTCCCCTTCATATTAATATTATGTACATAATCGAGTTGATTACCATAAACCAAAGGGTCAGTATTTATAGACCATGTGGTCTATAAAAAGCTAAATTTTCAACAATATCAATAAAAATCAAACAATCGCAGTAGTTGTCTCTTTAATAGATAAATATTATAATAAATCCAAAGGGTGAATAATGGCGTCAATAGTTGATTCGATTAGATCCGTATACCAAGATAATTATTCCTTGCTGAAGCTTGGAATATTCAGTTATGCGATATATTTGACGTTCTCAATGATCAATGTAAAACAACTCGCAAATCCAATGAATTTACTTTTTTGGATAATTATAATTTACTTATATCTTGGTTTTTGCTCTATCATCATGAGCAACCGCATAAATCAAAGAATTGAAACATTACCCAAAATTGACCCAGTCTTATTTGTGACAGTTGCAACAAAAGCATCATTAATTTTTATTCCATTTTTAGTAATATCTTTATTGGTTACAAGCCTAGTCTTAAGTCTGTTTAATTTCGAAGGACTACCACAAATTATTGCCATTACACTAATTAGATTTTTTATTTTCTCTTTTTTAATAACATCTTTAATAAACTTTTCAGAAAAATTTGATTTAAAAGCTGGTTTTTCAATTTCAAAAATACTTGCTGGTGTTGCAGATGTACTGGTGTATACACTACTTTGTACTATAGTTTTAGCAATTTTATCAATATTTACAGTCGCACCAACTTTATACCTTATATTTACATTTTTCAAAATTGGCCCATTATTCGCCTATGCAGTGACGGTCTTTGTAACAATGTATATCGCAATTTTAGGAGACTATTGGGGGCAACTGCATTTTGATATAGAAAGTAGAAATAACTATTACTAATTAGATTATTTTTTAGAAGACTTTGACAGTTCCCTTAATTTTTTTAATTGATCTCGAATTTCAGCAGCTCTTTCAAAATCTAGAACTTTCGCTGCTTTATGCATATCTTTCTCCAATTTATCAATCAATTTAGGAATATCAGAAACTGATAAATTCATATCAACCATCTCTTCAGCAACTATGTCCTCAAGATTTCTATAACTAGAAACTAATTGTAATAAATTATTCTCTATAGGCTTTTTGATCGTTTGAGGAGTAATATTATGTTCTTTATTATAGGCCATTTGAATGTTTCTACGACGATTTGTCTCTGTTATTGCATTATCCATACTTTCCGTAATTTTATCAGCATACATAATAACTCTTCCACAAGAGTTTCTAGCAGCACGCCCAATTGTTTGTATAAGACTTGTCTCTGATCTTAAAAACCCTTCTTTATCAGCATCCATAATTGCAACTAAAGAAACCTCAGGAATATCAAGACCTTCTCTTAATAAATTAACACCTATTAAAACATCAAATACACCTAATCTTAAATCACGTAAAATCTCTACTCTTTCTAAGGATTGAATATCACTGTGAAGATAGCGAACTTTCACACCTAACTGCGTCATATATTCAGTTAAATCTTCTGCCATTCGTTTAGTCAAAGTAGTAATCAAAACTCTTTCATCTTTTTTCGTAATTTTTTGAATTTCTTCTAACAAATCGTCAACTTGATTTTTTGTAGGTCTCACATCAATTTCTGGATCCACAAGTCCAGTTGGCCTAATTATTTGTTCTACTATTTGATCAGAAATACTTCTTTCAAATTCAGCAGGAGTTGCTGATATAAAAATCTTTTGCCCAACCCTAGCCCAAAACTCATCATCGGTTAAAGGTCTGTTATCTTTTGCACAAGGCAATCTAAAGCCATAATCAATCAATACATCTTTTCTTGCTGCATCACCTCTATACATCCCTTTTAACTGGGGAATTGTGACGTGTGATTCATCAATAACAAGCAAAAAATCGCCCTTAAAATAATCTATTAAAGTTTTAGGTGCACTACCAGGAGGTCTTCGTTCTATAATCCTTGAATAATTTTCAATGCCAGAACAGTAGCCCATTTCTTTAATCATTTCTATATCGTATTTTACACGTTGTTCTAACCTTTGCGCTTCAACGAGCTTATTTTGAGCATATAATTCGCCCAAACGAATTTTCAATTCTTCACGAATTAAACGAATAGTTTCCTCTTTATCATCATCATCAGATAAATAATGAACAGCAGGAAAAAGCACTGTTGAATCAGGCGTTTCAAGAATTTCACCAGTAACATTATCTATTTTGGCAATTTTTTCAATTTCATCACCAAAGAAACTTATTCTAGTAATAATTTTTTCATAAGATGGCATGATTTCGACAAAATCACCTCTAGCTCTAAAGTTCGCCCTATCTAATTCAATATCGTTTCTTGTGTACTGTGCAGCAACTAAATGTCTTAATAAATCATCTCTGTCTAACTGTTGGCCAACCTTTAAAGAAACAGAACCTTTATAATAGCTTTCTGGAGAACCTAACCCATATATGCAACTAACAGAAGCAATAACTATTACATCTTTTCTTGTGTAAAGGCTTCGTGTCGTATTATGTCTTAGCCTGTCAATTTCTTCATTAATTGTTGCAGATTTTTCAATAAATGTATCTGTTCTTGGAATATAAGCCTCAGGCTGATAATAATCATAATAACTTATGAAATACTCAACTGCATTATCAGGAAAAAGCTCTCTAAACTCATTATATAACTGTGCTGCTAAAGTTTTATTATGCGCAATTACCAATGTCGGTTTTTGTATGCGTTCAATAACATTGGCTATTGTAAAAGTTTTCCCAGAACCAGTAATACCTAATAAAGTTTGAGCATCACAACCAGATTTCACTCCTTCAACTAATGCGTCTATTGCTTTAGGTTGATCACCAGCTGGTTTATGTTTAGAGACAATCTTGAATTTCTTTTCCATAAGACTATATTATCACGATATCATTGATGTTTTATTACTCTATATATGATATTATAAGCTTAAATGAAAATTGAAGCTTATAATGAGATTATACACATATGAGTAATGAATTAATTAATCTACTATCTAAAATAGAAACAGAAGAAAACTGTCAAAACATATATGAAACCCTAATACCAGTTTTTTCTGATGAAAAAATGTATGAAGAACAAATAAAACTTCTTGAAAACTTATATGATATAACTAATAACCCAGAATATCTTGAACAAATTGGAGATATTGAAAAAAACAACATAAAAGATAAAGATAGAGCACAAAAGACCTATTACAAATATTTATCAGAGACAAACCCATCTTTTTTTAAAAAATTAAAAGATACTACTGAAATAGAAATAGAAACAAAAACATATACAATACAAGAAAAAAACTTACTATTAATAATTGATAGATATGCAACTGTAACCTGCATAATTAAATACTTTCATAATAAAAATATGTTAACAGAGCTATTTGAAGCATCAAAATATACTGACAAGATAACCAAAATTATTGAAAATTATGTAAGAGAATATAAAAGCACAGAAATTAAGCCATTTGAAAGAATAAGACAATATAATCAATCTTTGTCTAATAAACTTTCAGAAAATAAAAACAACAAAGAAATAAATGAACTAGCCATTAGCTACGACAAGAATAACGAATCAGCATACCTAAACATAATAGATATAATGATAAATGAAAAAAAATACGATGAAATTCTAGAATTTTATAATACAAAATATACAAAAATCTTTTTTAATATGCCAGAAGCAAAAAAAGCAAGCGATATTATTTGGTTTTTGAGTGATAAATACTACGAAAAAAGTGACTACTATAATTCTTTGCTAAGAAAAAAAATTGCAATCAATTTAGAACTTGGAGAATAAATGGGCACAACGTTTTCAATTATAATACCTGTTTATAACGTAGAACGTTATCTAAAAGAATGTTTAGATAGCGTTTTAGCACAAACATTTTGTGATTTTGAAGCAATTTGTGTAAATGATTGCAGCACAGACAACTCTCTTGAAATACTAAAAACATATCAACAAAAAGATAAAAGAATAAAAATAATTGAACATAGTGAAAACAAAGGTTTATCAGCGGCTAGAAACAGTGCTCTTGATGCAGCGCAAGGAAAATATATAGTTTGCTTGGATTCTGATGATTGGCTTGAAACTGATTGTCTAGATGTAATATATACAGAATTTATAACGCAAAAAACAAATAGCATATGGTTTTGCGCATATAAATTCAATGATAAAACTAAAACTAGACACAACAAAATAATAACAACTGGAATAAAAGGTAAATATACACTAACGCCACAAAATATTTATAATAAAACAGACTTTTCTTGGATAAAAGCCTATACAACAAAATCGATAAAAGAAAATAATTTATATTGGCCAGAAGGTTTAACATTTGAAGATGGTGAATTTTATTTTAAATATTTCACACTAAATCCTGTAACGTATTTTATTGATAAACCTTTATATAATTACAGAGTTAGAGAAGGTTCAATTGTAAATAATGCAAAAGAAGGCAAACTACAACTTGAAGATATTTTTCAAGTTGTAAAAAACATAAGAACTTTTTATATAGAAAATAACTTGTATTCTAGGTACAAAATAGCAATTTTAAATCTTCTAAATATTAGAATTAAAAGTTGTAGAAACATATTAAATAACCAAAACAAAGCATTATTATTATCAAAAGAAATACTTGAAGAATTCAACTTTCCTGATGATTTTGAAGACCTAAAAATAACAGGTAATAATATGTTTTCAATAATACTACCTGTTTATAACGTAGAAGAATATATAGACGGTTGTATAAAAAGCATATTAAATCAGTCATATGCAAATTTTGAAGTTCTATGCGTCGATGATTGTGGAAATGATAATTCCATGAATATAATTGAAAAATACGCCAAAACTGACAGTAGAATAAAAATAATAAAACACGACAAAAACAAAGGCCTAGGAGCAGCAAGAAATACCGCATTAAGTGCTGCTCAAGGAGAATATATAGTTTGTGTAGATTCAGACGACTGGATAAAAGAAGATTGTTTACAAAAAATATATGATAAATTTCAAGAAACAAAGTCTAATTCAATATGGTATAAAGCGGATGTATACTGGGACAAACAAAAGAAAATGTCAGAAATGACATTTTTTCCAGAATGGTATAAACAACCTGAAGGATTCATAACACTGAATGAAGACAACCTAACATCTTTCCCTATGTACGCTTGGAATAAAGCATATAAAAGAAATTTTATAATGAAACACAATATAAGGTGGTCAGAAGGTGTAATATTTGAAGATGTTGAATTTGGCGTAAAAGCAGGAATCTTTTCTCCTGACATATACGTAATTGATGAAGCATTATATGTCTATAGAAGAAATGAAAAATCAATAATTAGCACATCAACTAGAGAAGTTGAAAAGGCAAAAGATATTTTTATAGTATCTAAAAACCTATATGAATATTTAAAAGAAGAAAATTTATTTGAAAAATACAAAAGTGCATTTTATAGACACGCAAATGACAATATAAATATGTACAGACATATTCCAAACATACACAAACAACTATACCCATACATAAAAAAATATATAGAAGAAATAAATTTATAAATCATCAAATCTAATAGACAGATAGACTTGTTTAGAAAAAAGATGTTTTGTATAATCATAGCAATTGCATCATAAGGGGAATAAAAATGTCAAATAAAACAGTTGCAGAAGCATTAATAAGAGCTCAAAAATTTGAGGATGATGAAAACTATGAACAAGCATATGAATGTTATAAATATGCGTATGAATTAAATCCACAAGACACGGAAACTATCCAAAAATTAGCAACTGCTGCACAAATTTTGCAACATAATGATGATGCAATAACATACTGGAATAAATATATGGAAATAAAACCAGAAGATCCTATCTCATATACACAACTTTTGGATTTGTATTTTCATGAAAATAAATACCAATACTATATGACAAGAGCAAAACTCAAAACCATTGAGGGAAGACTAGCACAAGCTGTTGATGATTATAAAAAAGCGCTAAATAATACAACAGATGAAAAAGATATAATCAAAACAAGATATCTGGTTGCACAAACATATGAAATTATAAATAAACCATTCCAAGCAATAGATGAGTATCTAAGAATTCTAGATTATGATCATAATGAAAGTGTTTATTTATCTTTAGCAAATTTATATTACAAAGAGGACAAAGCTGCAGCTTTAAATATACTTAACCAAGCATTAGAACATTATCCAGAAAGTAAAAATATAAAAGAATTTTTATGTACCATACATCTTGCAACAGGCGATTATGCAAAAGCAGAAAAATTTGCAATTAATAAATATGACAAAATAAAATCACTTCTAATGCAAGACAAAAATCAAGAAGCAATAGATTTGCTTACAAGTTTTACGGACAAAGACAAAAAAGATCCTCGTTATTTTGCATTGATGGCAGAATATTATTACAACATAGAAGATGACAAAAACACTTTAGAATATATATCTTTATATGAAAAAACAGACCCAAGTAGCCCTTTGCCTAGCCAAATGAGAGCACTTGTTTATGAAAAGACAAACAATGATTTTGAAGCACACTTTAACTGGGGCAAGTATTATATAAAGAAAAATAATCATGAATTGGCTCTTGATGAATACCTAAATGCATACAATGCAAACCCTAATAGTGTAGAAATAATCAGAGAACTAATAAATTTATATACAGCTTTAAATGATGAATTTGCAGCTGCAGAATTTTGTGAAAAACTTGTAAAAATAGAAAAAAATGACATCGCAACACTAAAAAGACTTGTTAAATTCTATGAAAAGCAAGGATATGAAGAAAAAGTTATGGATTATTTGTATGCCATATCTGAAATTAATAACAAAGATTATGAAACACTATTAAAATTAGCACAGCATGCCGAAAAAAATAAAAAAACAGGAGAAGCTATAGATTTTTACGAAAAATACGTAAAATTTGCGCCAAATAGTGACGAAAAAGAACAGATAAAATCAAAACTTCAAATGCTAACTAGCGGTGAAATCGCTGAAGAAGAAAGCTTATTAGACAAAATTCTTGGATTTTTCACTAAAAAATAAAAATTTATTGACACGAATTTTTTATTTAGTAATATAATTATACAACCAATTGATTCGGGCGTTTAGCTCAGTTGGTAGAGCGCTTCCCTTACAAGGAAGATGTCGGGAGTTCGAGCCTCTCAACGCCCACCATAAAAAAGACTGCGTAGGCAGTCTTTTTTGTTATTTAATAATTGCAACATAACAAACAATTTAATATAATAACCAAAAGAGTTTATATTGAATGATATGAAAAAAACTTATATAAAAATCTGCATATTATTATTACTGCTTATAAACGTACAAACAGCTGTGTTTTGTGAAAGCACAAACAATACTCAGGCAAATTGGTGTACAAAAAGCAAAGAAAACACAAAAAAAACATTTAATAGAAGTAAAAATTGGACAGTTAGAACCAGCAAAAGGTTTGCAAACTGGAGTACAAAGCATGTCATTAATCCAACGGTGAATGGAACAAAAAAAGTTTATAACAATGTAAAAGACTTCACTAAATCTACCTACCAAAAAACTACACAAAATAAAGAACAAAAAAGAAGCAACAAAAATACTGGTAAATAGCTATATTTAAAGCATCGCCCACCTTTTCATATACAAAACATTTTTGAATTGTTACAAATTCTTAACAAAAAATAAAAAGAAAAGGCAATTCTTAAATAGAAAATGTTTTTATTTATATACGAGGAATTAATTAGCAAACACGAGAGGAACGACCACAATGGGTTATGCAATTTTCACAGCAAGAAAATTGATGTTGACTAACCGCATTAATCAGATTAACTTCAGGATAATGCAGTTATCACAACAACAACAAACCTTAGCCGACAATGCGGCGAAGATGGAACGTGCTATTGCTAACACCAAAAACCTCTTCAATAACATAGGCAACGCAATTGCAATGAGTCAACAACAAGCAAGTCAGGCTCTGCAATATCAATTAATGAGTAATTTACAAAGTGGTCAAAGTATTGATCCTTCTGTAATTGGACAACTAGGCAGCTTACTAGGTGGCGGCGGAATGATGTCAAGCCCTGCTGGATTAGCATTAAATATAATGAATCAAACACTGGATTTGACAAGCCAAAACCAATTGAGACAAATAAAAGAAATGGAAAACCAAATAGAATTGGAAAGAAAAAACTTGGAAACTCAAGTAAAAGCAATGACAGCGGAAAGGGAAGCAGTCGAAAAAGCAGAAGACAAAGAAATTCAAAACTCTGCTCCAAAATTCGCTTAAAGAATTTAAACTCAATAACGAATACGCGAATTATACACAAGCCGGAACAAATGTTCCGGCTTTATTTTTTTAATTAAAATATTTTTTTCCAACGAGCTCATCTGGCATAAACTGCTGATATTCATCAGGATTATCATGAGTATAGATATATCCTTTTCCAAACCCATAGTTTTTAGCATCCTTATAATGAGCATCTCTTAAATGCATTGGTGGCTGATAATCATTACCACTAACAACATCTGATAAAGCTGCATCTATTGCACAAATAGCAGAATTCGATTTTGGTGCCTCACAAACATAAGCGACAGCTAAAGCTAAAGGAATTCTACCTTCAGGAAGCCCTAATAGCTCAACTGCTCTATAAGCATTTACAGCAACATTCATAGCATTAGGATCAGCCAGTCCAACATCCTCAGCAGCACAGACAATAAGTCTTCTTGCAATAAATCTCGGATCTTCACCACCTGCAATCATTTTTGCTAACCAATAAATTGCAGCATTTTTGTCACTACCTCTCATGCTTTTTTGAAAAGCAGACGCCATATCATAATGTTCTTGTCTTGAATATCTAATTCGTTTCTCTTGTGCAAGACTTTCTAAAATATCTAGAGTCAAATTCCTTTTTTTGTCGTTATAATCTGCAGCAAAATAAGAATTTTCGACCAAATTCAAAGCAAGACGTGCATCTCCAGACGCATATCTTACAATAAAATCAATAACTTCTTGTTTTAAGGTAATCACACCATGCTTTTCAGATAAGTATCTAAAACCTTTTTCAACAATAGCTGCAATATTCTCATCATCTAAAGGATTTAGCATCAAAACTTGAACTCTAGAAATCAAAGCTGGAACAACTTGAAAAGATGGATTTTCAGTAGTAGAGCCAATTAAATAAAAAGTACCATTTTCTAAATAAGGTAACAATGCATCCTGTTGAGTTTTACTATAACGATGTATTTCATCTATGAAAAGAATTGTTTTTTTATTGTATCTCAAGTTTTCTTTAGCTTTTTCGACACAATCTTTTATATCTTTGATTCCAGAATTAACAGCACTCAACTCAATAAAATCACTATTAGTATTTGAAGCAATCAAACGAGCCAATGTGGTTTTTCCAGCTCCAGGAGGCCCCCAAAAAATACACGAAAAAAGACGATTAGATCTTAATAAATTAATAAACGCAGCATTTTTTCCAACAATCTGATTCTGACCTAAATATTCTTCCAAAGTTTTGGGACGTAATATTTCAGCCAGTGGAATCTGTTTATTCGCATTTTCTAAAGAATCAAATAAATTCATAACAAACCTCAATAATGCACATGATAAAGCCCTAACAAAACATTGTCAAAATATGACATCTAAAAAAAATCAGTTATAATTAAACTATGAAAAAGAAAACAATATATTTCATACTATTTTTTATCTGTACAACAATATGTTCAGGAAGCGGATATAAAGGCAGTCTTCCTAATATTGATAATGAGTTTGAGTATATAAGAACAACACCTAAAATAACAAGGCCAATTTTTAATACAATGGATGAGTTTTCATCTCAACCAAAGTACAAAAAGGTTCCAAGAGAAAACAAAGCCTATATCGATGTCATATTAAAAAAAGATAAAACATCAGATTACATAAACGATCTCAATGATGTACTTCCAATATTAGAAAAAATGAAAAAATGCATAGAAAATCATGGTAGTATTCAAAAATTTAATGCAATAGCTAGTTCTATTATTGATCACGCTGATTATATGAGTTCAAAATACGCAGAAAAACCAGAAAGATACTACATTTCATTTTCCAAATTACAAAATATTGCAGCACAATCAAGAGCAGTTGCAACACTAAGATGTGAATCTCAAATTTATATAAAATATCTAACATATCAGGGTGAAGGTCAAGTATATAGTAAAGAAAGCATCCAAGAACAAATAGATATTTATGAAACAGAATTAGAAAATACAATTAAGATTATAAAAGAATCAACATAATCAAAATTTATAAATATCTGTCTAATGTTTAAAATGAAAATTGGAAGTATTTTAATCCTGTTCAAGCAAAGAAGACAGGATTAAAAAATGCAAAAAAAACTTATCGCACTATTACTGGTTGCAATAATTACGCACCCAGCATATGCATATAAAGTAAAAACTTTTCAACCTTTAAAACAGCCTATATTCAATCAGGTTTATGACTATAATAACAATGATGTTAGTTCTTCAGAAAACTACCCCAAAATTTCTCAGCTTGAAATTGCAATATTTAAAAGAACATACGAAAAAGAAAATATATATAATAGATTAACAAGGCTTGAAAACAGATTATTTAAAAGAAATTTTTCAAGTCTACCGCTTGCTTCAAGAGTAGATAATCTTTTAGCAAATGTAGATACAGGGATAATGTATGGAATATCACCTAATGAAATCACTAAATTAGAAAGAAAAGTTCTAGGACAAACATATACCTATGAAGATAGCGATTCAAGAATAACAAGACTTGAAAAAGAAATGCTAGGAGCTATGCAAGGCGGCAGTCTTAAAGAACGATTTGAAACTGTAAAAACTGCAGCAAAACACTATAATTCATACCCTGAACTATGCAAAAGTCAAAATGTTTACTTACCACAAAACGCATATTATTCACCGCAAACAAACTGGAGTGGAACCACAACTAGAAAAGGAGTAAATGGAATACTTCAAAACTTACTTGGTGCAGTTTTTGGAGACTTTTCAACAGGAACAATGACAGGATTCACTCCACCAATTTATGACCCATATAACCCATATGGTCTTAACCCAGGCATGGGCATGGGTGATTACTACATGGGTAATCATGGAGGCTATATGAATAATAGAAATATAGGTAATACATCAACTGTAAGAATTTTGGACTAAATTAAAACAATTTGCTATAATAACAATCCTAAGAAGTTTATTATGGAGGATATAATATGGCAAAAGATTGCAGTTTCGATGTAGTTTCAGAATTTGATAAACAAGAGCTTGTTAATGCTGTAGACCAAGCAAAAAGAGAGCTAACTACAAGATTTGACTTGAAAGGTTCCAACTCAGATATTGAATTGGAATCAGACAAATCAATAACTATAACAACTTCTGATGATATGAAATTAAAAAATATCCTAGATATCTTACAAACTAAGATGGTGAAAAGAAACCTAAATATAAAAATCCTTGACCCAATGCCTATTGAAAATGCTTTAGGTGGTAATGTAAGACAGGTTTACAACTTAAAAAAAGGTTTAACTCAAGATTTAGCAAAAAAAATTGTTGCAGACATAAAAAATTCAAAATTAAAAGTTCAAGCATCTATTCAAGGTGAACAAGTAAGAGTCTCAGGGAAAAGCAAAGATGATTTACAAGCAGTGATAAAGCTACTAAAAGAGAAAGAAGACTCATACGACAGCCCTTTGCAATTCCAAAATTATAGATAAATTTCTTATTCTAATATCTTTTGTTAACTTATGTTGCATTATGCAATCCAGATAGCAAAAAACTATTTGTCTGAACTTAATATTAATGTTGGATAATGGCATGAATGATATTATTAAATTTAGTAAATAAATTTATATAATATTATTGCGAAATAAATTATCTTATGAGATTAATACATAAGGGCAGGAAAATGGAAGTAAGATATAAGCAAAATATTTTATATAAAGACCACTTAAGAAGTCACAAGCGAGTGATTCAGGATCAGCCTTCCCTTCAAAATAAAGTCATTAAAAATATTAATAAAACGCCTTTAGAGAGAGATTCACAAGAAGTATCCTTTAAAGGCGTTTCTCAATTTGTAAAAGATACAACAGAAAAACTTTTATACAAAAAAACTAGAACATTTAATTATCAACAATCAATAAACACAATTAAAAGATATTATGGCTCAAGTATAAAATCTTTAACAGAAGGGCTTCAAGGCCATAAAGAAATAACAGACAACATAATTAAAGATGCTGTTAAAGAACAAATTCAATTCAGAGAGAAAAAGCCACTTAAATTAGTTGTTGAAGGAATTTTATATCCATTTTTAAAATTACCTATTCACATAGCAGATAGTTTTATTGACGTATTGAGAAAAAGACAGATTTTACCTGAAAATTTTGGTAAAACAGGAAATTCCTTATATTCTAGACACAGATTTAAATTAGACGATGATGATAAACTCAATTCATTAGTTGGATTTTTCAAAACTGCTCATAAATACAAACATGACACAGAGAAGATTCGTTCAGCCGGAATGTTCAAAGATGGAATGAAAATGTTTGATCCTAAATCAGGCAACTATAACGGTGTTCATGAAAGAGCTTTAACTAGAATTGTTACTGGCTTCATTCCAGCAGTATTTTTGGCAAATGATGCATATAACCTATCAAGACTTTGTGATGATGATCCCAAAGCAGCAGATAAAGAAAAGAAAATACGTTTTAACCAAGAAACAAAACGTGTTGTTTCAAATGCATACATCCAATTAATCACTTTAGGTGCACTTTCTAAATTTATAAATGCTAGCAAAGGCGCATTCGTTACAGTTACGGTTTTAACAACTTTATTCACTGAAATTTATTCTCGTCTTTCAAATGGAAAGAAAATTCACTTCATTTCAAAAGAAGAAGCACAAAAAATAAATGCAAAAGAAAAAGCTAAAAATGCAAATAAGAATGAAGAAGCAAAACAAGAAACAACGAATAATACTAACAAAACAGAAAATCTAGATACACCAAAGTCAGAACAAGCTACAATCAACAATTCAGCAAAACCTGGCTTTAAGGGCTCAGCAGTCTTTAAAGACTTTGGCTTAGCAACAAATATGCCAATAATTGAGAATGCAGTAACTAAAAAGAATACTCAAGAAAATAAAAATGAAGGTTCTCAAGTAGCAAACAAAGAAATGAAACCTTTGTTAAATGGAAAAACGATATTAACGTGGATCGTGGGTACAATAGCTCTAGGCTACGCAATAAGAGGTGCTAAAAAAGGCATTCAAGCTCTTATGAAAAATGAAAATTATGCAAATAATTATTTCATAAAGAAACTAAATGATAATTCAGAAAAATTTGGAAAAGCAATAGAAAATATAGAAAAAAGATTAAAACTTGATAAAATAAAAGGCTCAACTTTATTTGAAAAAATATACAACAAAATTACATCTCAAGACCACCTAATAAAAAAATCAGAGTTTGATGATATAGCAAGACATCTTACTGATTATGATCCAGCATTAGGAAACAAATTTGAAACAGTAACAAAGACATATCAAAGAACAAAAGCAATAGAAAATTTTGGCGAAGAACTAGCACTAGACTTGGAAAATATTGGCTTAAGTAAACTTGCAAAAGAATTTAAAAATATAGCAAATCAAAGTCCATCAAGTTCTAGAAAAAATGAAGTAATTAAACAAAATCTTGAACATTTCATTAGAGAACTTAAAAACCTAAAAGAGTATACAATAGCTGATGAAGTAAAAAAAGCTATCATTAACAAAGATGGCAGCATACAAACGCAAAACTACGAAAAAGTAAGTAAAATGCTCAAAAAAGTTGCTTCTGCTAGAGGTCATAATGAACTTATGGAATTGAGTCAGTCATTTGGCAATGTCTTTAAAGTTGATATGGCTGCAGAAAACTTAAAACTATACTTTAAGACATTGAATGACTTAAAACTACAAAACAGAACTGGTCTAGTTCAAAAATATGAAAATTATATGCACCAAGCTGTTAACGCAGACGTGTACAATCTTGGAACAAAAAACAGATTTATAGTTAAAGAAGTTGTAGACTTAATTGTTCAACCGTTTAAATTCATATGGAACACAATTACATTCCCATATAAACTTGCTACAAAAATTGAGAAAATGACTCAACCAGCAGCAACACCAAAATGGGAAGATGAAATAAAAACAGTATCAAACAGCATTAAAAAGCTATCAAAAACTTATAAAAATGTTGAAGATGCTGTAACAAAATGGAACAAAAAAGCCAAAAAATTCAATGAAAAAGCTATACAACAAGGCAAACAAACTATAGAACTAAAAGACATAGATAAAGAGTTTGCTAAGATTATGAACAAAAAAATTAGTAAAGCATTCAACTCTGTTACTATGTCAAACATTTCCAATGCTGAACTATCAGAATTAGCAAAATACTCAACAACAGCCGCCACAGCATGGTTCTTGATTGCAGATAACTACAATATGGTAATGTTAAAATCAAATGGTGAAAATAAAAAAGAAGCAGGACTCAAAGCTAAAGAAAGAGCTCTTCAAGAAACATCAAGATTATTCTACTCACAATTATTAATCAACCTGTTCAATAGCACATTCAGAAATCTATACAACTCTAGCTTGTTCGGAGCGCAAGTTGTTAACACCATCTCAACATCATTAGGTGAATATTGGAACAGAAAATCTATAGGTGTTCCTGTTACTCAATGTACTAGAGACGAAATCCTACAACAAGACTATGAAAATATGCATAGAAAAGACTTAAAAGGGAAACTATTCAGATTTATGTCTAGACTAACAGGAAAAAGAGCTCTAACACAAAGAGATATTGCAACACCTAAAAAAGTAGAAACAGAACAAACTAAATAAAATAATAAATATATAAAACAAAAGCATGACGTTAAGTCATGCTTTTTTAATATAACTAATGATGCAGAAATTATAGATGTTTTTCAATATTCGAAACTATTGATGTTTTTGGCATCAAACCAACCAATCTTTCAACCGGTTTACCATCTTTAAATATCAATAAAGTAGGCAAGCCACTTACTGAATATTCTTTAGCTGTTTTCAAATTTTCATCTGTATTGAGCTTAACTATTTTAATTTTACCAGCGAACTCTTGAGCAACTTCATCCAATACAGGTCCTAATTTTCTGCAAGGACCACACCAAGGTGCCCAAAAATCAACTACTGTCAATTCAGAAGAATTAACAACTTCAGCTTCAAAGCTGTTATCATTGATATCTAATGCATTTGACATTTATATCTCCTCCTTAAATACAATTCCTTAATTTATAAACTAATTTTACCAAAAAATCAATTAATAAACCAGTTAAGAATAAATATTAATAAAAAACTTATTGACTAAGAATCTTCATTTGATATTATTAAGTAACAGGCTGAGATAAGCCTTTGAAAATTTAATAGTCATGCCACGTTAGCTCAGTTGGTAGAGCAAGGGACTGAAAATCCCTGTGTCCTTGGTTCGATTCCGAGACGTGGCACCACTTTTAAAGACACCTTCTGGTGTCTTTTTTGTTGCTGATAACCTAACAATGGTTCTCCCCCTCTCACAAACATTAAATGTAAAAATAAAAAAACATACGTTTCTTCGAAATTAGTTGATAAATTAATGTAACAAATATTTTAATAGCTGAATTTAGCATATTTTATATGTTTTTTATTATATGTGAAGTAATAAACGAGGCGTATTATGAGCGAATGGGATATAAAAACAGCAACATCTGACAATCGAGAGCTTTATAATAACTACATAAAAAACCATCCTGAATGTAGAATGATGAAATCTGAAGCAATTTGGTCACAAATGAAAAAAAGATGGTGTTATTAATGAACAACAGTATCAAGCAGCCATATTAGGTTTAAGCAGTTCTGTTTTTAATCCACAAAGTTCGATTATCGATTCTCCAATGGTTAGTTTTAGTCATTCTAAAACGAAGGTCACTCCTCAAAATAAAATACCTTATGCCCCTATTAAATATCATAAAGATTCGAAAGATATAATTGTTAATTCACAAGGTAAAAATTTCCTATTATGATAACGGACAAATAAAAACTTACGAGCAAAACGATAAAGTTAAATACAAGTCAAAATATGACATTAATGGCAAAATATTGGAAAAAACCGAATATCGCGACGGAGGTCGAGTTGAAATTAAATATCAAAATGGAAAACCAATAAAAACAGAATATTTTGATGGTGCAAAAGAAAAACACGACCTAGATAAAGCAAAAGATATAGCAACGAGTATCCGCAAAAATTTATATCATTTGGGAACTTGTTCTGAAAAAGAAATGCAAAAGTATTTAAAAGAAATTTCTGCTTAAAATATTGAAATTATAGAAAATGAATTTAAAAGCCAGACAGGAGAATATTTATCTGATACATTAATAAAAATAGACTCTAATGCAAAACCATTTTTTAAAAATTCTCAACGAACTACTTTAATCAACCATGTTCAAAAATGTTGGGAGCAACGTTATGGATTTAATCCCAAATATCAAGATAATAACAATCAAGTAAAAAATGATTGGCATACTGGTAATCCATATTCAATAAAACAAGACGGCAATAAATTAATTGCAGTAAATAAAAAAACAGGAAAAAGAAGCACTATAAACCTAGACCTATATTTAAAAGACTTTACAGTAAAAGACAAAGCTCAAATAAAAAGTACTCTTCAAAAGCTTCCAGGTGAGGTTTTAGACGATCTAGTAGCTGAAACAACTAATTTATATGGAAAAAACACATCGTTTGGAAAACATTTTTACAACCCTATTGAAAAAATAGGAAATTTAATAGGAATTTCAGATTTTAAAAGTGCTGGATACTTCAACCCTGTTTTTGATTCTATAGTAATTAAAACTTTAGGTCATGACGGTAAAGAAGTGATAGTCCATGAACTAGGACACGCAATAGATTTCAAAACAATATCTTTTGAAAGTGACAGCAATAATAAATTTGAAGAAACATTTAATAAAGAAATGGATTCATACAAAGCAAAAGGAAATAAAGAATTTTCACATTTAAAAGATAATGGATCAGCATACTGCACAGCAAATAAAAATGAAATGTTTGCAGAATGTTATACTTTATTAATGACAGGTGAAAACAGTTCAAAAGACTGCATTTTAGAACACTTCCCCGAAACACTAAAACTTGTTGAACAAATGCTCATTGAAACAAGAAAAAATGAAACAAGACATAGATAATATAATTTTAAATCTTAAATATAACGTTAAAAGATTTAAATTAATAATCCATTTTTCCTTCACGTAAAACTTTAGCAGCGCAATCTACTCCATTTCCACTAGAGCTACAGTTTACAGACTTGTTATCTATGCCAGCAGGTACAACGCCTCTATTTGGATCAAGAAAGAATACGAATACATCTTAACCAAACTGATTAGGTTTTTTATCACCATTCACATCAACATAAAAAGTTAAAGAAGTGCCATAATTAACACCTCTATTTCCATCATTGCCACTTGCACCATCAATACACCAATTCATTCCATCAACAGTTTTAAATGCTATAGTTTCCGCACCAGGACAATACGTCTTTGATGCCCACGAAAAACTTTTTGTCCCTAACACTTTTGTCTGAGACCAACAACCATCAGTATCAATAGCACAAGTCTTCGTTATATTGAAATAAGGACTTATATAATCATAAACCCTTTGTATAGAATCTCTGTCAGCATCTTTGAACATCCAACGTTTGAATGAACCGTTGTTCATTTCAGCTCTAGAAATAACCTGAGATGCAACAGAATAAGCTTTTTTACATCCTGCTACGTATTCTCTCATCTCAGCATCCTTTTTTAAACCAGGAATTGTCATAGCTGCAATTACACCAATTATACATAACGTTACAAGTACTTCAGCCAATGTGAAAACTCTTTTAGTTAACATAAACACTCTATAAATTAATCATATATTCTATATTACACTAATAAAAAAATCATTATGGATACAAAAAATTATTTATATGACAATTTTTAGCCTTCAGCTGTTTTATAAAACAGGAAAAGGTAAAGTGAACAAATATGAAAATAGAGAAAATAACGCCATTATTTAAGTCTAAAACAGCCTCCTACGTTAGTTTTAGACAAAATAGCGAAACATTACAAAAAACTACTGATAAAAATAATGAAAAAGCAAAAGCCTCAAAATTAATGTTAGGGGCAACAATTCTTGCAGGTGTTGTCGCAGTTAGCATCGCTCGATATAAAGGAAAACTTGGCAAAAATATAAAAAATATGCTAAGAAAACCAACTGATACAAAAATAAAAAATGACATAAATACCAATGTAATAGATTGGAATTCTCCTTTAAAATTTGACACATCTGCTATTGGTGGAAACTATTTTAACAAAGAGTATTTTCTCAAAGATTTAAGTTCTAGACCAATTGTTTTAAATATATTAAAAGAGCTTGAAAATGTAACATTTGAGGATAAAAGTGTAAAATTAATAAAAAAAGTCTATGACAAAGATAATATTTACGATCTAGGACTGAGATATGCAATCGTTGCAAACAATACAGCGAAACAAAAAGGATTCGGTGGAATAATTACAGAAGTACCATCGATGTTTAAAGGGCTTGAAATAAAAGAGCTTTTCAGAAAATTAGACGATCTAGTATCTTTATTAGACAGAAAAAAAATTAATAAGTTTAATATAAACGGTAAAGAATACCTAGCTGAATTTATTGGTGGTGGTTGCATAAGCGATGTTTATAAAATAACATACCCGAAAACTGGTGAAAGAATATGCTTAAAATTCGCAAGACAACCATACCTAACAGGCAGAGGTCAAGGAATTTTTGATGAGGTCGCTATTACACTAGAAGCAAACAAAGCTGGAGTCATTAATATTCCAAAGCTTTATATGGCAAATCCAATAGGCAGATACAAAACCTTACCTGACTCATTTAAAACTAATCATGGAGCCTGGCAAATAACAGAATATATAGAAGAAGGAAAAAAACGCACAACAAAGGGATTAGACCTATTAAGCTGGCTAGAAAGCAAAGGTTTAGAACATGGAGACTGTCACGATGGAAACTTAATTGGAGATGTAATAATAGATCTTGGTGGAATTATTGACAAAGACAAAACAATAGGAAAACTAGCAAATCTTGATTACCTTTTAAGCGGATATCAAAATGGACTAACTACAAGTGACATAGTAAACAAAATAAACCAAAGTCATACGACTTGAAGAATCAGTCAATTTTTCAAAAACGTAAACAAATGAATTATTGAAAATACGAAAAAACAATAGAACTAAAAATATAACTTGCGGTCAAAAAAGTTATAGCAAACCTTTCGATTTTAAAAAGTCAGAATATTGTTTATCCACAACACTTATGTGACTCAAAATCCAATTTTTTAAAAATACAGAAAGTTCAAAATGCAGCAAACATCTATCTGAATTAAAATCTTCACAAAACTTCGCCAATTTCTCTTTAAAAATAGTATGTTGTTTTTTATGTTCATCAAAATGAGGATAACCAATATCTAAAAGAAATTTTTCTTCCTCTATCAAATGCTCTTGAGAATATTTTTTTAAGTTATTAATAACTTGTGCAATAGCAAGTTTATCCCATTTATCTTCCATTGCCTTATTTATATCATTTAATGCTTCTATAAGTTGTTTATGTTGTTCATCAAATCTTTTTATACCAACATTATACTTATTATCCCAAACAAACTGTTTCATTCTTGCTCCATAATAAGTTATATTCAATATAAAATAATTCTAGCATACATTAGATATAAAAAACCATTCTAATCAATGTTATTTTTTTCAACAAGAATTTTTCTAATTCTTCGCCCCTTAAACTCTAAAACTTTCAAGTTATAGTCTGCAATTTGAATTTCATCATTCATTTTGGCTAATCTACCTAATATTTTTTGCACATATCCACATATAGTCTCAACATCATCTTCTTGTTGCTGAATTCCAAAAAAATCAAAGAATTCATTAACTCTAACTAAACCATTTACAATATACTTATTTTCAGAAACTTGTTTGATATCTTTTTCTTCTTCATCAAATTCATCTTGCACATCACCAAAAATTTCTTCTAAAACATCCTCTAAAGAAATAATGCCTGACATCCCTCCGAATTCATCAATAACAATAGCAATTTCAGTTTTGTTATTTTTAAAGTTCTGCAACAACAAATCTGTAGTCATAGTTTCTGTAACCAAAAGAGGCTTTCTTAAAATACTTTTTATGTTTATATCTTCATTTGTCATTTTGCAAGAATACAAATCTTTCACATGCAATATCCCTAAAACATTATCAATGCTATCTTCGAATACAGGATATCTGGTATATTGGTTTTCCAGAATAATTTCTTTGAGTTTTTCAATATCAACATCAACAGGAATTGAAACAACATCACAACGGGGCACCATTATTTGTTTAGCATTCAAATCAGTAAATTTCAATGAATTTCTAAGCAACTGACTTTCTGTTTCATTTAATACTCCGCCCTTGTAACTCGCATCTATTATCATATCTAATTCTTCTTCTGTATGGACCGAATGATGCTGAGAAGCAGGAGGAATATTCAATAGATTCAGTAACCAATTGCCAAAACCATTTAATAGAAAAATAAATGGTGCAAACAACTTGGCAACAAAAACTAAAGGTCTTGTAACAACAAGTGTTGTCTTTTCAGGATATTGCAAAGCAATAGACTTAGGCATTAATTCACCAATTACGACATGCATAAAAGTTATCAAAACAAAAGCAATTGCAACAGCAACTGTATGAGAAGCAATAGTATTTGATACATATGGTAAAAAATCAAACAATGGATGAATCAACTTTGCCAATGTAGCCTCACCAACCCAACCGAGACCAATACTGGCAATTGTTATACCAAGTTGAGTTGCGGCAATATATTTATCTAATTCCTTCAAAGCAAGCTCTGCAACTTTAGCAGTACCATCACCTTCATTTGCAAGCTGACTTATTCGTGTTTGCCTAACACTAACTAAAGCAAACTCAGAAGCAACGAAAAATCCATTTGCAAAAAGCAAGAAAATGATAAAAAACAAATTAAATAGAATCATAAAACCTCATTAATACTAAAAATAAAATAATTCTAAACTATTATACAAGTAATTAGGCATATCACAAAATTGCTTAATAATTTAACTGAATTTGTAGTAAACTCAATTTTAATAAATAGAAAGGATTTAAAATGAGTAAAAAATTTAAACACTTAAAAACTGGTGATACATATGAGATGATAAGAGATGATGTTAAAAATTGCACAAACTCAAATGACAAACAAATAATGGTTTTATACAAACGTGACGGATATCCAGACTTAATTTTTGTAAGAGAAAAAGATGAATTTTATCAAAAATTCCAAGAATTAAAATAACAAATTATTTAGAATAGTAAACAATACACTTATTTTTGATAATAAAATCAAAAAATATACTATAATTGTAAAGTAAAAGACAATTTGAAAGGTTCAGATGAGTAAAACGTTAATGACTGAAAAAGTTTGGCAAAGCTGGAACATAAGCAAAGAATTAAAAGAAATTTTTGACAAAAGTTCAAATGTAATTTTACCAAAAAACAGAGATGAATTAATAGAACTCTCTGTTGGAGGAAAAGACAATCTAACCTACAACGTAGAATATCCTGTTGAAGGACAAGGAAATGTTGTAGAAGCAACTGTCACAAAATGTAAGAACGGAATTGGCATTAACTATCCTGATCCTTATATGAGAAGACGTGACCCAGACTGTATGGTTGTAAACAATATTGCAATGACAGACAAGGTTACGTTTAAAGAACGTTTTTCGAAAGAATTTGATGGAATCAGAAAAGAAACACTTGAATGGCTAGCTAGCAACGAAATTATTCTTGTTCCATTTATGGCTGGAGGTAATGAATATGGATATCCAGCATTAATGGTTGCACCTAAAAATGCAGCATTTTTCGCAGCTAGCATCTATGACTTGCAAGGCGTAATTCCAAACGACAAATTGGAAAAAGACTTTGCACCAACTGCAATAATATACGTTGCACCACCATTTAGACACACTCACTTTGATGGAAAACAAGTTGTTGTACATAACCAACAAGGCACAGTACATGAAGTCTTTTCTTACAACTTATATCCAGGTCCTAGTGCAAAAAAAGGTGTATATGGTGTTTTATTAGCACTTGGGTTAAAAGAAGATTTCGTTACGATTCACGCATCTACTGTAAACATAACAACACCTTATGACAATGACATAAGCATATTGCATGAAGGTGCATCTGGTAGTGGGAAAAGTGAAATGCTTGAATACGCTCACCGTGAAGAAGATGGACGTTTGCTTTTAGGTAGAAACGTTGTGACAGGTGAAGAAAAGTATCTAGCATTACAACAAGGTTGTAAACTTCAACCAGTAACAGATGATATGGCATTGTGTCACCCAAGCTTTAGAAAAGACAATGGCAGACTATGTGTTGCAGATGCTGAAAAGTCTTGGTTTGTAAGAATTGACCACATAAAAAAATATGGAACAGACCCAAACCTTGAATCAGTTACAACTTGTCCTAAAGAACCACTTATATTCTTTAACTTAGAAGCACATCCTGACTCAACTTGTTTAATATGGGAACATACAGAAGATGCTCCTGGTAAGAAATGTCCAAACCCTAGAATAATCATTCCAAGAGAGCAAATCAAAAACATTCAAAACGGACCTATTGAGATAGATTACAGAAGTTTTGGACTGAGAACACCTCCTTGCACAAAGGAAAATCCATCTTATGGTATATTTGGTATGTTACATATCCTTCCACCAGCGTTAGCTTGGTTATGGAGGCTAGTTGCTCCTAGAGGATTTGGCAACCCAAGTATTACAAATACAAGCAAGAATGCTTTCAAACTAGAAAGTGAAGGTGTTGGCTCATTCTGGCCATTTGCAACAGGAAAAAGAGTTGATTTGGCAAACATTCTTCTTGAACAGTTCATGAAAACCACAAAAACAAGAAATATTCTTATCCCAAATCAACATATTGGTTCTTGGGAAGTAGGTTTTATGGCAGAGTGGGTTATTCGTGAATATCTAGCAAGAAGAGGCCAAGCATCATTTAGAAAACTAAATCTAAAACCGTCAAGACACCCTCTAGGCGGTTATATTCCTGAAAACATTCACGTTGAAGGTACACCAATATCTAAAAAATTCTTTGATGTTACAAAACAACCTCAAATCGAAGAAGAAGGATATGATGCAGGTGCAAAAATGCTTGAAGACTTCTTTAAAGAAGAGCTTAAGCTTTATTTGAAATCCGACTTACATCCATTAGGCAAAGCTATTATACTTTGCTGTATGGATAATGGTACTGTTGATGATTATGAAAAATTAATCCCAGGTACATACTAAGAATAAAAAATTATTTATTCGAAGGCTGTAATTTCTTTTTGAAGTTACAGCCTTCGTCATTATTATCAATTTTTCCATCAAAATCATTATCTATAGCATCAAAACAAGAATTTATAGAATTCAATGATTCTGAAGCTGGATTTTTATAAAGCCATTTTTCAGGAATCTTATTCCAAAAATACAAAAAGCTGGTTCTGAATTTTTTAGAAAGCTCAATATTTTTAATTATTAATACATTTTCATCATTATAACTTTCACCACTTTTTGAAAAATTCATTGAGCCTACAATAGTATATTTATCATCTACAATCATAGATTTCATATGCATTTTACCTGCTCTATTTTCAGCTTTAACTTTGATTTTGTTAGCTCTTAATTTTTTAACAGATGAATATCTGTTGTTTGCAAATGTTGCATCAACAATTATTCTTACATCAACACCTCGTTTTTTTGCATTAATTAATGCTTCATTGAAATCATTATGAGTAACAACAAATACAGGAACATAAACATATTTTTTTGAAGAATTAATAATATCAATAAGTCTGTTTTTTATGACTGCATCCTGTGGTGAAAAATACACTTCAATATCAGAATTCCCTAAATAGTTTTTATTTATTTCAGTTTTTTGCTTAGATTTATGAAAATACCCATTATACATTTGCTCAAACTCATTTTCATAGATTTTTGCAATTTGAGCAGAATCAATTAATATAACAGAATTAGCATTAAAGCCTGATAAATCAGTACGTGAAATATTAGCAGAGCCTGTCCAAACACGCTTTGAATCAAAAATAAAAAACTTATTATGCATAATCGAATCAGAAAAACTAAAATCAGGATTATTTTTCAAATTTTCATTATATTCAACATCTGAACGACAATTTTTTAATATTTTTTTTAATTTAAAATTTTCACTATAAATAGTATAACCTTTTTTATCAACGTCATAAATCCATCTAATTCGTACACCTCTATTTTGAGCAGTAATTAATGCATTAGTAATTTCAGGTTGAGAATCAATTCCGTATATAGCAAAATCAATTGTTCTTTTTGCGTTTTTTATTTCTTTTAATAAAGACTGACAAGCTGTTGTAAGACACTTATTAGATGGATAGTAATATTTAGTAAAATCAGTCACATAAAATTCTACAAAAGCATCTTTATAAATTGGGTTATATTTTTCATAGACATCTTTAGGATAAACAATAAAATGATCTTTCTCCTTTTGGGAACTTATATGACAATACTTACAAATTTTGGAATCACTAGGAACATCAGAAGCTTTAATTATTTCAATATATGGAGAATCGCTTGAATACTTACAATCCAGTTTATGAACTTTTTTACTTTTTTTATTATATTTAACAAGGTTTAAGGATTTTGCAAATTCAATATTTTTTTTAACAACATCTAAATTTCCACCCGTAATAACATAGCCATATTTTATCAAATTCGATTCATAGTCAGATTCATCAGCTAAAATAAACTTCATTTTATTATTTTGTATTTTATAAACTTTAATTTTCTGACCGAAAAGTACTTTTTTAGCATATAAATTTGAAAGATATGACAAACGTAAATTATCAATTGTAGATAAACCTGTATCTTTAAATTTTAAATCGTATAAAATGATATGCTCATCTTCATCACAAACTTTATTTCTATTAAAATCAACAAAAAATTCAGAAGCGTCAACTACTTTCAAAACCTCAAATGAATCATCTTTTTTTAAACAAAAAAAGGAAATTGAAAGAAAAACCCAAAATATAATTAGTGCAGAAAAATATTTTGAAAACTTATTCATAATTAAATTATAAAAATAAATTCAATATAAGTAAATTTAGATTAATATTTTGGCATTATTCATATAAATACAGTAAAATCATTTTATGAAAAAAGTTTTTGCATACATTCATACACACTGGGATAAAGAGTGGTACAGAGAATTCGAAGAGTTTCGTTTAAGACTCGTGGAAGTCATAGATGATGCATTAGAAAAGCTGAAAAAAGATGAAATCCCAGCATTCTACTTTGATGGTCAAACAAGTGCATTAGAAGACTATCTTGAAATAAAACCTGAAAATAAAAAAGTAATACAAAAACTAATTCAACAAAAAAAATTTTTTATTGGTCCATATTACTGTTCAACAGACAGTTTTTTAGTTGACAAAGAAAGCATCATAAAAAACCTGCAACAAGGAATTGCTTACTCAAAAGAATTCGGTTGCAATGATTTTATAGGCTATCATGCAGACACCTTTGGTCATAGCAGGTTTATTCCTGAAATAATCAAATATTTCAATATCCCATATGCAATTTTTTGGAGGGGACTAGGAGAACTAGAAGCAGACTTTCTTTTTAGAAATGTAAAAACCACTTATTTAATTGAAGGCTATTTTCACGACTACTTCAATGCAAATGTCTCATATGAAAAAAAAGCACAAATGCTTAAAAGAACACTAGATAGGATTTCAAAATATTCTTCAGACTACATACTACTTCCAATTGGCGCAGATCATATGAAATGTGCTGATAATTTAAAAGCACAGATAAAAGAAATCAGCAAATACCTAAATGACTACGAAATAATACTATCTACGCCTTTTGAATACTTTAATAAAATATCTTCAGAATTTAAAAATAATATAGATACAGAATTTAGAGATACAAAAAGAAATTTCATCCTACCAGGTGTATACTCATCGAGAATCGATTTGAAGCAAGAAAATGCAAAATACCAATGGGAATTAAGTAGAATTATCCAGCCACTATCAGCAATATTTTCATTTTTTAAACAAACAAAAAATTTTCAACAAAACATTGATTACATCTATAAAGAACTAATCAAAAATCATCCTCATGACAGCATTTATGGTTGCAGCATAGATAATGTACATAAAGAAAATAAAATCCGTTTCTTGCGTGTCTCAGAAGGCTGTAATGCAATATTTAATTCAATTAAAAGAGATATAATTTCACAAAATAATTTATCAGTTGTAAATCTCTCAAACTACGATTTCTCAGGAGCATTAAAAATAGTTACAGATAAAAAACTTGATAAAAAATACAATGCTCAACTAATTTCAAAACAAAAAGGATTTCCTTTATTAAAAGTCTATGACATAAATCAAGTACCAATAACAGAAGATTACACAACGATATATGAATATCTTGTTGATTTAAAACCAATTGAAAATTGTTCAATTAAAGAAATAACAGAAAAAGGCGTTAATACAAAATCAACATTGAAAATTACAGACACATCAATTGAAAATGACAAAATAAAATTGTCTGTAAAAAATGGAAAAATAGAAATTTTGGATAAATCTAAAAACAAAAAATATTCAGATTTCATAAACTTCTACGACAGAGCTGACATAGGTGATAGCTATAATTTTGGTGCACTAAAAAATGACAAACCTATTACATCAAAATTAATAAAGACAAAAATAAAAGAAACTGGAAAAATAAGAAATATTTTAGAAATCCAATTTGAGCTGAATATTCCTAAAACATCTACAGAAAATAAACGCTCAAAAACAATCAAAAAACATAATATAAAACTATTTGCAATTTTAGAAAATCAAAACAATTACATTGAATTCAAAGTAGAATTTGAAAACAAATCATTAAATCATATTTTGCAAATTGGTTTAAATTTAGAAAAAGACATAACAGAAACAGAGTCAGATGATTTAACAGGATACATTAAAAGAAAATTTGACCCAAATTACAACATATATGAAAAAATACCTGCCCCAAGGGGCGTTGAACTAAAACTAAATACAGCGCCAATGCAAAAGTTTGTATTCTCACAAAATATTGGAGTAATAACAAAAGGTTTACAAGAATATGAAATAAATAAAAACGCTCTTTTAATAACTTTACTAAGAGCAACAGGAACAATTTCAAATCCTCAAAACTCAACAAGAGGAACACCAGCTGGACCACCACTTCCAACACCTGATTTGCAAATGTTAGAAAAAAACCAAGCTAATTTTGCGATTTGCTTTAAAGATAAAATTGAAGAACTCGAAATAGAAACAGAAAAATTTTATAACTCTGCTATTTTGTTTAATGCAAAATTAAAAAAACAAAAACTTTTCAATTTTAATAACAAACTTATCCAGATAAGCACAATAAAAACAAACAAAAATAACGATTTAATAATCAGATTTGTTAATAAATCTGAAAAAGCAGAATATATCAATTTTACAACAGAATTAAAAAACAAAGGAATATACATTACAGACGCAATGGAAAATATTCAAAAAGAATACAACAATATTCCAATTAAACCAAATTCGTTTTTAACAATACTAATAAAAAAATAGACTATTTACATTTTTTATTACATTGACTATACATATCATTGGGTGTCATTATCCAGATTTTAATGTCATATTTTGAAGCAACAGATTTTAGCCTGTTTAAATATCTCAAATCAGTTTGAGGTTTTTCCATAATAAGAACAACACCTGGCTTTTTGTTTGTACAATTGGCATAATAAAGTGCCTGACCAATAGATTCAGCCCATTTATTTGCAAAATCAAATTCAATTGCATAATCATTTGTTAAACAATCAATTCTTGTGCCATCTTGCAAAATAACTTCTGTTTTTCCATCATTACTTTTACACCAAACATTTTGATATTCTTTTTCCAAATATATGTGCGATGCAAAACAAGATTGCTGAAAAAAAACAAACGAAAATAATAAAATAAAAAATCTCATTAATAACACACACAAGAAGGACTCAATGACCCATCACAGCAAACAGCTCGCGAATGACTGCATCCACAAACACCACCATGATGGGAACAACAACCTCTTCTTTGGGGTTCAGATTTTAAAGAAATAACAGCAAAACAAGCACTACTACAAAAGAAAACTAAAAATAAAATAATTACAAATCTTTTCATATTAAATCCATAAAATTATAAACATTAATATTATAGATAATTAATAAAAAATACCATTACATTTATGTAACAAGCAAAAAATCGGAATGACAGGATTCGAACCTGCGGCCCCCGCGTCCCGAACACGGTGCGCTACCAAACTGCGCTACATTCCGATATTTAATTTATACTTAGCACACCTACGGTGCTTCCTCTCTTAAAATAACATTCAGTTATTTTCTTCAGCAGAGTCAAACTGCGATACATTCAGACATTTAATTTATACTTGTACACCTACGGTGTATCTTCTCATAAAATAACATTTAGTTATTTTATTCTCGAGTCAAACATTGATAAAGAATAAAAGAATAAAAAAATAAGCAATTAAAAATTCGGAACGACAGGATTTGAACCTGCGACCCCTACCACCCCAAGGTAGTGCGCTACCAAGCTGCGCTACGTCCCGAAAATTAAATGTTATTAAATGTACTATATATTAATTCTAATACAAGAAAATTAAAAATAAATCCCTAAACATAAAAGCTAAAAAGTCCTGTCTTCAACTGACAGAACCTTTAAAATCTAAATCTCTTCCCTAAATTCCCAAACGGCTAGTAGCCAAAACCTAATTCAAAAAACTTTCTCAATCTTCCTAATAAAAAAATTCCTTTTTTCTTTTTCCTCTTCCTTGATTTACGCAATCCCCGGAAACAGCCATCACCCCTTTCGTTCCCAACAGGCTTTCAATAAAATAATCATACAAAGATAAAAGATGTTATACAATAAGAATTTTGTAAAATAAGTTTTACAATTGACCATGCCTCCTAGTACAACTGGATAAAAAATTATTTTACAAACTTAATAAAGAAAAATTAATAAAAATAAAAAGCCGTGCCACTGCCTATCGACATATATAAAAACAGTTCATCAAAATATTCATCTCCCTCTCAAAACTCTTCCACCCGAAAGTTAAATCTTAGTGCTGCTTCATTCCTGATCTGACACGGTTCGATTGCTTTCGCCGAAAAAATCTGAGCAATCATAAACAAATATTCGACTCCCCGCTTCCACATAAGCCTCACAGCAGGCTCTGCACCCCGCATAAGCGTTCGGGTCGAGAGATCCGCCAAGTCCCCGTGGAGCACGGCTGATTTATATTTTATACTAAAAAAAGCTAACACGCAATTGCTTTAATAACTATCTAGCCATATAAGCAAAATTATATTTTGTATTTGCTAATTTTACATTTGCATTTTCAATTCTGCCTTTAAATGAAGGAAAATCTTTGCCTTTGAAATCTTTTTCTCTAACAAGGATTATACCTTGACGACCCAAATTGATATCACCTTTACGATTTCCTTTTTCGTCAACATATTCAATTCTAGCGCCGTCTTTAACCATGAAATGCTGAGTTTTATCTAAAGCATTTACAAAAACAGTACCACTAGGCAATCCCATAGGAAGACCACCAAGTTTTATGCTGTCAATATAAGAATTATCCTCACCATACTGTTCAGGTTGAGAACCGAAACAGCTGTTATGAAGAACAACAATTGCATCTGTTTTATCATTGTATCTATATAACGCAATAGCTTCAGCTTTATTATTCAATACCTGAGGATAAAGTTCGATAGTTGCACCATTAACCAAAGCTGATGCAGCTGAATCATTTCTTACATTTCTTATTTTTGAAATTTCGTCATAATAATCTTTTATAAATTTATAGTTTGGATCATTTAGCCAATCCCATCTTAAAGCATTTCTATTTTCTTGTTTTTCGTTTTTACAAGCAGTTTCCCATCCTGTCATACCCAATTCATCACCTGCATAAGTAGTAGGATTTCCAGGCAAGCCGACTTGTGCAAATGTAATAGCAACATTTTTAGCTAAAGCGCTTGAAACAATATTTTTATAAACTTCTGCTTCTAATTTTTCTATTTTGTTTTTATGACTATCAACAAAAGACTTAAATTCTGGACTCATTTCTTTAGCTGAATTAATTACAGAATCTAATGTAAATTCAAAAGGTCTCACACCATAATTTTCATTATCATAATCTTTGAATTTACCATCTTTCATATATGAACCTTCTGACAACAAATCAAAAGCTTTCCAAAATGCATCTTTTAAATCATCAGATAAAGAATTAAACTCAGCAGATCCATTGATTGCATTTCCTAAAATTCGTTTTGTTTCTACAACTTTATCTTTATTAAAAGATCCAACATCCATTGATAATAAATGAGTAATTCTTGGTTTATCTTGGTTTCCAACAAATCTATGAGCGAAATTTACGTGTTCTGCAAAACCTGAATTTTTATAGCTGCTAAATTTATCAGAAACTGTTTGATAAATATTTCCTTTATTTTCACCGTCAGCATTTTGACCGTAAATAGCAGGCAATGCACCATAAAACCACTCATAATCTGACAATGTAGTAAAACCTGATTTTTGTAAGAACTGAGATTTTGGTATTACATCATCATTGATATCTGTTAATTCACCAATTGTGTAAGAACTTGGATTATAATCTCTTACTGCTGAATTATATTTATTCCAAAATTTTGTTGCAAAATCCATATTTTGTTTTTTAGTTATAAATCCAGCTTCTTCTGAATCCCAATCAGCAACGTCTTTAGCTGCATCAATTCTCCAATCCAAACCAGATTCTGTTTTTTCAACTATTAATTTAGCTACATTTACAACATCTGAGTCGACATTTGCTACTCTATGAGCTAAAGAATCAACAAAAGACTTTTTAGTTTTAACGTCAATATTATTTAAGCCAACTTGTAGTTTGTTTATCAAAGACTTAGCTGCATCCTCAGGAGATACTTCATATTGAAGACCTAATGAACAAGTATTTACTTTATTTAAATCTTTAACATCGTATTCTAACATTGTATCATTAGATTTAGGTTTAACATTTGGAGCTAATGCAGATACAACAAGGAATTTAGCAATATCAGGAGCAACTAAAGAATATACCTCACGTCCTTGTTGATTCAATTTACCGTCATTAGTAAAATATTTAACGCCTGTTTTATCTTGCAAATCTGACATAATAGACTTAGCTTGTGTAGTCATATCATTTGCATAAAGATCATCCATTTCTTTATACAACACTTTATATCTATCAGGCATTTGATTATAATATTTATCACCCATTTTGAACATGTCAAATCTTGACATACCAACAGTATCATCAGTTACAGCAAGATTTTTAATGTAAGGATAAGCAAAAATAGTGCTCAAATCTGGTGAAAATTCGATAGCATCTAATGGATAAGACATCAAACCATCAGTTAAAGATTCAGGAAGTTTTTTGGTCTTTAAAGAATAATCTCTATCTCCCATAAAATTAGTACTTAAAATATTTTTAAGAGGAGATCCTTTAGAACCTTCACTAGCCATAACAGCAGAGACTTGAGGTGCCAATTTACCTTCTTCTATCAATTGTTTAATTGCTTTTTCGAAGGATTGTTGAGATTTTTCATCACCCAATTTTTCAGCAAGTTCATGAGCCGTATATTCAGTAAGCTTTCTTGAAACTTCGCTAGTCCAGAATTTACCAACTTGTATTGTATCATCTTGAACTTGGTACTGAGCTGCTTTAATAAGTTGCTTTTCTTCTTTAGAAAGATTCATACCGTCTAATACAGACTCAAAAACAACAAATCTTTTTTTAGCAATATCACTGTTACCAACCCACAAGGAAACACCACCATCTTTGTTTGATGTTTCAATTTTGAAGTTTGGCCATTCTTTCAAAGTATTTTTAAACTCAATATCTGGGTTATGATTTTTAAGTTTTAAATATTTTTCATAATTATCTTTTACATTTTTAGGCTCAACTCTTCTATTGTATGCTTGAACAGAATCCTTATAATTAGCAATTTCTAAATTATCACCGCTATCTTTATTAGCATACACATTAAATCTTTCATCTCCATTCATCTGAGATTCAGAAGCCAGCCTATCGTCAAAGACTTGGATATAAGTTGGTTTTCTAGTTGTATAGTTTGGATTTTTAATAATTTTATCTTCTTTATATGTACCATCTTCAGCTTTTTTAAACACAATTTTGTAAGGTGCATTCATCAACTGAATATGAGTATGTTTTTCTACCTCATCATTTTTAGAAAGAATACCAAATTTAAAAGGTTCATTACCAATATCTTTTGTCTCAAACATATGAATAAATGGACTATCTTGCCCATAATTTATCATATCTTCAATATGTATACCTTCTAACCCCTCATTAACAAAAGCTCCATCAGCAGTCCAACTCATATTATGTTTATACAAGTTGACCATCAAATTGTTAAAATCAGCCAAGGAACCCAAATTATTAGTAATTTGATAAGGGTTAGTTGTCCAATAACCATGACTTGATTTGTTATCCTGTCCAAAAATTGGAGTACCAAGAATATTTCTGATTCCTGCTTTAGCTAAATCATCAATTTTCTCATTTACTGAGTTTAAAGTACCGCCTAAAAGGTTAAAATGATTTCTTTTTGTTTTCTTAGCAAAATCAGTAATATTAAATGAATCAATTAATATATGCTCCATCTGGCGTGGTCGTGTAGGGTTTGCTCTATTTATCGGAGTGGCAATATTAAAGCCATCACCTCTAACAGAATTGTCAGTCAATTCAGTTTTTCCGCCAACTAAAAATTTGTAACCTAAAGCTTGATCTTTTTCTAAATTTATTAAAGAGACAGGAATCTCAATAGAATTAAACCCTTCTAATTTTTCTCCCCATTCAAAAGGTGCTTGAGAAATCTTGTAATCACCATTTTTATCAGGTGTCATAATAGCAAGAACTAAAGTCGTTCCTTTAGGCGCATTTGGCAAATTAAATTTATAAACATCTTCACCGTGTGAATCCTGAGTCAAGACATGTCCCGAAAAAGAAGGTTCTTTTTTAGACTGCTTTTGTTTAATAGGATCTGAAACGCTGTAATTATTTTTTAAATTCAAGCCATTAATTTTCACAATACAAACCTCATAACACACTGACTACTGATATTAAGACAAAACAGAAAAAAATTTGCTAATCATGCTCTATTTTTATTAACATTGTTACAATAACTTAAAATATATGATGCAGTTAAATTAGAATAGTCCCTTTCTGGCTAATATTATTGCAATTATTCCAGCTAGAACCAAAGAAAACAAAAGAATACCTAAAAATGCAAAATGAGCATGTGCCATCGGCACATTAACATTCATCCCCCAAAAACTAGCAACCATTGTAGGAATAGCAAGAATAATTGTAACTGAAGTTAAAAACTTCATCACTATGTTTAAATTGTTTGAAATAATAGAGGCAAATGCATCCATCATACTTTCTAAAATATTTCTATGCATTTCTACCATTTCTACAGCCTGTTTATTTTCAATAATTACGTCTTCCATTAAGTCTTCAACTTCTTCATTGTATTCCATGAAATTATTGAAGGAAGACAATTTTTTAAATCTGCTCAATTTTTCAAGAACTCTACCGTTATCCTTTAAAGCAGTTGTAAAATAAACCAAAGACTTCTGAACTTCTAAAAGTTGGAATAAAGCTTTGTTTTTCATGGTCTTTCTAAGATCTATTTCAATTTTTTCTGTATGACGGTTAATATGCTCTAAATATCTCAAATAAAACTTTGTTGCTCTAAACAGAATCTGAAACAAGAATCTTGTTCTATCTGCCGTATTAAATAACTTAGCTGTATCTTGGTTAAAAAATGAAATGATTCTGTTTTCTTTTAAAGATACAGTTACAACATTGTCAGGAGTCATAATAACACCTAACGGCAATGTATCAAAACTGTTTTCATCTTCCATCATTGGGATATTAGTGATTATAAGCAATTTATCATCATCTAACTCAATACGAGATCTTTCTTCTGAGTCTAATGAATCTCGCAAAAAATCAGCATCTATATTCAATGCTGCTGCAACATCTTTTATTTCATCGGCGGTAGGTTTTATAAGATTAAACCAAGATCCTTTTTCAAATTCTTCTATACTAAGTTCTTTTAAGGTTCTGTCTTCCTGTGTTTTGAAAATCTGAAGCATACTACCCGCCAATCGCTATTATGTATTAACAAAATTATTATACAACAACCACAAAAAATTATATATCATTTGATTTGAGATAATTGTTCATTTTCTCATAATCAAATTCATTTTCCCATTTTGCAATGAAAATAGTAGCAATACAGTTACCAACTAAATTAACTGTTGTTCTTCCCATATCTAAAACTTGGTCAATACCAAGTAAAATAGCAACACCAATCAGTGGATACCCGAGGCTAGATAAAGTTCCAGCTAAAACAACCAAAGACGCTCTTGGCACTCCAGCAACACCCTTGCTTGTGAACATTAAAGCAAACATAATAATTAATTGATGTTTCAATGATAGATCAATACCCACCAATTGAGTAGCAAAAAGAACAGCCATAGACAAGTATAAAGTACTACCATCTAAATTAAATGTATAACCTGTTGGCATAACAAAACCAACTATATTTTTAGGAACACCAAATTTTTCCATTTGTTCCATTGCTCTAGGTAAAGCAGCTTCAGAGCTGGCTGTTGAAAAAGCTAATAAAGCAGGATCTTTCAATGTTTTAATTAGACCTTTGAATGGGATTTTCACGACATAACAAACAACTAAAATTATAAAAATTAAAAATACAATTAAAGCAAAATACAAAGAAAAAACTATTTTTACGTAATTTTTAAGAATACCAATACCGCTACTACCAATTGTACTGGCAATTGCAGAAAAAACACCAACTGGAGCAAACCACATAACGTATTCAGTAAACTTAAACATAACCTCTGATAAAGAGTTTAAAAAGTCCATGATAGGTTTAGCTTTTTGCCCAACAGCACAAATTGCTAAAGCAAAGAAAAGGCTGAAAACAACTATTTGCAGCAAATTACCATCAGCCATTGACTTCACAACGCTTGAAGGAAATATATCCATAACAATCTGCATCAAAGAAGCATGTGTACCAGTTTGGCTCATTGCATTTACAGCATCAAGACTAGCTGTCGAAACATTCACAACATTACTTAAACCTGCACCTGGTTGTGTAAAATGACCAATTCCTAAACCGATTATCAAAGCTGCAACTGTTACAACTTCAAAATAAATAATTGTTTTAAAGCCAATTTTACCTAAGCTTTTAATATCACCATGACCAGCTATTCCAATAACTAAAGTTGCGAATAATAAAGGAGCTATAATCATTTTAACCATATTTAAAAACATCATAGCTAAAGGAGCTAGTTTCACCGCAAAATAAGGAAATGCAATACCTGTACATATCCCTAGAATCAATGAAATCAGTATAAATTTGGTTAATTTAATATTTTGCAACCGTTTTCCTTCTAAAATACTAATAATTACCCGTTTTTAGAAATAACTTTAAAATGATTTTACTATAAAAATATGATAAACAAACAAAAATTTTATTTTCTAACAGACAAATCTTCTATTCTTTTAGACTCATCTAAATAATCTGTACTCATTTCTTCATATGCAGAATTAGCTTCTTTAGACAAACCTGAAGAATGTCTTATATCATCACCTAAAGACTCAATTTCTCTATTATCAATCTCTTTGATAATTTTTATTTGTTCATTACGACGTCTTTGTTGTTCAGATTTATCCATTTTCAAGAAAGAATTTTGATAATGATCTAAGTGTTTATATTGATTTCTTTGAACAACAATTTCAACACGTCTGTTTTTAGCAAAATCGCTAATCCCCTTACCATTTGCAGCAGGACGAGTATCTGCGTATCCTACAACTGACAATAAATCTGGTAGAATTTTGAATTTATCTATAAAATATTTAACAATTGAAGCTGAACGAGCAGATGATAGCTCCCAGTTTGAAGGGTATATTGTACTGTTTATTGGTGCACTATCGGTATGACCTTCAACTCTAATTGAATGCATTGCAAATTTTTCAACAATCAGCTTACCAATTGTTTCTAACTTTTTCATCGCATCTTCACTTAACTGAGCAGAACCAGACTTAAAAAGAATATTATTATCATTTAAAATGATAACAAGACCTCTTTCATCTATTGATGCATTAATTCCAGACAATTCACCAGATTTAACCATATCATCTAGTTCTTTTTTGATCTGTTCGTAAGATTCCTGTTCATATCTAGGGCTAATATATTCCATCATTAAAGTATCAATCATCGAATTAGCAGAACTTTCATCTAACAATGAATTTCCAGCATTCATTACGCCACTGCCACCATCCCAAAATGATTGCATACTAAAAGCTTTTTTCAAAGACTCCTCTACTTTTTTGAATTCATTGACATTAATTTGTGATAAAGCGTACAAAACAACAAAAGTAGCGAATAGCAGAGTCATAAAGTCAGCATATGACACCAACCATCTTTCTAAATTTTCATGTTCTTCTGGTTTCTTTTTTTTTGCCATTTAACTATGCTTCTTCCTTCATATGACTGTCAAGAATATATGCTTGTAATTTTCTTTCTATCAATGCAGGGCTTTCACCAGCTTGAATAGCTAAAATGCCTTCTATAATCATTTCTTTTTTCAAAAATACTTTTTTATATTTAAATTTTAATTTTGTTGAAATCGGAATAAATATCAAGTTTGCAGCACCAACACCATAAACAGTAGCAACGAAAGCAACTGCAATACCAGCACCTAGCTTAGATGGATCAGACAAATTCTGCATTACCTGAATTAAACCTAAAACTGCACCAATGATACCAATTGTTGGAGAAAAACCACCAGCTGATTCCCAAACCTTAGCACCACCATTTACTTTATCCTCTAACAAGGAAACTTGTGTTTCCATCATTTGTCTGACCAAAGCTGGATCTGTACCATCAGCAACAGCTTCTAAACCCATTACCATAAGACTATCTGAAGCTGTTCTGGCTTCTTTTTCAAGAGAAATGGCACCCTCTCTTCTTGCCTTTGTTGCAAACTTAATCAATTCAGCTATCACTTCATCAAAAACAACTTTCTCACCAAAGAAAACATCTTTCAATAAAACAAAAGCATTTTTGAGTTCCACAACAGAAAAACTTAATATTACTGCACCACCGGTACCACCAAATACAATAAAAGCAGCGGTAATCTGCAATAACTGACCAATATTACCACCTTCTAAAGCTTGACCGATTAAAATACATACTATCCCAAAAAATATACCTATTAATGAGGTCAAATCCATCTAATCTAATCTCCAAAATATAATAATTATTTTCTATTAAATAATATTATTGGAAAGTTGAAATCATATATTTAACTTAGATTCATTAAGCTTTATTTTTTACACTAATTGTAACAGGAGGCGCCTGAAGATAAAGTGGTTTTAATTTACCCCACAAAAAAGTGTCTTTCTCAAAAGAATTAAGCTTGTTTTGAACGAGCTTATTCAAAAACAACCCTAACTCAGGTTTTTCGTCAATATAGCAATAAGAATCAAAGCCATTTTCTTCTAATATTTTTTTAGAAACAGGGTCAGTAATTACAAAAGAATCAGAAAAAGCCATTAACAACATATCTTCTTTGCTAACAAGTTTAGGTTGTTGAAGCTCTTTACCATCTGAATCATAAATTGCAGTATAAAACTGGTTTTTTCTAGCATCTAAAACAACTATTGAGTTTTTATCTGAAGAATTTATCTTGGATAAAATTTCTAAAGAACTAACACCAACTAAAGGAATTTCTAACTGCTGAGCAAAAACTCTTGCAACTGTTACGCACGCTCTAATACCTGTAAAACTGCCCGGACCTATATTTGTCCCTATCGCATTTATATCTTGCATCTTCAATTTGTTATTTTTTAAAACAGAAACAATTGTTGGGATCAAATAAGCAGAATGATATTTTTCATTATGATTTTCAATAATTTCAGAAGAAACAATATCTTCGTTACAGCTTAACGTTACATATGTCTTATCAAGACTTGTATCAAAAGTTAGAATATTCACTTTTGTATTCCTTCCAAAATTTCAATATATCTTTCACTATCAGCACAAAAACTAAATTGTCTTTTATTTTCATCAATATATTCGATGCTGATTTCGATTCTATCGAAAGGCAAATCCATATCTGAAAATTCAGCCCATTCGACAAAAGTTAAAACTCCATCTTGAGAGTATTCAGTTAATTCATCAACAATTGTTTTAACACCCTCATTTTCCAATCTATACAAATCAAAATGATAAATTGGCAAATCACCAGACAAATACTCATTAATAATAACAAAACTTGGACTTGTAACCTTCTCTTTAACATTAAGATGTTTTGCAACTAGCTTTGTAAAAGCTGTTTTACCTGCACCTATATCACCGTACAGACAAACAAAAGCACCTTTTTCTTTTACTGCTTTTGCAAATTTTTCAGCAATAATATTAGTTTCATCTAGACTATTAACGGTGATTGAAAAAATCTTATTCATATAAAAAGAATAACATGAATAAAATATTGAAAAAACTAAAAAGAACCTTATATAAAAATATATGAAAAAATTACTAATCTTAATTATGTTAATAATTGTTTTTATATACCATCCTCAACCTACACAGGCAGAAGGCATGGTATTAAAAGCAGGGGTATCACTATCTGATCAAGTTCCTAAAGGATTTTTTGGAAGTTGGAAAATAACCTCAATTATGACATACAGTAATAATCCAAAAATTTTTAACGAAAAAACAACAGACTATTGGAACCTATCTAAAGTTGATGACGTCATTACATTAACAAATCCAATTTCAGGAGCAGAAGCTTCTGTAACAGTCGAAGACGTAAAAGGCAATCAAATAAAATTTACGCATGTCACCAAAGGTCGCAATGGAAAAATGACAGAAACTCCAACGCTGACATTAAATGGTGAAAATTTCTATGGAACTGATAAAATAGTTATAGAAAAATATAAATATGGGGAATTAATAAGTACAGATACAGTAGTTTATAAAATTACTGCTGAAAAATTGTCTGGCAATTCAGCAAAAACTATATTTATGAGTGGAAAATAAAATAATATCAGAATTAAAGAGAGAATTTACAATGAGTGAGAAAAAGAAACTAGAATATGATGTTTTAATTTTAGGTGGCGGACCAGCAGGAATTTCTGCTGCAATTTATGCAGCAAGAGGTGCTGCAACAACAGCAATTATAGACATTTCTATGTTAGGAGGCCAACCATCTAACTATCTAGAACTGGAAAACTATCCAGGATTTGGAAAAATTGGCGGCTACGACATGATGGAAAAATTCGAAGAGCATGCTGACATGTTCAACATTGAAAAATATCCTATGCAAGAAATTGAAAAAATTGATCTTCAATCACAACCTAAAATTATTGAAACAAAAGAAGCAACATTTGAAGCTAAAACAGTTATAATAGCAACTGGCGCACAAGCAAAAAAACTTGGTATAACAGGAGAAAAAGAATTTATAGGAAGAGGTGTAAGCTATTGCGCTGTTTGTGATGGAGCTTTTTACAAAGATAAAACTGTTGCAATTGTCGGTGGTGGCAATGCTGCGGTAGAAGAAGGATGCTATTTAACGAAATTTGCAAACAAAGTTTATATAATCCACAGAAGAGACCAACTTAGAGCAGATAAAATTGTACAAGAACGTGCATTTAACAATGAAAAAGTTGAATTTATATATGACACTATACCTTTAGAAATACAAGGCAATGATGTCGTTGAATCAATAGTATTGAAAAATGTAAAAACTAATGAAATTACAAACTTAAAAACAGATGGAGTATTCCCATATATAGGCTTCAGCCCTAACGTAGAACATTTTAATGCACAACTAAAACAAGACTCAGCAGGATTTATAGAAACTGATGAATGTATGCAAACATCAATAAATGGTGTTTTTGCAATCGGTGATGTCAGAACAACACCTTTAAGACAAGTAATTACAGCTGCTTCTGACGGAGCTATTGCAGGATGTTATGCAGTAAAATATCTAGAAGAAATCAAAGAAAAAACACTTGTTTAAACAAACATCAAAAACTTCTAATCTGACTTAGGCTCGAAAGCAAACTAAAAGCTATCGAGCCTAAATTTTATAAGAAAATTAGCGTGAATTTAAGTAAATAAGCATTTTATTTTATATTTACATTAAAAATAATCTAACTATGTAATATTAAATGTTAAAGATTAGTCATAAAAAGAAAAAAGTATAGATTTAATGTAAAATAAAACTATGTTGAAAAAATTAATACTAATCTTTTTCATATTAATAATAAATTTGTTTAACTTTGTATCAGCCGAAGAAGTATTGAAAATAAATTCGATTAATTTCGATAATTCTGACAATATGATTTTCTTAACGGCTGCCTCAAAGGTAATGTATATTAATGTCAAATCCATGAAATTGTCTAATCCAAATAGGATTTCTTTTGACATAGAAAATGCAATACTAACAAAACCAAATAGCAGCTGGTCATTAAAAAACAGTGATATAACACAAGTTAAATTATCTCAATTCACAACAAATCCTAATGTTGTGCGACTAGTTATAACTTATAATAAAAATTTCAACGTAAATAAGCTAAAACTATACAGAATTGATAACAATATTGTATTTGCTTATGACAAAAAAACTTTCAATAACAAGTTTTTAAGCACTATATACGATGATGAAAAATCAACAAATAATTACTACGAATATACAACTATATCTGAAGATGCAAAAACAACAAATGCTAATGGCGAAGCTTATATTAAAACACCTGAAGCTATTGCTGTACAAAATGCGTTTAACAACAAAAATGAACTAGTAAAAAAAACACCTACATATGTACAAACCTCAAAACCAAAAGTTCAAAAGCTTAAAAGCAAATTTTATGTAAACAGAATTGATGTAAAAAGAGGCAACGCATTAATAAGAGGAATAGGTACAATAGCAATAGAAAGCCCTTTTGTTATTTCTAATCCAACTAGGCTCGTATTTGATATGCCTAACACATATGTTGCACAAGAAATCAGAAACAAAGAATATGTCTTAGGCGAAAATGAAACAATAAAAATAGGTCAGTTTGAACCAACAAAAGCAAGAATTGTGGTAACTAGTGAAGATGTAGAAAAATTCAGACCTATATATTCTTACGACAGTCAAAGCATATTTTTAGCACATGATGACAGAATTCTAGGAATGAAGTTGTATGACAGAACATCAGCTATATACACATATAGTGCGAAAAAAGTAAATGACACAACAGATGCTCTGCATTTTGTATTCACTGAACCAATAATTCATTCAATTAAGAAATTCAGTAACAGACTAGAAATAAATTTATACAATTCATCAGGATTTGACCATGAAGCGTATAAAAGAAACTTAAATTCAGAATTTCTCGCAAAGTTAAGAACTGATAAACTCCCCTATGTGGGAATTAAAATTATTGTCCCAATAAAAAAGACAACTAATATAAACTACCAACAAAGTTTTGACAACAAACAGTTAAAAGTTATATTTGAAACTCCCAAAGAAGCAGAAATAAAAACGTCACCAGCTCCTGCAATTATTAAAAAGAATCCAAATGTTAAAACTATAATTATTGATGCTGGACATGGCGGCTCAGATGTAGGTGCCACTAGAGAAGGAATTTATGAGAAAGATCTAACCTTAGATATGTCAAAACGACTTGCTACAATATTAAAGAAAAAAGGTTTTGATGTAGAAATGGTTAGAACTAATGATACATATGTATCATTACAAGATAGAGTATTATTTACAGAAAAGAATAAAGGAGATTTATTTGTAAGTATACACGTAAACTCAAGTGTTACACCAGAAGGTAACGGATTAGAGACTCACTATTACACTCCACAGTCATATGATTTTGCTCAAGCTGTACATAAAGAGTTTGCATCAGCAATTAACGCAAAAGACAGAGGATTGTTTAAGTCTAAGTTTTATGTTATTAATCATACTACATGTCCGTCTATTCTTGTTGAAACAGGATTTATTTCAAATCCTGAAGAAAGAAAAGAACTTATGACATCAGAAAGAAAACAAAAAACTGCTGAAGCTATAGCAAAAGGCATTTTAAAATATTTGGGTAAAGATTAGGTTATGGAAGAAATAAAAGACAAAATAACAAATGCTCCAATTGGTGTAATGGACTCAGGAATAGGCGGCTTAACAGTACTAAAACAGCTTATAGATGTTTGCCCAAATGAAAATTACCTATATTTTGGTGACACAAAAAATCTTCCATACGGTGAAAAAACAAAAGATGAATTAATAAAAATAGTAAAAGAAATTTATGACTTTTTTGAACAAAAAAAAGTTAAAGCAGTTGTTATGGCTTGTAACACTTCTGCAGCAATAGCATATGATGTGTTGAAAGACAACTATAATTTTGAAATATACCCAATCATACAAGTTGTTTCGAAAAGTCTGACACAAGATAAAAACCTAAATAAAATTGCAATAATGGCAACTCAAGCGACTGTTAATTCTCACAAATACGAAACTGAGTTAAAAAAAAGTAATCCCAATATAGAGGTAAAAGAACAAGCATGTAAGCTATGGGTGCCTATTGTTGAAAAGAAATTAACCAAATATGATGAAAAAGCTGTTTTTGAAGAATATCTAGAACCAATAAATGAATTTAAGCCACAAAAAGTAATTTTAGGCTGCACTCATTATCCATATTTAATTGAGACAATAGCTAAGTATGCAAAAAAAGAATTGTTTATTAATCCCGCAAAAATATTTGCAAACTACATAAAAGCCGACTTAACAGCAAAGAATCTTTTATCAACACAAAAGGATGGCTCAATCGAATATTTTGCTAGCTCAAATCCTGAACAATTTAAAGAAAATGCAAAAATATTTTTAGATATAAAAAAAGAACCACAACTTATTGAAATATAAAAATCCTCTATTACAAAATAGAGGATTTTCATTATAGTTAAATTTAATTAAAATTGATTAGCAATCTCAAATGGAGTTTCTGAAACATGTGAAGCTGAATCAATTTTGCCTCTTTTTAATTCAGAAAAAGATGCTTTTGTAGAGTTAAATGCTTTTTTCAAAAATTCGTAAGCAACTTTCGGATCACATTTATCACCACATGTAAATAAGTCAACAGCAGCATAACCTAACTCAGGCCATGTATGAATAGCTAAATGACTTTCTGAAATAATAACTACACCGCTCACACCGTGAGGACTAAACATATGAAAACATTTTTGTACAATAGTAGCACCACATTCTAGTGCTGCATCAATCATAAGACTTTCAACTTTTTGAGAGTTGTTTAAAATGTTTGGATCACATTCAAAAAATTCAGCCAAAACGTGCTGACCAAGATATTTAGCATTAGTATCAACATGATAAACGCTTGGTGCTGTCATAGATTTAGTCAATTCATTTATCTCCTTTTCTGTTACCAGTGTAATTTTTACAATTAAAAATATATTACTATAAAAATCAAAAAAAATTAAATTTTGCGGAATTTCTTATAAATTTCTTAATCTTTCTAAATATAATAGATTATGTTAATATTTTTGTTTATTATACAGTAGGAGAAATCCCACATTTAAACTAGTTTTATAACATCAATGAAGCCGAGGTCAAAATGAGTAAAATTCTTGTTGTAGACGATGATGAAGCAATTAATGAGCTTGTAAAAATAAATCTGGAACTTTTTGGATATGAAGTAATTACAGCTAAAGATGGCGTACAAGGTTTTACACTTGCAAAACAAGAACTACCTGACTTAATTGTGCTTGATGTAATGATGCCAGACGTTGATGGATATACAGTAGCAAAAAGAGTAAGAGAAAATCCTACAACAAAAAACATCCCTATTTTAATGCTAACAGCATTAAACATGCTCGAAGACAAAGTAAAAGGTTTTGACATTGGTGTAGATGACTATCTTGTTAAACCATTTGAAATGGAAGAACTAAAAGTAAGAGTAAGAGCCCTTTTAAAAAGAACGAATTCAATTCCTGAATCATTAGCAACAAAAGAAATTCTTACAATTGGTGATATCACTTTATTACCTGAAACATATTCTGTGAAAATACAAGACAAAATAGCAAAACTAACACCAATAGAATATGATATTTTAAATCTATTAGTTCAAAACCATGATTATATGGTACCTTCATCAAAACTGTTGCAAGATATATGGGGCTACTCAGCTGATGATGATGTAGAAACAATAAGAGTTCACATAAGACATCTAAGAACAAAAATAAAAAAAATATCCAATGACAAAGAATATATTGAAACAATTTATGGCGGTGGATATAGGCTGTTACCAAACGGAAAGTAATAAAAAATAAACAATTGAACTATTGAATAATATCTAATTTAGTTTTTTAATCAAAATTGATAATAGAAAAAGCCTTATATGTATAAAAGATTTCTATATATTTTAATAATATTTTTTATAAGTTTTACTTTATACAACTTTTTGTCAAAACAATCAGTTAATACAGTAAAACTGCCTAATTATGACAATGAATATCTAATTAACAAACAAACAACAGACCCTAAAAGACTGTTCTTAAAGACTTGGCGAATAATAAAAACAAAATATTACGACCCAACTTTAAATGGGCAGGATTGGTCAAAATGGAACAAAAGATATGTAGACCAAATAAAAACAAAAGATGATGCATATGTAGCAATCAATACAATGCTGGCTAGTCTTGACGACCCATATTCAAAGTTTTTAAGTAAGGAAGAGTACACAGAACAAACGACAAACATCGACGCTAAAATTGTGGGTATAGGCGTAAACATTATGTCTATTGCAGGCAAAATAATAATAGTAAGCGTTGTTGAAGGAACACCTGCATATAAAAATGGAATAAAAGCAGGAGATATAATATTCAAGGTTGACAACACAGAAGTCAGTGGAAAAACGATAAATGATGTAGCAAACCTAATTCGTGGAGAGATAGGCACTAACGTAAATATAGAACTATTAAGAGACAAACAAAAACTATCAAAAACAATTAAACGTGACGAAATTAAAATAAAAAACATAAAAGCTGACATAATAGATAAAAATATTGGATACATACAAATTGTAAGTTTTTTAAGTTCAGATATGACAACTGAGTTTATTGAAGCAATTAATAAAACACAAAACTGTTCTGGTTTAATTCTTGATCTCAGAGGCAACACTGGTGGACTTATGCCCAATGCAGTAATCATTGCCGATATGTTTTTAAAACAAGGTCACATTGTAAGTGTTGTAGATAGGGACAAACAAAAATCAGATATAGACGCCCAAACAAAACCTTATGCGATTGATAAGCCAGTTGTTGTGTTGATTGATGAAGGCACAGCTAGTGCTTCTGAAATTTTAAGCGGAGCTTTAAAAGATAACCACAGAGCAATTTTAGTAGGTCAACAAACATTTGGAAAAGGAATGATTCAAAGAATTTATCCACTTCCGAACCAAACAGGTATGAATTTAACTATTGCAAAATATCTAACACCAAAAGGCTACGATATAAATAAACAAGGAATTACCCCAGACTATAAAGTTGAATATACACAAAAAGATTTTTTACAAGACAAAGATCCTCAATTGGATGAAGCCAAAAAAGTAATAAAAGGTTTAATCAAAAGCAAAAATGAGCTAGCTAAAGCTGGTTAACTAATCATAATAATCAAATTCAATATGACCAATTTTCACCATATCACCATCTTTGATTCCAGCTTCTTTTAATGCTTCATAAACATTTAATGATGCCAAAATATTTTGAAATCTATAAAGTTGATCGATATTTCTTGTATCAGTGACATTTGCAAGACGCAAAATTTTTCCACCCTCAACGCAATATGTATTCTTATCCAATTTATATATAGAATACGCACTATCATCATTGTCAGTAGCTGCTAAATCAATATCTACGTCAACTTTAAATTCTGGTTTAGGAATTTCATCAACTTTTTGCATAACGAAATCCATAAATGGTTTAATATTTTGTTTTGTTGCTGCCGAAATTAAAAATACATCTGAAGATACATTCTTAAACTTCTCAAAATATTCCTGTTGAAGATCTTCACCGACAGAATCAATTTTATTAAGCGCAATAACTTGATATAAATTAGCTAATCTTTCACTATGTTTTTTTAATTCATTATTTATCTTTTCATAATTTTCGAAAGGATTTTCCTGAGAAATATCGATAACATGAATTAAAAATCTACATCTTTCAACGTGTCTTAAAAACTCATGACCAAGACCAACACCTTCACTAGCTCCTTCAATAAGTCCTGGAATATCTGCAACGACAAACCCATCACCAGATGGCTTTTTAACAACACCCAAGTGAGGAACAAGTGTAGTGAATGGATAATCAGCAATTTTAGGTTTTGCTTCACTAATTACACTTATCAAAGTTGATTTACCAGCATTTGGCATTCCCAACAAACCAACATCTGCAATTAGCTTTAACTCTAATTCTAAATCTCTTTCAATTCCCGGTTCACCAGGCTCACAAAACTGTGGAGCTCTTTTTTGAGCAGTAGCAAAACGACAATTGCCACGACCTCCACGACCACCTTTTGCAACTAATACTTTTGATTCTGGTTCTGTCATATCAGCAATAATTTTGTCATTTTCAGGATCTTTAACAATAGTACCTAAAGGAACTTTTATGTATAAATCCTTACCACCTCGCCCATGTTGCGACTTTGGACGGCCATTTTCTCCATTTTCAGCTTTAAAAATAGATTTATATTTAAAATCCATCAAAGTAGTCATATTCTCGTCAGCAACAAAGTAGACATCTCCACCACGGCCACCATCGCCGCCTGCTGGACCACCTTTATCAACATACTTTTCACGTCTCCAAGCAACGGCTCCATTGCCACCTTTGCCTGAAAGAATTTTTATTTTTGCTTTATCTAAAAACATAGCCATATTAAAAGACTAACATAAAAATAAAAGATAAAACTAATCTATATAAAAGAAGTCATCATTTTCATCTTTATAATCTTCCCAAAGAGGAATTTTATCTTCAAATAAATTCTTCTTTTTCTTCGATTCATCAGCTTTTTCTTTATTTTGGGAAGCTTCTTTTTTATTTTTTTTGATAAGATTAGCAACATTCATCATAGCAAGAGAGTTTAGCGTTGCATTCAATTGAGCACTTCTATCAACAAACTGAGACTCATTAAATTGCTGACCTTCTTCTACAAATTCACCTTGTTGAAAATACTCCATGCCGGGACTTTGACGATCATCAGCAGTTTTTGCCGCAGTACCAGATATGTCGCCGCTTTTAAAATTAAAGCTGCCACCGATTCCAAAAAATCCAGCTGAGCGATTATCTACCACGACAGGTACTCCTGTTTTTCTCTCTTATATACAAATACTCAGGGATAAAATCCCCGATATTGTATTAAAACCAAGTATACATTTTTTTGCTACATGTATGCATTTATTTTAAGTTATATTAACAAATTTTTACATCCACTTATTGATGTAAGAAATATCAACTATAAATTAAAAATCAAAAGCATTCTAACAACTGCAAACTGCACAAACTGTAAAAATAAAAGAGCAATTATTGGTGAAAAATCCAATCCACCTAAAGCCGGTATAACCTTTCGAAAAGGAGCCAAAACAATATCAGAAATAAAGGCTAAAGCACTAAATGGTTGATTATACCAGTTTATTTGAGGAATCCAGGTGAGAAATATCCTGACTACAATTATCAAAAAATAGAAATTAAATAGATCATTTACAATTTTTGCAATACTCAAAATAAATCTCACCTTTCCTTAAATTAAACTCTTGAACCTGCTATTGTGCTTTCACAATCACAGTTATTTCTTTCCAATGGAAGTTTTTCAATTAAATTGAATAACAAAGCTTTTAGTTTTTCATTGTTATCATTAAATACTTTTATAACTTCCGCATGCTGAACAGGAGGAACTTCACCAACCAAGCCCGCGTCATAATCAGTTATAAGAGATATATTTAATGGACACATATCCATTTCTTTAACTAAATATGCTTCTGGGAACTGAGTCATATTAATTACTTCCCAACCTTGAGAAGTAAAGAATTTAGACTCTGATTTAGTTGAAAATCTAGGACCATTAATTACAACAACTGTTCCTGTTTCATGAACAGTAATGCCCAATTCTTTAGCTGTATCAATAGCCACCTGTCTCATTTCAGGACAATATGGATTTGCTGCGCTAACGTGTGTAACAATAGGACCATCGAAAAATGTTGACTTTCTACCATCAGTCCAATCTACGAACTGATCACAAATAACAAAATGCCCAGGAGCAACATGTTTTTGCAAACTACCAGCAGCACAAGGAGATATTACTCTTTTACACCCTATTGATTTCATTGCCCACACATTAGCTCTGTAATTAATCAAGTGTGGTGGTAAAGTATGATTTCTACCATGTCTTGGCATAAAAGCAACCTTATGCTCACCGATTGTACCAATAAAAACACTATCAGAAGGCGCACCATATGGTGTTTCTATTCTAACTTCTTCAATATTATCAAGAAATTTATAGAAACCAGAGCCACCAAATACACCTATGTCTGCTAAATTTTTATTCTTTTCCATTTTTTCTCCCCAAGTTCTATTAATCTTATTTTATCTACTTCTTATCATTTAACTGTGCTTGATTTTGCATCCATTCAAATGCTTTGTCCTGACCTTTTGGACAGAACCCCTTATTATGAACTTCACAAGCCTCATAGCTTGGTACAGTCATTTTACCATCTTTATAAATATGTATTGCATAAGCCAAATCAGAGCCAACACAGTTAGGATCAATTGTAGGATTATTAAAACCGTTAGCATCTACGCCCACAAAATGGTTCAAACATACACCGTTTGAAAGACGCATATTAGTTCCCGCGTGATTAGTGCCATTTATAGAAATACCATTATTGTTTTCACAGTTAACAGGACCAACAGTGTTTAACTGATCAGCTAGAAAATAGCAAATCGCATTATCTTGAGTCAAAGCTGTACCTGTACCTGTAGCAGCATTAACACCTTTTGATTGCTCAGTGCCAGAACCATCTATATAAGTAACTTTTGCAGTTTCATAAGGTGGATATCTAAAATCAATATGAATAGTACCAGCTTCCATATCAGCTAGCTCTTCATCTGAATAATAACTTTGGTCATATTTTTTAGGGTCATTGATTACATCAGCAATAACAGCTTCTACCGCATGATATGTTTTTATAAACTGAATTTTATCTTTATCAGGATTAACACGATTAATAGCCCTTAACATTAAAGCCATAACAACACCTATGATTGTTATTGTTATAAGAGTTTCAGCCAAAGTAAATGCGTGTTTTTCATTACGGATATTATTCATTTAATAGCTCCTATCTTTTTCATCGATTATATTCTATATTCCCGTAAATTGCAAAAAAATATCTTTAAGATTTTTCAAAATAAAGCAATTTTTCAAATCAAAATGTTTTTATATATATAGGTAGTAAAGTATAGGTTTTTTAATTATGGTAAATGGAATCCCCCCATCAATGATGCCTTATCGCGTTTATCAAGATTACCAAGGTTATCCAGCAAACGCAGTTGGCGCAACTCAAATGACTAAAGATATTGCAAGCTATTGTTATGATACGCAAAAGCCAAACATATCAAAAACATTTAGCTATTTAACAGATGATTCTAAACCAAGTTACACCTGGCCAATCATAGGAACTGTAGTGTCTGCAATATCTTTAATAGCTCTTACAGCTATGAAAAAAGGTAGACCTTAAAAGTTTTAACAACAATATTTAGCTAAAAATACAAACAGATTCATCACTTCTGGTGTATTACGATTTGAACAGTTTTTAGCATTTATTTCAATGCAGCCCTGTTTTAATCCTAGTATACAGGCAGGACACGTTGTCAAAATAATATCTGCACCAGAATCTATATAATTTTGTATTTTTCTTCTTGAAATTTCTTTTGAAATTTCAGAATTTTTGAGTGCAAATTTACCAGAAAAGCCACAACATTTATCATAATCTTTTGCCATAACTAAATTAATATTTCCAATATTTTGCACGATTTTTAAAAGATTAGAACTTTCATGACAAGGAATATGCACAGCTACATTCATTTTACTTTTAGAAAAGAATTTAACATTTTCAATTAAATCAATTACGCTAACTGTTTTTTCTGTTAATTGAATAGTTTTTTCATTTGATAAATAAGTCTTATAGTCTTTTAAAACAAAATTACAAGAAGCACAGTCTGTTAAAACGTAATCATAATCTTCATCCAATAATGAAATGTTTTTATTTATCAATTCTTTAAAATTATCAATTAAGCCATCATTCAAATAACTGACACCACAACATTCAAAATTCTTTTCAATGAGTTCAATATCCAAATTTTCAAATATCTTTGTTACAGCATCATATGTTTCAGAATTTAGATATTTGTTGAAACAACCTTTAAAGTATATAGCTTTATATTTTTTTGAGATCTTTTTGGGGCAAGGTTTATATTTATAATTTTGCTTAACAAATGAATTAAAAAGAATAAAAAACTTACCTAAAAAAACAAACCTAGAAAAGAATACTTCTAACAAACAAAAAATCTTGTCTAAATGAAATATCCTTATGACAGAAAAATATACCAGTGCTAGTCTTAAAGCTAATTTAAACACAAAATAAGAATTCAAAAATTTTTCAACTAATGACAATTTGTTTTTCTTATAATATTCATTTTTTGCCGAAATCAAAATACTGACAACGTCAATACCGCTAGGACAGAACTTTTTGCAAGCATTGCAACCAGTACATAAATCTAAATAAGATTTAACTTGTTTATCAAAATCTAATTCACGTTTTATAATTCCATTCAAAATATTAAACTTTGCTCTTGATACAGAACACTCATTATGAGTTATTTTGTACACAGGACAAACAGACTGACAAAGTCCGCATCTTGAACATTTATATATTTCATCTTCATATTCATTAAAACTTTTCATGATACAAATATTATATTCACAAAGATTAATTTAGTGATAAAATTTTATGTAAATTTAATTAAGACACAGGGATATTTTATACAATGAAAACAGCTGTTGCAGAAAATCAAAAAATATCGATACAAGAAAGACCAAAACCAACCCTTAGTGAGTACAATAACGAAGGCGCAATTATAAAAGTTCTTGGTTGCGGACTATGTGGTTCAGATATAGTCAAATTTTTACATGATGGCACTGAAAAAGTACTAGGTCACGAAGTCGTTGGGGAAATTATAGAAATCAAACCACAATTTTTATCAAAATTTAAAGTAGGAGATAAAGTTGTTTTAGGACACCATGTTCCTTGTATGAAATGTGAATATTGTGAAAACAAAAATTATTCTATGTGTCGACAATTCAAAGAAACAAACATACGCCCAGGTGGTTTTTCAGAATATATTTATGCATCTCCACTACACATAAAAAACACTATGTTTAAAGTTCCAAAGAATCTAGATGATATGGAAATATCATTTATGGAGCCACTAGCATGCTGTATTAGAGCTGTGGAAAGAGCAGAGGTAAAAAGAGGAACTACATCATTAGTCATAGGACTAGGCTCAATTGGTCTTTTAATGGGACAAGCAGTTAAAGCGTTCAAAGGTGATGTAATAGGGTGCGACTTGATAGAGGAAAGAGTTGCTTTAGCTAATAACTTAAACTTTGATGCATCAATAAAATTTGAAGATAATGAAACTACTGCAGCAAAAATAAAAGAAATGACATGTGGATATGGAGCAGATATAGTTTTTATGACATCTGGCTCTGACAAAACTATCGAATATGCGATAAAATCAGTAAGAGATGGCGGAACAATTCTTATATTTTCATCAGTTCCAAATGATACAGCCGGCTATACTAATAACGACATTTACTATAGAGAATTAAAAATACTAGGTAGTTACTCTCCATCACCAATGGATTTAAAACTTGCTCATAAACTTTTATCTAAAAAGAGAGTAATTGTTAAATACCTATCAACAAGTTACGCTCTTGAAGATTTAGGAGAAGCAATTCAAGACACAATATCCAACAAAACATTAAAGGCTTATATAAAAATAGATAAAGATAATAAAGAGTGGAACCAATATGAAAATGAAAGCAATAAGATATTATGCACCTCAAGACATAAGATATGAAGAGGTTCAAGTTAAAGATCCTAACGAAAATGAGGTTCTAGTAAAAATAGAAGCAGCACTAACATGCGGGACAGATATAAAAACATTTAGAAGAGGGCACCCTGTGCTGATAAAAACAACTCCATCTGGTTTTGGGCATGAATTTGCAGGTACAGTAGTAAAAGTTGGTGAGAATGTTGTAGACTTTAAAATCGGAGATAGAGTTGTTGCTGCTAACTCTGCACCTTGTGGAAAATGCTTTTATTGTCAAAAAAAGCAATATAACCTATGTGAAAATTTAGACTTATTAAATGGTGCGTATGCCGAATATATAACAATTCCAGAAAGAATTGTTGCAAAAAATTTATTAAAACTACCAAATGGCTTAAGCTTCGAAAAGGCTGCTTTTTGTGAGCCGCTTGCAAATGTCGTTCATGGAGTTGAAAGAACAAATATACAACCTGGCGACACGGTTGGTGTTTTTGGCATTGGTCCAATAGGTTTAATGTTTGCAAGACTTGCAAAACTAAAAGGTGCAAAAGTAATAGCAGCAGGTAGAAATCCTCTAAAACTTGAAATGGCAAAAGAATTTGCACTTGCTGATGAAATAGTTGATTTAAAAAAATATCAATACCCTGAAAAAATATTCAAATCCTTCACCAAAGACAATAGAGGACTAGACGTAGCAGTAGAATGTGTAGGGTTACCAGAAGTTTGGGAACAAATGTTTAATTTAGTTAGAAAAGGTGGCAAAGTACATCTTTTTGGAGGCTGCAAATCAGGAACAACAGTAAATCTTGATACAAGAAGACTACACTATGATGAAGTGCAAATAATAAGTGTATTTCACCATACGCCTCAATACTTTAGGCAAGCTCTTGATTTAATAGCTGACGGGCATGTAGATGTTACAAAACTTATTACAAAGAAAATGCATCTTTCTGAAGCAAAAGAAGCACTAGAAGCGCATGAAAGAGGAGATGCCATCAAGGTTCTACTAACTCCGTAAAAATAAAATTAAGTTTTGTTAAGACAAATTTAATTGTTAAAAATACACTAATAATAAGCATTTCAACGATTGATATAAAAATATTTCATAAGAAAAGTGTATTGAAAAGCAAATTTAACATGCTAATATAGCAAAAGAAAAGATTTTTGAACTTCATATAAATGGAAGTAATCAAAAAGACTTGTGAAAGAGGACAATGTTAAATTTACAGACATACAAAGTAAATATAGCACCGAAGCAATTCACAGGGTTGTCGCAAGAGACAACGAAGGATTCAATTTCTCATTCCATGAGCATTTATGAATCATCAACTAAAAAGTCATTTAATCAATATAATAGTTTTTCAAAAAAGACCGCTAAAAATATTTCATTTAGCGGTCTTTCTTTTTCTTCAGTTCAAAAACTTGAAAAATCAAAATTATGGAAGTTTTTGAATAACAAAACAGTAGAAAAATTTATTAGTATGGCTGATGCTAGTCAAACAATTTTTGATGCTATATTCGCTTTAGGTATTACCTGCGTTTTAAGACCAGCCGCAATTATGGCTCAATCAAATGAAAAAAACAAAGAAAAAAATAAAAAAGCGGCATCACATTCAATTTCATCTGGTGTAATTGGATATGTGTTTGCAATAGCTTTATTCTCACCAATAAAAAGCGCACTAGATAAAATTAAAAAACATCCTGAAGTTTTTGCAAGAAGTGCTGCTAAATTTTTCAAATCACCAAAAAATGCACAAACTTTTACTATGTTAGTTAACAAATCTACAGAAGTATTAACAGCAAGCGTTCGTTCAGGAATAACAATTGCATTAATACCTTTCATTGATAAATATATCTTGAATAAAGTATTTGGAACGAAACACGATAATAAAACAAAAAAAGAAATACAAAATCCAAATTACAAATATTCAATAATTAACTTCAAAAATAATATAGATAACAACAAAGTTTTTCAAAGCTTTTCAGGGGTAATAAAATAATGCAAGTAAAAATCAACAACTCATATAATACCCTAAATCAACAAAGACAATCTTTCAAAAGATTAGATTTGCAACAAGCTCAAAAGTTAGCAAAAAAAGCGCAACTTGCTGCAAAACATACATCTGACAGATCAACAAGTATTTTAGCTTTAGGAATAGGAAAAATTGCATCTTTAAAAGCAACACAAAATTTAGTTAACTGGCTAAAAAACAAAAACTACCAAGAACACCTTGCTGCATTCGTTGGATGTACATTATCTGGTTTTTATATGCTAGACACAGCACGTTCAAAAACAATTGAAAAAGATCAAAAATTACCTTTAATGGTTAACCAAGGCGTTGTTTGTGGAATATCAACAGTTGGGGCATATACATTAAACCATTAATTAAATAAAAAAATTAACCATATTGCAGAATTGTTCCACATATCAAAAATACAAGATCCAAAACTACAAAAGAAATTTGAAAAATTCATAACAAATCCTGATTATGCGCAAGTTGTTGAAAGAGCAACAAAGAAAAATCAAAATCTTAAAGCGACTATTGATGGATTAAAACAAAAATTTGAATTTACAAATAACGTTAAAGTTTATTTAAAAGAAGAAATTAAAAAGTTTAATAATGATGAAGTTGCTAAAAACTTCCTAAAAGAACTAAAAAACATAGTAGTTCCTGCAGGCAAAGATAAAGCTGATATTGTGAAGGCAATATATCTTGAAAAAATGAAACACAGTAAAGCAATGCAAGCAGCCTTCAACAGAGAAACAATGAATAATGCAATCAAAAAGATTGCAGGAATGGAAAAAGATGGCAAATTAAGTAAAATGATGAATGGCTTTAAAACAGCTCAAGCATTGATGGTATTTGCTTTAATATACAGATTCGTTTCACCAGTTATTGCTACGCCTATAGCAAATATGTTTAGTGAAAAACTAGAAAATAGAAAAAAACTAAAAAACAAATAAAAAAAACCCGCCAATTAACAAATGGACGGGGAATTGGTTAGGTTTTAGTTTGGTTTATTAATAGGATTAGTTTAATTTGAATAAAATAAACTTAATTAAGCTTGCAATTGAGCTAACAAATTAGCAAGTTTATCTGCGCCTTTTGCATTAGATCCAATGCTATAGCCTCTTTCTAAAGATTCAGGAGTATGTGTAGTATAAACAACTGAACCTTTTGAAGCCATATCTGGTCTTACTGTGAAGAGTTTATCTTCTGCACTTACAGAAGCTTTGAATGGTACAGGCAAAGCTGTGTTTGTTCTTGCATCTGGCAATGGAAGATATTTTACTTCTTCTGCAGCTGGCAAATTAAATCTAACTGCATCATTTTTAGGCAAATATTCATTAATTGGTTTTAAACTTGGTTGATTTGATGCCAAAGCAGGCAAAGCTGTGTTTGTTCTTGCATCTGGCAATGGAAGATAACCTTTTATTTGTTGACCTGCTGGAAGCAAATTAACTACAGCTGGTTGAACATTATTAGTATTAGGGATATTAGATATAACTACTGGTAAAGAATTTGGATCAATTGGTTTGTTAGGCAACAAACCTGCAACACTTGGCTTGTTAGGAGCTGGAAGAGAAAGTGGACCAGGTGTTGGTACAGGACCAGGTGTTGGTACAGGACCAGGTGTTGGTATAGGACCAGGAGTTGGTATAGGACCAGGAGCTGGAGTTGGGCCTGGTGTTGGAGCAACTGGTTTATAAGGTAACAAACCTGCTATTCTAGGGTTGCTAGGACCAGGAGCTGGTGTTGGAGTTGGACCAGGAGTTGGCACAGGACCTGGAACTGGTGTTGGAGTTGGTGTTGGAGCTGGATGTGGATTTGGTGTTGGATTTGGTCTTGGAGATCTTCTTCCTTTACCTCTTGTCAAAGCATAAAGCAATGCAGCAGTTCCCAATGCAGTTCCTAACGCACCAAGAATAGTTGGTAACTCATCTTTTTTCTTATGAGTTGCGATTGGTCTTGTATAATAATTATTTCTATATTGATCACCATGAATCAAATGATCAGCGCCAAATTGACCAACACCTACATTCATCATTGGGCTAAGATAACCCATATTATAAATGTTTGTGTTGCTGTTTATTGAACCAGTACCAGCTAAGCCTGCACCAGCTAAACCAGCAGCACCACCAATATTTGCTGAATAGTTAGCTTGCACATTGTACATTGGTTTCATTAAACTTTGAAAACTTGTGCTGTAATTGTCAAAATACATAACCTAATCTCCAAACTACATTTTTTCTAACCTTACATTTATAAAAACAATCGCTAATTCAAAATTGACTAAATTATTTTCAATGTTAAGAAATATTACACAACTTAAAAGAGAAAACCTATTATTTTCTTTGTCAGCAAGTAAAATAGACATAAGGTTTAAATAATTTTTATTAAAGTCAGAGGAGATGAAGATGCTAGAATTTAATTGCAAGAATGTTTCTGCAAGCATTATTGGCGAGGAACAAGGTCTAGACCTTGAAAAAGAATTCAACCAATACAATGATAAAATTGCAAAAATCATCAATGAATTAAATTCTAAAAAAGACAAACCTGGACAATGGCTTCAATGGATGAATCTTGGCTATAACGAAGAAACAGTATGGCTGGTTAAAGAATATGCAGCTATGGTTCAAGACCGTTTTGAAAACATTCTTGTCTTAGGTATAGGGGGCTCTGCATTAGGTGGCATTGCTGTTTGCGAAGCTTTATTAAAACCTTATTGGAATTTATTAAACCAAGAACAAAGAGAAAACTTACCTAGAATATTTTTTCTTGACAATATAGATCCTGATCAAATCAACGGATTATTAGAAGTTTTAGACTTAAAGAAAACCCTGGTAAATGTAATTACAAAATCTGGTTCAACAGCTGAGACAATGTCTCAATTTATGATTTTAAGAAACAAACTAGAACAAGAACTAGGTGACGACTACAGAAAACACATCGTAGCAACAACAGATCAAAATGCTGGAATTCTTAGACAAATTTCAAATGAAGAAGGTTACAAAACATTTGTTGTACCTGACGATGTAGGTGGCAGATTTTCCGTTTTTTCAGCAGTTGGCTTATTACCATTTGCTTTAGTTGGAATAGATATTGAAGAATTAATGCAAGGCGTAAAAGACATGGATCTTGCATTAAAAAACACAGACATACATCATAACATAGCTGCACAAAATGCTTTGATTCACTATCTAATGGATACACAAAAAGGTAAAAATATATCTGTTATGATGCCGTATTCAAGTCGTTTAAAATATATTTCAGATTGGTATGTCCAACTTTGGGCAGAAAGCCTTGGAAAATCACATGATTTAGATGGAAACAAAGTAAATATTGGTCCAACACCTGTTAAAGCAGTTGGTGCAACAGATCAGCACTCTCAAATCCAACTTTATAATGAAGGACCTAACAATAAAATCATTAATTTTATTAGAGTAAAAGAATTTGATACAACTTTAGAAATCCCAAGAATTTTTGAATTCACAGGAGCAGGATACCTTGGTGGAAAAACAATAAACGAATTAATAAATGCAGAAGCTGATGCCACCAAAGTAGCACTAACAGACTATCAAAGACCAAACGTAACTATTACTCTTGAAAAAATCAATCCTTATAACATTGGGCAACTGCTATATATGCTAGAAGTTCAAACAGCTATTGCTGGTGAATTATATAATATCAATACATTTAACCAGCCGGGCGTAGAACAAGCCAAAAATTATACTTATGCTTTAATGGGAAGAGCTGGTTACGAAGAATCAGCAGCAACTTTGCAAGAAAAAATGGCTCGATAAAAAGCCTTATTTACAAATATATAACTTAAATAGCATTAGCCATGTAACATAAAGTTACATTTTTATACATGTACTTATGTGTCTGCTAAAATTATAATGGAGCTTTTAATAGAGAGAAATCTTTTTATGTCAGATATTAATTACTTTGAAACAATACAAAATAAACTTGATGCACTAGTTGAAAAAATTATACAAAAGGAAAATTCTGATGAAAATTTCAGAATAACATATGCTCAGATACTAGAAAAAATAAACACTAAAATGGACGTTTTTTCTAGTAATGAAGACTATGAAAGAATAAGCTTACTAGCTATCGAACTTAAAAATCTGATGAAAGATCGACAAGAAATTGTAGACAGCAAGTTTAATGCTATCAAAGGAGAATTTGATAACTTAAACGCAATTTTAGTTGATTCACTAAAAACTCCTGAGATCTTAGCAACATTTAACAAAATAGAAGGACAAATTCATTACTTTGCTGAAGAACAAGAAAGCCAAAGAGCTGCATTCAATTCAATAATATCTCACATAGAAAAGTTTGGCACTTTAGAAGAAACAAATGACAATCTTAGAGCTAATTTTGCAATTGTCAAAGAACAAAATACTATTATTAATGAAAACGTTAATAAACAAATTGACATAATGAAAAGACTCAACGAAGAGCTAAAAGATAACAGCCAAAAAGCACTAAGTGATTTAAATACTATAATATTGAGTCTAAAAGAATTCAACGAGTCAGTTAATGATGACGCAGAAGAAGTAAAGCAATACGTTGAAGAAAAAATTGAGAATATAGTTCAAAAAATACAGGAAACAGATTCTTTTGTTGATATAGTAAACAACAATCTTACAACTTTAATACAAGTTGTAGGAAATATGTTTGAGGAAGAAGATTTTATTGAATTAAAATCTGATGTTGCAGACATTCTTGTTAAAACTGCACTTTTAACAGAAGCTATGAAAAAATTTGCGACAAAAGATGATATTTCTGAAAATTCAAAAGAAAATAAAGAAGATATAAAAAAATATAATAAAGAACTTATTGAAAACTTAGAAGAAAATCTTTTAAAATCAATTGATTTAAGTGAATTAGAAAAAATCAAAGATTTTTCAGAAAAGATATTTTTTCAAGGCATCGAAGTATTAAAAGAAGATGTCTGGGCTATCAAGGATACATTAGCGTCTGTGAATGAAAATGTTTTGTTATCTGAAGAATTTTTAAAAGAAACAGAAGATTTTAAAGAACGTATTCATAAATTAACAGAAGACCTAAATACAACTATAAAAGAAGGTTCAACTTCTGTTATTAATATACTTGAAGAAAAGTCAACAAACTTAGATAACAAGCTCGATGAAATATCTAACGACGTAACAGATTTTATATCAGAAGAAAGCGTTGCAACATCTAATCAAATCAATGCACTATCTGCAACAATTGAAGGTTTAAAAAAGGATATATCAGAACTTGTTTTAAATGAACAAAATGAAAGAATAACGGAGTCATTACAGAACCTACAATCTAAATTTGTAACACAAATGGTACAAATTGCAGATAATATTTCTTTCTCTGAAGAAGCAGAAGATATCAATGATAATATACTTTCTTGTACTGATGAAATAAAAGACAAAATAACTACAGATATATCAGATATACAAGAAATGCTAAAAAAGATAGATACATCTGTAAGTCTTGATTTGAATAAAGATATTCAAACTCTTATTTCAGGATTTAAAGTACTTACTAGTGGAACTAGTGAAAACAAAAATTATGTTTACACACTACCTGACATAGAGTCTGATTTATCTAAAATCCGTCTTGATATAAACAATATCCAAAAAGTTCTTTTTAGTGAAGAAGAATCTGATGATTCTGTTGATATAATATCAAAGCTAAACAATATCAAAGAGAAAATTGAAAAATTAGAAAACAGCCCACTAAATTCAGAAATTTCAGAAGTAAAATATCTTTTTGGAAACCTTAGCGAAGATATTTCAAGTATTAGTAAAAGAACAAATAAATTAATTCTCACATCTGATGAAGTAAACAAAACGCTGCGAAATAACATAGATTCTTTTACTAACCTACTAGATTCATTTGAAAAACAAAGCAAAGAATTTTACAACTCTGCTTTCATCAATGAATTAGATGTAAAAGTTAACAATCTAACTCAATTAACCAATTCTGTTTTGCAATCAGACCAAGTTATGAATGAAGCATTCATGTATTTGGGTGAATGGATTGATTCAACTACTGAATCATTTAATGAAATAAAAGATGATGTAGGAAAAATCAAACGCAATCTTCTTTCAGATGAAGAGACTGAAACTGAAAAACTTGCAAGAAGTATAAAAGCTCTTAGTCAAAAAGTTGAAGAACAAGCTGCAACAATAGAATCCGTAGATGAAAAGCTTAATAGAATTTTAGCTCAACAAAATGAAACAAAAGAATTGAAATCATTGATTGAGTACGTAGCTTCTCAGGTAAGTGTTACAAATGAAAAAATAATAGAAAATGACAAACTTGCCCAAAGAATAACATCAATGGAAAAACAACTCAAAAAAATCGAAAAGAATATGACAATAATAACAGAATACCTTGATGACGATGAAGAAGAATTCGTCGATGAAGATGAATAAAACTGTTATTATTACTAGTTGTTGCTTAATACAAGTTTAAATGTTGCAAGATTTTTTATGGCAAACATTTTGTTTTTAATGTTTTGTTCTTCATTAATTTTAAAAATTCTTATAATACGTTGGATTTCTTCCAAATTTTTATGTGATGAAATATCATATACATTTTTAATTGGGTCAGAAACAACACCCATAATTGTATTTAATTCATGTTCTTGCATAAAACTATTCCTCTAAAACTCTATATTTCTATAAAGTAAATTTAGAAATAATAATTGCTTTTTTAAAAAAGAAATGTTAAGAAATATATACAATATATATAAAAAGATTTCTTCTAATAGCCCTAAAGTACTAAAAATAGAGGAATTATTAAAATTTACATTGACCTTAACAACAATATTTAGTATATAATTATGAATATACAATGAGGATATAAGGAGATACTATGTTACCTATTGTCACAGAAGAACAAGCTTCGCTAGCATTTGCAGAAATATTTCAAGATGTTCATGGATGGAGAAAAAAAATGATTCACTACATCAAAGATGAAAATCCTGAAATAAATAGTGCAATAATTGAAGCAGCAAATAATACAGATCTTGATCCAAAGGCTGTAGCATTAGGAGCATATATGACTTACATCCTAATTGAAATGGCAGCAAAAGAAGATGCTGGAGTTAATTACGATATAGACGAATAAAGTATTATTGAACAATTTTTATTTTAAAATTTTGAATAGCTTGTCCAGTTAAAAGCTTTTTTTGATTTTCTAATGTATTTTTAATAGAAAAAATCCAGCCAGTTTTAGTATTAACAAACAGAAAGAAAGCAGCCTGACTTTCTATTAATTTTTGTTGATTATCTATTAAAAGTTCACCTTTATCTGAAAGTTCAAAAACAGTAAAAGATAAAGGAGTCGTCAAATTACTCTCGATATAAGCATCAAACTTAGTGTTTTTTAGTTTCGTTGTATCTCTGATAACAGCTTGATCTTTGTAAGTTGTACACCAATGATAAATCTTAGTGATTATTTCATCTACTTTGTTTTGACTCATTTAATACCCCAACGAATTCATCTACAAGTTTCTCACTCCATTTTTTACCAGCTTCGAGCCTTATTATCTCTAAAGCTTCATCCTTAGAACGAGCAATTCTATATGGTCTTGATTGAGTTAACGCAAAGTAAGCATCGACTAATAATATAATTTGAGAGGATATTGGGATTTCACCACCACTCAATTTATTAGGATATCCTGAACCATCCCAATTTTCATGATGAGCTTCGATTATTGGGATAATATCAGAAATTCCACCAATTGGCTGTAATATTTTTCTTGCAGCGATTATTGGATGTTCTTTTATTTTTTGTTTTTCTTCTTCCGTCAAAGGCTCTTTTTTATTCAAGATTTCTTCAGGAATAAGCAACTTACCAATATCATATAGCATCATAGCTATTTTTAACTTATCAATATCTTCTTTTGAAAGCTCTAATTTCTTAGCTAACTTAATAGCCGTAGAAACCTTAGATTTTGTAATTCCCCTTTTATAGTGCGCATTATAAGTCTGTGCAAGAGTATCAGCAACAGAAAACAAAGTATCTTTGGTTTCTGTTGTACTAATAGATTTAAGCTTGGAGGTAATCTCTTTCGCAATTTTATTTGGAATAGGAACTTTTTGCTTTGTTAATATATCCATGAAAGCACCAAACGCAACTTCATGCCATTCTGTTTCTGTGTCTGTATTTTTAACAAGAGTAACTCTATTACGACCATTGATTTTAGATTTATACATTGCTTGGTCAGTCAAATCTAAAAGTTCATCCAACTTAATTGAATGTTCAGGAAATGTGCCCACACCAACACTTGCCGTAATATGCCCAATTGTGTCTAATGGCTGAGCTTCAATAGCAGCACGGATTCTTTCCGCCGCAATCATTGCACCTGATGAGTCAACGCCAGGCAAAAGTACTGAAAATTCTTCACCGCCGAGTCTAGCTGGAACATCTATTGATCGAGCATTCTTCTTCAAAATATCAGCAATAGTTCGAATAGCTAAATCGCCAAAGAAGTGCCCATATGTATCATTAATCTTCTTCAAATAATCCAAATCTAAACTAATTATAGAAAAAGGTTGGTGCAAACGCTGTGCACGCTCAGCTTCTTTTTGAAGAGCTTGGTTAAAATATCTTCTGTTATACAATTCAGTTAAAGAATCTGTTACAGCTTCTTTTTTAAGGTTTTCAAACAAATTAGCAATAGTTATAGCCATCTCAACTTGATTTGCAAACAAACTTAAAAAGTTCAATTCTTTATCAGTTACATCCTCTCGTGGAGAAAATACCATCATAACCCCAAAAGGTGTATTTGAAGGGTTCAATGGAATACAAATAATATTTTTACTAACCCCCAATTTATTTATACCTTCTATATGTTCTTGTTTGAAATCATATAAAAGAGTGTTAATTTCATCGAGATAATTTCCTGTATATAAAATGCTTTTTTCTTCGATCGCTCTCGTAATTAGCATTTTATGGTCATACTTAAGGTGATACTCATAAATATCTATATTTTTTTCTTCTAAAAGCTCTACTATGGTTTTAAAAATAGGACTTTCTGAAAAAGCCTTCACTCTGTAATATTTGCCCTTTTCGTCGTTGCAAACCTGCAAAATAGTACTATTGATATACCCCATTTCACCGTGCAATGAGTTTACAAGCTTTTGTAAAACAGTAGAAAGCGGCTCTGAAGAATTCATTAATTCCCAGACATGTTTCAAGGTTAAAAACGCTTTATTAGCTTGGTCAAGTTCTTGAGTTCTTTGAACAATCTCTTTTTCTAATGCTAAATTTCTTTCATATATTTCAATGAACTCTTTTTTATTATTAGAAATACTATATTCTATCTCATTAACTTTTCTAGTGTATTCTTTGAATTTTTTAAATAAATCCATTTTAACCGTCAAATCTGTCTTGATAACTTACATAAAATACAAAAGAACTTTTATATTATACAATCTTTTTATTCCAAATGTAAGAGTTTTTTAATCATATTTATCAGATCAGAAGATTTAATTGCAAAACGACAAATATCTTTGTCTGATTTTTTAGGACATTTCTTTTTCAAACAAGGATGACAATCAAGCTCTGGTGCTAAAATATGACACAATTCACCAAATGGCCCACTTCTTTTTTCTGCTGTAGAAGTAAAAATAGTTACAACATATGGCTTAGACACAGCCCAAGCTATATGAGCACTTCCCGAATCTGGTGACACAACAAGATCTGAACGTCTAAAAACCTCAGCTAATTCTTCTAAATTAGTTTGACCAGCTAAAACTATTGCATTTTCACAATCTGCAGATTTAAGTATTCGCTCAATTAACGTTTTATCAGACTCTGTTCCTGTCACAACCAAATTCACTCTATTTTTTAGCCATTTTATTGATTCAACCCAATTTTGCTCTAGCCAATGTTTATTTTCCCAGGTTGTAGCAGGACATAAAACTACTGTTTTTTTAGAATTATCCAATGATAAAAGAAGTTCTTCGACCTTTAACATAACATCTTGTGAAGCTTGTTTTAAAACAAATTTTACATCTGAGACATCCATCCCTAAATAAGAAGCTAATTCTAACGTTCTATTTACTACATGATAATAAGGATCAAAAAGTTTATGAGACTGAGGAACTTTCTCATTAACAAACAAAGGAGCAAACTCTCTTCCACCTGTTAAAGCAATTTTTCTTTTTATTTTAAGAAAAGGCAAAATCATTGCTGTTTTAAAAAGTTGTTGTGTATCGATTACTAAATCATAATTTTCCTTATTAATATCATCAATAATAGAAAAAAACTCTTTGATATTATTTAAAGAAAACCCATTTTGTTTCCACTTTTTCTTCGGCAAAACAAAGCATTTATCAACTAATGGATTATCTTTTATAAAAAGCTGTGCTTTGTCCTCAACAACCCAACCAATTTGACAGTCAGGACAATTCTTTTTAATACAATAAGCTAAAGGAAGTGTATGAATAGTATCACCTATTGCACTTAATCTTAAAATTAAAATTTTTTTGTAATTTAATTCTTTTTCCATTTTTGAATTATATCACTAAAAAAACATACGATATAATGAAAAAATTTACAGTTCTTATTACATTTTAGACTTTTTGGTGGAGTCATGAAAAAGGCAAATTTATTATTATAAAAAAGTTGAAAATCGTCGCACAAATTTCCCTAGAGTGCAAAAATTAAAGGAATGGTAAATGAGCAGTAAACGAGTTCTTAAACTCCGTCAATCAATTTTAACACTAAACACCCAGCTCCAAAAACTTAAAGATAGTCTTGAAGTTTCTGAAGAATGCAATGTTAAATATAACAAAATACTTATAAAAAAAGCTATTTTAAAAAAAGAATTAGAAAACAGCAAAAACACCTTTTTACAAAAGTTCTTCAAAAAATTTTCACATAAAGGTGAAAAACTCATTTGCGATTATTTTAAATCATAATTATTTTGAAAAACTCAAAAGGCGAAAACTTTTCTTTTTATTTTCGGCTTCTTTATCCGGCAATTCATAACATTTTATACATCTTGCCTCATAAGTTTCATCTCCACCAATCATAATCAATGGTGAACTTTTGTCAGCTGGAAAACCATTAATGAGTCTTTGAGTTCTTGTTGCATGATCAGAACCACACTTCATACACACAGCTGTTAACTTATCGACTTTATCAGCTATACAAAGCAATTCTGGCATACAACCAAACGGTTCACCTTTAAAGTCCAAATCAAGACCTGACGCTATAACTCTTTTACCATGTTCAACAAGTTTTTTTACAACAGATACAATTTCATCATCAAAAAATTGAATTTCATCAATAGCTATAATCTCATCATCAGCAGATAGATGGTTTAAAATATCATGAGCATTTTTAACAGTAACTGCATCAAGCCATAAGCCGTTTCTTGATTCTATATAATCACCTTTAGATCTAGTATCTAAAGCTGGTGAAATAACCTTAACCTTTTTTTGTGCAATGATACATCTTTTCACACGTCTTAAAAGTTCTTCAGTCTTACCACAGCTCATTGGCCCTGTGATTATTTCAAAGCTATACCCTGTCATAAAATCCCTCAAATTCTCCCTAATGTCATATTAATATATTTAAATCTTTTTTTCATGACATTCTATCCTTCTATTATATGATAAATGCCAAGCATATATAAAAAGCTTTAAGATATCTTATCAATTAGCCTCAAAACTAGCTATATGCTAATATATAGTCATGTCTAAAATATTGCTTATATCAGATAATGAAAAACAAAATCAATTAATAACAAAGATTCTATCAAAAAGTTCACTTGCTGTTATTTCAGCAACTGATGAGCAAAGCATTGTAAACTGTATTGAAAGAAGTCTTATACAACTTATCCTAATTGATACAGAAATAAAGGTACTAAATGCAACTTTATTATGCAAAAAACTACAATCAATTACACATAAAGAAAATATACTAACAATTTCATTAATTGAACCCAAAACAGAAGAAACAGAAATTCTTAAACTAACAAATGCTTATGTAACAAAACCAATAAATGAAAAAATTCTAACAGCAACAATTACATCTAATCTAAAGCTAAAAAAAGCCGTTGATGCACTTTCAAAAAGCAACAGCGATCTAGCAAAAAGTCTTTATCAGCTGGATGTTTTATATAATACATCAACACAACTTGCAGGTTCTTTAGACAAGCAAAAACTCATTACAACGATGATAGACGGTCTAGAAAAAAGCCTTAGTTTTTCACTATCATCCACTCTTGTGTTCAATTCTGAACACGATATAGACCTAATAATAAACTCATTATATGGAATTTCACCGAGACTTGAACACTCTTTGAAATTGAGAGCAATTCTTAGTTATAGAGCACTTTTTGATAAAAAAAGAATACCTTATGACCTAAATATTTCAGACATAAAAGTAATAAAAAACATAAAACACCCGCTAGAGGAATACGACCTAAACATTCTTAAATATGATAATCTTTTTGCACCCATTAACGTAGGTGAAAAGTTTTTTGGCCTAATTGAAGTGTTTAGAGAAAATGATTTTTCACAAGAAGATACAACATGTTTTCAAACATTAGCTAGGCAGGTGTCACTACCATTGGAAAATGCTTCCTTATATGAGGAAATCAAAAATACAAATACAAAATTAGAAAAACTGGAAAGACTAAAATCTGAATTCATCTCAATCGTTTCTCATGAATTAAGAACACCTCTCACAGCAATAAAAAACTCCTTAGAAATATGTTTAAGCGGCAAAGCTGGAGATGTTAGCTCAATAATGGATAAATTCTTGAACATGGCTAAAAGAAATGTAACAAGACTATCAGGAATTATTAATGATCTTTTAGACTTATCAAAAGTAGAAGCCGGAAAGATGGACTTCAAATTCGAAAAATTAAATATCAACACACCTGTTGAATTTATGAAAAACACATTTGAAAATGTTGCCAAGGAAAAAAATATAGACTTAGTTTTTGAAAAAGAAGAGAACATTGATGAAACTTACATCGACACACAAAGAATTGAACAGGTAATGTCTAACTTAATTTCTAACGCGATAAAATTCACAAATGAAGGTGGAAAAATAATTGTAAAAACAGAAAATATTAAAGAAAGTGAAATAGACAAAACAATTCTCATCGGAGAAGAAAAACCTGTTTTTTATGACAACTATATAAAAGTATCAGTAAAAGATAGTGGAATAGGTATTGCGCAAGAAGACTTAAAAAAAGTTTTCGATCAGTTCCAACAAATTGAAAACTCCTTAAACAGAAAAAATGGCGGAACTGGCCTAGGTTTACCTATTGCGAAACAACTCATAGAAGCTCATAGAGGATTTATTTGGGTAGAAAGCGAATTAAACATAGGTACGACATTTTATTTTGTAATTCCAGTCCTTAGTGAAAAAGAAAAATTTATCATTGATTTAGATAAAGATATACAAAAGGCAAAAACCTGCAATCACAGCTTATTACTTTTGATGATAAAAGAAAATCAAGAAGTTGAAAATTCTTTTATTGAAGATGTAAAAAGTGAAAAAATATCATTAATAAGAAAAACAGCAAATACCAAAGAAGTCTATTTTAATGAAGAAAATACAAGAAATTATGCAATATTGCTTCCTGAAGCAGACAAATTTGCACAAAGTTTTATAGAAAAGAAAATTGAAAGCACATTAGAACAAAATAAAACAAGCGAAAAAAAATATGATATATTGTACTCAACAGTCTTATATCCTGATAATGCAACAGATGCAACTGAAATGATATCAGAAGCAGAAGAGTTAATTAAAAACAACAAGGTGGAGGCAAAGATATAATGGATGAAAATAAAAAGATTCTCATAGTTGATGATGAGCAAGATATTGTTGAAACATTAAAATTTATGCTTGAAGCCCAAGGATATGACTGTTTTTGTGCATATGACGGAGAAGCTGGGCTTAATATGGCAAAAGAAATCATGCCTGATTTGATGATTCTTGATGTAATGATGCCCAAAATTAATGGATATAAAATAAGCCGTCTTTTAAAATACGACAATAAATACAAAAATATTCCAATAATAATGGTTACAGCTCGCTCACAAGAAGATGATAAGATAATTGGTCAAGAAACAGGCGTAAATGAATACATAACAAAGCCATTTGAGCTAGATGAAGTTATAAATAAAGTTAAAGAATATTTGGAAAAATAAAATGGAGTTTGTTAGAAATAAAACACTAGAAAAGTTAAAATATGACCTTGTCAGAGACAAGCTGATTAACTATGAAGATTTAGAAATGGCAGAACAAGTAGCACTTGCCCAAAAAGTTAATATTGGCCAAGTTCTTATATCTTCAGGATTAATCACAGAAGAAAAACTTTTGAAATTTCTTGAAAGCAAACTACATATTCCTTATGTCAATTTGGACGATTATTCATTAGATAAAAGATGTCTTAGTTATATAAATTTCAACAATGCACAAAAATATAAAGTAATTCCTCTTTTTGAAATTGAAGGAATTCTGACAGTTGCAATGTCAGACCCGTTAGATTTATTTGCAATAGATAAAATTGTGGAAGATGCGAAATGCGAGATAGAACCAGTTATCTCATCAGAAAATGCTGTTTTAAAGAAAATTGAAGAATATTACAACAGCGGCAGCTCCGTAGGACAAATATATATTGATGAATCTAAGCCAAAATATGACTGGAGAGAAGTTCTTAACAATGAAGACATCTCGTTGGGGCTTTCTGATGAACATATACATTCAATAATCAGAGCAATTCTGAAACAAGCCATACAAGACGATGTCCATGAAATGTTTTTTGAACATGTTCCAGATGGACTAAGTGTTACATTTAGAAAAGACTCTGAAAACTTCTCAACAGGAGAATTACCAACTATTTTAGTTTCACCATTTATTGCAAAACTAAAAACACTTTCAAATCTTGACCCAACAGTTTCAGAATTACCTCAGCTAGGAAAATTAAGTTTCAAAGTTGATAATACAGCTTTAATAGCAAGTATATCAGCTTTTCCAACAATTCATGGTGAAAGAATATCTATAAAAATCTACAAACCACCTAAAACACTCAAAGAAATAGGATTAGATGACAAAAAAATAAATACAATAAAACAAGCCATGTCCACACCAGGCATAATACTTGTTTGTGGTTCAAGCTTGTCTGGAAAAACACATGTTATTTATTCAATTCTAAATGAAACAGCTACTAATGATAAAAATATTATGACAATTGAATCAATAACGAAATATAATCTTGAAAAAGTAAACCAATGTGAGCTTAACGAACATATTGGATTTAATCTTGATAAAGCAATGAGATTCATTGAATTTCAATCTCCAGACATATTATATTTTGAAGGAATAAATACCAAAGAAGGTCTAGACTACTTTACTTCACTAGTATTTAAAAACAAGACACTAATCACAGAGTTTCTTGCTGAAAACATTGCTGATTTAATGAAAAAACTATCATTAAATGATTTTTCTATGTTCAAGTCTATGCTAAGTTGTCTAATTTTCATTCATAACAAAACAAGCATAGAAGTTTTTGATAAAGCTGCTCTTGAAAAATACTTTGCTTAACTTTTGTAAAATTATATTAACAATTGCCCAAACTCGGTAAATATCATGGAATAAAAATTTTTTATTATTATATAAGGAACCGAAGGGAAAAAAGGAATATATAGTTTTGGCAGTTGAAAAAGTAACACAGCGTGCCGTAGATATGCCACTACCGACAGATTCTACAACAACAAACGCTAATAGCTTTAATAATTATATAAATCCGTTTGAAAAGCCAGCATTAGCAAATACAGCGGCTAGCCAAGCAATCAGTCAAAATGCATCAAGCAAAGACCCATTGTTTGGAACAAAAATTGTTAATGAAGAAGCTAATAAAACTTCTGAATTTCCAGAAACAAACAAAAATAGTTTTTCTATTATTTCTAATTTCTTTAATAATAAGAAAGCTCAAGTTACAAACTTCTTTGGCAATGTTGGCAGAAATATAAACGAATATGATGCTGCAGTAAATGCTGCATTAAAATATATCCCAAGTCCTAGTGATTTAGACGTTGCTGCTGAATCTTTACCAAGCATCAAAGCAATTCTAGCAAAGGAAAATCTTCCTGTTAAGATGAACTATGACAATTTAAAAACAATTAAACATACTCATCTTTCTACAACTATTGAGTTTTCAAGAGCAATTGGTAAAGAACTAGGAATGACAGATAATGAATTAAAAACAATGGAAGCAGGAGCTGCACTCCATGACATTGGTAAATCTCTTGTTCCATCTGAAATTCTTAATAAAAATGGAAAATTATCTCCAGAAGAAAGAAAAATCATTAATCTTCACTCTGTATTAGGATATGAATTGTTGAAAGGCTTAGGCTTTGGAACAAACGTAGCTGAAATCGCTCGTGATCACCATAATCCTAATTCTAAAAATAAAATGGCACAAATCGTAAGAGCTGCTGACGTTTACTCTGCAATGAGAGAAGAACGTCCATATAAAACAGCAAAAACACATGAAGAAGCTATGGCTGTTTTGAAAGATATGAAGATAGCTCCAGAAATATTAGATGCTTTAGATAAAAACTACGCACCTAAAAAGGCACCAGAGGTTACTGTACCTTATCGTATTCAGACTTCAGTAGCTTAACGTCAAACGATAAAGTTTGATAGTTATTTAGTGCTTCTTTAAGATAATGCTTATATTGTTCAAAGTCATTAGTTTCTTTGTACATTCTGGCTAATGTATAATTCACGTCGCCATTATAAGGATTATTAATCAAAGCATTTTTCAAAAGTTCTATTGCCTCATAAAACATATTTTGTTTAGCAAGAATTTTTGAAAATATAATTGATGCATTATCGTCTTTAGGATTTAACTCTAAAGTTTTTTGTAAATAAGACATGGCTTTTTGAGTATCACCTTCATCAAAATATATGGAAGCAAGGTTAAAATAAGCCCAACTATAATCAGGTGACATCTCTAAAACCTTATTATAGTACTCTTTACATAAATCTCTTTCACCAATTTTGTCATATTCATATGCTAAATAAAAATAAGCCAGAAAATCTTGAGAGTTTAATTCAATAGCTGTTTTTAAGCATTTTATCGATTTGTCATGCTCTTCTTTTTTTGAATATAAATACCCTAAATTAAAATAACTGTTAGCATCATCATCTTCTAACTGTAAAACTCTTAAAAAGAAAGGTATAGCTTTATCAAAGTCTTGTTTTTGCAAATAAGCATATCCAAGATTGTAAAGAAAATCAGGCTCGTCAGGACTAATGTTTAATGCATTTTGATAAGAAATTATTGCTTTATCTATTTCTTTTAAATTTTCTAAAACAATTCCAGCATTATAATGCAATCTAGAATCTTCAGGAAAACGTTTTAACAAATAATACAACTGTTTTAAAGCTTCTTCATTATAACCATTTGACATTAATTCAACAGCTAATTCTCTTCTGACTTTAAAATCTGTTGGATTTTTTGCTAACTGATCGTTTAATTCATTTATTTTCGAAATATTGTCCATATAGCAATTTTAGCCTGATTTATATCATTTGCAAAGATGTAAATTTCAATATGTGCTTGACAATCTAAATATTTTACAGGAATATATATAAAGCAAGCCCTGGTGGCGGAATCGGTAGACGCGTCGGACTTAAAATCCGATTAGGCTCACCCCTAGTGCCAGTTCAAGTCTGGCTCAGGGCATTTTAAAAGACTCACAGCTTGTGAGTCTTTTTTATTTAAGGAGGAGTAATGGATAAACAACGCCATGTTATTACATTTCTTGCATTTTTATCCTCTATATATATTTTCGTAATTGCAGCTTTTTTTATATATGCAATTTTCGGTAATTACATGCCTTTTGACAATATTGAGTACGTAGTTAACAACTTTGACATGCCATTATATTACTTTCTTCCTGAAAAAGCAGAAAAAATTCAATATTTTTCATTAGTATTCGGCTTTCCCATTTTGTACACGATATTTTTTAAAGTATGGACAAATGTCAAATTAAACATAACTGAAAATATCTATAAAACAGTTCAAATAATAGAAGTTGCCGCAACAATATTTTTAACACTGTTTTTATATAAAGAATCAGTTTTCAGACACAACTTTTTTTTCACACTAATAAACAATAAAATTGAAATACTTATCACCAGCATAGTTTTCTTTTTGCTTTTGTTCTTTTATCAAAAAGGAAAAGACAAAACACGAAATATCTTAAAAATATTAATCAGCTGTATTTTTCTATACGGACTAGTAATTGTTGGTCAAATATACCAAACACCTGTATATGACATAACCGCATCTTGCAGACACCATTTCATTGCTTACTTTTCTCCAATTTATAAAGTACTTTCAGGACTTACAATTGGAATTGATTTTGAAAACATATATGGTTTTTATCCATACATCTATGAATTAATTCTAAAACCATTCAAAGTTATAACAATTTCAAAAATAAGTTTTATAAATACATGCCTCATAATATCTAGTCTTATATTTACAGCAATAACAATTGCAATAAACGTAAAAAATAAAATTTTAGGATTCGTATTCATACTAAGCTATATCTACTATTTTTACATATTTAGCATATTATCGAATCTTGAGACGATTTATTATTTACAGTTCATGCCTCACAGAATATTTTTTATAACATTAATTATTTTACTAGCTAGCATATACTCACTAGATATAAAACCGAATTACCAAAAACTCATTGAAATAATTAACGCAATAATACTAACAATAGCTTTAATCTGGAATTTTGAATCAGGCATAGTTGCAACATTGAGTTGGTATGGTTTTATTCTCTATCAAGAACTTATCAATTATAAAAAAAGCACTAGCAACTATAAAACTATAATATACAAGCTATTACCAATATTTTTAGTTTTATTTTTCGCACTCACTATAATAGAAACAATCACATTTACAAAAGCAGGAAAGTTTTTGTCACTAACAGACTTGTTTTTATACCAAAATCTATTTTATAAAACAGGCTTTTTTATGCTACCTATGCCACTTTTCCAACAGCCTTGGATTTTAATTATACTTATTTATCTTATAGGTTTAATGAAATCAATTAATAACATATTCTTTGCAAAAGACATAGATAAAAAATATGCGATATATTTTATTTTGAGCCTAATAGGTCTAGGAATATTTGCTTATTATCAAGGAAGAAGCCATATATTGATTCTAGGAAGCGTATCATTTCCTGCAATAATATTGCTATGTTTATTTTGTAATGAATTTATAGAAAAATTCTCGCAAGAAAAAACAGATAAATTTATAAAAAGCTTGAATCTAACAAAACTTATACTCATATTCGTTATTATTTCAGCAGTTGCGTCATCAGGCTTTGACATGCTTTTTATAAGTCCATTTTCAAAACAATTAAATCAACTAAAACAGCAAATAAAACAAAATGGACCTGCTAAAAAAAACATAGATTTTATAAAATCAAACACCCAAGAAGCTGAAAATCTTGATATATTAACAGCTGATTCAGATATTTTATATTTGGAGCTTAATAAAAAAGACATGCTACCATTTGCCCCCACATCAGACTGGGGTGCTAAAAGCCAGTATGAAAAAGTATTTAAATACCTAAAAAATTCAAAAAACACTCTAATTATTGACGATGAAATATTCAAAAAAATACAAGAAAATGAAAAACAAAATCTTCAAGAACTGCTAAAAACAAAAAAATATAAACTTAAAAACGCAATGAACAACGGCTTAAATACCATATTCATATATGAACAATAAAAAATTTTAAATAAAAATGAACAATTTAATTTTTTATTCGTTATAGTAAATGTAAGGAACGAAATAATGGATAAAAAACAAAACAACAAAATCTGCAATGGATATGAAAGCAATTACATGTTTTTAAGCGATGAAGACTTTCAAAAACATTTAGAAGAATGTGAAAGTTGTCGCAAAGAACATGAAAGAATGCAAAAAGTATCGAACTTGCTAAAAGAAGCAAAGCCGTATATAAAAGCAAAACGCAAAAAGAATCAAATACTAAAAGCAGCTTGTGCATTGGCTTTACTATGTTTTACAAGTTTAAGCGTTCCAATCATGCTGAATGCAGATAAAATCTATGACGATGTAATAGCAATGAATTCGCCAACAATTGAAGAAATGGGATTACCCGTAGATGAATATGGATTCTTGCTTGTAGAATAAGAATTTACGGAAAACCAATGGATTTTAAAGAAATCATAAAAAATAATCAAAATGCAGTAAGAAGCATTATAAAAAGAATAACAAACGAACACAACGAGGATCTTGAACAGGAGGTCTACTGCAAGGTATGGAAAAATTCTGAAAAATATGAAGAAAAAGGTAATTTCTCAGCTTGGATTAAAACAATTACAGCAAACGTATCAAAAGATTATCTAAAATCTTCATATAAAAAATTGTCAGATAATTCAACAAGCGATGAAAATGTAATATCATTCATAAAAGATAAAACACAATCTCCAGAACAAAAAATAATACAAACTGAGAGACAAAAAAGAATTTCTGAAGCAATAAACAAACTAAAACCAAAATTCAAAGAAGTAGTTATGCTTTATGAAATCGAAGACAACTCGTACGAAGAAATTTCAAAAAAATTAAACTGCCCGATCGGAACCGTAAAATCACGGTTATATAACGCAAAACAGGAACTCGCAAGAGAACTTGAAGACCTATTATAGAAAGGACACAATATGAAAAAATCTTTAATTTATGCAGTAATTTCTGGATTATTGCTCTCATCTACTATGGCTTTTGCTGAAACAACACAACAATTACCACAACAACCTAAACAGGAATGTAAAAAGGTTATGAAAAAGCAACGTCCACACAAAATAAATTTAGATGAACGTCTTAAACTAACAGAAGAACAAAAAAAGCAAGCTCATGATATAAGAATGGATGGACATAAAAAAATAAAGCCTGTAATGGAAAAAATTAAAGCTAAAAAAATGGAAGCAAAAGCAATAAATGAAGATGCTAACCTTTCAGCTGAAGCCAAAGCTCAAAAATTAGCACCAATAAAAGCAGATATTAGAAAACTAAAACAAGAAGCAAGAAAAATCAGACAAGAAAATACAAAAGAATTCGAAGCAATTTTAACTCCAGAACAAAAAGCAGAATTTGAAAAAATTAAACAAGAAGGTAGAGAAAAATTCAAAAAACAACACCAAAAAGGTAAATATAACAAACAAAAACACAACAACAAAGGTTGTTCGAATTGTAAAAAACTACAAAAATAACAAAACCCAATACTACTAAATAATCGAACGCAACATGACAGACCTCACATAAGATGAGGTCTTTTTTTATTATAAAAAACACATATAATTGACACAAAATTATTGAGATAGTTATAATACAAAAGGAAAAAGAAAGGGAGTATAAATGAGAATTTTAAGGGGAGTTTTAATACTTCTTTTGCTGTTTTCATCGATAAATTTTTGCCTAGCTGATGAGCTAATTCTTGGTAAAGATATAAAATATCAACAAGCTGTTATGAAAACAGGTTTTAGAATTCTCAATTCAAATAACATACCTAAAAGAATAACCTTTTTTTACAATACAGATAACAAAGTTAAAGTAAAAATAAATTCACGATACAAATCTGTCACAATATACAAAGGTGTTTTACCATACATAGAAGATGAGAACGAACTTGCAGCAATAATAAGTTCAGGTATTGCTGAATTAACAGATATGCATAGTGGATTTTTCAGAAGATTTTCTATAAGCTTTTCACCTAGAAAATATGAAGTTAAAGCCGATAAAAAAGCTGTAGATTTAATGGTAAATGCAGGATATGATCCAATTGCATTTATTAACATTATTAACAAAACAGCTGCACAACCGAGTTGGTTTGAATATAATATATTTGTACATTCTGGAAAAGAAAGAATGGCATATTTATATCAGTATATTTACGAGAAATATCCAATATATTTAGCTGATAACAGATATCTAAAAACTTTGTATTACCAAAACTTTCTTTTAGATTCAAAGGAATCACGAAAAATAACAAGAATGATCCAAAAAGAAAGAATTAGAATAAAAGAAGAAAAGACAAAAAAATAAGGTATGATAAAAAAGATTTTTACAACATTTCTTATAGCCACATGTTTTATGACATACTCTAATGCAGCTGCTTACTGTGCAATTTGCAAAAAGAAAGTTTATAAAGGTGGCGTAGAAAAAAACGTTAAACAAGAAATACCTAAAAAAAAGAAATTTGAAATGCCAAATATAACAGATGATACAGCAGAAGACCTTGCTTCATCGGTTAGCACAAAACAAATAAAAAGAAAAAAATACAAAGAAACAATAATCCTAGATGAGCCTGTTTTAATAAGCGAAGAAAACAAAAAGTTCAAAAGACCTCAATACACAGGAAAAGTAAACACAGAATATGGCGCAGAAGTAATTTTAAAACCAGTTTATAAAGTAAGTACAAAAAATTCACATATTAAAATACCGCAAGGCAAAAAATATGATAAATACAAAATAGCACTACCTGAAATAGGAGAAAGAATTCCTTTTAAAGTAGTAAAAGACGTAAAAAAAGGTGATGAGATAATAATAAAAAAAGACACAATTGTTTATGCAAAAATAGGCGAAGTAGCACCAAGAGCAATGGGGGGAGCTCCTGCAGAAATGACCATTGAACAATTTGAAATCAAAGATGAAAACGGTAATATAAAACCTCTAGATGGCTCTATAAACAGTAGCGGATATTCCCTTTCTTTTTGGATTGGACTAGCAGAGCTAGCAACAACTCCATTTTTATTTGGTTTAGCTGTACCTCTACTAAGATTGCTACCAGGAGGTCAAGCAGTAATTTCACCAAGAAAAAAATATGTAGTATATTACTAAAAACCCAAAATTGACACAAAGTATAAAAAAAAAATATAATGAAAAAAAATAAATAGGGAGATAACATGAAAAAGTTTTTTGTTTGTTTAATGGTTCTTTTTATAACTGCGTCAGCTTGTTTTGCTGATGAACTAAGGCTAGATAGAGAAACTCAATACCAAAAGAAAATTATGGCAATTGGTTTTCGAATTCTAAATGCAAACCAAATAGAACAAAGAATGACTTTTTACTATTCACCAAACAAAAATGTTAATGCGGTAACATATTTAACATCAAAGCAAATTGCAGTTTTTAAAGGTATATTGCCATTTTTAGATTCTGATGATGAAATTGCTGCTATATTATGTCATGAAATTTCACATGGAATTGATGCACACAAAGGTCTGTGGAGAAGACTTACAATGACTATGGCGCCAAAATCATATGAACTCAAAGCTGATAAAAGAGGTATTGATTTGATGGTAAATGCTGGATATAACCCAGTTGCAATGATTGTTGTACTAAATAAAATAGCAGAAGAGCCAAACTGGTTTGAAACATCGTCTTCTCATCCTAATGGAAGTGAAAGACTTGCTGCTTTGTATGAATACATATATACAAAATATCCAGCTTACCTCATAGATAATGATTATAAAAATAATTTATACTACCAAAATTTTCTTCTTACATCAAAAGATGCAAGAAAAACAATCAAGGAAAAATATCAAAAGCAATCGATTAAACCAGTAAACAACAAAAAATAAAGGAAATAGAAAGTGAAAAAAATTGTAATACTTTCAGTTATTTTATTATTAAGCATCAATGGTTTAAAAACTTTTGCGATACCTACATATAGTGATGATATACCACAAGACTATATTAAAGAAGTAAAAGGTCTTATCAAATATGATAAAACAAGAGAATATACTGATAACATACCTGAATCAAATTCTGTAAAAATTTATTCACCGAAAAAAATTTCAAACAAATTGGGTTCAAAAAAAATAAATGGTATTTATATGATTGTTTATAAACTTAATGTAAATGACAAAATTAAGTTTATAGTTGCAGAAGATGTACAAAAAAACGGTCAATTGTATATAAAAAAAGGTACAGAAGTTACAGGAATTGTAAGAACAATAGAGCCTGGATTGTTAGCTTATTATCCACCAGGTATCATTGAAATATCTTATTTTTCTACAAAAGATATTAATGGTAATATTGTTAATTTGTATGGAAAAATAAAAGAAGAAGGAAAAGAAACTGGTATATTCCAGTTTGTAATGCCATATATCCCCTCACTTAGTCCTTCAATAAAAAAGAATAAAATATACACAATCTATTACAAATAATCGTTACAAACGTGATTTAATTTTTTGCATGATGTAAGATTTTGATATGAGAAAAATTCTATCATACATAATATTAACCTCTTTCATATTTATTAATTGTTCTATAGGCTCATTTGTAAAAGCAGAAGAAACAACACCTTCAAATGAAACATTCAAAGGTCGTGCTGAAGTAACTGACAGACTTGAAAAAGAGAATCAAAAGCTTTTCACTGGTGAAGTTGATGAACTTGAAGCAAAAGATGAAATAAAAATGACTGTATCTCAAGTATTAAGCTCGGGATACACAGAAGAAGGCGATGAGTTTTTTGCTGAAATAACAAATGAAGTTGAAGGTGAAAAAGGTGTCATTCTTCCTGCTGGAACAATAGCGCATGGCAGTGTAAAAGAAATTCAACCGTCCAAAAGACTTGGCAGAGATGGATGGATTGAAGTAAACTTTGATTATTTAATAACACCAGATGGACGGGAAATCCCAATACAAGGTAAAATGTCAACAAAGCTAAATCCTGTTATAGGCACAACCAAAGTTGTCGCAAAAAGTGCCGGTTACACAGCAGTAGGCGGTGTAGTAGGCGGAGTTATTGCTTTGAATATGTTTGGATTACCCGCAGCAGTTGCTAGTCAAGGTTACACGCTAGCTGGTGGTGCAGCAGTAGGTGGTGCTGTAGGTCTTGGAATGGCTTTATATAAAAAAGGCAAGGATGTACTTATTTCTCCTGGTGATGAAATAAGAGTTAAAGTCGTCAAAGGTGTTCAACTACCCGTATTCAAAAAAGAAGCACTAAAACAAGAAGAATTTGTTTGTGATGGTCTCACAGTAAAAATGACAAATATAGAGTTTGAAAAAGACCCATTTGGAGAATTAAACACTATAACAATATCACTAGTAATAACAAACACAACAGATAAATATTTTACAGGATTTGATATTTCACTTGTTAATGATTTAAATGCCTCATTTTATCCATCAGTATTTGGGGATACATCTATAATGTTCTCAAAAATAAAACCTGGTGATAGAACAAGCGGAAGGATATCTTTTTCTGTTGATAACATAAAACGCAAGCACTGGCTTGTGTTCTATGATAGGGCTCAAAGAAAACAAATTGCAAAATTATCTGTAGATAATGCTTATAGAGAAATTAAAGATAAAAAAAAGAAGAAAAATAAACGAAAAAATTAGGAGTTGAAAATGATACATAAAAAAGCGTTCACATTAGCAGAAATACTTGTGACACTACTAATTATAGGCGTAATTGCATCTATAACAATTCCCAATTTACTTTCTAATGCACAAAAAGAAGCCAACCGTTCTGCTTTGAAAAAAGCTGTTTCTATTTTAAATCAAGCAGCTGAAAAATCCTATCAAGAATTTGGTAAATATCCTAATTGCTATTATTGGGACAAAAACCCATATGGAGGGGCAAAATGTAAAGGTTATGACTCGAAAGGAAATTGCACCGGATATGAATTAAATAGCGGAGGATCTTTACCTGGAAATTATAACGGAAATTTTGGTCAATGTCGTGATTTGTTTGATTTCTACAAAAAGAATTTAAATATAGCAAAAATATGCGAAACAAATGGATATGCAAATGGATGTATGCCTTTATATAAAGGTAATGATGAAGCAAAACTTGAAGGCTATGGTGACGACATGGATGAAGATGACAAATCTTATGAAGCAAATAAAGCAACAAGTGGATGTAGTGGATATAGAGGTGCCGCATTAAAAACAAAACAAGCAATAGTAACTGCAGATGGAATGATCTTTTTCCCATATACAGCAAATTATGCATCAATCATAGCTGTCGACGTAAACGGAATGAAAGGTCCTAACAAATGGGGGTATGATGTCTTTTCTCTGCAAGCGGTAGGAAACATTGGAAAAAACCCAATTTATATGCCTGGCGGTTGTGAATTCGTTGAAAAAGGTGGAAAAACAGGAAAACAAATGCTATATGGCAAATAATATTTAACTATTCACGCCATAACCAAACATAGCAAAATCATATTTTACTGGATCATTAGAATCAAAAGACTTCAATTCTTTCATTATTTCAAGAACTGAAATAAAATCATTTTGTTTTCTTTTTAAAATACCTATTTTTCTTGAAACATTAGCAACATGAACATCTAAAGGAATTAAAAGTTCAGATTTAGGCATAAAATTCCAAATAGCTAAATCTACACAGCCACCGCGAATCATCCATCGTAAAAACATATTCAATCGTTTACAAGCACTACCTTTTGAAGGATTCGGCAAAAGATGATAAAACCCTTTTGTCACTGGCATTTTAACTCGAGAATAAAAATAATCTATCACTACTTGAAGCATACCTTTTACAGAATTAGAAACTGACCAACCATGGGAAAACAAAGATTCTAAACTCTCTCCATTTTTATATAATTCTTTTAAAATTAAAACAATTTGGACTAAATCAACACCGACTGAAAACCTATAATCAAAATCATCTAAAATATGATTATTTTCATCAAACTTTAAAATAAACTCATATGGGGAATTGCCCATTTTTTCAAATAAAATATTTAATTTAGCAATAAAAACTTCTCTTTTACCATAAGCAAACATTGCAGCTAAAAAACCTGCTATTTCAATATCAAACTTGTTCTTAAAACGATGAGGAAACTGAATCGGATCATCTTTTATAAAATCAACATTTTCATAAGCTTTGACTAGGCTGTCTAAATATAATTTAGTATCCATATTCATTTAATCTTGTCTAACCTTCTTGAAATACGAACTTAAAAGAGAATTACACTCATACTCCATTATACCGCCTTTACATAACAAATTCGAATTATGCACTTTTACATAATCAGGAAAAGCAGAAAAAGCACCATAAATATTATCATATGAACCAAAAAACACATTAGATATCCTAGACTGTATTATAGCACTAGCGCACATAGGACAAGGTTCTAATGTAACATATAAATCACACCCTGCTAAACGCCAATTATTGATGACTTTAGAGGCCAATCTAATTGCAAGAATCTCAGCATGAGCAGTAATATCATTTAACACTTCTTTTTGGTTGCAAGCTTCAGCAATAATTTTATCATCTTTAACAATAACAGCACCGACAGGAATATCTATTCCTGATTTTTTCGCAATTTCTATAGCTTTTTCCATATATAAAATGTTCATATCTTTCTAAATATATTACAAAATATTACAAAATTTCATTTTTTTTTCTCTTTTTTGTAATATTTCGTAATAAAAAGCTTGCATTTTGATATACTAGGTGATATATTAAGTATATACATTGGTAATCAAAACATTTAGTCAGTCCTTCATCTTTTCAAATATTTATCAGCAACTAAGGCAGATAGATACTTCTATACTGTGCAGTTGTCGTGCATAAAAAATAAACAATTAGGATATGAAAATAAATTAGGAGTAAGTGTATGTCTAAAAATTCAGTCTCTTCAAAAATGTCTTTCAAATCATCAACAAAACCTTCTTCTCACAACGTAATGCCAACTCAAAATGATGACACATTAAATCTTTACATAAGAGAGATTTCAAATATGCCAGTACTCTCAGCTGAAGAAGAAAAAGAAATTGCAAAAATAGCAAAAGAAGGTACTAAAGAACAAGCACTAAAAGCTAAACAAAAGCTAGTACGCTCAAATTTAAAATTAGTTGTAAACATCGCAAGAAAAACTGTTCAAGTTTCAAAATTACCAATGATTGACTTAATACAGGAAGGAAATCTTGGTCTTATGGTAGCAATAGAAAAATTCGACTACAAATTGGGATATAGATTTTCGACATATGCTGCTTGGTGGATAAAACAAGCAATATTCAAAGCAATTTCTGAACAATCACATTGTGTAAAAATACCAGTCTATGTACAAGAAACACTTTCAAAATTTTCAAAAGTTAAAGCCTCACTAGAACAAAAATATAACACTCAAGTAAAAAATGAAGATGTTGCAAAGGAAATGAACATATCTGCAGACAAAATAGATGCATTTTTAGGTGCTTTTAACAATTCAATCTCTATGGACTCGCAATATGAGCTTTCTTCAGGAAATGAAGTGACTTTATCAGACATCCTAGAAGACCCAAAAGCAAATGTTTATGCAGACATAGAATACGAAAATTTAAAAAAAGATATAGAATATGTTGTATCGCAACTCAAAGAAAGAGAGCAAGCCGTTGTCAGAATGAGATTCGGCCTAGGTGAGTGGAGCCGCAAAACCCTAGAAGAAATAGGCAAAATATACGGTGTTACAAAAGAATGTATCAGACAAACTGAAAACAGGGCTTTGAGAAAACTAAGAGAAATGACTTATTCAAACAATCTACTTACAGCATATATGAATTAACGTAATAACGTTAAGACAAAGCACCCTGGCTCACACACAACAACTTATCTACAAGGGTGCTTTATTTTTATTTCTATCCTGGACAAATACTTTCCCAATCAATGTCATCGTCATCTTCTTGACCTGGTTCAGGTATATCTTCACCATCTTCAAGCATAATTTGAAGCATTAACTTTAATTGATTTTTATAATTAGCTAATGCTATTTCTCGAGTTTTAGCACAATATGCAAAGCTTGGAAATTCTTTAATTTCAATATAATGATAAGGATTTCCATTAAAATCCAAATCAGTACCTTCTATTAAAGTCCAATCTAAATTCAAATAATAATCTAAATCTTTATCTGCCATAACTATCCATCTAAAGAATTTTCACTCAATGGTTGAGAAATCATTATACCTTCACCACCAAGTACTTCTGCTTGTTTACCGTCGATATATAAATAAACTGGTTTTTTAGGTGCATTAACTAGCACAGTTTTTATAAACTGCTTCATACGGCTATATATGCTGTCAGCACCACCACCATTTTGAATATTAGAACTTACATCAATAATGATTTTATTTTTGCTTTCTACTATTCCTAATATTTTTACATTTTTAGGTATTTCACTATATACCCCAAGTTTCTTTTCATATGGAGTAGGACCAGCTACTAGTTGGTTTAATGCAAATTTCAACTTTGACTGACCTTGTGGTAATTCTCTTTGAACCTTTTTGAATATACCTGTATCATTTTTATCCATACCAAGAAAATATACAGTTACATATGTTCTAGGAACCTTCTTTTCTTCAGCTTTTTTTGCAGGTTCTTGAACTTTTTTAGGCATTACAACTTGTTCTTCTACAACAAGTTTTTTTTCAACTTTAGCAGGTTGATTATCAAAAAAGTTAACTTTTACATAGAAAAATGCTAATCCAGCGAGTATTAATATTACTAATTTAGACCAAAAGCCCATAATAACTCCAAAATATAACGTAAACTGTTTTAATTATTATAATAGTTTTTTGGAACAATAACCAGCCCTTTTATGACAATTTTATTATCAATGATATTAACATCTTGGACTTTTATAATACTTTTAGAATTATTCATAATATTTGCCTTGTAAACAAAAGGATTTAACTTGTTGATAATTGGCAAAATTGCATCCAAATTAGCTGAAGCAAAAGAAGATGATGTTTTAACATCTGTAAACATAATTTTGCCTTCTTCTATTTCAAGCCCCATATCTGCAGTAATTTTTTTAGGCTCACCCAAGGTCAATGGTGAAGAAACCTTGATTGAAAAGAACATTCTATTGTTTTTGATACCAGCCTTTGGATCAAATATTTTAAACAAAGACATATTTCCAATATTTACATTCATTGAATTTAATATCTTCAAATACTGTGGAGTAGCAACAGTTTTTTGTAAATCATCTGATGTAACGCTTGCATTATAAGACATAACAAAATTTTCATTTGTATAAACCTGACCATCTTTATAAACAAAATGATTATAATCACACAATGATTCTGCATTAACATCTGAAAGATAAAAACCATCTATATAAACTGAATCAGAATGGGCTGTCATTTTTTTGAATTTGCCTTCTAGCATTGTTTTTGCGCCAAAAGGGGTAATAGTAACCTTAAAATCACCTAACAATGCCTTATCCATTTGCTTTTTAACTTGTGATTCAATAACAGATGAAATCAACCAATTCATACCAGTTACCTTACTTAACGTAGAAGAAACCGGTCCGTTTATTTTTTGTGGTCTAATAGGGCACATATCTGTTGTACAATCCTGAGCATATGAAGCTGATGTTAAAAATAAAGTAACTAAAACAAATTTGATAAAATTATTTTTTAAACTAAACATTATATAAATACCTTTTTCATTACTAACTTATTGTTATCTTTTTGAGCAATTGCACTCAAATCCCCATCGTATTCGAGAATAACAAACTCATTATCTTCAAAAGAAGCTGTTTCTATGGACTGACCATGTTTTATTTTTTGATACTCGAATTCTGTGAGTGTATAACAACTATATGATAAAACTTCAATTGGATTTATCAAATATTTTTCAACATCTGAAATATCTACAAACATATCTAGAGGAACAGCTTTATCTATCTCAAATAACCCAGACTTTGTTCTCACAAGATCAGTCATTATAGCACCACAGCCTAATATTTGACCGAGATCATTTACAATTGAGCGAACATAAGTTCCTTTTGAACAATCAATTTCAATTCTTGCAACATTAGTCTCAGGATTAAAATCTAACAAGTTGAGTTTTGAAATAAAAACAGTTCTTTTGGGTATATCCTCAGGAATTTTGCCCTCTCTAGCCAACTCATACAACCTTTTTCCATTATAATGAACAGCTGAATAAGCAGGAGGAATTTGTTCTATTTTTCCAACAAATTTTTCTAAAGCACATACAATTTGTTCTTCTGAAACCTTTGCATTAGAATATTCTTCAACATTACCCTCAATATCGTAAGTATCAGAAATTTTACCAAACTCTAGAGTTGCAATATAACCTTTATTCTCTAGCAAAAATTCTATCAATCTCGTTGCTTTACCAACAGCAACAGGTAGAACCCCTTGAGCCAATGGATCAAGAGTACCCGTATGACCAATCTGTCTAATTTTAGAAACTCTTCTTAATCGAGAAATAACATCATGAGACGTCATTCCCTTGGGTTTATTAATATTTAAAAAGCCCAAAAGCATAAATTCTAGATTTCACCTTTTGAAATCTTGTCAATCAAATCCATAACCTTAGTTCCTCTTTCAAGTGAATTATCAGGGATAAATCTAAGCTCAGGAGTCAATCTTAATCTAATTCTTTTACCAACTTCATATCTAATTTTTGAAACATTCTCTTCTAACGCATCAATTGTCTGCTTTTTAGCTTCATCATTAGTTGTAAACACAGAAAAATAAACTTTTGCAAAAGAATTATCATGAGCAAGCTCAATATCGGTAATAGAAACAACGCCAGAAATTCTAGGATCTCTTATATCTTTTTGAATAATATCAGCAATTTCCTTCATCAAAGTTTTTCTGACACGCTCATTTCTTAAAGACATTATTAATTCCTTTCAATTAAATACCAATAATTTAAACATTAAACAAGAGCTTGTCTTTCAACTTCCTCTGTTGTTGATACCTGAATAATATCACCTTCTTGTATGTCATTAAATTTAGAGAAGGAAATACCACATTCAAATCCTGTCGCAACTTCTTTAACGTCATCTTTGAATCTTTTTAACTGATCAATAGTACCTTTAAAGATTTCTTCACCATTTCTAATAACAGAAGCAGTTTTGCCTCTAAGAATTTTACCTTCAGTAACATAACATCCAGCAATTCTTGAAGTTTTACCAACAGTAAATACCTGTCTAACCTCAGCTTTACCCAATTCAACTTCTTTGATTTCTGGTTGTAAAAGACTTAACATAGTTTGTTCTAAGTCTTCAAGGATTTGATAAATAATATCATATTTCTTAATTGTAACGTTTTCTCTAGACGCAGCAATCTCAGCATTGTTGTCCTCTTTTACAGAGAACCCTAGAATTATAGCGTTACTTGCAGAAGCCAACATTACGTCAGCTTCAGAAATATCACCTACGCCAACGTGGATAAGCTTGATAATAATTTCATTAGATTTAAACTGTCCAATAGCTTGTGACAGAGCTTCAGCAGATCCGTTTGTATTCGCTTTTATAATAAGGTTCAAATGTTGGAATCCGTCATCCCCCTCACCTACGACTTCATTTCTAATATGAGAAGGTAACATAGCCTCTAAGCGAGAATTTCTTTCTTTCTCTTTACGCTCTGCAACAATTGCTCTCATTGTTTTTTCATTTTCAACAACTTCAAACTTATCACCAGCTTGAGGAACTTCTGTTAAACCTAAGATTTCCACAGGAGTAGATGGAGCAGCTTTTTTTACACGTTCGCCAGAGTCTGATAATAAAGCTCTAACTTTACCGCAAACATTTCCTACTACTACGCAGTTACCTGTTTTTAAAGTACCATTTTGAACTAGTAATGTTGCTACAGGACCTTTTCCTTTATCAAGGTTCGCTTCAATTACAACACCAGAAGCGGGAGCATCAGGATTTGCTTTTAAATCTTGCACTTCAGCTAATAATAAAATATATTCTAAAAGCTCATCTATACCAGTACCCTGTAAAGCACTAACTTTAACACAAACTGTGTCACCGCCCCATTCTTCAGGAACAAGTCCATGTTCAGTTAACTGTTGAAGAATTTTATCTGGGTTAGCATCTGGTTTATCGCATTTGTTAACAGCAACAATGATAGGCACTTCAGCAGCTTTAGCGTGATTAATAGCTTCAATTGTCTGAGGCATTATGCCATCATCCGCAGCAACTACTAAAATGGCAATATCAGTAGCCTTTGCTCCACGAGCTCTCATTTCTGTAAATGCTTCGTGACCTGGGGTATCAATAAATACAATTTTTTTGTTATTTAAAAATACGGTATACGCACCAATAGACTGAGTAATACCACCAACCTCAGTTGAGACAATTTTATGTTTTGAAGCTCTAATTGAATCTAATAATGTTGTTTTACCATGGTCAACGTGTCCCATGATACTGATTACTGGAGCTCTTCTTTTTAATAACTTAGGATCAATTGAAGCTAACTCTTTAGCTTCTTCTTCTTTTTGAAGCTCTTCCTCCATATAAGCTTCTAAATCCTCTTCCAAAACTTCTATTTCAAAGCTTTCACAAACTTTTTTAGCTGTTTGAACATCAATAACTTGGTTTACTGTAGCCAAAATACCTTGCATCATCAAGAACTTAACAATCTCTGCTGATGCTTTGTTAATCTTTTCAGACAACTCACCCACAGTAAGAGGTTGATTTATAACCACACTTTTAACTTCTGCAGCTGCTTCTTCAACATGAGTTCTTTTTTTATGTTTTTGAGCATTTGCTTTTTCTAAGCTAATTCTTTCTTGTTCTTCTTCTTTAGATTTATATTGTTTTTCTTTTTTCTTTGATCCCTTTTTCTTTGAAGAGTTCTTTGAATCATAAATATCCTGCGGAATTATATGTCTTTGAATAGGTTTCTTTTCCTTAGCAGGTGATTCCTTTTTACTTTCTTGTGCTTTTTCAGCTGAATCTGCTTTTTGAACTTGTTCATTTCTATTACCAAAAGCAGTTCTTCCTTCTTTTTTTACAAAACCATCTTTTGGCGCTTTTGCTTCTTTATTTGCAGTTACCGCATCTGATGACTTTTTCACAGCAGGCTTATGAACAGGAGCAGGCTCTATTTTACCTAATTTTATTTTTTCTGGTCTTTCAATTTTACCTAGCTTAACCCTTTCAACAGGTTTAGGAGGTTCTTCTTTAACAACTTCTTTTTCTGGCTCCTCAACTTTTGGCTTGGCTTTTTTTACAATAAAAGCCTTTGGTTTTTTTGTATGCTCAACCTGAGGCTCCGCAAGTAATTCTTTAAATTTTTTGGCTTGAGATTCAGAGATAACACTAGAATGAGACTTGACCTTTATACCAAGTTTTGTATCCAATTTTTCAATAACTTCTTTATTTGTTAACTTTAGTTCTTTTGCTAAGTCATAAACTCTTACAGTATCTGTCATTATATATTTTTTTCTCCAAATTCTTGCCTTTATATTATATTTTTAGCACAATCTATTTTTCAAGTACAGCCCTGATTTTTTCTTTTAATTTATCATCTTGCCTACATTTTAAAATTTTATAGAATTTGCCTTTCTTGAAAGCCTCAAAAAAACAGCCATTGTTGCGACAGATATAAGCAGAACGCCCTATAAAAAACGAATCAGGTTCTACTTGAACAGAATCAAGCTGCTTGTTATATGTAATTTTAATCATGTCATCTCTGGGTTTGACTTTTCCACAGCCACAACATTTTCTTTTTACAACTCTCAATTTATTCAACTTTCTAACAGCCAATAAAAACCGTTTTACCTATGTCTTTTCTATATTTTTTACCTTCAAAGCTCAACAAATTTACGCTTTCATATGCATTATGGGCAGCTTTTTCAAGAGTTGAAGCATTAGACGTAACAACAAGAGTTCTTCCTCCTGCAGTAACAAAATGCCCATCAACATCTTTTCTTGTATTAAAATGAGAAATTTCAGAATGTTCTTCAACGTCATCAATACCAGAAATAACAGCACCATAATTACCCACACCAGGATAACCACCTGCTGTCAAAACAACAGACAGTGAGTACAAAGGCTTAACTTTTATTTCATAGAAATCATCAACTAAAGATCCAACAATAGCTGCTTTCATAACGTCAACAAAGTTAACATCCAATAAATCAAAAACGCATTGTGCATCTGGTTCTTTAAAAAATGAATTAAATTCCATAACATTTAACTCGCCATTGCGATCTAAAATCAAATCAACACCTAGAACACCAACATATTGATTTCCATTTTTAGCCAATTCATCTAACGCAGGATATATTATTTCTTTAAATATACGCCCCTCTAAAGCAGAATCTATCATATAAAAAGGAGCATAAGCACCAAGACCTGATGTGATAACTCCACCATTACCTTCTAAAACATGCTTATATGGAACAACAGAAGCAATTGGCATAGCATTGTAGCCATCAGATATTACATAGTATGAAAATTCCTTACCCGGCACGTAATCTTCTATGACAATCTTTTTATTTCCACTATCAAACAAATCTTCTATTATTCTTTTTGCTATTTTGAAAGAATCACAAACATAAACATTTTCACCGTGCATATGAAAATCAGTTTTTACGACAATTGGAAACTTTGATTTTCTAGCATAATCAATTGCCATATTTTCTCTGTCAAAAATACCAAATTTTGAAGTTGGAATTTTGGTTTTATACATAAACTTTTTAGCAATAGATTTACTTGACGTGATTCGAGAAGCATCTGCTGTTGGAGCAAATACCATCAAACCTTCTTGATTAAACCTGCTGGCTATATCATTTTCAATCGCTTTTTCTGAAGAAACAATTGTTAAATCTATCTCATTAGCCTTAGCAAAATCACATAAATTTTCAACATCATCAACATCAATATCTATACAAGTTGCATAGTCACTTATTGCAAAACTACCTGGAGCAGCAAATATCATATCCACATTTTCATATTTGGAAAACAACTTTGCCATTGTATATTCTTTTGCACCAGAACCAATTATTAAAATATTCATATATAAATACCTACTTTTTACTTTCTAATAATTATACTACATTAAAAAGCAATAAAAAAAGCTCCTATAAATAGGAGCTTTTAATTGGTTAGTTATTAGATTTGGTTGGATTAAATTCTTTATTAGCAAAATGCACCGATTGTACCAGCAATAAGACCAACACCAGCACCGATTACAGCACCAACTGGACCACCGATACAACCAACAGCAGCACCTGCACCAACTGCGGCTGTTACACCACCAATTTTACCAATTGTTTTTCTTGTTCTAGTTGATTTTGGAGTTTGAGATCCTTCCATTTTAGCAATTATATCTTCAGAAGAATATGTTTGAGCATTGCCAAATGATAATGTATTCCAGAATGAGTTAGCCAATGCACCATCACAATTTTCTTGGATCATAGCTTTTAAATCTTGACCAGTTGCAGCTTGGAATTGATATCTAGCAAAGTTTCTTAATGCTTTTTCTAATCCTTCTGGATCATTTTTGTATTCTTCCTTCATTCTTGTGTATACTGATGAATTTCTAACCATATTAACAATTCCTTCAAATTGTTTAACAATCTGATCAGACTCACCTTCAACAATTACAGTTTGAAGAGAAATACAAGCCTCATTAATAGCTGCTGTTAGACCATCTGCAGCTGCAGCATATCTCATTGCATCTTTTCTTTCATTATAATCGATTTCTCTTGCAGCACTTCTAAGGTCAGCATCATATGTAAGGCGGTCTTTAAAATCCATATTGATATAGTTTCTATATGTTGGTGACAACATCATAGACTGCATCATATAAGGATTCATTAAGTATGGATTCATCATACCCATACCTGCGATAGCTGCACCGCCACCTTGTACTCCGCCAAAGCCCATAGTAACATCTATTGGAAGATTATATACATTGCCTAAGCCTAAGCCAAAATCTTTTGCATATTCAGCATTTAAACTTGTTAAACCTGCACCTGTCGGATTTGCTACCACTTGATATGGGTTAGGGAATCCGTACATACCGCTTATACCTTGCATAACCAACCTCCAAATTGTTGACCTTAGGACTATGCCTAATTAGTAACCTTTAAATCTAACCTTACACTTATATAAAAACAATTTAGAAAACAAAATTGCCTTTGAAGAATTTATTGCTTAACATTTGTTAACATAAACTCACATTTGTAAAAAAGAAAAGTCTAAACTATAATCGAGAAATGGAAAAAGTACTATTAAAATTTTTAAAACTAAATGAAAAGGCAGTAATTCCTTCATACCAAACGGATGGTGCAGCAGGTATGGATTTATGTGCATTAACTAACGAACCAATTACATTAAAACCATTAGAAAGAAAATTAATTCCTACGGGTTTAAAAATGGAATTACCTAAAGGCTACGAAGCACAAGTAAGACCCCGTTCAGGAATGTCCATCAAACATGGCATTACATTGGTTAACTGCGTAGGCACTATTGATGAAGATTACAGAGGTGAAATTTGTATCCCCATAGTAAATCTTTCAACAGAAAACTTCACGATTAACAATGGTGATAGAATTGCGCAAATGATTATAGCTCCAGTTACAAAAGCAAACATAGAAATTGTTACAGAACTATCCAATACACAAAGAGGTGAAGGTGGATTTGGTTCTACAGGGAGAAAATAAAATAAATGAACAAACTAGCTGTTTTTGATTTTGATTCTACTCTTATGGATGGAGAAACAATAGAAATAATTGCTGAAGAAATTGGCCTGAAAGATAAAATTGCTGAGATAACGAAGCGAGCAATGGAAGGAGAATTAGACTTTTTTGACAGCCTTTCATATAGAGTTTCTTTATTAAAAGGAATCAAGGAAAGTAGAGTTAATGAAATTTGTCAGAACCTTCCATACATGCCAGGAGCTAAAGAAGCCATTTCTGCATTAAAACAAAAAGGCTATACTGTTGTTTGTTTTTCGGGTGGTTTTAAAAATGCAACCGAATATGCAAAATCTATATTAAAATATGACGCAGACTTTTCAAATATATTTCACGTTAAAAACGGAGAACTAACAGGACAAGTTGGTGGTCCTATGATGTTCTCGAACAGTAAAGGACTAATGTTGAAAGAATTGCAGTCAATTTTGGGTGTATCAAAGGCAAATACAGTAACAATAGGCGATGGTGCAAATGATTTAAGCATGTTTGAACATGCAGCAATAAAAATTGCTTATTGCGCAAAGCCTGTTTTAAAACAGGCTGCAACTGCGATTGTCGATGAAAAAGACTTAACAAAGATAATTCAATATTGTTAATATTCTAAATCATATTTTTTTGCATTAAGTTCAGCAGCAGAAATCTATTGAGATACAACCTCAGCAACCTTAGGAGTTTCTGTCCTTTTGAGTGTTTCTGTTCTTGTATTTGCATATATTTCAACTGGTCTTTTGCCATTATAATCAACTAAACGTGACTTTGTAATAACATTATCACCGTAACGTTCATATGCATTTGTTAAATTTTGTTGTAAAACAGCTTTTTCTGCTCCTACAGGAATAGACATTCTACTTACAACATTTTTTACAACATTACCATCTTTATCATAAAGTACAGTATAGCGTTCACCCATACTTACATTGTGTATCACTTCAGCAATTTTTTTGCCATCTTTATCATAATGAGTCTTGACTGATTTTGTTAAAACTTCACTAATCGTTCCATCAGGATTTTTAAATTTAGACTTCACATATTCTGTACAAAGCTTTCCACCGTTTTTTGTTGTTTTTTCAAAATTTTCGACAACAGGTTTCAATGCTTTCGCATTTCTATATCTGATAACACCATATGTTATCGCTCCCAATGTTGCTAAAGTAAGTAAAGTTTTAAAACCGGAATTAGATTTTTTCTCGTTTTCTTCTTGATAATAACCTGTTGCTTCACTACGAACTCCAGCTGCTGCAGGAGTACCCATTGACTGTACCTGAACAGGATTAGTCAAACCACTAACTGCCATAACAAAACTACCTTTCTTTCACACTTATATTTTTATAAAAACAAAAGAAAGGTAGTAATTTACTATTTGTTAAGAAAGATTAACCTTTTTTAAAGACAATTTCGTCTCCATCAGCATCAACAACAATTGTATCACCTTCATTAAATTCTTGAGAAAGAATTTTCTTTGCCAAAGGATTTTCAACAAGTTGTCTTATCGTACGTTTCAAAGGTCTTGCGCCATATACGGGATTAAAGCCTAATGTGGCAAGTTGCTCTTTGGCTTCATCTGTAATTTCTAATTTGATATCCTTATCAGCAAAAAGTTTTCTCAAATTTGCAAAATAGATATCAACAATAGATTGTAACTGATTAAGAGTAAGAGCTTTAAAGAAGACAATTTCATCAATTCTGTTCAAAAATTCTGGTTTAAAATGTTCTTTCATTAAATCCATAACTTTATCTTTTGTTTCTTCAAAATCTTTTTCAGAAAGCATAGAATTCAAACTATTTTCAAGAATAATGCTACTTCCTATATTACTAGTCATAATAATCAACGTATTTTTGAAATCAACAACTCTACCTTTAGAGTCAGTCAATCTACCATCATCTAAAATTTGTAACATTATATTGAAAACGTCAGGATGTGCTTTTTCTATCTCATCAAAAAGAACAACTGAATATGGTTTTCTTCTTACAGCTTCAGTTAACTGTCCACCCTCATCATATCCAACATAACCAGGAGGAGCACCAACTAACCTTGCAACAGAATGTTTTTCCATATATTCAGACATATCTATTCTTATAAGAGCATCTTCATCGTTAAACAAAAATTCTGCTAATGATTTTGCCAACTCTGTTTTACCAACACCCGTTGGTCCTAAGAATATGAATGAACCAATTGGCCTTTTAGGATCTTTTAGACCAGAACGAGCACGTCTTATTGCATCAGAAACAACGACAACTGCCTCATCTTGTCCAATAACTCTTTTATGCAAAGAATCTTCCATTCTCAGCAATTTTTGCATTTCACTTTCAACCAACCTTGAAACTTCAATGCCAGTCCATTTGCTAACAACTTCAGCAATGTCATCTTCATCAACTTCTTCTTTTAGCAGTTGATTTTTATGCTTTTGACCTTCGTGTTTTTGAACTTCTTCTAGTCTTTTATTTAGTTCAATTAATTTACCATATTTAAGTTCTGCCGCTCTTTCTAAATCAGCATCACGTTCAGCTAACTCAATTTGAGCTTTTGTTTTTTCAATTTCTTCTTTTATCGCAGCTTCATCATAGATATTGCTTTTTTCCATTTCCCACTGAGTTTTTAACTTAGTAATTTTTTCATCTAAGTCGTTAATCATTTTTGATAAATTTTCTATTTTTTGATTATTTTCTTCAGAAGGATCTTCTTTTTGAATAGCTTTTCTTTCAATTTCTAACTGCATTTTTTGTCTTACCAAAGAATCAATTTCTTCAGGCATAGAATCTATATCAATTCTTAAAGAAGACGCCGCTTCATCAATCAAATCTATTGCTTTATCAGGTAAGAATCTATCAGTAATATACCTATCTGAAAGTTTTGCTGCAGCGACTAAAGCAGCATCTTTGATTCTAATACCATGGTGGACTTCGTACCTTTCTTTCAAACCTCTTAAGATACTAATAGTATCTTCAACAGAAGGTTCATCAACTAATACAGGTTGAAATCTACGAGCTAATGCAGGATCTTTTTCAATGTATTTTCTATATTCATTTATAGTGGTAGCACCGACTGTTCGTAAAACACCTCTTGCCAAAAGAGGTTTCAACAAATTGCCAGCATCCATTGAGCCCTCAGTTGCACCTGCACCAACTACTGTATGCAACTCATCTATAAACAATATAATTTCACCATCAGAAGCTTCAACTTCTTTTAAAACGGCTTTTAAACGTTCCTCAAATTCGCCTCTAAATTTAGCACCGGCAACTAAAGCACCCATATCCAAAGCAATCAATTGGGTGTTTTTTAAACTTTCAGGAACATCTCCTCTAATAATTCTTTGAGCTAAGCCTTCAACAATTGCTGTTTTACCAACGCCTGGCTCACCGATCAAAACTGGATTGTTTTTAGTACGTCTATTTAAAACTTGTATTACACGTCTTACCTCTTCATCACGGCCAATTACAGGATCTAGCTTTCCTCGTTTTGCTAACTCAGTTAAATTTTGAGAATACTTTTCAAGTGCTTTAAATTTTTCTTCAGAATCTTTTGAGTCCACCTTATTTTGTCCTCTTATTTTTTTCATCTCATTTAAAATTTTATTTCTTGAAATACCGAATTTTTCAAATAATTCTTTTACCTTTGAATTATCGAAAGCAGTAATAGCAAGCAATATGTGTTCAATGCTTATGTATGAATCTTTTAACGCTTCTGATTCATTCATAGCTAAATCAAATAGTTTTATTGTGTCTTGTGACAAGTATAACTGTTGAGTATTAACAGGCTGTTCAACTCTTGGTAAATTATTTAGCTCAGACATAACAGCATCAACAAATTGAGGACGATTCATTTTTAAAGCATCAACATAATCAGCAGCAATACCTTCTTTGCTTTCTAACATCGCCATAACAATATGCACAGGTTCAAGCTGTGTATTTTGAAATTTAGCCATTAACTGTTGAGCAGAAAAAACTGTTTCTTGAGCTTGATTTGTCAATTTATTAAAATCTATCATAAAAAACACCTCACAATAAGAATCTTATACTCTTATTTTAAGGTGTTTTTTTTTAAAAGTATATAAAATTAATTATAATTTAATTTTTTTATTTTTAGCGATTTTTGAATTTAATTCAAAATCAGCAAAAAACCTATTGATAAAAGAATTTTCTTGATCACCATTTTGACCAAAATAATTTACTAAATATCTAACAGCTTCTCTACCTCTTCTTTTCAATATTACAGCAATGTTTTTTGACAAAAATTCTTCCTCAGATGCTGTATGCAAATCACCTAATTCTCTTCTTGCATCATAAATTCTAGCTTTGACTTTATTTCTTTGCGCAATTATTGCCAAATCTTTTTTAAATTTTTCTAATTCCTCATAGCTGCTGCCAGGAATAGATGTATCAACAATTCTTATCAATTTATTCACTTTTTTCTCTGTTAACGGTCGGCTAGTAAGCCTAGTTAAAAGGCTAGTAATCTTAATCATAAGTCTCCTTACTGTCATTTAATGTATAAATCGGCCATGTAGTTTTCTATGTCTACATTAATTATTTTATACCTGTCAAAATTTTTTGAAAAGGAAAAATCATTTTTAGAAGATATGAAAATAACATTTGTTATATCTATAACTCGACTATCAATATCAAAAAAGGACTTATAATATACCTTGTCTGACTCATTACCTTTGAAAATTGAAAACTTTTTAAAATTGCTGTCATACAAGTCACATATTGCATTAAAAAATGTATTTTCTGGATTTTCAAAATCCGGACTAGAACAAAGATTTGAGACAAACACACCTTTTTCTGTCATAGACTTCTTTATTAAATCGATATACTCTTGACTTAAAAATCTATCATCAATGCCATCATCTGAAGCAACATCAACAACAATTAGGTCATATTTCTTTTTGTTCTCGCGCAAATAAACAATTCCATCTTGCAAATAAAATTGCATTTTATCTGACTTTTTAAAATCAAAAAACTCTTTTGCAATATCAAATATATTTTCTTCTATATCTACAACATCAATTCTTTCAAGATTATTAAACAATTTTTCAAAATCATTAACTATTTTTCCAGTACCAAATCCAATCAAAAGAATATTTCTAATATCAGGGTTAATTAAATAAGGGATAGTAAAATAATTTATGTAAGGAAGATTTCCTTTATAAAACTTAGTGTTTATAAACCCAGCTTGATAAGTATCTTTGTAGTGAATAAACCTGCCTACTTCGTTTTCAACAACCTTAATATTGTGAAAATCAGATTTTTTTTCAAAAAGCACATTATCGTTAAAAGTCTTCTTGTTTATAATATCAAGAAGCTTTTCATCAGGTTCATGTATAGCTAAATATTCAGGTATGATAATCATAATTTTTATTGTAATATAAAAAAATGAGTGAATATTTTTTAAGAGCAAAACTATTTAAAACAAAAAAAGACTTGGTCAAAACTTTTTAATTGACGAGTCAGTAATAGACCGTATCACAGAAGAAGTCACAGAAAATGACACTGTACTAGAAATTGGTCCAGGCGCTGGCTTTGTTACTGAAAATATTGTGCAAAAAGCTAAAAAACTTTATGCGGTTGAAATTGATGAAGATGCAATTGAAGCACTGCAACACATAAAAACAGAAAAATTCCACCTAATTCACAATGATATCTTAAAAACAGAATTAAAAGACCTAGAAGATACAACCTTCAAAGTTGTTGCAAATATACCTTATTACATAACAAGTCCAATTCTTGCTCATTTGCTAGGCGAGATTGATGATTTAAACAATGAAAACAGAAAAAGAATATCTGAAATAATACTAATGGTACAATATGAAGTAGCTCAAAGGTTAGTTGCCAATGAAAACTCCCCGTCAAAACAATATGGGCTATTATCTATACTCACCCAATTCAATGCAGATGTAGAAATGATCCAAAAGGTACCAAGAAAATCATTTTATCCTGCACCAAAAGTAGACTCTGCTCTTGTAAGAATAAAAATCAATAATGAACCAAAAGTAAAAGTAAAAGATTACACATACTTAAAAAGAGTAGTAAAAGCAGCATTTGCAACTAGAAGAAAAAACCTAAAAAATTCTTTAATGAATGCAGGATTCAATAAAAATGCAGTAATGGAAACTCTTAAAAATCTAACATTAGATGAAAATACACGCGGAGAAACATTATCGATTGAAGAATTTGCAAAACTATCTGAGGAGCTAAAAAAGAATAATGCCTAAACTAAAAGTAGCAGCACCTGCAAAAATAAACCTAACACTAGAAGTTTTAAACAAAAGAGATGATGGTTTCTATAATATAAAAAGCATAATGCAAGCAATTAGCCTATATGACTATTTAACAGTAGAAATAGAAGAAGCAGCCAAAACAGAAATAGTACTTTCAGGAAACTCAAATCAAATACCATATGATGAAAAAAATCTTGTTTATAAAGCTTGTATAAAGTTTTTTGAAACAACAAAAATAAAAAACATAAAAACAACAATATATATTGAAAAAAATATACCAATTGAAGCTGGTCTAGCTGGAGGAAGTACAGATGCAGCTGCCACTTTTTTTGCACTCAATGAGTTGTTAAACAAACCATTAAATAAACCTCAATTAGAACTTTTATGTGCATCTTTAGGATCTGATTTGAATTTCTGCCTAAATGGTGGAACAGCGACTTGCTCAGGAAGAGGAGAACATACAAAAAAAATAAAAACTACAAATCAATATGTTTCCCTAATAAAACCACTTGGATTTGGTATTTCAGCCAAAGAAGCTTATACAAAATTTTCTCAAATGAAAGAAAAATCTGTGCCAAACTACACAGAAAAAATGGAAGAGTCATTTAACGAAAAATATTTATTTAACAGCCTTGAAAAAGCTGTCATAAATGACCACGAAGAACTTTTAGAGATAAAAACAAAACTTCCAGCTTCTATGATGTCCGGCTCAGGGCCTACATTCTTTGTTTTTGAAAAAGAAATATCTGAAAAATTTGATAATAAAAGATTCCAAATAATAGAAAACCTAAAATTTATTGAAGATGGTATAAAAATAGTTTAAATATTAACTATTGTAAAATATTAAAGAAACAATATAAAGTTTGCAGTAAAAATCTCGATATAAAAGACAGGAAGTCTAAACAACAGCAACAAACCTTAAACCGAAAAGGAGATTTTTAATGCAAGTTAACAGATTAAGTACGGGTTTACAAGAAGAATTAAAAACTGCGACTAATTTTAACACGGCAAGAAACGAGACTTTATTCCAATACCAAGCTGCAACTGCAGCTTCCTCAGGAATAACAGGGCAAAACGGTAACCAAAACTCTGACTTTTCCGAACTCGATACTGATGATCTAAATATAACCCCAAGCCAAATTGAAAGATTACTAAATGATTTTAGTGATGAAATTATAAAGGTATTCTCTGGTGACTTAATATTAGACAACCCACTTAGAGAACAAAACAATGGTCAAGAAAATGGAACAGCTACATTTACAGCATAAAAAAAAAGACCCTAAACGGGTCTTTTTTTTATATAAAATTAATTACATTGAATAAGTAATCAAAGCTTTTACAGAACGAGCAGTATCTTTAACTTCTGATTTTTCACTGCTATTCATAGTTTCTTCTAAAACTTTGAGAACTTCTGTTTTATCATTTAAAGAAAGCAATTCATTAATTGCACTCATTGCAACTCTAGCACTTAAGTCATTAATACCTTTACCTGCAGAAGAAATAACCACTCTTAAGGCTTCTGGAGAATTTTTTCTAATTAGAGCTTGAGCAGTTTTTTCTCTAATTTCATCAATTTCAGAATTAGTTCCGATTTCTTCTAAAACTTGGATTGATTTAGGATCTTCATGTTTGCTCAATGCTTCAATAATATTATCTATTCTATTAGTTTTCATCATTACCTACGCTTTCAAACTTTCTTTATATGCATCATGTTCAGCTCTAAACATCGCACTCAAATCATCAACAGGCTGTTTTAATAAATTATTTACACTGTATTGATTGTTGAATTTTGAAGATACTGACTCAACTAAACCTTTGAAATCCAAAGTAATTTCTGTATTTTTAGCTTTTTCCCAAGAGCTTGCAATAGTTTCTTTTACTTGTCTACCAAAAGAAATGATAGAATTGATTCTTGAACGAAAAGCTTCGTTAAAAGAGTTCATTGAACCAACTACTGCGCTAGCAACCATTTTTGATTTATTAGACATTTGTGCAAAAGGATTAGATGTAGACTCTTTTGCTTCCTTAGCTTTTGATGACTCAAAAACATCAGCAGCTAAAACATTGCCTTTAAAATTAATACCAAATGGGTTTGAATGTACTTCCTGTCTTTCATCTTTAGACATAGGCTTGAACATTCCAAATCTTGTGTGTGAAATTTTCAAATTATCCATATTGCCTTCCTTACTTACTTACAATAAAGGTACCTATCTAAAGTACCATTATAAGGAAGCAGACTAATCATCTTTTTAGAGGATTTATGCAAAATCAAACTACAACTTTAGTATAAACTTAGCCTACACTTAAACCAGCACAAAGACTAACAGATTGTCCAGTCATGCCTTTAGCTTCTTCTGAAACCATGTATTTTACTAGATGAGCAATTTCCTCCGGACGAATGAATCTTCTTTGAGGAATCATATCAATTTCTTCTTGATATGAAAAATCACTATCCTCAACAGCCTCTTGCGCCAATTCTGTATCTACCCAACCAGGATTTATTGTATTAACTGTAATTCCGTACTGAGCCAACTCTAACGCCAATGCTTTTGTCAAACCATTTAAAGATGCCTTCGTCATTGAGTATAAAGAAGCATTAGCTTCACCTACAACTCCGCTTATAGAACCAATATTAACAATCCGACCCCATTGTTGTTTTTTCATATAAGGCACAACACCTCTTATCAACCTGTAAGGAGCTTCAACATTCAACGTTAAAAGCCTTTTAATACTATTATCCGTTGTGTTTTCCACTGACGAATAAACATAATCACCAGCATTGTTAATCAAAATATCAAAACTGTGGCTTAAAAGAGCAGATAAATCATCATTATTCAATAAATCACAAACAATATACTCTGATATTTTTGTATTTTCAGTAAGATGCTGCAATTGTTCTTTGTTTCTTGCACAAACATATACACAATAACCTTCATCAGCCAAAACCGTAGCGATACTTTTGCCAATCCCTCTAGATGCTCCAGTAACTAAGACTTTTTTTTCGCAATTATTGATCTTTTTCATAGCTATATTCCGTCAAAATTTGAACAATCGACTCCATTATAAGAGAAATTATCTCTCTTCTCTCTTTATCTCCAAGATTTTTTATAATTTCAATCGCCGAATGCAAAGAAAGGTTTTTATCATACCATCTTTTATATTCAGTAATCTTGTTATCAGCTAATATAGATATTTCACCGTCTTTATTCGTATTTAATTCAGACATAATAATTTGAATCAAATCTTGAGCAACTTCTTCTCTAACCTCGTCACTCAACCCTTCTAAAAAGGCCATCAAATTACTTAAATCAGGATCTTTATCATACCATCGTACATATTTCATAACAAAAAATAAAATAGCATAATTTTAAATTACCGTAAAGAACAGCAATATGAATTTATAACTTAAACCACTTTCTGACTTCATCAGCAATGTAAGCAAAAGTAGGCAAAATGCCTAAATCTTTGGCTGCAAAATCATCAGCTTTTGAATAAACAAGCAAAGGTACTTGTTCTCTTGTATGGTCTGTCCCTGGTACTGTCGGGTCACAACCGTGGTCAGCTGTTATAAACAAAATATCATCTTTGGTCATTTTGTCCATAATTTTAGGCAAAAACGCATCTATCTCTTCAATGGCATTTCCATAGCCTTTCCAGTCATTTCTATGACCAAAAAGCATATCTGTATCAACAAGATTTGTAAAAATAAGCTCGGCTACTGGCGGCTCTTTAGAATCAGCGATTTTTATATTATCAAGCTCTAAGCTTCCTTCAACGGCTTTTAATGTTAGTTCCAAACCTTCTTTATTAGAACCTGTATGAACTGCATGAGAAATACCTGATTTTACGTAAATATCTTCAATTTTACCGATACCTACAACTCTTCCGCCAGCTTGTAAAATCTCGTTTAAAACTGTTGGTTTTGGCGGTTCTACAGAGTAATCTCTTCTATCTTTTGAGATTCTTGTAGGTTTTCCATCCACAACGTGATAAGGTCGTGCAATTACTCTTGAAACATTATGTTCTCCAACAAGAATTTCTCTAGCTATACGACACATTTTATATAACTCATCAAGAGGAATTACATCAACATCAACTGCAATTTGAAAAACACTGTCTGCACTTGTATAAATAATAGGAAACTTAGTTTTGTGGTGTTCTTCGTTAAGGTCTTCAATAATTTTTGTACCAGAGGCGGGGTAATTTCCAAGCACACCACCACAGCCTGTTTTTTCAATAAATTTTTCTATAACATCAGATGGGAAACCTTCTGGGTAAACTCTAAAAGGCTCATCTAAAACAAGACCTGCAATTTCCCAGTGACCTGTAGTTGTATCTTTACCCTTTGACACTTCTCTCATTATGCCATACTGAGCAATAGTATTTTTTTCAGGAGCAACGCCCATTACGTCCCCTAGGTTACCGATACCCATTTTTTGCATTGTAAGCAAGTTTAAACCGCCGTTTGCTTTCGCCACATTACAAAGTGTATTGCACTCAGGAATATCTTTATAATCTGCACAATCAGCCATTGCACCGCAACCCATTGAGTCTATTACCATTATAATTGCTCGTTTCATTGATTCGTCCCCTTTAAGCATAACGTTATGTGTCTTTATTTTAGCATATCATTTGTAAAACAGGTGTGTTTTTTGTACGATTATGATTAAGAATTACATAAAAAGAGGGACATAAAATTGTTAAGAGCAGGGATTGTAGGACTTCCAAACGTAGGTAAATCAACATTGTTTAACGCATTAACTTCAACAGCTAATGCACAAAGTGCAAACTATCCGTTTTGTACTATCGAACCGAACGTTGGAGTTGTTACTGTACCTGATGAAAGATTGTATGTTCTTCAAAAAATGGTAAAAACTGAAAAAGTTGTTCCAACTGCTATTGAGTTTGTTGATATCGCAGGTCTTGTTAAAGGCGCAAGCAAGGGCGAAGGTTTAGGCAACCAGTTTTTGGCAAACATCAGAGAAACTGATGCAATCATCGAAGTAGTAAGATGTTTTGATGACCCTAACACAATCCACGTAACAGGCAAGGTTGACCCTATTGATGATATCGAAACAATCAACACAGAGTTGGCTTTGGCTGATATGGCAAGTCTTGAAAAAAGACAACAAAGATTGTCAAAGGTTGCTAAAACAGGTGACAAGGATGCTGTGGCTGAACTTGCAATTGTTGAAAAGCTTTTAAAACTTCTTGAAGACGGCAAATTTGTTAACGTAAAAGACCACTTTAACGAAGATGAATTACCTTACATCAAGCTTATGCATCTTATGACAACCAAACCTGTCATCTATGCTGCAAATGTATCAGAAACAGACCTTGCAACTGGCAACGATTATGTAGAAAAAGTTAGAGAATACGCTAAAACTCACAATGCTGATGTTGTTGTTATTTCAGCCAAAATCGAAGCTGAGTTATCAGAATTGGGAGACGAAGAAAAGAAAGACTATCTTGCAGAATTAGGTGTTGAAAATTCAGGTATCGAAAGAATGATTAAAGCAGTTTATCATCTTTTGGATTTAAGAACATTCATTACAGCAGGTGAAATAGAAGTTAGAGCTTGGACAATCCCTGCAGGAGCGAAAGCACCTCAAGCAGCAGGTGTAATCCACACAGACTTTGAAAAAGGCTTTATCCGTGCAGAAGTAACAGGATATGAAGACTTTATCTCTTGCGGCTCTTATACAGCTGCAAAAGAAAAAGGCTTAACTCGTCTTGAAGGTAAAGACTACGTTATGCAAGACGGCGATATTGTTCACTTTAGATTTGCTGTTTAATATGTTTAAGAAGTTTTTTAAAATTCTATTCAGTGTCACTCTGTTGTGTTTTGTGTGCGGATTTTCTGACATAAAGCAAAACGACGAGTATTCTTGTGCCCCTGTATGTGCGGCAAACTGTATAATAAATTACAACAACTTTGACAATAACAACCTAGTAGAATATTTTTCAAAAGAAGCTAAAACTTCAACCAAAGGCACCAAGGCTAATAATTTATGCAAAGCTTTAGATAAGTATTTTATCCTGCATAAAAGGCAAGCTTACATAAAATACTACGGAATAAGACCTGTTGATAAAAAATTCCGTTCTGACACAGTGTTAAATATATTTGATGAAGTAACAAACGGAAAATCTGTAATATTAAATATTGGAGTTTACGAACAACAAGGTGACGTTTTAAAGCGTAAATACGGTCATTATGTCAACGCAGTAAATATTGATGAAAACGGAAAAATCCTTGTAACAGACCCATATGCAAAAGAACCTTATTTTATTGAAATAAAAGACTATAAACTAAATTCCAAAATAAAGCACAACAAAGACGACAACGAAAGAGTTTGTCGCAAAAAATACGATTACAAAGAAATCACAAATGTTCCGTATCTTGAAAACAATGAAAAAGCTTTGCTAAACGGAATTATCAGCATACATCTGATTTATTTTTAATCTAAATTTTCTCAGGTTCATCGGTATCAGGAGTTTTTAGCATATTTTCAAAGTAATCTAGCCTATCTATAAGGTCTTTTTGTGTGCTCAAATCTTCACCATCGCAAACTACTTTAGATATTACTGGACGTTTGAGCTCTTCTGGCATGTTTAAAGCAACCTTATTTACACCAGCATCACCTGGTTTCCATTCCAACGCTTTATAATAATCTTCCTTATAGTTCTTTTTCAAACGCAATTTCCAATTGTTTGGATTTTGAGTTCCTGCGTTGTTATAAGTTTTATCCAGCCCAAAGAAATCCATAAATGTTAGCTGGATTTTTTGAGCAAATCTAAACATTTCCTCAAATTTAAGCTTAACTCTTAATCGTCTATCCCATCTGAGCTGATCCATTATTTGGGAACGCTCATCATTTGATTTTTCAGGATAAAGACTTCCTACAATGTAGGCTTCTTCATAAATTCCATTTTTACAGTTCTTTTGTGCATAGAAATTATCATCACAAACCTGAGCAAAAGGACCATGATCATGGCAACCAAGAATTACAGTATTATTTTTATGTCTAGGGTCAGCTAAACGTTTTTGAATTTGCCACTCATAAGCAGAAGTTATTTCAGGAAGATAATGACCATCGCGTTTTTTATCAAAAACTTCTCTAAATTTTTGGGTATCACATCCCAATGTTTCCCAAGACATATCTTCAGGATTTACACCTTTTTCTTTAAATAAAGGCAACAAAATTTCATCCAAAATTTTTGCATAATCGCCATCAGGATCAACATCAGGCATGTTTTTAATATCTTCATTTATTTGATCAGTGATATTATGATCCCATCCTCTATCGTAACCAAACACATGATCTTTATGTATCATACTAATATTTGCACCATGTGCATTTCTGTATATTACGTGTTCTGGTACTGACGGATCTTCTTCAGGATATCGTCCAACTTTGACCTCCACCTTGTTCTTATTGTAAATCCAAGGATCAATAAGGCCTATTGCATGATCAATTCTTACATTTTGATATGTATCAAGAAGTTTTTCAAACTTTTGTCTAATCAATTTTCCAGCAACACCAAGACCTATAATATTGCCCGACTCATCTTTTACAAAAAGCTTTTTAGGATCAACGACTGGAATATCCCAAGTTTGGTTATTACCCCAAGGCGAACCATTACCAATAGCCCTACCCTCACCACCATAAGGCGTACCAACTCTAAAACCAGGCAAAAATGCATCCTTATGAGCATAATAATCCATCATATGAAAACCGATTATAGCATCAGTTGTGTAAGGCAATTTTCCATGTTCTGCCTTGAATTCATGCTCTTGTTTATCAACAATAAACTGTTTAAATTTATAAAGATCTAAATCCTTTTTGTATTTTTTATTAAAGTTCTTATAAAAATCAATGGCTTCATCATGGAAAGGAGAATTTTTATCCTCAATGTAATCAAAAAGATTTCTGTACATGTCAGGCCATTCAAAGAAATTATCATCCATTCTTAATATATTTCTTAATTGGACAAAAACAGCATCTTTTTCTAGCCAATCATTCTGATTTTTTTTAAATGCTTGAAATTCTTTATTTAACTTTATGGCATTATAATCACCAGCCTTTACCTTTTGATTTAGATTTGTGTATGCTTTATCAAAAAGGCGATCTACAACATAAAAAGCTTTGTTAAAATTAGTCAAATCAGAATTAGCTTCGTATGTTCCATCTTTATCAACTTTGTTAATCTCATGCGCAATATCATCTTGAGATTCATTAACAGTTAGAATATTAGCATACTCATCTGTAGCTAATTTTTCCATGTCAGTATACAAATAATTTTTTGAATTGATTGAAGATTGATATGGAGATAACTTTGTCAAACCAGGGGGGCCTATTTGAACAGAATCAAACCCATGAAATTTCAAGAATTTGTTAAGTTCCAATGCTTTAGAATTAATATGTGAACCAATAAACAAATCTCTATCTTTAACAGGAAAAGAAGATTGATGCAAAATTAATGCAAGATTTTTTATACCCAAAAATTCTTTTGCATCCGAAATAGCTTTAGGATATTCTTCGACCTCTGACTTTCCATTCCAAGGCACCTTCACATCTTCTTTTGGTGCACGTTTAAAAGAAGGAGCTACATAACTAGCACTTGTTAAATTTAAAATTCGCATACTCAACCCTACTTCACACTTTTTTTAATTAAACCGCCAAAATATATTTTTGAACAGTTTATAACGGAAATGTTACAAATTTGGAACGATAAAAAAAAATAAATACTGGAAATTTAAAATTGTTTTGGTAGAATATTCTTACGGGCTATTAAATGGCTTTGAAAATTTAATATAAATGCCGATGTGATGAAATTGGTAGACGTGCTAGACTCAAAATCTTGTGTGGTTTGCGCCACGTGCCGGTTCGACTCCGGCCATCGGCACCATTAAAAAACTCTTCTTTCGAAGAGTTTTTTTTATTTGCAAAATTTACGGAGTCGAAACTTCGGTTCTACCTCTCGTAAAAACTGACATTTAGTCAGTTTTTACTCAGCAGAGTGGCCATCGGCACGATTTAAAAAGACCTTTTTGTGGGTCTTTTTTTATAGCATTTTTTGCCGATTCATCATTTCATAATGCTTATAGCTTTTTTGTTAAAAAAAGCTGAACTGCAAACACTACCTCATAATATTTCTACTAATAAACAACTATGGTAATATAGATTGGTAATTTTGATGGGATCAGCATGGAAAACATAGACATAGTTATAAAAGGACAAAGAAGCAAAGCTGTATTGTTTATTTTGCCGTTTTGTCTTTTCTTTTTTTTAATTGGCGGATTATTTTTAGGTATTCACAAAGCTTATTCAAGTATAACTTTATTCGATTTGAGCCGGCATGTGACTTTTTTGATAGCTATTGTTGTATTAGGTATTGGTGTAATAATCAGCTTTTGTAGTATTTTATTTTTAATTTTTAAAACGATTTGTCCCTCAACAATTACACTGAACAAATTTGGTATAAAATCAAGCGGTTTAAATTTTCTTAAATGGGAAGACATATTAGAAATCGAATATTTTAAAATCCCTCAAATATATAAAAAAACATTCTATACAATGACTATATTAATAAGCCTTTTTTTAGCTGTAAATCCTACAACTTATATTGGTTATAACCTAAGAGCAATTTTTACACTTAAAGAATTTGAATCAAAAACTATTGTTGTAAAAATGAAAAATAACAAGAATCATATACTAATGTTTGATGAAGCTCTAGGCAAAGAAGAAAAGCCTTGTGCTCTAACCACAATAAAAAATTATATGAAAGAACAAGGAATACGATAAAAAAGATTTATATATGTTGTTAGTAGAATATCTTTTATTGATACAACTGACTAATAAATGTACAAAATCGTTATGTAGCAAATACATTAAGTTTTTAGAAATCTAAAAAACAAATTAAATACAAAAAGTATACACATATAAAACATAAATTAGTCAAAAATGAAAGATAGTAATATTAGTCTTAACTATACTAAAGATTTTCAACTTTAAAGGAACTCTTTTATTACATTTTCTTTATTAATTATTGGTAACTTTACCGCTTGAAAACTAACATTTGTCCAGTTTATTTTGCAAATCTAAAGATATAATTTATTAAAAATGTTTTCAGCAAAATTCTGCCAAGTTAATTTTTTTGCTGTTAAGTAAGCTTCTTCTATAACATCATTTAATTTATCTTTTTGGCTCATTACAAATTCAATTTTTTGGGCAAGATCTGACGTAGAATTTTTATAGTTAAAAATAAATCCATTTTGACCATCTTTAATTATTTCTGAAGCTCCTACATTTGATCCAACTATTACAGGTGTTCTGCATAGCATAGCTTCTGTTACAACTCGTCCAAAAGCCTCATAATTACTTGCACAAACAATACAATCAGCTGATTTGTAAAACTCACTTATATCTTTTTGATAAGGCAAAAATTCAACATAAGGCTCAAGACCTAATAATTTAACGTACAATTTTAATATCCATTGTTTTTGATATTTAGGGTTAATAATTTTCACCTTTAATTCTTTATTTGAATATTTTTTCTTCAAAATATTTAATGCACCTAAAACATTATAACCACCTTTAGTTACAAAACCGCAAGCTACTGCACCAATAACAAACTTATCATTTTGTTTTATTCTAGAAAAATCTGACAATTGAGTGTTAGTTCCAGGATAAACAACAAAAATTCTATCTTTCGGTATCAAACAGTTTTTTGAATAATCATCTTTCAAATAGTTAGAAACGACAAAAATTTTAGGAGAATTTTGGTAGTAGTTTTTTTCATGATCAGTTCGTTTTTTATGAAAAAATTGAAGAATTTTTCTGTAAAAGATATTTTTTGCTAAAGACAGTCTTTGAGCTAAAGAAACTATATGAAAAACATTACATGCAAAGGATAGACCTAAGCAATCAGTCAAAAAATAATCATAATCATTTACATCGACAATGTTCATTATTTCTTCTTCGATAATACGCTTAGTTTCTAATTTTTTAGGAATATATTTAGAATTAAGCTTAAAAATTTTCCTTACGGATTTCTCATATTTAGAGTGTTCAAAAAAAGTAAAAAGATGAATTTCTACATTATTTTGTTCGCATAGCTCAATAAAATAACTTAAATAGTTAGACATAAAACCAGACTCTATAATTGCAATTTTGTTTTTCATAACCCCTCTTTACGAATCTATTGTCTTTATTTAAAAACAATTAAGACATTAATGTCATAATTATATGACATAAAAACCTTAAAAATCAAGTTTTTAAGGCGTTTAAGTGCGTGAAAAAAAAAGGCATTACAAATTAAACTTAAATGTATGGAAAATGCGATAGAATTAGTTGGACATAAAATTAAAGAAATTAGAAAAAGGAAAAATATATCCCAGGAAAAACTCGCAAAGATGATAGATATGAATCATAGAAGTATTGTAAGACTGGAGAATTCTTACAGTAAACCATCTTTAGAAACATTGAATAAAATAGCAAAAGCACTAAATGTAAAAATTACAGACTTTTTTGAAACTGAAACAATAAAAAGTCGTACAGAAATTATAAAAGATATACAAAATAGCATTGATTCTATGAACGATAATGAATTAAAAATGTTTTATAAAGCTGCATATTATTTCATACATTAAACTAAAACATTTTTACATTTCGACTTCTTTTAATCTATTTTCCATATCAAAATAGTGAATTTTACCATCGTTATCTTTCAATGTTAAATACTCTTTTCCATTTACGATTTCTGAACCAAAAGCTTTTATAACACCATCTGATTTTTGCACATCAAAATAAGCTTTTGTTTCTTTTTTACCTTTATATTCACTTTCTCGCATAGTAAAGTCATCATCATTAACTTTTAAAAACATATTGTAAGCATCTGTTCCGTTCATGCCTGAAAATCCACCAACTCCCGCAACTTTAGCAGCTATGTCGTAAGCCTGTGCATCACGTGCTGTTTCTGATGTAAAATAACCTTTTACGTTAATTTGAACATCTTCTACTTCCTCAGTTGATTGAGTTAATTTCTTTAATCTGGATTCTTGAAACTCTTGATCAGGATATTGTTCTTTTTTAGTTGCAATATCACCAAACACAGTATTAGCTCTGTAATAATTTCGATTACCTGTTTCATCTGTCAAAGTGGCATTTCCCGTACTACTCATAATTGAAACAGAACTCAAATCCAAATTATCCGGCAATTTTAGCTTCTGATTTGGGTGAATTATATTTACATTTTTTAAGTTATTTGCTTTTTCAATATTTTTAATGACATTGGAAATATCACTGCTAGATGTCAAATTATATTTCTTTTTTACAATACCCCAAAGTGTTTCACCTGATTTAACTTGATAGTCTGCCATATTAATCTCCAATATCATCGTATAACATATAAAAGTATTTTTTCTAAAAAAAAATGATTAATTGATTCATTTAATATAAAAAAAGTTACATTCTGTTATAAATATTTGTTAAAACATTTTAAAATTTTGTTCGTACTCAACATTACATTGTATAATTACCTAACAAAATAATCTTGGAGACATTATATGACAATGAGAGACGAACTTTTATCAATTATTGAAAAAAATAGCAGAATAGATTTTAAAGAATTAGCTATACTACTAGGTGAAAAAGAAGAAACTGTTTTTAATGAAATAACAAATCTCCAAGAAGAAGGAATTATTTGTGGATTCCATACTTTAATTAATTGGGAAAAAACTTCTATTGAAAAAGTTACAGCACTAATAGAGGTTAAAGTAACCCCACAAAGAGGACAAGGCTTTGATCACATAGCTGAAAGGATTTACAACTACCCTGAAGTTAAATCTGTTTATCTTATTTCTGGAGGATATGATCTTTTAGCTACATTAGAAGAAAAAACGCTAAAAGAAATAGCAAATTTTGTTTCTGACAAACTATCAACATTAGATAGTGTTTTGAGCACTGCGACTCACTTTATTCTAAAAAAATATAAAGACCATGGAACAATAATGAATAAAATACAAAAGGATGAGAGAGAGGTTATAACCCCATGAGACAATTTCTCTCAGAAAAAGTCATAAATTTAAAACCATCAGGTATAAGAAAATTCTTTGATATTGTAAGTGAAATGAAAGAAGCAATTTCACTAGGAGTAGGTGAACCTGATTTTGATACACCTTGGCATATAAGAGATGAAGGTATTTATTCACTAGAAAGAGGAAAAACTTTTTATACATCTAACGCAGGTCTAAAGCCCCTTAGAGAAGAGATATCAAACTATCTTAAAAGAACTCAAGACTTAGTATATAATCCTGACAATGAGATAGTTGTAACAGTTGGTGGTTCTGAAGCAATTGACATAGCTCTTAGGGCAGTAATCAATCCAGGAGATGAAGTGATTATTCCACAACCATCTTATGTTTCTTATGAACCCTGCGCTATTTTAGCGGATGCAAAGCCAGTTATTATTAATTTGAAAGCAGAAAATGAATTCAGACTAAAACCAGATGAACTGACATCAGCTATTACACCAAAAACAAAAGTTTTAATTCTTCCATACCCTAATAATCCAACAGGCGCAATAATGGAAGAAAACGATCTTGAAGAAATTGCTAAAATAATCATAGAAAATGATCTTTTAGTTTTATCAGATGAAATATATTCAGCCCTAACTTATAAAGGAAAACATATTTCAATAGCACAAATTAAAGGAATGCAAGAAAGAACAATACTAATAAATGGTTTTTCTAAAGCTTATGCAATGACAGGTTGGAGACTTGGATATGCTTGTGGTCCTAAAGAAATAATTTCTCAAATGACAAAAATTCACCAATTTGCAATTATGTGTGCACCAACTACAAGTCAATATGCAGCAGTCGAAGCACTAAAAAAAGGTGATAATGACGTTGAAATGATGCGTAAAGCTTACAATCAAAGACGCAGATTTCTTTTGAATGCATTCAAAGAAATGAAGCTTGACTGTTTTGAGCCATATGGGGCTTTTTATGTTTTCCCCTGCATCAAAGAATTCAATATGACAAGTGAAGAATTTGCAACAAAACTATTAATGGAAGAAAAAGTTGCAGTTGTTCCTGGTACTGCATTTGGTGACTGTGGTGAAGGATATTTAAGAATTTCTTATGCTTATTCATTAGAAAACTTGAAAATTGCAATATCAAGAATATCAAATTTTGTTGAACGCCTAAGAAAACAAGCCTAAATATCTTATTGTTGTAGATCTTTTTTCCAAACAAAATAAAAATATATAGCAAGAACAAAATATACAGACCACATTATAAATGTGGAGTATGCTTTAGCACCTTGTAAAATCAAACTCATCCACATAATCGCAGATAGACCATTCACTACCATCCACACAATCCACTGTTCTATGCATCTTTTTACTGTTAAATACATACCTAATATTGATAAAACAGTAGTTACACCGTCGAAAATAGGACGACTATCACCCAAGTATTTTAAAATAGCAATTGCAAATAAAGAACAAATAAAAACTAAAATAAAAAGCAAAACATTATGTTTTAAAGATAAATTTGTCTTATATATTTCTTTTGTAGAAGATTTTAAATTCTTCTTCCAAGCAAAAATACCCCATATTTGCATTGGCAAATAATATCCAACATACAAAATCAAATTACCAAACAGTAAATTTTTTAAAGACAAATATGAATAAAAAAGAGTCCCCATTAAGCCAAAAAAGTAACAAGAAATTTTTCCCTTACCTGCAATTGTTGAATACAATATTCCACAAAAAGCAGATATAACTGCAGCTTTGCTATCATTCAAATAAATTGCATTAAACAAAATCAATAAAAAGACAAAAAACAACCCGATAATCTCGTGTTTTTTCCATCCTAATAATTCATATTTTACAAATTCTTTTATATCCATAAATTCAAAATATTTTACATTTGATTATGTATGTTATCTAATAAAAATAGATGAAAGTAAGATTAAACACAACTAATAATATAAGTTCAAATAAACAAAAATCTTTTAAGGGCATTTATAATAATAAATTCCTTCTTAAAAGTTTAGAATTTGCGCAAAAAGATGGTGCTTTGTTTTCTGCACGTGTGGCATTAGGTTTATCATTAGTCGCAAGACCTATATCAATATTGTCAACACCAAAAACAGATAAAGAAAATAAAAAATATGCTTGCATAAAATCAATATCATCTAGTATAGTTGGCTATTTGATAATGCTTTTAACTTCACCATTTGTTGCAAAATCAATAGAAAAAATAGATAAAAACCCAACTAAATATTTAACTGAAGCGACTATTAAAAACTTAAAAAACAATTCAAAAGAACTTTTAAAATCAGAAAGCTATAAATTCACAACACAAATATTTAAACTAGGCACAAGTTTAATAATGGCAATTCCTAAATCAATGCTGACTTGTGCATTAATTCCTCCTCTAATGACAATAATTTTTCACAAAAAAAATAAAAAAGAAAACACAAAACCACTAGGTACTAATGTAATATCATTTAAAGGCTTATATGATACAACAACAAATAAAATTGCTAAAGGAATAGCAAAAATTATAAACACAAAACCACTACAAGATTTTGCGAAAAAATTCTATGATACGAATTTTGCACAACATATGATGGCACTAACAGATGTGGTATTAACAGCATCTTTTATTAACCAAACAAACAAAAACAAAAAAATTGAAACAACAAGAAAAAAAGCACTTAACAACAATGCTATAATTTCAACAGCAATGAGTATAATAGGTGGCTATATAATCAATGATATTACTAAAAAGCCAACAGAAAAATTTATAAAAAATTTCATAAATGCTAATAAAGAATCACCCAAACTAGATAAATATTTAGAAGGAATAAAAATAGCAAAACCAGCTTTAATATTTGGTGGCATCTATTACATAATAATTCCAATAATATCAACATTCTTAGCTGACAGAACAGATTTCACAACAAAAAAATATTTTAATAAATAGGTGGTTCATCAGGTCCATGTGTATCAAGCCAACGATAAATTCTTGTCAATAAACCGCGTTTTCTACGGACAAAACCTAAAAAAACATCCTTTTCACAATCTTTTGGAAACTTGTTTTTTATATCTTCCAATATTTTTTCATTATCGCCTTGTTCCATATTAAATTGTCGAGAATTAGAAAGAGTCTTTGTTTTATAGATGGTTAAAGGTTTCTGTAGATCCGATTCCATGTATCTTTGACGTTTTAATATTTTTTCATACTCATCTAAAGTCAAATATTTTTTATATTTCTTAGCCAAATCCAAAGCAGCCTGATATGAAATAAGTTCAGCCGAAACATGAACAAATTTATTGTCATTTTTATCTGGCTGTATATAAAACATAAACTTGTTACTTCTGATAGAAGAAAAATGTCTGTATATATCATCAAACATTTTTTCTATAGGCTTAGACTCAACAGAAGCTTTTTTTACAAAAGCATCGATATTTTTTTTAGAAAAAAATGTTTGGGCACTAAAAGAAGGATTATCAAAAGAATTTGCAGAAGAATTCTTATTGCAATTTATTCTATTATTTAAATACCTATCAAGTACAATTCTCATAACAGTCTAATACTACAAAATTAGCAAACTGTTTTCAATAGAATAAAAAGAAAAATTTACTTTCTCAAAAACTGAATTAATTTTCCCAATCCATAACCAATTAAACTGCCACCAGGAATTGGAGAAAAAGCTCCAATCAAACCCGCAACAGCCGGCAAATCTTGTTTTCTTAATTTGGTTTGTTTTACAGCAAATTTTGTTTTTGTATATAAACCTTCAACCTTAGAAAGATTCTTCATCTGTGATACCTGACGCCCATAAGACCACCCACTTCTTGCATTATCAAGAAGATATGATTTAGTCGATGAAATATCTTTAGATACTGTTTTAACTCCAGAAGAAATACCTTTGTAAGAAGACAGAACAAGCTTTGTAATACTATTTGACATACGAACACCTAATTACCTACATATTAATAAAGTAATTTAAGAAAGAAATATTGTTAAACAAACAAAGCTATGTTAACTTTTTTAAAAATTCAAATCTCTAGCACCATTTTGGATTTTAATAAGATTTGATTTTACAATTTCTCTAATTCGTTCATCTTCAATTTTATTAAGCTCATCTTGAATTAATAAATCTCCTATTTCATGAGTTTTTGAAGATGAATAGTCAACAAGGTATTCTTTCAATGTCATAATTGCATTTGGATGACAAAAATTATGAATCTGTTGTTGCTTACAAATCTCCATAAATCTCTCACCAGTTCTGCCTTGTCTATAACAAGATGTACAAAAACTAGGAACATAACCTAATTCCATTAGCCATCTTACAACTTCATCTAAGGTTCTTGTATCACTAACCTCAAATTGTGATGAGTCTTCATGTTCTGGCTCAGGTGTTGAATAGCCACCAACACTTGTTTTAGAGCCACCACTCATTTGTGAAACGCCTAAATGTAAAAGTCTTTTTCTACATTCAGCAGTTTCTCTAGTTGAAATAATCATGCCGGTATACGGAACAGCTATTCTAATACAAGCTACAATTTTAGCAAAAGTATCATCATCTATACCATTATCAAATACTGTTGGATCAATATCATCAGCTTTTTTGATTCTAGGTACACTTATAGCATGAGGTCCAACGCCATAAACAGCTTCTAAGTGTTCAGCGTGCATCAATAAACCAGCAAACTCATAACGATAACGTTCTAGTCCGAACAAAACCCCTAAACTCACGTCATCAATACCAGCTTGCATAGCACGATCCATAGCTTCTGTATGATATTTATAATTATGCTTTGGACCAGTTGGATGTAAACGTTCATAAGCTTCTTTGTTGTATGTTTCTTGGAACAAAACATACGTACCAATACCAACATCATGCAACTTTTTATAATTTTCAACTGTAGTTGCAGCAATATTCACATTTACTCTTCGAATTGCACCGTTTTTATGTTTTACATTATAAATAGTTTTTATTGACTCTAAAATATACTCAATTGGATTGTTTACAGGATCTTCACCAGCCTCTAAAGCAAGTCTTTTATGTCCCATATCCTGTAAAGCAATAACTTCTTTTTCAATTTCTTCCTGAGTCATTTTTTTTCTAGGAATATGTTTATTTTTAGCGTGATATGGACAATAAACACAACCATTTACACAATAATTAGAAAGATACAATGGAGCAAAAAGAACTATTCTATTACCATAATAATCTTTTTTTATTTGCTCAGCTAATGCATAAATTTCTTGATTTTTTTCTTCTATATCACATGCAAGCAAAACAGAGGCTTCTCTGTGATTCAAACCTCTTCTTTTTGATGCCTTTTCTAAAATTTCATCGATTAATTGAATATTAGATTTATTTTTTTCAGCATATTCAAGAGTTTCTAAAATTTCACCATCATTGATAAACTCTTCAGCTTCTTTTGATTTTGGATTATACATAGACCATCACTACTCCTTAAAAACATGATAGCCCCATAAAAAACTAAAGTAAATAGAAAATAACAAAAACGGGAGAACTATAAAGTTCACCCGTTTTATTTTGTCATTTTGTAACAACTAGAAAATGATATTCAATTCTTCACCAGGATTCAAACTAGAGCTGTTTGAATAAGCTGGAACAATTAAATAACGCACTTCATCAGTTACTTCATAAAGAACACCAAATGTACCACTTACAGCAAGTTTACATAAATCAAATATGCCTTTACCTAAAGTAACAACTGCATTACCGACATTTTTAACACCAGCAACCGGCTGTAGTGACATTGTATCTACAAATACATTTGATAAATTATCACCAAATTGTTCAGCACCATTACCAGCAACATTAACAGCAGAACCTACTGTTCTTACAGCTACTCCTACAACTCTTGCTGAACCGCTAAATGGAAAACCAAATAGCCTTGCAATGAAATTAGGATTTTTCATAACATCAGCTTGAGCTTGAGAAATGTTTTTAGGGAATTTAGCACAATTATCACCATCTTTTATGCTTAAAAACTTAACTTTAATATATCCCGGATTTTTTACACCAGGTCTTGATACTTCAACAACTTCACCTTTTACCAAAGAACCTGCTTTGAAACAAGTTCCTGCTATAGTTACATCTTTTGTTGTTTTAGCTGTAAATTTATCGCCTACATTTGACTGTCTAGCTGATAATCTATCTGCTAATTTAATATTCAAAACAGTTGGTGTATAAGCTTTAATTGCATCTGGTGCGTTAGGATCTTTCGCTAAAGAATTTTTATATGCCCAATCTTGTCTTAAAGAACCAACTAAATAGGCAACTTGCTCTTTAGACAAATATTCGTCATCTGATACTTTAGATGGGTTTGGAACCTGATCCAATAATTTAGATGCAACAACTTCTTTAGTTGGCGTTACAGCCCATCTAGGAATATACTGAATATCTTTCCCCTTAAATGGTGGAACTATAAGACTTCTATCAATTGGAACATTAATCAATTGAGCTATAGTAGCAAACACTTCTGCTTTTGTAATCGGTTGATCTGGTCTAAATTTGTTATCTGGATAACCAATCATAACACCAGCATTTGTAGCCCCATAAATCCAATCTTTTGCCCAATATTCAGAATTAATATCAGAATATGATTTTTTAACTGCTTTATTATTCAAATTGAAGCCTTCAGCTAGAATTACTGCCAATTCTGAACGCAATACAGGCATTTTAGGATTAAAAACTTGCCCATTTGCAAATGGTTGTTGATCCTTAATCAAAGCAAGAACATCTTTTACCCAAGACTCAACTAAAACATTGTCCTTATTTTTTATGCCAATTTTATTTTCTGACTTAAGGATTTTTCCACCTGTTACGTAAACAGCATTAGCATTAACTGTTTCTTGTGCTTGAGACCCAAACATTGTTGGATGAGCATAAGACTCAACTTTTTTTGCTGCTTCGCAGTCCTTCGCAAACGCATAAGAAGAAACAGCCATTACCACTAGCATTGACGCTAGAACTTTTGTAATTTTTTTCATAACCATCTCCTAATTTTACTAACTCATTTAATAATTTTTTCTATCCAGAAAACATCATTAACTAATTATCTTTATTATTAGTTAACTGTCAAGTAATTTTATAAAAAATGAAGCAAAAAACATATATAAAAAAAATAAAAAAAATAGATTAAAGTGTTGAATAACTGAACAAGCAAAAGAGGAATTAAAATGTACACAGTAAGTGATTGTATAACAGAACTAAATAAAACAGATATTTTCAAAAACAAAATAAAAAAATCAAATTTTTTTGGATTACTTAACAAAACAAAAAAACAACTAACGAATACTAAAAGTATTTTAAAAAAAACGATAGATTTCATAATGGGTATATATACAATAATTCAATATGAAAAAATTTTTTATGAAAAACAATCAAGCTATGCGAGTAAAGCTAATAATGAAATAATAAAAGAACTAAAAAACAAAATTAGCCCCCATAAACTAATCACAAAAGACTCAATATCAATAGATATTTGGGATATAAACCCAGAGAATTCAAATAAATACATAATATTCTGTGAAGGAATAAGTAGTGAAAAAAGTTTTATAGATCTACAAAAAGCTTATGCCGCATCTATAAAAAAAGGTTTTGGAGTAATAGCCTTCAATTATAGAGGAAGAGGTGAAAGTAGCGGATATTTTACCCAAAAAGGAGCTCTTAAAGATATAGAAACCATTTATAAATATCTATTAGGAAAGGGGATCAAGAATGATAAAATTGGTGTAATTGGTCATTCTATGGGCACAGGAATAGCTTGTGACTTTTGTTCTAGACACAAAATTTCATTCACAATATTAATAAATCCGTTTTCAAAAGCAGTTGATATGGCAAAAAACATTGCACAAAAACTTGATATGCCAGAATTTGTAAAAACAATGATTGAAAAAATCCCAAGCTTTTTAATTCCACTAAAAAATGTTTTTAACAATGAGAAAGCAATAAAAAAAATAAAATCACCTATTTTAATTTTACACAATACTAATGATGAAACTATTCCTGTCAAACACGGTCAAAAATTATACAAACAAAATCAAAATAAAATATATTATAAAGAGTTTAAAGACAATGATCACGAAATAAACAAAGAAAAAATTGATTTTTGTCTAAATTTTATTGAAAAAATCGCATAATTGTAAAAATATATTCATAAATCACCCCAAAATAACAAAATATAGCTTGTTTGTTTTTACAAACAGTATGAATATAAAACTACCATTAAATGATTTGATGTGTCTTATCCAAAAGGCAGAAAACTCAGGAAATGTTAAAGAAGCAATTTCTTTAATAGATACTCACACATCAGAGCTTGAGCCATATGAGCAAAACATAATAACGAATGTAAAAGAATACTTACAAAAAAAGCTACCACAGACAGCAACAGAGATGTCAGCTCGTGTTCAAGTTGAGATGTCAGCTCAACTGAATAATCTAAAAACACTTTTTTCAAGAATGCAGCAAAATACAATTCTTCCGGAAATAAGCCAAAAACCAGTAGATAGAGCAAATTGGTCAATGCTAAGAGAAAACCTAAACAACAACATTGCTGCTTTAATAGAGCCAATAGGCAGAGAATTTTGGTTAAGAAATCTTTTTGACTCATCACTAGACGGTTTAACAGGGAAGATGGCTGATTTACGTTTTATGGAAGGAGCACAAAGACTTGTTGATTTAGGAATAATAGATGACTCAACACTTGTTATAATACACACAGGACATAATATACCTATCGCATCGAAACTTGCAGAGAACACAAAGCAGCTAGGACAAGTTAATGGAATTTTAGAATTTAGCAGAAACTCTTTTCCTTCATTAAAAGAGAGAACAAAAAATGCAATAGAAATGCTAGCAATGGGTAAAGACTCTTACACAGGACTACCCAAAGAAAAGATTGCTGCACTCAAAAAGCAAATCCTACCGTTCAAAGAGAAAATCCTATATGACAGCACTTATGAAGAAAAACTTTTAGAAGGATACATAAAAGAAATAATGGAAAACGAAGGTCGTATAAATAACCAAAATTTTACCTTTCCTGGTTTCTTATCTCAAAAGGTAGAAAGCAAAGGTGCAAAATTCTTAGGGATAGATTTTCACAGAACTGCACCAATTGACATAGCAACACTTCCAACTGCACAAGAACTAAAAAAAGCGGGAATAAAAAAAGTTGTTTTTCTAGATGAAACTCCTCCATTATCATCATTTGATGAACAAGACGCTAGAAAACTTTTGGAGCCGATGACACAAGAAAAAGCTAATATCATTACATTTTATTTTGACAAGTTTACTGAAAACATAAGAAAAGGAAATATAAAATTAGGACTAATAGCATTCAATGAACTTGAAAAATTAACGACACTCGCAGATATAGAAAAAAAGATCTCAAAACCTTCTGAAATCCAAATTGCACAAGCAAAAGATAAGGTAAAAAACGGACTATTTGGATACACAACAAAACATGTCTCTAGAGGAGATATTGCTAGTTATCTTGAAAAACTTCAAAATGATATCCCATTAATTATTGAAGGTGTTGACATAAATAAGCTAGAAGTAGTACCTCTTGAACATATTGCTCCAATAATGGATAGAGTTGTATACCTAGAAAGAAGCAGCTTTGAAGAAAAAGCAGCATTGACAAAGATTATACAAGAAATAGATAAACTCTTAGAAAATAGAACCTAACCATATATTTAAAAGATTTTTTCTTTTAAATTATTTTCTGTTTTTGCTATAATAAACTATCAATTGAGAATAGATGCGGAAACATTAGCAGGTGGTTATGTCTTTAAATATCAAAAAAAACAATATAGATGAGTTATTTTTAAATTTGACAGAAAATCCTGTCGGAATGGAGAATAAAGACTTTCGTTTACAGTTAAGTACTATCTACCAAATATTTGAAGATGAGTTTGAAGATGCCTTTGTTGGTAAGAACACACCACTGAGAGGTACACATCTATATCTTTTAGACAATGGTGATTTTTTTGTTACACCAACAAACAATTTTGATTTTTATGCAAAATCAAAAGGTTCTTTATTTAGATTCCGCTCTGAAATAAAAGAAATAGAAGTCGATGGACAAAAACAAGAAATGATTGGTTATGTTATAAAACAAGACATAATATGGGATTATTTCTCTAGTTTTAACGAAATATTGAATTTTGAAGATGGAACAGACAGCTTCAATTATTTAAACCAATTTTCATATACAATAATGAAAATTGTAGAAAAGCTACACTTCATACCAGTTGTTAAATATACAGAAAATTTATTTCAGATAAGATATGAAATATATAAAAACAGCAAAGATGTAACTTTAGCTTTAAATAGTTTAAAAACATCAATTCCAAAAGATTTTATAACAGCATCTGACAAATATGATATAAACAAACTTATAGATAGTTATTTAAATTTCGTTATCTTTAAATTTTTACATATAAAAGCAACAAAATTTAAAGATGCAAAATCTGCTGTTTACTTCATAAAAGAAGCCTCTAACAAAAGATATTTTAGAAGTCTTGACCTAGCAATTGGGATTTCAGAATGGCTTGATGAAATTTATATTGGTAAATACAATATCTTGCCAGAATTTGAAATATTAAAAATCACAGACGAAGATTATCAACTAAAAATCAACATAAAAAATAAACACACTGGTGAAAAACATAGAATTGAAACAATCTATGCAGAAACTGAACACTTCGAAAATTATACAAACCAAGAGATTGTTGACTTAATTGAAAAGCAATTAAATTATGTGGCTAGATATTATCCAGAGCTAGACGATTTCTTTAGTGAAGATCATCAATTTGAACTTAATATGAACCTCAATGAAGTATACAAAATCATTGCCCAAATTTCATATTACCTTCAAAAAGCATCTATTGACGTTATCCTTCCTGACGGAATAGATAACATAGTTACCCCAAGAGCATCTATAAATGCGAAAGTAAAAGTATCTAGAATGGCAGAGCTGAGAGATATAATAACTTCAAACGGAGCTTCTACATCAGCATTGAATGATCTATTCGAGTTCTCATACACAATTGCAATTGGCGATGATAAATTAACAGTTGAAGAATATGAAGCTTTAACAAAAGATGCTCAAGGCCTAATAAAATATAAAGACCATTATGTGTTAATTGATAAAGAAGAAAATGCAAAACTCATAGAAAAAGTTAAGCATCCTAAAATTACTGATAAAAACAAAATGGAAATTCTCCATGCAGCGTTATCATCTCAAATGGATGACTATGACTTCGACTATGATGAAGCATTTGCAAACATATTAAAAGACCTTACAAAAACAGAAGAAGTACCACCACCAGAAAGCCTAAAAGGAGTTTTAAGACCATATCAAGAGCGTGGATTCAAATGGCTTTATACAAACATAAAAAAAGGTTTTGGCTGTTGTATGGCTGATGACATGGGACTTGGTAAAACTATTCAGGTAATAAGCTTTATCCTCAAACAAAAAGAAACAGGAAGCTTAAAACAACCTGCTTTGGTAGTTTGTCCAACAACACTTTTAGGTAACTGGGTAAAAGAAATTAAGAATTTTGCACCAGCTTTAAAAACATCTGTATACCATGGAATAGATAGAGAACTTGATACAAAAGCAGATATCATAATTACGACTTATGCAATATTGAGAATTGATATCGAAAAAGTCAAAAAACAAAAATGGTCAATGCTTATAATCGATGAAGCACAAAACATCAAAAACCCTGACACATCGCAAACTCAGGCTGTTAAACAAATCAAAGCTGACACAAAAATAGCAATGACAGGTACTCCTGTTGAAAATAAACTAACAGAATTATGGAGTATCTTTGACTTCATCAACAGAGGATATTTAGGCTCAATAAGGGATTTCCAAAAAGGATATGCAATACCTATTGAGAAATTCAAACAAACAAATAGAGCAGAAAAACTTAGACTTGCAATATCTCCATTCATTTTAAGAAGATTAAAAACAGATAAATCAATCATTTCGGATTTACCTGATAAGGTTGTATTAAATGAGTACTGTTATTTAACAAAAACACAAGCAGCTTTATATCAAAGTGTTTTAGACAACTTGATGTCAGACATTTCAAAATTGAACGGTATAAACAGAAGAGGTATGATCTTCAAACTGATAACAGCATTGAAACAAATTTGTAATCACCCTTACCAATACTTAAAAACAGGTGACATATCAAAAGATGTTTCAGGAAAAGCTGACCAGCTTGTTTCTATCGTAAAACAAATTCTTGAAAATGATGAAAAAACACTTATATTCACTCAATATAAAGAAATGGGTAATATTTTATCAACAATCTTAAACGACGAACTCAATGTTAACCCATTATTTTTCCATGGTTCATTAAACAGAACTCAAAGAGAAGAACTAATCAAAGATTTTCAAGATAATAAAGATTCAAATGTAATGATTCTATCACTAAAAGCAGGTGGTACAGGTCTAAACCTAACAGCAGCAACAAACGTTATTCACTACGATTTATGGTGGAACCCTGCTGTTGAAGACCAAGCAACAGATAGGACATATCGTATCGGTCAAGACAAAAATGTTATGGTACATAGATTCATAACACTTGGTACATTCGAAGAAAAAATTGATGAAATGATTAACAATAAAAAAGACCTAGCAAATGTAGCAGTATTTGAAGGTGAAAAAATTATCACAGAACTATCTGATGAAGAAATTTACAAAATCTTCTCATTGGGTGCTTAAAAATAAGTAAAAAAAGACTTACCAGAACGGTAAGTCTTTTTTATTGAAATCATATTAATTAGACTTTTTTAGATTTTCAGCATTTTCAACTTCTAATAAAACTTCTTCTGGGTGAACTGTTTTTATTGGTTTCACTTTAGTTTCATCCTCAGTGGGCACAGGGGTTACAACATTATTTACATTTATAACATTACTAGGCATAGCTGCCCCTGAAGCCTGTTTTTCATTTTTTATTGAATCTTCGTCATTATCATTTTCAGCAGGAGCATCTAAATCCTCAGCATCAGAAGATTTAAATTTCAATATAAACATTGTATCTTTCATTATCACAACATCTTTTCCTTCCTCAATGTAAGATAAAGGTGAATCTTTATAAACCTGAACAACACCTGATTTTAAACGATTGTTTTCTTTGTTTTGCCACATACCTTTGACCATTGAAACACCTTCAGACAATAGTGGTATATGAAACAAAAAACCACCTGCAGTAGTTGCAGCAGAAGTTGCAAGTCCAGCTTTGTCTAACTCTTTATATTCTGCATATTTAGCAACAAATTCAGGATCCTCGATTTTATAAGTCCTACCATTGTATGTGTAAGATGTTGGTCTAAATTTGAAAGAAGCATTAAGTTTTGCTCTTTTAGGCTGTTTAACGTCAAAAATATCACCATATATAACAGTACCATCTTCAAACACAATGCCGTTTTTAAATTCAACACGTTCTAAAGCCATAACTTTCATTTTCTCTACGGGACGCAAAGAATTAAAAGGAGTTAAAGCACTAACTTTTACGGATTTAGCTGCATAAACTGGTGAAACGCAAATTGCAAATATAAAAAACGCAATAAATAAAGATTTTTTCATAATAAACTCCACAGTTATAACAACAAAATTATAAAGATTTTGTAGTACATTGACAACAAAATTTATTTTTTTTAAATAAAGTTGTTGAAAATTAAAATTCAGCATATTATAATTTTCTTACGGACATGGTTCGTATTGACAATTCAATTTGGGATCGTAGCTCAGTTTGGTTAGAGTGTCTGCCTGTCACGCAGAAGGTCGCGAGTTCGAGCCTCGTCGGTCCCGCCATTTAAAAGACACCTTAGGGTGTCTTTTTTAGTATAATCACTCCTCTGCTCTCACTACGTTCTCTCCTATCTTGGATTTCCTCCACGCTCACAGAATTTCGCTTTTGCGATAGAAGTCGCTATCGCTCAAACTGTTCGCCATCCTGACTAACTCACAAGTTCGTGTCGTCCGTACGGAAATCCGCTCGTCGGTCCCGCCATTAAAAAAGAGCCTTTTAAGGCTCTTTTTTTTAATACATTTTTGAACTTTTATATTTATATAAGTCCCCATAAACCAGTTAATAAAATATTTTTAGGAGCTTTTACCTCTTCTTCCAGCACAGTAAATAAAGCTTCATCAAATGCTTTTAAATTATGTAACCCTGGCTCACCTGTTCCCCAAAGAAGAATATTTTTTGCGTCTTTATAAGACATTTTATAAGGATTATCTGCGTTAGCAATATTTTGTGTAGTGCTATATTTTTGTCTAAGTTTATTTACTGCTGCTTCATCCCATAAACCTGCGCCAATATTGCCATTATTAACTTTCACTCTGTACATACCGTTAGGTAATTTCATTACATTATAATTCCCAATAATTTCAAATTGTGCAACCATAAAACCAAC